>NZ_CP011868.1:4847041-5452921 GCF_001294645.1 Pseudonocardia sp. HH130629-09
GCCACCCACGCCGGCTTCCCGACCGCGTGGACGGTCAACGCCGTCGTGATGCTGGTGTCGGCGGCGTTGATGCTGGTCGGGCGCCGGATGCTGGTCGCGCACGCGGGGCGCTGAGCGGAAACAGGGCCGAATCTGTCGGGGTCGTGGTGCACAGTGGCGTCCACTCACGTCGTTCGAGGGGACTTCACGATGCCGGACGCGATCCGCGCCACGGGACTGGTCAAGACCTATGGGTCGTTGCGGGCACTCGACGGGGTGGACCTGTCGGTACCGGAGGGGACCGTGCTCGGCCTGCTGGGCCCGAACGGCGCCGGGAAGACCACGGTCGTCCGGGTGCTGACCACACTGCTGACACCGGACGCGGGCACGGCCACCGTCGCCGGCGTCGACGTTCTGGCCGACCCCGCCGCGGTGCGCAGCCGGATCGGCCTGTCCGGGCAGTACGCCGCGGTCGACGAGTACCTGACCGGTTTCGAGAACCTGGAGATGGTCGGGCGGCTCTACCACCTGGGGCGCCGCCGGGCCCGGGACCGTGCCCGTGAGCTGCTGGCGGACTTCGGCCTGACCGACGCCGCGGACCGGCCTGCCCGCACCTACTCCGGCGGGATGCGCCGCCGGCTGGACCTGGCCGGGGCGCTCGTCGCCGACCCGCCGGTGCTGCTGCTCGACGAGCCGACCACCGGGCTGGACCCGCGCAGCCGCAACGACCTGTGGGACGTGATCCGCGGGCTCGTCGCACGCGGGACGACGCTGCTGCTCACCACCCAGTACCTGGAGGAGGCCGATGCGCTGGCCGACGAGATCGTGGTCATCGACCACGGCCGGGTCATCGCCCGCGGCACCGCGGACCAGCTGAAGTCCCACGTCGGCGGGGAGCGGCTCGAGGTGACCGTCAGCGCGGCCGCGGACCTCGACGCGACCGCCGCGCACCTGGCTCCGCTCGGCGTCGGCGAGGCGGTGCTCGACCGGCACCGCCGTTCGCTGACCATGCCGGTCAGCGGCGGGGTCGACGTGCTGCGCGCAGCGCTGGACCGGCTCGCCGACTCCGGCACCAAGGTCGACGACGCGGGGCTGCGCCGCCCGACGCTCGACGACGTCTTCCTCACCCTGACCGGGCGCCCCGCCGACGAGGCGGACCAGGCCGAGGAGCCGACCCCGTGAACGCCGCCGCCACCATGCTCGCCGACGCCTCCGTCGTCGCGAAGCGAAACCTGATCAAGATCAAGCGGGTCCCGGACCTGCTGGTCTTCACGACCCTGTCCCCGATCATGTTCGTGCTGCTGTTCGCCTACGTCTTCGGCGGCGCGATCGACCCGACCGGCGGCGGGGCCGGGTACCGGGAGTTCCTGATGGCCGGGATCTTCGCCCAGACCGTCATCTTCGGGGCCACGAACACCGGCGCCGGGCTCGCCGAGGACGTCAAGAAGGGCATCATCGAGCGGTTCAGGTCGCTGCCGATGTCGTCGTCGGCGGTGCTGACCGGCCGGACCCTCTCCGACGTGGTGAACAACCTGATCGTGCTGGTGGTGATGTCGCTGACCGGGCTGCTGGTCGGGTGGCGGATCCACACCTCGGTCGGGGAGGCGCTCGCCGGGTTCGCCGTGCTGATCGTGTTCGCCTACGCCTTCTCCTGGGTGATGGCGTTCGTCGGGCTGCTCGTGCCGAGCCCGGAGGTGGTGAACAACGCGTCGTTCGTCGTGATCTTCCCGCTGACGTTCCTCGCGAACACCTTCGTGCCGCTGAACTCGCTGCCCGGCCCGCTGCGGGTGTTCGCCGAGTGGAACCCGGTCTCCGCGGTGACCGCGGCCGCACGGTCCCTGTTCGGCAACGACGGCGCGATCCCGGCGTCCGCGTCCGTCTCGGACCCCTGGCCGCTGCAGCACCCGGTGCTCTACGTGCTGATCTGGTCGGTCGCGATCGTCGCGGTGTTCGCGCCGCTGGCGAGCCGGCAGTACCGGCGGGCCGCGAGCCGCTGACGGCACCGCCGCCGACAGCACTGCCGCCGGCCCCGGCGTGCCGGGCCTGGCGGAAGGGACGGCGGCCCGAGCCCGGACGGGAGGAGGCCCTCCCCGGGCGTCCCCGGGGAGGGCCTCGTCGTCCGTCGGGACGCTCGTCGTGTGTGACCACTCCAGCGACTGCGGGAGCACGTCGCTGGGGAGCGTCCCGGCGTACGTGTGGGGGTCAGCTGCCGTTGCAGCTCACGACCGCGTAGGGACCTGAGCTGGTCGAGGAGGTGATCTCCTCGCCATTGCGCAGGATGCGGCAGGAGATCTCGCCGCTCCCGCCGGACCCGGACTGGGCCGTCAACGACAGCGGCTGGAAGGTGAGGACACCCGCGTCGAAGGTGACGTCCTTGGTCCAGGGCAGCGAGGTCCCGTTGACCTGCTCCATGCCCATCGTGTCGTCCTTGACGTAGGTGATGTTCCCGGCGGTGCCGGAACCGCTGACCTCGTAGGTGATCACGTCACCACCGGTGGTCGCGGGCGTCGACGCGGCGGCATCGGACTCCGGTGCGGACACGGCCGCGGCCGCGGCCGCGGTCGGCACGGTCGTCGGCAGGCCGGACACCGCGGCGGCGAACACCGAGGCGTAGAGGACACAGATGACCAGCCCGATCGCCGAGAGCACCGTGCCCGCGATCGCGACCCCACGGTTGTCCGCCCGGCCCCGGCTCGCCCGGACGACACCGAGCACGCCGAACAGCAGACCCAGCAGCACCAGCGGCCAGGCGATCACCCCGATGAACGGGATGAAGGAGAACAGCAGGCCGAGGATCCCGAGCACCAGCGCGGTGACGCCGAAGCCGTTGCGCGGCGCGACGGCCGGGGCGGCGACGGCCGGGGCCGCGGTGCGCTGCTGCGGGACGGCGGCGCGCTGGGCCGCGCTCTCCCAGGGCCGGGCGCCGGCGGGCGCCTGCTGCTGCGGCATCCCGCCCGGGTTGGTGCGGCCGAAGGGCGGCCCGCCGAAGGGGACGTCGAGGTTGCCGTCGTAGTAGGGGTTCGGGTACCCGCCGGAGTGCTGCGGCCGGGGCTGGTGGTGCGGCGCCCGGCCCTGCGGCGCGGCGCCGCGCGGGTCCTGCGCGTACTGCTGCCGGTGGTGGCCGGGGCCCTGGGGGCCCGGGTACTGCTGCGGGACACGGTGCGGGCCGGATTGCTGCTGCGGCGGGCCGGAGAGGTCCGGGGCACCGTGGCGGTTCTGCGGAGTGGTCACGTCACGGCTGTCGCGGCGACGGGGGCCCGCGTATCAGGTGGTCCGCTCCTATCAACAAATCTGAGGACAGGGCCGTTCGGCCGTGCGGGTACAGGACCGAACAGGTCAGCCGAGCCGGTCGAGCAGGGCCCGGGCGTCGGTCGGTGCGTGGACCTTCGCGTCGTTGTCGAAGTAGCAGACGACGTCGTGCCCGGCGTCGCGCCAGGCCCGGATGCGGGCGGCCCAGCCGTCGAGCGCCGCGGCGGTGTAGCCACCGGCGTAGAGCTCGCCCTGGCCGTGCAGCCGCAGGTAGACGAGATCGGCGGTGACCTCGTCGAACACCGGCCAGGTGCCCGCCGAGTCCGACTGCACCAGGGCGACGCCGTGCTCGCGCAGCAACGCGGTGAACGCCGGGTCCCGGAACGACGGGTGCCGCGGCTCGACCGCGTGCCGCAGCGGGCGGTCGGCGTCGGTCTCGACGAGCGCCCGGCCGTCGAGCCGCTCGTCGTGTCCGGTCGCGGCCCGGGCGGCGGCCGTGGTGGTCGACGGCAGCAGCTCCAGGAAGCGGGCCACCCGGTCGGCGTCGAAGCGCATCCGGGGCGGCAGCTGCCACAACACCGGGCCCAGTGCGGGCCCCAGTCCGAGCAACCCGGAGGCGAGGAAGTTCACGACCGGCACCGCGACGTCGCGCAGCTGCTTCAGGTGCGTCACGAAGCGCGGGCCCTTCACCGCGAACACGAACCCGGCCGGGACCTGCTCGGCCCACGCGCGGTAGTTCTCCGGGCGTTGCAGCGAGTAGAACGACCCGTTGATCTCGATCGAGGTGACCTGCCGGGACAGGTACTCCAGCTCCCGGCGCTGCACCAGTCCCGGCGGGTAGAACGTGCCGCGCCACGGCGGGTAGCGCCACCCCGATGTCCCGACCAGCACGGTGCCGGCCCGGGGCGTCCCGCTCACGTGCCACCGACCAGCCCGCGCAGCGCGGCGGCGGCCGCGACCGGGTGGGTCACCGGGCCGTTGTGCCCCCCGGGCAGCTCGACCAGGCCCCGCCCGATCCCGGCGGCCAGGGCCTCGGCGCACCGGTGCTCCCAACGCCCGCGCGACTCGTAGCCGCCGGTGGGGACCACCCGCACCCCGCTGACGGTCACGTCGGCCGGGTCGATCCGGGCGGCCCGCACGGCCGGGACGTCGTGGCGCAGGAAGCGGCGCAGTGCGGGCTGCGGGTCCCCCGACGGCGGCTCGGGCCGGTACCCGGACTCGACCGGGTCGTCGCCGGAGGTCAGCTCCGCCATCGTCCGGATCGCGGCCCCGATGTCGTCGCGGGCGACGAGGTCCTCGACCCGGTCCAGGGCGGCCTCGACGGCCGCGTCGCGGACCAGGCCGGGCAGCGGTGGCTCGTGCGCGACGAGCGTCGTGACCAGGCCCGGGTGCCGGACGGCGAGCAGCAGCCCGATCACCGCGCCGATGCTCACCCCCACGACGGCCGCGGGCCCGGTGCCCGCCAGCAGCCCGGCCGCGTCGTCGGCGTGCGCGGTCAGCGGGACCGGGCCGTCGTCGGCCGGGCTGCGCCCGATCCCGCGACGGTCGTAGGTGAGCACCCGGTGGGTCACGGCCAGCTCGTCGACGAGCATCCGCGCCGCACCCGCCTTGGACGCGCCGCCCTGGATCAGCAGCAGCGGCGGCCCCGACCCGGTCACCTCGTGGTGCAGGGGCACGACGTCCTCCCGGGCCGGTCTCGGGGCGACCGGACGGCCGCCCGTTTGCCAGGATGGACGTCATGCGTACCCGACCGCACCTCGAGTCGTGACCGAGCTCGCCCCGGCGGTGCGCCGGGTCCTGGACTGGCCGGTCGACCACGTGGGCGCCGCCGTCGTCGCCGCGGACGGCACGGTGCTCGCCACCGCGGGCGACGTCGACCGCGAGTTCGCGCTGGCGTCGGTGACCAAGCTGCTCTCGGCCTACGCGGCGCTCGTCGCGGTCGAGGAGGGCGCCGTCGACTGGGACGACGCGGCCGGTCCGGAGGGCGCGACGGTGCGGCACCTGATCGCGCACACCTCGGGCCTGGCGTTCGACACCGACGAGGTCAAGGCCGCGCCCGGGGAGAAGCGGATCTACTCCAACACCGGTTTCGCCGTGCTCGGCGACGCCATCGCGGCCGCGACCGGCATCGGGTTCGCCGAGTACCTGCACGAGGCCGTCTGCACCCCGCTCGGGATGGGGCACACCCGGCTGGAGGGGGCCGCCGGCTCCGGCGCCGTCTCGACCGTCGAGGACCTGACCCGCTTCGCCGCCGAGCTGCAGGCCCCGCGGCTGCTGGACCCGCGGACCGTCGCCGAGGCGACCACGGTCGCCTACCCCGGTCTCGACGGGCTGCTGCCGGGCTACGGCCGCCAGCGACCGAACGACTGGGGCCTGGGCCTGGAGATCCGCGACGGCAAGTCCCCGCACTGGACCGGGGAGCACTCGTCGCCGCGGACGTTCGGGCACTTCGGGCAGTCCGGCACGTTCCTGTGGGTCGACCCGGACGCGGGCGCCGCGGCCGTCGTCCTGACCGACCGCGACTTCGGGCCGTGGGCGATCGAGGCGTGGACGCCGTGGACGGACGGGGTGCTCGCGGCGCTCGCGGCCGGCTGACGATCGGTCAGGGGTCGACCCGATCGGAGCCCCGGGAGTGCGGCGGCCGGGCCAGCAGCTCGCCGGGCGGCTCGGGCAGCGTCGTCCCGGCCGGCACCCCGACCGCGATCACGACGACCCGCCCGCCGTCGGCGACGAACAGCTCGTGGCGCTCGGCACCGGCCAGCGCGACGGCGGCCCGCTCGCGCACGTGGTCGAGGAGCTCGTCACGGCGGCCGTCCGCGGCGCGGGCCTCCCACATCAGGGTCGGGGTCACGTCCGGCGCGCCGGCACGGTCGGCACGTCGACCGCGACGGCCACGTCGTCGGCGGTGACCCGGAACCGGTCCGGATAGTGCGCGGCAGCGCGGACCGCAGGCGGCTCGGTGTCGCGCCGGACGAAGCCGCACAGCCCGCGGCGGTGCACGGTCCACACCCCGGGGACCGGGGAGGTCGCGAGCACGGCGGCGCCGTCGGTAGAGCAGCGAGGGCAGGTCATCAGCGGTTCTCCTTCCGGTCGCCGGCGACGAGCCGGCCCAGACGCTCGACCCAGGCCGCGGTGTCGTCGGGCGGCACGACGCGCTGGGAGTAGTGCCCGCGGTCGTCCGGGGCGGTCGGCGTGGTGGCGTCGATGATCAGCTTGTGGGTGATGCCGCCGGGTCGGATCCCGGGTCCAGCGGCAGCACCGGCATGTCGGGCAGGGTCACCAGGTCGTGCGCGGGGTGCATCTTGGTCGACAGCGCCCACATGACCTGGGGCAGGTCGAACGGGTCCACGGTGTCGTCGACTCAGATCACGACCTTGCAGTAGCCGAGGCCGTGCGGGGTGGTCATGGTCCGCATCCCGACGGCCTTGGCGAAGCCCCCGTAGCGGTTGCGGACCGAGACGATCGCGAGCAGCCCGTGGGTGTACATCGCGTTGACCGCGCGCACCTCGGGGAACTCGGCCTGCAGCTGCTTGAGCACCGGGACGCAGGTGTTGGGCCCGATGAGGTAGTCGCACTCGGTCCACGGCATGCCGATGTAGAGGTGCTCGAAGTAGGGCGTGGTCCGGTGGGACACCCGGTCGATGCGGATCTGCGGCATGCGCCGGCCACCGGAGCAGTGCCCGGTGAACTCGCCGAACGGGCCCTCGAAGTGCCGCTCGCGCCCGAGGACGACGCCTTCCAGCAGGATCTCGCAGCCCCACGGGACGTCGGCGGCGCGGGCGACGAGCCCGTCGGCGATCCCGTGCCGGATCTGCGCGAGCGTCTTCATCGAACAGGGGACGACGACCATCCCGTCGGTCCGGAACGAGCCGGACGAGATCGACGCCGCCTGGTCCCCGAACGGATGCGCGGTCCCGGCCAGCGCCTCGACCTCGGGCACCGTCCAGCCGGTCTCCTCGACGATCGTCGCCCGCGCCCACCGGGAGAGCACGAGATGCGTGTCGACCTCGGCCTCGCGCAGCGCCTCCAGCAGACGGATCCCGAGGATCGCGCCGTTCGCGCCGGTGATCCCCACGACGAGTCGCACCTGGCCATCCGCCAAATAGTTCGTACACTAACTATTTGAGTACTAACTATACTCGTCGCATGATCGAGCGCATCCCGGCTGCCGACGAGGCGGTCGTCCACCTGCTCCGCCGGGTCCTGCAGTCCCACACCGCGGCCTGGCAGCAACGCGTCCCGCAGCTGACCAAGCCGCAGTACGCGATGCTCGACGCGCTGCGCCGCCGGCCCGGGATCGACCAGGTCACGCTCGGGTCGCTCGCGGCGACCGACAAGGGCACCACCACCGAGCTGCTGCGCCGGATGGAGCGCAACGGCTGGCTGACCCGCCCCCGGTCCGAGACCGACCAGCGACGTCGGCTGGTCCACCTCACCGACGAGGGCGAACGCCTGGCCGCCGGGGCCGCGACCGAGGCCCGCGCACTGAGCCTTTTTCAACCTGCCGTTCCGGCAGCTCAGGGGCCTGGTTGTGTGGGTGCAGACGCCGAGCTGGCGAGCCGGTGACCTGTGCAGCTGTGGTCAGAGCAGTTGCGCTGCAACCTTCGCGATCTCCTGACGCAGAAGCTCGCTGGTCAGGTTGAAAAAGGCTCACTGGCCGCCGAGTTCCTCGCCCCGATTGACGGGGCCGACCGGACCCGGCTGCGCGACCTGCTGGCCCGGCTCGCCGCGGCGGAGCCCGACGGGGACGGGGAGTCGTCCGGGATTCCTCGCCCGGGGCGGGAATGAACCGCGACCCCCGCCCGTTGCAACGATTGTCCGAGCCGGGCGAACCGAGTCCCCGGGCCGCAACAGATAACCGCCGCCGTGGAGTTCCGTTCGGCTGGAGCCACGATGCGCCACTCGCCGCGAGGCGACCGGCGTCCGGTTCGGACCCCATACCTCCCCTTCTCGAAATCCATTCGACGACGCCTGCGAGGCCGGTCACCATGGTCGGCGCACGCCCGGTCCCGGGCGAGCAGGCAGACTGAACGAACGATGTCCAGCGAACCCGTCCCGTCTCCGACCTCCGCACAGCCGTCGTCGCACGACCGACCGCGCCGACCCCGCCGCCGACCCGGCGCCCGGGGCGAGCACCAGCCGCGCGGCGGGAACTCCGGCACCCCGCAGGACACACCTCCACACGAGACCACCTCATCGGACCTCGCCGCAGCGCAGGCCGCCCCCGGGACGGAGGGCGCCGCGCGCGGCGTCCCGGCCCGCGATCAGCAGCGCCGCCGTGCATCGACGCAGCGCCGCCGCGGGCCTCGGGGTCGGCGCGCTGCCGTCACGGCGCCCGGCCCCGACCAGCCCGGCCGTCGCGGCCCCGACCGCGACGGCCCGGACCCCTCGGGCCCCACCCCGGCCGCAGAGACCGACGCCGGCCGGCCGCGCCGCCGCACCGGCGGGGGCAGCGACGCCGAGCCGCCGCTCCCTCCGCTCGACGACGCCGAGCTCACCGCCCTGCGCGAGCGCCTCGACTCCCTCGGCCCGGCCGAGGCCGAGCGCCTGCGCGGCCGGCTGGACCGGGCCCGCGACGGGCGCGCCCAGCAGCGGGTCGCCGACGCCGTCGCGAAGGCCGAGCACCGCGTCGCACGCCGGCGCGCCGCGCTGCCGCGGATCTCCTACCCCGCGACGCTGCCGGTCTCCGCGCGCCGCGAGGAGATCGCCGACGCGATCCGCGACAACCAGGTCGTGATCGTCGCCGGGGAGACCGGCTCCGGGAAGACGACGCAGCTGCCGAAGATCTGCCTCGAGCTGGGCCGCGGTGTGCACGGGATGATCGGGCACACCCAGCCGCGGCGGCTCGCCGCGCGCACCGTCGCCACCCGGATCGCCGAGGAGCTGGGCGTCGAGCTCGGCGGGGCGGTCGGCTGGAAGGTCCGGTTCACCGACGCCGTCGGCGACTCGACCATGGTCAAGCTGATGACCGACGGCATCCTGCTGGCCGAGCTGGCCGGGGACAAGGACCTGCTGGCCTACGACACGCTGATCATCGACGAGGCGCACGAGCGCAGCCTCAACATCGACTTCATCCTCGGGTACCTGACCCGGCTGCTCCCCCGCCGTCCCGACCTCAAGGTCGTCATCACCTCCGCGACGATCGACCCGGAGCGCTTCGCCCGGCACTTCGGCGCGGCCTCGGAGAGCGGCGAGCCGACGCCCGCGCCGATCGTCGAGGTCTCCGGGCGCACGTTCCCGGTGGAGGTGCGGTACCGGCCCGTCGTCGACCCCGACGACCCGGACGCCGACCCCGACCGGCAGCTGGACGACGCGATCGGCGACGCCGTCGTCGAGCTGCAGCGCGAGGGCCCCGGCGACGTGCTGGTGTTCCTGCCCGGTGAGCGCGAGATCCGGGAGGCCACCGAGGCACTGGAGCGGCGCAACCTGCGGAACACCGAGATCCTGCCGCTCTACGCCCGCCTGTCGACGGCCGAGCAGCAGCGCGTGTGGGCGCCGCACGCCGGCAACCGGGTCGTGCTGGCCACCAACGTCGCCGAGACCTCGCTGACCGTCCCCGGCGTCCGCTACGTCGTCGACACCGGGACCGCGCGCATCTCGCGCTACTCGCGCCGCCTCAAGGTGCAGCGGCTGCCGATCGAGAAGATCTCCCAGGCCTCGGCGAACCAACGCTCCGGTCGCTGCGGCCGCACCTCGGACGGCATCGCGATCCGGCTGTACGCCGAGGACGACTTCGACGCCCGCCCCGAGTTCACCGACCCGGAGATCCTGCGGACCAACCTGGCGTCGGTCGTGCTGCAGATGATCGCCCTGGACCTGGGCGAGATCTCGGAGTTCCCGTTCGTCGAGCCGCCGGACCGGCGCGCCGTCGCCGACGGTCTGGACCTGTTGCACGAGCTCGGCGCGCTGCGTCCGGACCGGCGCTCGCTGACCGCCGTCGGGCAGTCGCTGGCGCGGCTGCCGGTGGACCCCCGGCTGGGCCGGATGCTCGTCGAGGCGCACCGCAACGGCTGCCTGCGCGAGGTCCTGGTGATCGCGGCCGCGCTGAGCGTGCAGGACCCGCGCGAGCGGCCGACCGAGCAGCGCCAGGCCGCCGACGAGCGGCACCGCCGCTTCGCCGAGGACGGCTCGGACTTCCTCGCGTTCCTGCGGCTGTGGGACCACCTGCAGCAGCGCCGCGACGAGCTGTCGGGCAGCCGGTTCCGGCGCGAGCTGCGCGAGGACTTCCTGCACTACCTGCGCGTGCGCGAGTGGTGGGACCTGTACGGCCAGCTCCGGCAGGCCGCCCGCAGCTCCGGCATGGAGGTCAACGACCACGACCCCGAGTGGCCGCGGCACGCCGACCGGATCCACCAGTCCGTCCTCGCCGGTCTGCTGTCGCAGGTCGGCATGCAGGACCCGCTCGCCGAGAAGGGCACGGGGAAGGGCAGGGAAAAGGGCACTGCCGCCAAGAAGGAGCACAGGGGCCCCAAGGACTACCTGGGTGCCCGCGGCGCGAAGTTCGCGATCTGGCCCGGCTCGGGTCTGGCGCGCAAGCCTCCGCGCTGGGTGATGGCCGCCGAACTCGTCGAGACGACGAGATTGTGGGCGCGGACCGTCGCACCGGTGCAGCCGGACTGGATCGAGCCGCTCGCCGAACATCTTGTCAAGAAGACCTATTCGGAACCGCGCTGGTCACGCAAGCGCGGGAGCGCCGTCGCGACCGAGCGGGTCACCCTGCACGGGCTGCCGCTGGTCGCCGACCGCACCGTCGCCTACGGCCGGATCGACGCCGAGGTGAGCCGCGACCTGTTCCTGCGCCACGCTCTCGTCGAGGGCGACTGGGACACCCGGCACCCGTTCTTCCACGCCAACCGGGAGCTGCTCGACAGCGTCGAGGAGCTCGAGCACCGGGCCCGGCGGCGCGACCTCGTCGTCGACGAGGACACCCTGTTCGCCTTCTACGACGAGCGGGTCCCCGCCGACGTCGTCTCCGGGGCGCACTTCGACCGCTGGTGGAAGCGGGAGTCGAAGCGGTCCCCGGACCGGCTGACCTACACCGAGGAGATGCTCGCGACCGAGGCCGCGAAGCAGGTCGACCGCAACCACTACCCCGACCACGTCGAGGCGGGCGGGCTGACGCTGCCGCTGTCCTACGCGTTCGAGCCGGGCCACCACTCCGACGGCGTGACCGTCGACGTGCCGGTGGCGGCGCTGAACCAGGTCGACCCGACGCCGTTCACCTGGCAGGTGCCGGGGCTGCGCGAGGAGCTCGTCACCGCGTTGATCCGGACGTTGCCGCGGAACCTGCGCCGCAACTTCTCCCCGGCCCCCGACCACGCGAAGGCGGTGCTGGCCCGGCTCCGCGGCGAGACCGGCCGACGCCCGCTGCTGGACGTCCTGGAGGACGAGCTCGGCCGGATGCGCGACGTGCACATCCGGCGCGAGGACTGGGAGCTGGAGCGGCTGCCCGAGCACCTCACGGTGACGTTCCGGGTGCTCGACGAGTCCGGTGCCGAGCTGGCCCGCGACACCGACCTGGACCGGCTGCGCCGCGCCCTCGCCCCGAAGGTGCGGGAGGAGCTGGCCGCCGCGGGCAGCGACGTCGAGGCGACCGGGCTGACGTCGTGGACGATCGGCGAGCTCCCCCGCGAGCTGCCGATCCGGCGCGGCGCGCACACGGTCACCGGCTACCCGGGCCTGCGCGACCGCGGCACTAGCGCCGACGTCCGGGTGTACGCGACGGCGTCCGAGCGCGACCCCGCCCACCACCGCGGCGCCCGGCGGCTCCTGCTCCTGAACACCACCCACCCGGGCAAGCAGGTGCAGCGGGGCCTGGACAACCGGGCACGGCTGGCCCTGTCGCGCAACCCGCACGGCTCGCTCGACGCCCTGCTCGACGACTGCGCCACCGCCGCCGCCGACCACCTGATGGTCCGTGGCGGCGGCGACCCGTTCGACGAGGCGCAGTACGCGCGGCTCGCGGAGCTGCTGCGGATGCGGCTGCCGTCGACGACGCTGCAGGTCCTCGACGCCGTCCGCGGCGTGCTGGAGGTGTGGCACCGGGTGGGTGCGGCGCTGGCGGACCTGCGCGGCCCGGCCACCCGCGACGGCGTCGCCGACGTGACGGCGGTCGTGGGCAGGCTGACCGCGCCGGGCTTCGTCACCACCGCCGGGGCGACCCGGCTCGGCGACGTGAAGCGCTACCTGCAGGGCTGCGAGCTGCGGCTGGAGAAGCTGCGCGCCGACCCCGCCCGCGACGCCGGGTGGACCGCCGAGATCGCCCCGGTCGAGGCCGAGTACCGCGGGCTGCTCGCCGCGCTGCCCGAGGGCACCGAGCCGTCGCCGGCGCTGCGGGAGATCGGCTGGATGGTCGAGGAGCTGCGCATCTCGCTCTACGCCCACCCGATGAAGACCCGGCACCCGGTGTCGGTGCGGCGGATCGAGCGGGCGATCGACGAGCTGTGACTGTCGGGGGTCGCGGGCACACTGCGACCATGACCGATGCGCCGATCGCCATGTTCCGTCTCTTCGCACTCGACTGCCCGGACCCGATGGAGCTCGCCCGGTTCTACTCGGCGCTCACCGGCTGGCCGGTGAGCGGTCCCACCGACGCCGACCCGGACTGGGTCGAGCTCGACCCGGGTGGGACGGCCGCCACGCTGGCGTTCCAGCAGATCTCCGAGGGGGAGTTCACCCCGCCCGAGTGGCCCGGGCAGGTGCGCCCGCAGCGCGGGCACGTCGACTTCGTCGTGCCCGACCTCGACGCCGGGGAGGCCGCGGTGCTGGCGATCGGGGCGCGCAAGCACGACGTCCAGCCCGCGCAGGCGAGCTTCCGGGTGTTCCTCGACCCGATCGGGCACCCGTTCTGCCTGGTCAAGGAGTAGCGGGCGCACCCAATGCCGCCGCCTCCTCCCGGATCGCCCGCACGAGAGCCGAGGCGGCGCCCGACGGCGCGCCGGCGGTGACCGCGAGCAGCGCACGGTCCGGCACGACCGGGTTGCGCACCGGGATCCAGCGCACGTCGCGCGGCACCGAGTCCGCGGCCAGGCCGGGCACCACGGTGACGGCCAGCCCGGCGGCTACCAGCCCGAACCGGGTCGCCCAGTGGCGCGCCTCGTAGCCGATGTGCGGCTCGGACAGGCCCGGCCACGCGCCGAACTGCGGCTCGCCGGCCGGGCCCGCTCCGGCCACCCAGGTCTCGCCGACCAGGTCCTCCACGTCGAGCACGTCCCGGTCGGCGAGCCGGTGCGCCCGGCCGACGGCGACTCCCGAGCCACGGGGGACGTGCAGCGTCTCGGCACGCAGGCCGTCGAGGTCCGGCGCGGGGAGCCCGTCGCCCACCGCGACCACCGCCACCTCCACCTGTCCGGCACGCAACCGTCGCACCTGGACCGGGCTCGCCGCCTCCTGCAGGGCGACCCGCAGGCCAGGGTGCCGGGCACGCGTCCTGGCGACGGCCCTCGGCAGCAGCACCGCCGTCGCCGTCGGGAACCCCGACGCCACGAGACTCCCGGCGAAGCGGTCGCGCACTCCGGCGACCTCCTCGAGCGCCCCGTCGAGCTCGGCGAGCACCCGGCCCGCCCGCCGGACGACGACCTCACCGGCGGCCGTCGGCCGCACCCCGCGCGGCAACCGCTCGAACAGCTCCGAGCCCGCGGCCGCCTCCGTGGCCGCGACCTGCCGGGACACCGCCGACTGCGTGTACCCGAGCACGGTCGCCGCGCCGCTGAACGAGCCCTGCCGGGCCACCTCGAACACGGTCCGCAACCCGGCGACGGTCAGCTCGGCCATGAGTCGATGGTATGCGGTCTGCTCATGTCTGTTGTGCACAGGTCTCGCTTGTCGCATGTGCTGGAGCGACGCACGCTGGACCCATGACGAACGACAAGGTGTGGTTCCTGACCGGCGCGTCGCGGGGCTTCGGGCGCCTGTGGGCCGAGGCCGCGCTGCGGCGCGGTGACCGGGTCGCAGCGACGGCGCGGGACGCGCGCACGCTCGACGGCCTCGTCGCCGCCCACGGCGACGCCGTGCTCCCGATCTCGCTCGACGTCACCGACCGCCCGGCGGTGATCGACGCCGTCCGCCGGACCGTCGAGCACTTCGGCCGGCTCGACATCGTCGTGAACAACGCGGGGTACGGGCACTTCGGTGCCGTCGAGGAGCTGAGCGAGGACGAGATCCGTGCGCAGATGGAGACCAACTTCTTCGGCGGGCTGTGGGTGCTGCAGGCCGCCCTGCCCGTCCTCCGCCGCCAGCGCAGCGGACATCTCGTCACCGTGACGAGCGAGGGTGGCGTCCGCGCGTTCCCCGGGATCGGCGCGTACCACGCGTCGAAGTGGGCGGTGGAGGGGCTCACGCAGTCCCTCGCAGGCGAGGTCCGCGAGCTCGGGATCCGCGTCACGAACGTCGAGCCCGGCCCGTACGCGACAGGGTGGCTCGACGCCACCCGGCACAGCGCGCCGCAGCCTGACTACGACCACGTCCGGGACTCCGCGGGGACCTTCGACGTCGGGGAACCGGAGGCGACGGTCCCCGCGCTGCTCGCCGTCGTCGACGCCGAGGACCCGCCGCTGCGGGTGTTCTTCGGCCGCTCGTTCGAGGCCGTCCGAGCGCAGTACCTGGCACAGATCGCGGAGTGGGAGCGCTGGCAGGACGTGGCCCTGGAGGCGTTCGGGCCGGTCCGGGCCGGCTGACCGGTGCGGGGCGGTCGCCCACACCGGTGCCGGAAACCGTTCGCCACCGCACGGATCCGGCGGGGCCGGCGGATCGGTGTGAGGATCAGGTCTCCGTCGACGGCGAGGGGCCCGCGATCATGACCGCACCGACCACCCCGTACACCGAGCTGGGCGAGGCCCTGGGCACCGACTTCTTCTCGGTGCGCGACCAGTTCACCGACGAGCAGTGGCAGCGCTTCGCCGACACCCGCACGTTCGTCGACTCCGAGGTCCTCCCCGACATCAACGACTACTGGGAGCGCGCCGAGCTGCCCTGGCACCTGTTCCGGCGGCTGCCGGAGCTCGGGGTCGTCGGCGAGGACATCCAGGGCTACGGGGCGGCCGGGATGAGCCCGCTCGCGCTCGGCCTCGTGCACGTGGAGCTGCACCGCGGCGACGGCTCGCTCGGCACGTTCCTCGGGGTGCACGCGGGCCTGGCGATGAAGGCGATCGCGATGTGCGGCTCGGAGGAGCAGAAGCAGCGCTGGCTGCCGTCGATGTCGACCATGGACTCCCTCGGCGCGTTCGCGCTGACCGAGCCGATGCACGGCTCGGACTCGGTCGCGCTGGAGACCACCGCGACCCGCGACGGCGACCACTGGGTGCTGCGCGGGTCCAAGCGCTGGATCGGCAACGGCAGCGTCGCGGACCTGGTGGTCGTGTGGGCGCGCGACACCGACTCCGGGGAGGTGCTCGGGTTCGTCGTCGAGACCCCGGCGGAGGGATACCGTGCCACCGTCATCCCGGGGAAGGTGTCGCTGCGGGCGCTCTGGCAGGCCGACATCGAGCTGGACGGCGTCCGGGTGCCGGAGGAGAACCGGCTGGCGCGGGCCCGGACGTTCGCCGACTGCGCCGCGGTGCTGGCGACCACCCGGGGCACCTGCGCCTGGATGGCGCTGGGCCACGCGACCGCCGGCTACGACGCCGCCCTGCGCTACGCCCTGGAACGCGAGCAGTTCGGCAAGCCGCTGGCGAGCTTCCAGATCGTGCAGCAGCGGCTCGTCGCGATGCTCGCCGACCTGACCGGCATGCAGCTCTACTGCGTGCAGTCCGCGCGCCTGGCCGAGGCGGGGAAGCTGTCCCCGACCGTCGCGGGGCTGGCGAAGATGCACAACACCCGGACCGCCCGCAAGATCCTCTCGGAGGCGCGGGACCTGCTGGGTGGCAACGGCATCCTGCTGGAGCACCACGTCGTCCGGCACTGGGCCGACATCGAGGCGATCCACACCTTCGAGGGCACCGAGACGATCCAGACCCTCATCGTGGGCCGCGACGTGACCGGGATCAGCGCGTTCACCTGATCCCGGCGGGCGCAGGTCAGGCGGGCAGGTCGCGCGGGCCGGGCTTCTCGCGGCCGAACCGGCGGGCCAGGTCGGCCTCGACACGGCGGTCCGAGCGCCGCTCCAGCCACCGCCGCCCCCGGGCCGTCCGCGCGACGAGCAGCGACTCGACCAGGGTGCCCGCGAGCTGCGGGCCTGCCGGGGTGACCTCGCCCTGGGCCAGCACGATGTGGTGGTTGAACGCGTTCTGCTCGCGCTCGGTGTCGAACAGCCAGTCGTCGTCGACGCCGATGAGCCACCCGACGTAGCGCCACAGGTGCATGATCGCGGCGCCGTCGGCGCGCGGGACGTGCCGTCCGAGCAGGCGGCAGCCGAGAATCGCGGTGCTGTTGAACAGCCCGAGCGTGGCCGCGGCGTCGGACTGGTTGATCGGCAGACCGTGGGTGTCGACGTCGTAGCGGTCGCCGCGTTCGAACCGCTCCGCAACGAGCGCGTGCATCGCACGCACCTGCAGCGTGGCCGCCCAGCCCTCCCCACCGGCCTCCATGCCGCCGGGGCGGCTGACGGCGAACGCCCACGCCTGGGTCTCGCCGAGGCGTCGCATCGCGCCGGCGCCGGTGAGCCCGCCGGTGCGGACGAGCAGCTCGGTGGGGCCGCCGTAGCGGTATCCGCCGATCAGCGACAGGCTGAGCAGCACGTCGTCGCGGCTGCGGCCGAGCCTGCGGTAGGCGCGGGCGCCGCGTTCGAGCAGGTCCCGGTCGAGCCAGTCCGGGTCCGGGGTGACGGCGGCGAAGAAGTCCCGCAGCGCGGGCGGCGCGTCGGCCGGCGCGGCACCCGCGGCGAGCGCGGTGTGCAGGGCGCGCATGGTCACCCGCTGCGGGTCGTCGCGGTCGCGACCCATCGCGCGGGCCAGGGCGGCGCCGGTCTCGTCACGGGTGAGCGTCCGGCGGCCGATCTCGGCCAGCAGTGCCGGGTCGGGGTCGCGGACCCCGACCACCAGGCCGAGCGGACGGGCGATGCGCGCCGCGCGTTCGGGCGCACTGTGGAAGCGTCGCGGGGCGACGGGCGGCTCCGCCAGCATGGACGAATGCTGACACGAGCAAATGCTCGCTTTCAACGCGCGTTCCGGGACGCCCGGTGACCGCCCGCCGGGCCCAGCGCCGCGAGCCGCGACAGGAGCGGTCCCGGGCGATGGTGGAGCGGATCGTCGCCGCGGGCCGGGAGGTACTGGTCACCCGCGGGTACGACGGCGCGTCGACGAACCGGATCGCGGCCGTCGCCGGGGTGTCGCCCGGGTCGCTCTACCAGTACTTCCCGGACAAGGACGCGGTGCTCACCGAGGTGCTGGACCGCTACCTCGACGCGATGGAGGCTCGCGTCTCGCGCGCGTTCGTCGACTCGGTCGCCACGGCCGGGCCGGGCGCCGGGACCGCCACGGCGGTGCGCGCGACGCTGGACGCGCTGCTCGACACGTTCGGCGAGGAGCCGGACCTGCTGCGGGTGATCGTCGAGCAGCTGCCGCGCTCCCCCGGCGGGCGCCGTGCCGCGTTCGCCGGCCGGATCGACGACCTGGTCACGACGGTGCTGCCGACCCGCGGGGCCGGGGACACCGACGCGGCGCGGGCCGCGGCGTGGACGGTCGTGCGGACCGTCGAGCACCTGACCACCGGCTACGTGCTGGAACGGCCGGGGTTCGCGCGGGAGGTCGTCGTCGACGAGCTGACCGCGCTGGTGGCGGGCTACCTGGACGCGCACCTGTCCGGTGGGCGGGTGGCGTCCGACGGGCCGTCCTGACCGGGCTCGACCGGGAGTCCGGCCGCGGCCCAGGCGCGGAACCCGCCGTCGACGTCGGTCGCCCGGTGCAATCCGATGTCCTGCAGCGACGCGGCGGCCAGACTGGAGCTGTAGCCCTCCGAGCAGAACAGCACCCAGGTGACGTCGTGGTCGACGGCCTCGGGGAGGCGGGCGTCGGAGGTCGGGTCGAGCCGCCACTCCAGGTGGTTGCGCTCGATCACCAGCGCGCCGGGGATCTGCCCCTCCTCGCGGCGCTGCCAGCCCGGCCGGGTGTCGACCAGGTGCGCCCCGGCGGCGGCGAGCTCCGCAGCGCGCGGCGGGGTGGGTCGGTCGAGCCAGGCGCGCGCGGCGACGAGCAGGTCGGCGACGGTGCGGCTCATCCGACACCCTGCCCGGGTTCGACGAGCTCGGTGCGGGTGCGGCGCAGGCGGTGGTGCCCGGTGGTGCCCGCGACCTCCTCGACGTCGTAGTACGACATCGCCGACAGCGGCGGCGAGTAGGCGTGCACGCTCACCGCGGGGGCCTCGGCGGTGTTCGCGACGTCGTGCACGTGGCCCAGCGGGAACCCGGCGCCGCGGCCGTGGCGCAGGGTGCGTGTGCGCAGCCCGGACGGGCCGCTCCAGCGGCGCTCGGTCAGCGAGCCCGACACCACGGTCAGCGCGCCGAGCGAGCCGGCGTGGTCGTGCAGCTCCGCGATCTGCTCGGTGGCCCAGCTGATCAGCCAGACGTCGACGAAGCCGTCACTGCGCAGCAGCCGGTACCAGCGACGGTCCGGGTCGACGACGACCTCGTGCTGCCCGGCGCGCACCTCGGCGGCGATCTCGCGGGTCAGCTCCTGCAGGTCCTCGAGGCCGTACGGGGTGGGCGCGGTGACGGGCCGCGCGTGCGGGACACGCGGCCGGGGGCGGGCGGGACCGTGCCCGGGACGGGTCGAGCGGGGAACGGACAGACCGGTGGGCACGGAGGCAGGCGCGGACACGGGAGTACTCCAGGGAGAGGTCGAGCGAGCGTGGTCGAGGAACTCAGCTCGGGCGACAGCCCTGGTCGAAGTGGTCGGCGCGACGGGTCCCCCACAGGGGTCCGAGGGTCGCTGCCTGACTCATGTCCCGCATGCCATCACAGCGACGGGCACCGTTTCAACCCGCCGTCCGACCCGCGGGAGGACCCCGCGGGTGTCCGGACAGGTCGGGTCAGGCGCCGTCGTCGTCGGACATGCCGATGACGGTGTCGAGACCCGACAGGACCAGCGAACGACGGGCCTGGCTGCCGGCGGGCGCGACGAGGGTCAGCGCGGCCCCTCCTGCCCGCATCCGGCGCGCGACCTCCGACAGCAGGGCTATCCCGGCGCTGCTGACGAACGCCTCACCGGGCAGGTTCAGGGTGATCGGCAGCCCGCGGTCGACGTGCTCCATCAGCGGGGCCCGGATCGCCGAGACCCCACCGAGGTCGAGGTCGCCGACGATCCCGATCCGCACGCCGTGCGCGTCCGGGACGGCACGCAACCGGGCGCGGACGGTGCCGCCGCCACCCTCGCCGGACGAGGTGTCGTCCCGGTCGCGGTCCGGTTCGGGCTCCCCGGCGACGAACTCCACCGGCGGGCCCGCGCCCGGGGTGCCCACCTCGACCGGGATCGCGGGCAGCAGGAACCGCACGGTGGTGCCGGAGTCCGACGCGTCGATGTGCACGTCCCCGGCGAGCTCGCGGATGAGCGCGATGCCGCGGCCGCGGTAGCCGGGGTCGGCCGGCGGGGGCCGCCAGCGTCCGCCGTCGGTGACGCGCACCGCGACCGAGCCGTCCGCGGTCAACGCCAGGTCGACGTCGACGCCGGCGCGCCCGTCGGTGTCCTCGGGCAGGTAGGCGTGCTCGATGGAGTTGGTGGCGGCCTCGCCGACGGTCAGCTGCAGGTCGCTGACCGCGTCCGGGCCCATCCCGCACCGCGCGGCCCAGGCCGCCACCGCGCGACGCAGCGGGGCGAGCCGTTTCGGGTCGGCCTCGATCGCGATCCGCAGCGGCGGCGGCATCAGCCGCGCGACGACGACGACCGTGTCGTCCGGGACGACCATCCCCTCGGACATCCGGTGCAGCAGCGTGTCCGCCATGTCGCGGGGCTGCGCGGCGGACAGCTCGTCGAACGCCGCGGACAGCCGGGCCAGGCCGTCGTCGATGACCTCGTCACGGCGTTCGAACAGACCGTCCGAGCAGAGCAGGATCGTCTCGCCGGGTTCCATCCGGTCCACGGCCTCGGGGAACGGGGGCCGACCCGAGATCCCCAGCGGCACGCCGCGGCCCTCGGACAGGGTCCGCACCCCGTCCGGGCCGGCGACCAGCGGCGGGGGGTGCCCGGCGCTGGCGTAACGCATCTCGCCGGACCCGGTGTCGATCGTCGCGATGGCCACGGTGCTGGCCATCGCGCCGCGCACCCGCAGCGCGTACTGGTCGAGCTGCTCGAGGGCCCGCGCCGGGGGCTGGCCGTTGACCAGGTTCGACGCGACCGCGGACCGCAGCTGCCCCATCACCGCGGCCGCCGCCGGGCCGCGGCCGACGACGTCGCCGACGACGAGCGCCACCAGGTCGTCGCCGAGGTCCAGGACGTCGAACCAGTCGCCACCGGCCTCGGTGCCCTGGGTGCCGGGGCGGTAGCGGGTGGCCAGCGACAGCCGTTCGATGTCGGGCAGTCGCTGGGGCAGCAGGCTGCGTTGCAGGGTGACCGCGACCTCGTGCTCCGCCTGGTGCAGCTGGGCGCGGACGATCGCCTGCGCGCACTGGTTGGCGAGTGTGAGCACGAAGCTGCGCTGTTCGGGGGTGAACACCGGCTCGACCGGGAACCGCAGCCCGATGACGCCGATCGGGCGGGCCGCGACCATCAGCGGCACCGCGGTCTGCACCGGGTAGCGCCGGACCTCGCCCTCGACGGGCTCGCCGGCGTTCCAGATCGGCTCGCCGCTGCTGACGGCGCGGCTCAGCGGGTGCGCGCGGCCGGGGGTGCGCATCGGCGGGCCGTCGGCCGGCCAGCCGGACTCGCGCAGCAGCGAGAGCGTGCCGCCCTCGTCGACCACGAGCACCGCGACCGCCTCGGCCCCGATCGAGATCCGGCCGTGCTCGACGACGACCTCGGCGACCGACTCCAGGTCGGTGGCCCTGGCCAGCCCGGTCGCGACCGCGCCGAGGCGCTCGGCGAGCCGGCGGGCCTCGGTCTCGGCCTCCAGCATCGAGGCCCGGTCCAGCGCCTGCGCGGCGAGCTCGGCGACGGCGACGGCCGCCTCCTTGTCCGCGTCGGACAGCCGTCGTTCGGTCAGCATGGCGACCGCGAGGACCCCGAGCGAGCGCCCACCGGCGACGAGCGGCAGGTAGCCGATGGTCTGGGCGTGGTCCGGTGCGATGCCGATGGCCGCGGGGTAGCGCGTCGCCCACTCGTGCGCAGTGGTGAACCACAACGGCTCGTGCCCGGACAGGACCTCGGTGAACGCCAGCGGCGCGTCGGTCCGGATCCGGGCGGCCCGCTGCCACATGTCGCGGTCCCAGCCGTGCCCGGTGAGCGCCTGCAGCCACTCGCCCCGGACCTCCCAGAGTCCGGCGTGGTCGGCGGCGAGCAGGTCGACGATGTGGTCGGCGGCGATGGCGGCGACCTCACCGGGGGTCGCGGCGGCCGACATCTTGGCGGTGGCCCGGTGCAGCAGGCCCAGGCGCTGGGCCGAGGCGCGTTCCTGCTCCAGCAGGCGGGCGTTGTCGACGGCCAGCCCGGCCCGGCGGCCGATCTCGGACAGCAGGTCCAGGTCGTCGTCGGTGTAGGGGTCGCCGGTCTCGGTGCGGACGACGGTCAGCACGGCGCTGGTGCGGCCGCGAGCGGGCAGCGGCACGACCATCACCGAGGTCATGCGCAGCCGGGTCCAGGCCCGGCGCTGGGTGGGTGCGAGCCGGCTCAGGACCTCGTCGAGGTGGGCGGCGTCGAGGATCTCGGGACGGCCGTCGTCGGCGGCGGGGACCAGCGGGGCGAGCCGCCACAGCGAGGGTTCCAGTGCCGAGCGCTCCGCAGCCACGGCGAGGGTGCCGGTTCCGGTGACCGCGTCGCCGTCGTGGACGACCGCGATGTCGGCGAGCCGGTCCTCGACGACGGCCCGGACGAGCTGGTCCGTGCGTCCGGTGCGCGTGATCTCCCGTTCCAGGGACTCGGCGACCTCGGAGTAGATGCGGTGCCTGCGCTGCTCACGGTGCTGGACGTCGATGTCGAGACAGCCGCCGACGTAGCCCGCGGAGCGTTCGCCGTCGCGCACGGGAGCGCCCCGGTCGAGCACCCAGCGGTAGCGGCCCGCCCGGTCCAGGAGCCGATACTCGACCTCGAACGGCGCGTGCGCGCGGGCGGCGGCGGAGGTCACCGAGCGGTAGCGCTCGCGGTCGTCGGGGTGGATGCGGCGGCGCCAGTCGTGGCCCAGCTCCTGCGCGGCGTCCTCGACGCCGGTGAAGTCCAGCCAGCCGCGGTTGACGAACAGCCGGTGCCCGCCGGGGTCGTCGACCCAGATCAGCGCCGGGGTGGAGTCGGCCATGGCGCGGAACTGCAGCTCGGCGGCCCGCCGGACCCGGCCGAGATGCAGGTGGTTCGCGACCCGCGCGAGCAGCTCGCGGGCGGAGAACGGGCGGACCAGGTAGTCGTCGGCGCCGGCGGCGAAGCCCTCGACGGCGGCCTCCTCCCCGGCCCGCGACGACAGCAGCACGACCGGCACCCCGACCGTGCGGGGGTCCGACCGCAACGCCCGCAGGAGCTCGATGCCACCGTTGCCGGGCAGCGCCGCGTCCGCGACGACCAGGTCCGGCGGGTCGGTGCGGGCGGACTCCAGCGCGGCCGAGCCGTCGGCGACGACCCGCACGGTCCAGCGTTCGGTGAGCAGGTCGCGCAGGTAGCCACGCATCTCGCGGTCGTCGTCGACGACGAGCACCCGGTCGCGGTGGTCGACCTCCAGCCCGTCGACGACCGACCCGTCCACCGAGCGGCCGCGGGCGAGGACCGGCGGGACGTCGGCGGGCTCGTCGGGCAGCCAGCGCAGCGCCTCCGCGACGTAGGGCGCGGCGAGCTGCGGAGCGGATCGGGACCCGACCCGGGCACGGACGAGGCGTTCGGGGGGCAGGTGGGCGAAGCCCAGCGGCAGCCGCACGGTGAACGTGCTGCCCGCGCCGGGGTCGCTGGTCACGCCGATGGTGCCGCCGTGCAGGCGGACCAGCTGGCGGATCAGCGGCAGGCCAAGGCCGCTGCCGTCGCCGCTGCGGCCGTGCCGCCGGGTGGGCCGGTGGAAACGGTCGAACACCGCCTCCAGCTCGCCGTCCTCGATGCCGGCGCCGGTGTCGGAGACCCGCAGCACGACCTGTTCGCCGTCCTGGGCGAGGTCGACCGTGACGCCGCCGTCGCGGGTGTACTTGACCGCGTTGCTGAGCAGGTTGAGGACGACCTTCTCCCACGCGTCGCGGTCGACCCAGACCGGGCGGACCTGCGGCGGGCAGGACACCGTCAGCGCCAGCCCGGCCCGTTCGACGACGGGGGCGAACGCGTCGACCAGCGCCGCGGTGGTGGCGCCGATCTCGGTGGGGGCGAACAGGCCGTCGTACCTGCCGGTCTGCAGGGCGGAGACGTCCAGCAGACCGTCGACGAGCTTGAGCATCCGCTGCGCGTTGCGCTGCGCGAGCTCCACCTGGGTGCGGACGGCGGCGTCGTCGTTGTCGCGCAGCCGCTCCAGCGGTCCGAGGACGAGGGTCAGCGGGTCACGGAGCTCGTCGCCGAGACCGGCGTAGTACTCGGCACGGGCCTGCTCGACCAGGCCGGCGTCGTCGCGCCGGTCGCGCTCGCGGTCGCGGGCGAGCGCGGCGGTCAGCAGGCCGCCGATGGTGCCCGCGATCAGCCGCAGGAACGAGCGGTGGTCGTCGTCGAGCGGGAGCAGCGGCGGCGCCCCGATGACGACGGCGACGCCGGTCGACCCGTCGGGGGTGTACACCGTGGCCCGCACGACGTCGGTGACCGGGACACCGTCGTTGCCGTGGACCTCGACCGGGTCGACGGCGAGGAACTCGACGTCGGTGGCGCGGTCGGAGCCGAGGCCGTCCGGGAGCCAGTCCGCGGGCGGCGCGTCGATGCGGACGGTGGCCAGTGGGCCGGGGTCGGCGCCGATCGCCGTCACGACGGCGCAGCCGACGTCGTCGGGCAGGTCGGTCAGGACCGTGCAGAGCCGTTCGACGGCGATGTCGAGGGTCGGGGCGTCACGGGACACCTCGCCGAGCGCGGCCAGGATCGTCATGCGCCGGCCACCGACCACCTGGGCCGTGGACTCGGCGGTGAAGACGATCAGACCCCGGACGTCGCCGTCGGGGCCACGGACGGGGGTGGCGGAGTAGGTCCACCACGTCGCCTCCGGCACGTCCCACCGCCGCAGCACCAGGCGGTCGTCGCGCCGGTAGATGCCGTCGCGCCGGCCGCCGAGCAGCTCCTCCAGAACGCCGGAGAGATGAGCGAAGGCCTCGGGCCAGGCGTCGCGCAGCGGTCTGCCGAAGCCCCCGGGATGACGCAGGCCCGCGTGCGGGACGAACTCGTCGTTGTAGAACACGACGAGCTCGGGTCCCCACCACGCGACGAGCGGCTGGCGGCTCTCCAGGATGAACCGGATGGTGTCCTCGAGCTCGCGGTCCCAGGTGTCGCGCGCGCCGAGCGGGGTCGCCGACCAGTCGATCGTCGCCAGCAGGTCGCGGACGGGGACGCACTCGTCCTCCGTCCGCCGGTCGAACCGATCCACCGTGCGCGCCACCCCGTTCTGCCGTTCCGGCCCCAGGATCGCACCACCGGGGCCGATCCGGCGCGGTGAGGCTGGGATCGCTCGGGTCAGGTCACCCGACGGGCCGCGTCGCGGTGCCGGTCGAGCCAATCCCGCAGGTCCGCGAGCGGGGCCGCCCTGCCCGGTTCGTGGTAGATCTCGTGCCAGAAGTCGTCGTACCAGAGCACGGTGGTGTCTGCGGACCCGGAGCGCTCGTCGAGCAGCCGGGTGCCCGCCGGGTCGGTGAGCCGGTCCGCGGTGCCGTGCTGCACGAGCAGCGGGATCCGCAGCTCGGCGGCCCGGACGGGCAGCTCGGCCATCTGCCGGTAGATCTCCGCGCCGAGGGCGAGTGTGGGGCGGCCGTGGTGCACGAGCGGGTCGGCGTCGTAGTCGGCGACGACGGCCGGGTCCGAGCTGATCGCGGACGTGTCGATCCCGACCGGGCGGACCGTGGGCAGCACCTTCGCGACGACCGACAGCAGCGGGACGAGCGCGGCCGGGACGGCGTCGGAGGCCAGCGCGGGAGCGGACAGCACGAGTCCGTCGAGGCGGTTCTGGTGGCGCAGCGCGTAGGCGAGCGCGATCTGGCCGCCGAGGCTGTGCCCGAGCAGGAACACGGGGATGCCGGGGTGGCGGGCGATCGTCTCGCGACGGAACGTCTCGAAGTCGGTGAGCAGGTCGTCGTAGCGGCGGACGTGCACCCGGGTGCCGCCGGAGCGGCCGTGGCCGCGGTGGTCGAGGCCGTACACGGCCCAGCCGTCGGGGACCAGGGTGTCGACGACGGTGGCGTAGCGGCCGGAGTGCTCGCCGATGCCGTGACTGACGAGCAGGACGCCGGTCGACTCCTCGGCGGGGAGGCGGCCCTGCCAGAACAGCTCGATGCCACCGACGCCGGGGAGCCGGCCGTGGACCTCCGTGGTGCCGGTCATCAGCCCGCCAGGTCGTGCCGCACGTCGTCGCCGGCGACGAGCTCGACCTCCACGCCAGGGCCGTCGCCCGCGGTGAGCAGGTAGCGGCCGGGGTCGAGGTCGGTGAGGCGGTAGGTCCCGTCCGCCGCGGCGGTCGACGAGGCGACCGGGTCGCCGTCCTGGGAGAGCACGACGACGGTGCCCGCGGGCGCCGAGCCGTGAACGGCGGCGGCGGCGACCAGGCGCAGCGCGGGCAGCACTGTCGTGCCGGTGGTGCCGGCCTGGTCGTCGCCGACGGTGCAGGTGGCGACGCCGGGCAGGTACCCGTCGGCACGGGCGACGACGACGAACGCCCCGGCGCCCGGCGCCGTGACCTGCGCCGTCCCGTCGGCGTCGGTGGTCGCGGAGCCGAGGGGCCCGCCGGAGCGGTCGCGCAGCGCGACCTCGGCGCCGCGCAGCGGGGCGTCGGTGGCGTCGACGACGCGGACCTCGACGTCCTGCGGCGCGGAGCCCGGTACGACCGTCGACGGCCCGGGGCCGGTCCGGGGAACGGACAGGGCCACGTCCTCGGCGCGGTCGGGGCGGACGGCGGTGGTCGGGCCGGCGTGCACGGGGGCCTCCTCGGCCTCCGGGGCGGTCGTGGACCGCTCCGGGGTGGTGGGGTCCGGGGTCGAGGCCTCGGCCTGCGGGTCCTGCTCCTGCAGTCCCTGCTCCTGCGGCTCCTGCTCCTGTGGTCCCTGCTCGTGCGGCTCCCGGTGGAGCGGGGCCGGGGCGGTCGTGTCGGCCGCGGTGGCGGCGACCGGGGTGTCGTCGGCGGTCGTGCCGTCCCCCGTCGGGCCGTCCCCCGTCGAGCCGTCCCCCGTCGAGCCGTCTCCCATCGGTCCTCGAACAGGGGCGACCTCGGGGGCCGCGGTGTCGTCGAGAGCCGCGGTGTCATCGGGAGCCGTGGGGGCGTCGGCGGTGTCCTCCGCGTTGTCCTCTGTGGGGCCGCTGTCGGCCGCGGACGTCCCGCGCAGCGACGGGGCGAGGTGCCGCGGTCCACTCCCCGGACGCGCGGACCTCAGGACCCGCGGGGCGGGCCGGGGCGGCGGCTCGGGGTTGTCGCCGGTCTCGCGCGCGACGCGACCGCCGGCGGCCGCGAGCCCGATCGACGGGATCCGGCTCACCGGGGAGGTGTCGGTGGCGGTCTCGGGCGCGCCGGCCTGCTCGGGGACGCGGCCCGCCCAGGTGTGCGGGGTCGAGATGCGGTCCCGGGCCTCGCGGAACTCCCGCTCGGTGTCCGGGTCGGCCGGGGCGCGCACCGACGTGCGCTCCGACGGGAGTGCCGTGACCCGCCGGACCAGGTCCGGGTCGAACGGTGCGCGGGAGTGGGCCGTAGTGGCGGGCTGGGCGCCGTCGACCTCGTCGTCGCCCTCCTCGCCGGCCTTGTCGTCGGCGGCCTTCTCGTCAGCGGACTTCTCGCCAGTGGCCTTCTCGTCGGCTGCGGCGCCAGCGGCGGCAATCCCCGCGGCGGCGGCCCCGGCGGACGCGGCGACCTCGGTGTCCTCCGAGGACGCGGCGGCGGGCTCCCCGGTGGCGGTCGTCGACGTGTCCCCGACGACCGCGGTCCCGGAGGTGGGCGCGCTGATGTCCGGCGCCGAGCTGTCCGGGCCCGGGCCGCCGGCCACGGTCACCTCGTCGGCGGCGCGGGCGGCCGGGTCCGCGACGGCCCGTCGCCGCACGAACGGCGTCGGGGCCGGGGTCCGCCGGACCGGTGCCGGCTCGACGGGCTCGAGCGGCTTGCCGTCCTTGAACCCGCGCGACCAGGGCGGGCCGACCGGCCCGGCGCTCACGTCGGGGGTGACCCGCGGGACCGCCGGCAGCTCGTCGGTGGGGTCGGCCGCGCCGACCGCCTCGGTGATGTCGGGTGCCGACGACGAGGGGCCGACCTCCTCCACGGTGTCCGCGACGGCGGGGGTCCGTGGACGTTCCTCCCGCGGGCCGACCACGGCGACGGGTGTGGTCGCGGAGGCCGCGTCACCGGGACCGTCGTCCACCGCGGCGGCAGCCCCGGCGTCCGCACGGTCCGTGGGCTGCTCCTCGTCGGCCCCGGGCTCCGGCAGGTCCTCGTCCACCGGGGACACCGGGGAAGGGGACGCGGGGGGTGCCGGCGACGGGTCGGGCGCGGGCCTGCGCGACCCGTCGTCGAGGCCGCGGGCGCGGCGGTCGACGAGATCAGCGACGGTGCGCGGACGGTCCTCTTCGGACGACGCGACGTCGTCCTCCCGGCCCCGTCCCCACCGCAGGAACCCGGCGATCCCGACGGCCACCAGCACCACCACCACAACCAGCCCGAGCAGGGCCCACGTCGACATCTCGAAGTCCTCCTGCCGGACCTGCGCGAACCGTCGTCCACGACACGGTGCGGCCCAGGAGGAGGTGCCCGTCGCCGGGCCCCGCTGCCCCGCCGGTCACGGTGACCCGCTCGGCGCATCCGGCGACGCACCGTAGCACCGCGGACCCCCTGACCGGGGGTGAGCGGAGGCGGCCCGCGTGTCGGTCACCGACGTTGCCCGTCTCACCCCGTGCGGCCGGGCCGGACGGCTGCTCATCCGCCAGGATCGACCCATGACCAGCGACCCGGTGACCCCCGAGCTCGCCGAGATCGCCGACGCCCACGGCGTCGCGACCTCGTACCTCGACGGCAGCAGGACCGAGCAGCGGATCGACGCGGAGGTGGTCCGCACCGTCCTCGGGTTGCTGGAGGTCGACGTCGCCTCCCCCGACGCGGAACGCGTGGCACTCGCCGGGGCCCGCGAGCGCGCCGGCGCCGGGGCGCTGCCGGCCACGATCGGGCTGCGCAGCGACCGTTCCCGCGCCGTGCCGGGCCGCGGGCGGCTGACCGCCGTCGACGGCCCGCGGGGCGAGCAGGGCTGGGCCCGTGACGTCGACGGCGAGCTCCCCGCCGGGCTGGAGCCGGGCCGCTACGCGCTGGAGACGATGGCTGGGCGGGCCCACGTCGTCGTCGCACCGCCCACACTGCCCGACCCGCCCCGGGCCTGGGGATGGATGCTGCAGCTCTACGCCCTGCACTCGCGCGGGTCGTGGGGCGTCGGCGACCTGGGCGACCTCACCGCGCTGATCCGCGGCGGGCACGGGGCGGGCGCGGTGCTGCTCAACCCGCTGCACGCGATCACCCCGGTGCCGCCTGTGCAGCCCTCGCCGTACACGCCGTCCTCACGCCGCTACGCCACCCCGCTGGCGCTGCGGATCACCGACCTGCCCGCCTACGCGGCCGCCGACTCCGCCACCCGCGCCGAGGTCGACGCGCTGCGTCCGGAGACGACCGGTGACCGGATCGCCCACGACCGCGTGTGGGCGGCGAAGCGGTCCGCGCTGGAGGCGCTGTGGCGCAGCGCTGGCCACCCCGACGGCGATCCCGACGACGACCTGCGCGACTTCGCGACCTACTGCGCCCTCGCCGAGCGCTACGGCGGCCGCTGGTCGCTGTGGCCTGCGGAGCTGCGCCGTCCGGACGGCCCCGGGGTCGCCGCGGCCCGCGAGGAGCTGGCCCCACGGGTTGCGTTCCATGCGTGGGTGCAGCGCCAGGCCGAGGCCCAGCTGGCCGCGGTCCGCGCCGCAGCGAAGGACGCGGGCATGCCGGTCGGGGTCATCCACGACCTCGCCGTCGGCTGCGATCCCGACGGCGCCGACGCGTGGATGCTGCAGGACGTGCTCGCGCTCGACGCGACGGTCGGTGCCCCGCCGGACGCATTCAACCAGCGCGGCCAGACGTGGGGTCTGCCGCCGTGGCGCCCGGACCGGCTCGCCGACACCGGCTACGCCGCGTTCGGCGACATGACCCGCGCGCTGCTCGCGCATGCCGACGGCCTGCGGATCGACCACGTCATGGGGCTGTGGCGGTTGTGGTGGGTACCGTCCGGGCAGACCGCCGACCGCGGCACCTACGTCCACTACGACGCCGACGCGATGCTCGCCGTCCTGCTGCTGGAGGCCCACCGCGCGGGCGCGCTGGTCGTCGGTGAGGACCTGGGCACGGTGATCCCGCGGATCCGCGAGGACATGGCCGAGCGGAACCTGCTGGGCTCGACGGTGCTGTGGTTCTCCCGCGACCCCGACCCCGTGACCGGCGGCGACGACGGTCCGCTGCGCCCGCCGCGCCGCTGGCCCGAGCGGTCGGTCGCGACGATCTCCACCCACGACCTGCCGACCGCGCCCGGGTTCCTGGCCGGCGAGCAGGTGCGGGTGCGCGCCGAGCTGGGGCTGCTCGACGACCCGACGACCGAGGAGGCGAAGGCGGGCGCCGAGCGGGACGAGCTGCTGGCACTGCTGGCCGCGGAGGGGCTGCTCGACTCCCCGGACGAGACCGACGAGGACACGATCGTCGTCGCGCTGCACGCGCTGCTGGCGTCGGCGCCGTCGCGGCTGGTCCTGGCCTCCCTCTACGACGTGCTGGGCGAGATCCGGCAGCCGAACCTGCCCGGCACCGTCGACGAGTACCCGAACTGGCGGATCCCGCTGCCGGTGTCGCTGGAGGACGGACTCGCCGACGACCGGGTCCGCCGCGTCGCCGAGGTGCTGCGCGCCCGGACCGGCGACGACGGCTGACCCGCGGCCCTGGCAGGATGCCGCCCCGATGAGCGTCGAGAACACCTCCGCGGGAATGGACCCGACCGCCGTCGACCTCGTGCGGGCCGACGGCACCGCCGGTGCGCTGTGGCAGGCCTGGACCACCGGCGAGCGGATCGCCGCGCTGCCGGAGCTGCTGCGCCCGCGCAGCCTCGCCGAGGGCTTCAGCGCGCAGCGCAGGCTGTCGGAGCGGGCCGGGCCGTCCTACGGCTGGAAGCTCGCGGCGACCGCGCCCGCCGGGCAGGCCCACATCGGGGTGGACGCCCCGCTGCCGGGGGCGCTGTTCGAGCGGTTCCGGCACTCCCCCGGCGACGTGGTGCCCTCCGACGACCTGCACATGGCCGTCGCCGAGGCGGAGTTCGCGTTCGTCATGGGCGCGGCGGTCGGCGCCGACGCGACCCGCGAGGAGCTCCGGGCCGCGGTCGCCGCCGTGCACGGCGCGGTGGAGCTGCCCGAGTCGCGGTTCACCGACTTCGTCGCGGCGGGGGCGCCGTCGATGCTGGCCGACGCCGCGTGCGCCGGACGGTTCGTGCTGGGCCCGGAGCTGCCCGGTGCCCTCGACCTGGACCTCGCGTCGACCCCGACCACCCTCCGGGTCGACGACGCCACGGCGACCGGCTCCGGCTGGAGGCGGGCACGGTCGTCACCACGGGGACGACGACCACCCCCGTGCCCGTGCACCGCGGCGCCCGGGTCCGGGCGGGCTTCGGCGACGACCTCGGCTCGGTGGAGTTCAGCCTCGCCCCGTGACCGCGCCGGGCGTCAGCGCACGACGTTCAACGCCCCCGCCGCGCAGCGGATGCGGATCGAGGTCCCGGCCTCGACCTCGTCGACCTCGCCGTCGATCTGCACCGGCATCGGCCCGCACGAGGTGAACCGGAAGTCCGATGTGGACGGCCGCCGGCCGAGCCCGGCGAACGCAGCCCGGGCGGCCACCCACAGCTGCTTCCACTTCGGACGGTGCTCCAGCAGCACGACCTCGAACCGGCCGTCGTCGGGACGGCTGGTGGCCGACAGCTCGGCGACCTTCGCCATCTCGCCGATGTTGGCGAAGACCAGGTTGTCGATCCGGCGCCGGTCGCCGCGGGAGAACTCCACCTCGAACGGGATGAACGCCCAGAACGCCCGCACCGTGGTGATGACCTCCCGGATGCTGCCCTTGCCGCCCTTCTCGATCTGCAGCGCGACGACCGGGGTCAGCCCGAACCCGATGTAGGAGTGCGCGTAGCGCGGCGGGTCCTCGTCGCGGTGCATCTCGAGCAGATCCATCGGCTCTGGGCGGCCGTCGAGGATCGCCTCGGCCAGCGGACGAGGTGCGGTGACGCGGTCGTGGTCGTTCGCGTTCCCGGCAGCCAGGACGGCGACCGCGGCGGCGGTGCCCGGCACGTCCATGATCCCGTTGACGACCTCGTTGTAGCCGCCGTCGCCGGACGCCGAGACGATGAGCGGGCGCCCACCGGCGGACGCGGCGTCCCGGGCGATGACCCGGGCGTGCCCGGCGTACTCGGTGGGTACCAGCCGCACGCTCAGCTCGGGCCGGGCGGCGTGGAGCTCGTCGCGCAACTTTTCGGCGAGCACGTCGGCATCCCCGGTACTGCCCGGGTTGAAGACCACCAGCACGGAGTCGATCGGCTCAGCCACGCGCACACCGTAGACGCCTGCGGCCCCGCCACCGTTGCGGCACGGTGGGAGCCATGGACCTGCAACTGAACGGGCGTCGGGCGATCGTGACGGGCGGGAGCCGCGGCATCGGGTTGGCGACGGCCAGGGCGCTCGCCGCCGAGGGTGCCCGGGTCGCGTTGTTCGCGCGTGACGCCGGGGCCCTGGAGTCCGCCGCGGCCGGGCTGCGCGCCGAGGGGGCACCGGAGGTGCTCGCCGTCGCGGTCGACACCACCGACGACGACGCGGTCCGTCGCGGCGTGGCCGTGGTCGCGAACCGGCTCGGCGGGGTGGACGTGCTGGTGAACGCCGCCGCGCGACCGGCGAGCGCGGGCCCGCCGACCGACCTGGTCTCCATCACCGACGACGCGGTGCGGGTCGAGCTGGAGACGAAGGTGCTCGGCTACCTGCGGTGTGCGCGGGCCGTCGCGCCGCTGATGCGCGCGCAGGGGTGGGGCCGGATCGTGAACGTCAGCGGCCTGAACGCGCGGAAGTCGTCGTCGCTGGTGGGGTCGGTGCGCAACGTCGCGGTGGCCTCGATGACGGCGGCGCTCGCCCAGGAGCTGGGTCCGCACGGCATCAACGTGACGGTCGTGCACCCCGGTGTCACCGAGACCGAGCGGACGCCCGCCGCCCTCGCCGCGCGGGCGGAGTCGGCGGGGATCACCGAGGCGCAGGCGCGCGCGGAGCTCGACGCGACGACGACGATCGGCCGCATCACGACCGCCGCGGAGGTCGCCGACGTCATCACTTTCCTGTGCTCGCCCCGTTCTGTCGCCGTCACCGGGGACGCTGTCGCCGCGGGTGGAGGGACACCGGGGGTCGTGCACTACTGAGGCCCGGCGAGCGGACCGCCGCCGCCCGACCGCAGGGCCGGATCGGCCCGGACGGCCCTCCCGGATGGCACGATGGTCGGATGGAGGGGACCCGCGTGGACCGGTGGCTGTGGTCGGTGCGTCTGGCCAAGACCCGCGCCGACGCCGCGACGGCCTGCCGCGGCGGGCACGTGCGGATCAACGACCGGCCCGCGAAGCCGGCCGCGACGGTGCAGGTCGGCGACCGGGTACGGGTGCGGGTGTACGACCGGAACCGGATCGTCGAGGTCACCCGGGTGATCGAGAAGCGGGTCGGCGCGCCGATCGCGCAGGAGTGCTACATCGACCACACCCCGCCGGAGCCGACCGCCGCGGGACAGCCGCTGTTCGCCCACCGCGACCGCGGGGCGGGGCGTCCGACGAAACGCGACCGCCGGATGCTCGACCAGCTGGGGCTGTCCCGCCGCACCTCCTAGGCCGGTGTGAGGATGGGGGCATGTACGACGCCCTCATGCGCCACGTGCTCCGGCACCTCCCGTCCGAGCCCGCGCACCGGATGGGGTTCGGTGTGGTCCGCGCACTCGGGACCGCGCCCGTCGTGGGTGAGCGGGTCGCGGAGCGGCTCGCCCCGTCGGACCCGGTGCTGCGCACCCGGGCGCTAGATCTGGAGTTCGCCGGCCCGCTCGGTCTGGCCGCCGGTTTCGACAAGGACGCCGAGGGTGTTCTCGCACTCGGCAGGCTCGGGTTCGGCGCGGTCGAGATCGGGACGGTGACCGGGCGGGCGCAGCCCGGGAACCCACGGCCCCGCCTGTTCCGGCTCGTCGACGACGCCGCCCTGGTCAACCGGATGGGCTTCAACAACTCCGGTGCCGGGACCGTCGGGCCGCGCCTCGCCGCGCTGCGCACCCGCCCCGGACCGGGGATGCCGGTGCTGGGGGTCAACATCGGCAAGAGCAAGGCGGTGCCCGCCGAGGACGCGGCGTCGGACTACCGCGCGAGCGCCGCGGCGCTGGGCGCCTACGCCGACTACGTCGTGGTCAACGTCAGCTCACCGAACACCCCAGGTCTGCGGGACCTGCAGCAGGTCGACGTACTGGAGCCGCTGCTCGTCGCGGTGCGGGAGGAGCTGGGCCGGGTCTCCGGCGGACGTCGTGTGCCGCTGCTCGTGAAGATCACCGTGGACCTGGCTCCGGAGGACCTCGACGCCGTGGCCGACCTGGCCCGGCGCCTGCGCCTCGACGGGGTCGTCGCCACGAACACGACCGTGTCACGCGACGGCCTGCGCACCGCTCCCGACGTCGTCGCCGCGGCCGGTGCCGGCGGCTTGTCCGGACGCCCGTTGACCGAGCCTGCCCGGTCGGTCGTCCGACAGCTGCGCACCCGGCTCGACGACGGCCAGGTCGTCATCTCCGCCGGTGGGATCGCCGACGCGGAGGAGGCCTACCGGCGGATCCGCTCCGGTGCGGCGCTGGTGCAGGCCTACACCGGGTTCATCTACGGCGGTCTGCTCTGGCCCGCGCGCGTCCACCGGGAGCTCGCGGCGCTGCTGCGTGCCGACGGGTTCTCGTGTGTCGACGACGCCGTGGGTGCCGATCTCTGACGGCTTTGGTGGCTGGTGTTGCCGCCGGCGGTGTTCTCGGCCGATTGGGTGTCCTCCCGAGCGAGGCTCCGCCCGTGTGTCCCTTCTCGGCCCTGGTGCGCTTTCTCGCCGGCGGTGCAGGGTCGCGGCTTATCGACGGTGCGAAGTCGCGGCGGGGCAGCGTCATCGGCGGACCGGGGTCGCCGGGGCCAGGCTGGCGGGCTGAGTCCCCGCCCAGTCTCACCCTTCGTCGCCGCGCCTTACCCCGCCTGTCGTCCCGGCGCGGGTGCGTTCGACCTCGCACACCGTCCTGCGACCTCGCAGACCCTGCAGCAGATGCGAGGTCGCAGAAACCTGTGCGACATGCCCCGTGCCCCGCCCAGCTCGGCTCACAGCCGGCACAGAACAGAACAGGACAGGACGGGACGTCCCGGCCACAGGCACACAAGGCGCTGCGCCCACCGGCCCACCTACAGCGGACCGGAACAAATGCCCCGGAAACAAATGATGCCCCGGACTCGAAAGTCCGGGGCATCACCTGATCATGTTGAATGTCGGCGGCGACCTACTCTCCCACACCCTGGCGAGTGCAGTACCATCGGCGCTGGAAGGCTTAGCTACCGGGTTCGGAATGGGACCGGGCGTTCCCCTACCGCAATGACCACCGACAACACTATTCAACAAACCCCCACACAACAGCATAGGGGGACCTACGAACACACAACCCGCACAGGGGTTATGGGCTCAGGGTCACACAGTGGATGCGAACAACTCGTTGTGGCAAGCCCTCGGCCTATTAGTACCGGTCAACTCCACCCCTCACAGGGCTTCCATCTCCGGCCTATCAACCCAGTCATCTCCTGGGAGCCTTACCCACTCAAAGGTGGTGGGAGACCTCATCTTGGAACAGGCTTCCCGCTTAGATGCCTTCAGCGGTTATCCCTCCCGAACATAGCCAACCAGCCGTGCCCCTGGCGGGACAACTGGCACACCAGAGGTTCGTCCGTCCCGGTCCTCTCGTACTAGGGACAGCCTTCCTCAAGTCTCCAACGCGCGCGGCGGATAGGGACCGAACTGTCTCACGACGTTCTAAACCCAGCTCGCGTACCGCTTTAATGGGCGAACAGCCCAACCCTTGGGACCTACTCCAGCCCCAGGATGCGACGAGCCGACATCGAGGTGCCAAACCATGCCGTCGATATGGACTCTTGGGCAAGATCAGCCTGTTATCCCCGGGGTACCTTTTAGCCGTTGAGCGACACCCCTTCCACAAGGTGGTGCCGGATCACTAGTCCCGACTTTCGTCCCTGCTCGACCCGTCAGTCTCACAGTCAAGCTCCCTTGTGCACTTACACTCAACACCTGATTGCCAACCAGGCTGAGGGAACCTTTGGGCGCCTCCGTTACTCTTTGGGAGGCAACCGCCCCAGTTAAACTACCCACCAGGCACTGAGCCTTTTTCAACCTGACCAGCGAGCTTCTGCGTCAGGAGATCGCGAAGGTTGCAGCGCAACTGCTCTGACCACAGCTGCACAGGTCACCGGCTCGCCAGCTCGGCGTCTGCACCCACACAACCAGGCCCCTGAGCTGCCGGAACGGCAGGTTGAAAAAGGCTCAGTGCGTCGAGGCTCCACAGGTAGGCCGGTGACGCCCTGTGGTCGTAGGGGATCCAACCCTCGGCGCCCGCATCGTCGGTGATCTGTACGCCGATGAGCAGTGGCCCACCCGGCTCGATCACCCGCGCGAACTCGTTCAGAACGTCCGGAATCATGTCCGGCGGCGTGTGGATCAACGAGAAGCTGGCAAGGATGCCGGCGACGGATCGATCTGATGTTCGCAGATCGAGCATGGACCCGACTTCGAAGCTCAGGTCGGAGCGACGACCGCGGGCGATGGCAATCATCGCCGGCGACAGGTCGACTCCGTGGGTCTCGATCCCGGACCGGTCCAGATGATCGGTCCACTGACCAGGTCCGCATCCGGCATCGACAACGGGGTTGGTCGGTCCGCTGGCCCGGACGATACTGGCGAAGGCGTCCACCATCGCGGCAGAAAGCGCGTCAGTGAGCCTTTTTCAACCTGACCAGCGAGCTTCTGCGTCAGGAGATCGCGAAGGTTGCAGCGCAACTGCTCTGACCACAGCTGCACAGGTCACCGGCTCGCCAGCTCGGCGTCTGCACCCACACAACCAGGCCCCTGAGCTGCCGGAACGGCAGGTTGAAAAGGGCTCAGTGACGACGTCGCCGCGCCGTACCATTTCGTCGTACAGTTCCGCGACGTTGTCGTAGTCCTGACGGGTCCGTTCCAGCGCCTCTGGCTGTGCCATGCGGCCGACAGTAGGGACATGTAGGCATGGACAGCCTCCCCCGCGGTGACAGAGCCGGGTCGATAGCCGAGCGGCGCACCTGTGTCGTGGAACGCGGTAGCACGTCCCCCACCCGCTACGCTCGCGCCGTCCGTCCGAGAGCGAGCTGGGAGCGTGTGCAGTGAACCCTTTCCAACCTGGCGGTCAGCAGGTTGGTCGTGTCCGGCGTGGCGGCCCGGAAACTAGAAGAGCTCCTGGTAGACGAGTGATTGTCTAGATCAACTCGTTGTCCACCAGGAGCTCCGGTGCTTTCCTACCCGTCCGCGCTGTCGGTGTCCACTCGCGCGCTGATCACCTTGACCAACGCCCTTCAGCGCAGCCGCAACCAGCGCGGTACTCGCTGGCGGCGCCTCCCGATCGGTCGTCACGCCCTGCTCGCCCTGGCGCACCTGCGCAAGGGCGAGACCTACCCCGACCTCGCCGCTGGTTTCGGGGTCGGCACCACCACGGCGTTCCGCTACATCCGCGAAGCGATCGACGTCCTCGCCGCCGCGGCACCGAACCTGACCGAGGCGATCGCGGTCGCGCGGCGGAAGGCGTTCGTGATCCTCGACGGCACCTTGCTGCGGATCGACCGGGTCGCCATGGCCTCGGGGTGCGACCGCCCGTACTACTCGGGGAAGTGGAAGTGCCACGGTATGAACGTGCAGGTCATCAGCGACCCGGCCGGTCGTCTGGTCTGGGCGTCGCCGGCGTTTGCCCGGTGCGCGGTATGACATGGGTGCCGCCCGCGAACACGGGATCATCGACGCCCTCACCGTCGCCGGGGTGCAGGTGGTCGCCGACAGCGGATACCGCGGTGCCGGTGCGATGTTCCGCCTCCCACAGCGACGCCGACCCGCCGATCGCGACACCGGCGAGCGCCGACGGCTCTCACCGAGTCAGCGGGAGGTCAACGCCGCCCACGTAGCGCAACGCGGCCCCGGTGAACGCGCGAACGCGATGTTCAAGAGCTGGAAGATTCTGCGGAAGATCCGGTGCTGCCCGCAGCGGACCACCGCGCTGGTCAACGCGATCCAGACCCTCATCCTCGCTGGCTGACGCCAAGTGGAAAGAGTTCACTGAGCCTTTTTCAACCTGACCAGCGAGCTTCTGCGTCAGGAGATCGCGAAGGTTGCAGCGCAACTGCTCTGACCACAGCTGCACAGGTCACCGGCTCGCCAGCTAGCTCGGCGTCTGCACCCACACAACCAGGCCCCTGAGCTGCCGGAACGGCAGGTTGAAAAAGGCTCACTGTCAGGAAGTGCAGGCGCCGTACCGCAGATCCCGGTCCGGAGATCGAGGCCTCGGGGTGCGAGACACCGCCTGCGCCGGGCTCGGGCATCCGCGCCGTCGTCGAGCTGCGGAACCCGGGTTCGTGGACGGGAGCCTCGCGGTCGGTCACGCGTCCGAGGCGCTCCGGGCCCCCGTCTCCGCCGGCTCCCCGGAGCGCACGCCGTCGTAGATCTCCCGGTCGATCTCCCCGTCGGGGTGCGCGACGAGCATGGCCACCAGGGTGTCGGCGTTGACGTTGAGGAAGGTCCGCAGGATCCCGGTGAACCAGTCGACGGCGATGAGCAGCCCGACCGCCGCGAGGGGCAGTCCGAGGGTGGTCCCGAGGAACAGGGCCACGACGGGGAACCCGCCCGGCACGGTGATCGTGCCCATGTTGAGCAGGATCGCGAGGACCATCCCGAACACGATCTGCCCGGCCGAGAGGTCGACGCCGCCGGCCTGGGCGAGGAACAGCACGACGATCGTGTAGTTGAGGACGGCGCCGTAGGAGCCCATGGTCAGCCCCACCGAGAGCGTGAAGTTGGCGACGCGGGGGCTGACACCGATCTTCTCGATCGTGGTGCGCAGGACGGTGGGGTAGGTGACGGCCGAGCTCGTCGTCGTGACCGCGACGGCGGTCTGCTCGGCGAGCTTGCGCGGCAGGCGGGCGGGGTTGAGCCGGGTGCGCCCGGCGACGATCGCAACGAACAGCGCGGTGAGCAGGACGACGCCCAGCAGGGTGGTGCCGAGGTAGGCCAGGGCCGACCCGACCACGGCGAAGCCGATGCGGCCGGACAGGTCGGCGAGCAGCGCGAACACCCCGATCGGCGCGACGTACATGACCAGCCGGATCAGGGTGAGCAGGACCTGCTGGAACTGCCCCACGACGTCGAGGACGAGTGTGTTCCCCGTCGCGGTGACGTGCCGGTGGAGGGCGACGCCGAACAGCAGCGAGAACAGGATGATCGGCACCATCGCCGCCTCGGCCATCGACTCGACGACGTTGGTGGTGAAGAAGCCGAGGACCGTGTCCTGCCAGCTCTCCGGGGCCGCCGCGGCCGGCAGTGCGGCGTCCGTCGCGGCCGTCGCGACCATCCCGGAACCCGGGCGGAACAGCAGCCCGAGCACCACCGCGACCACCGCGGCCACGACCGACAGGCCGATCATCCAGGCGAAGGTCCGCAGCGCGAGCCGGCCGGTGCCGGACCCGGTCATGGACCCGCAGGCCGCGATCACCGAGGTCATGGCCAGCGGCACGATCGCCATCTGGACGAGCCGGATGAAGGCGTCGCCGACGACCTTCAGGTTGCCGGCCCACTCGCCGGTCATCAGGCCGAAAGCGATCCCGGCGACCGCGGCGAGCGCGATCAGGACGGCGGGATGCTTCATCGCGGCGAGTCTCATGAGGTCCTCACGTCGAGGGTGGCCGGGCCGCGGCGGCGGTCCCGGGTGTCGGTGGCGAGCAGGGCACGACCGGCGCGTTCGGTGACGATCTCCAGCGACGCGCCCATGTGCTGGTGCAGCAGGTGGCGGGCGGTGTCGAGCCGTCCGGCGAGGACCGCCTCGCCGACGGCGACGTGCTCAGACACGGCCGCCTCGACGCGACCGGGGAGCACGTAGTCGTTCATCCGCACCCGCCGGATCCGGCGGTGCACGTCGGTCAGCACTGCGACGAGCTCGGGGTTGCCCGACGCGGCGAGCAGCGTGCTGTGGAACCGTTCGTCCTCCAGCACGAAGCCAGGACCCGCCTCGGGCGGCTCCTCGCGCATCCGGTGCCAGCGGGCCAGCTCCGCGCGGAGCGCCCCGGCGTCGTGCACGGTGCCCGGGTTCTCGCGGCATCGGTCGATCCCGCGCAGCTCGACCGCGATGCGGACCTCCCAGAGGTCGCGCACCCCCGCCAGGTCGGGGACGACGACCGAGTAGCCGTAGTCCTCCTCGCGCTGCAGGAGGCCGTCGGCGACGAGCCGGCCGAGGGCCTCGCGCACCGGGGTGCGGGAGATGCCGAACCGCGCTGCGAGCTTCGGCTCGGTGAGGCGGGTGCCCGCGCCGACGGCGCCGTTGACGACGTCGTCCCGCAGGGCGGCGTAGACGCGCTCGCGCAGCGGTGGCGTGCCCGCGTGCTCGACGGCGCTCGACATCGAGGATTCTCCCCACCTGTTGTGTCCAGGGCTGGATACAGCAGGTGGAGACGGTAGGAGCGGCACGTTGCGTCGGCGTCTCGCGCCGGTGTCGTCGTGTTTCGTGCGGGTGTGGTGCCCTTTATTCTGGTGCTAGAATAGTAGCCGTGGAGCTGACCATCGGCGAGCTCGTCGTCCTCGGAGCACTGGCCGAGCGCCCTCGCCACGGCTACGACATCGAGCAGGTCATCGAGGAGCGTGGCGTCCGCCGCTGGACCGACATCGGCTTCTCCTCGATCTACTACCTGCTCGACAAGCTGACCGCACGCGGCCTGGCCGAGGCCGACGACGACCGCCCCTCCCCGAAGGCCCGCCGCGTCGTCCGCATCACCGACCGGGGACGCCGCACCGCGGCCGCCGACGTCCGGGAGCTGCTCTCCGACGCAGGTGTCCCCGCCCGCTCCTTCCTCGCCGGCCTCGCTCACTCGACGCTGCTGTCTACGCACGAGGCCGAGGAGGCACTCCGGGCCCGGCTCGCCGGGCTCGACGCGCGGATCGGCGCGGTCGTCGCGGCCCGGACCGCGCAGGAGCCACTCCCGTCGGAGGCGCGCGACGTCTTCTCGTTCTCCCTGTCCCAGCTCCGTGCGGAGAGGTCGTGGCTCACCGAGCGGGTCCAGGTGTCCGATGACTGATGCGTCCACCGGCGTCCCCTCCGCGGGAGGCCTCCACTGCGAGACGACGGCGCTCGGCGCGCTCCTCGGGCACGCCGGCGTCCACCTCGACGAACCGATGCTGCTCGGGCTCGGTTCCGGGCTGTCGTACGTCTACTGGGACTCCACACGGCAGTCGGCGCCGTTCCTGGGCGGGCGGGTCAGGCCGTTCGCGCTGACCCGCACCCTCGCCCGCCGCCTCGATCTCGACCTGCGCGTGCAGGAGACCTCGTCCGCCCGCCGGGCGTGGGACCAGGTACGCACCCTCGTCGACGACGGCGTTCCCGTCGGGCTGCAGCTCGACAGCCACGACCTCGACTACTTCGGCTCCCGGGTCCACTTCGCGGGCCACGTCGTCGCGATGCTCGGCTACGACGCGGACACCGCGTACCTCCTCGACACCGCGCAGCAGGGCGGCCGGGTCAGCACGAGCCTGGACAGCCTGGCCCGGGCGCGCGCCGCACGGGGGCCGATGTCGGCGCCGCACCGGTCGTTCACCTTTGGACGGGTCCGGGAGCCGGTCGACCCCGGCCCCGCGATCGTGCCTGCGATCGTCGAGTGTGCCGAGGCGTTCCTGCACCCGCCGATCGCCAACATCGGGCACCGCGGTATCCGGACGACGGCGAAGCGTGCCGGGTCCTGGTTCGACCGCGTCGAGGACCCGCACCGGGACCTGCCGCAGATGGCGATGCTCATGGAACGGGCCGGCACCGGCGGGGCGCTGTTCCGCAACCTCTACCGCGACTTCCTCACCGCCTGCCTGCCGCTGCTCGACGACGCCGGCCCGGGTGAGCGCGTCGCGTCGGTCGAACGGGGCCGGGACCTGTACGCCGAGGCGGCGACGGTGTGGACCCGGATCGCCGGACTCGTCGAGCGGGCCGGGCTGGACGAGTACCCGGCCGCCCTGACCGAGGCCGCCGGGCTGTTGCTGCGGATCGCGGACCTGGAGACCGCGGCGATGACCACGCTCCGGTCGCTCTGAGCCGGGCCGGAGGTCAGCCGGTGGGCCGGTGCTCCTCCCGCGGTGTCATCGGACGGCACCCCGGGGCTTCGCCATGTGGACCAGCGCGTAGGTTCCCGCGTCGGTCCGGTGGGTCTCCCGGAACCCGAGCCGGTCGTAGAGCCGCAGGTTCGTGACGCTGTGCTCGCCGGTGAACAGCTCGATCACCGACACGTCGTCGTCGAGCTGCTCCTCGGCATGGCGGAGCAGGCCCGACCCCAGGCCCTCGCCCTGCCGGTCCGGAGCGACCACCAGCCGGCTCACGACGGCGGTGCTCCCCGACCGGGTGATCCGTACGGCGGCGACCAGCCGACCGTCGTCGCGGATACCCCAGGCGGTCACCGACCGGTCGGCCAGCTGCTCGCGGATCTCCGCCAGTTGCTCGGTGAGCGGCGGCAGGTCGATGTCGTCGTGCGCCCGGGCCTCCGGCACGTAGGCCGCACGCTGCAGGGTCAGGACCTCGCCGGCGTCGGCGGGCCGGAGGCGGACGGCCCGTGTCCGCGTGCGGTGGCCGCGGAGCTCCTGCGGCCGGGGTGCGTCGAGCAGCGCGCGCAGCTCGTGGAGCACCCCGGCCGGGTCGTGCCAGCCGTCGCGCAGGACGTCCTGGGCGGCGCCGAGACCGGCGTCGTCCACGAGCCCCTTCTCGCCCAGGACCCACGCACCCCGCCCGGCCATGACGGCGTGCGCCGTCTGGGCGGTGGCGCGGGTCATCATGCCGAGTGCGAGGGTCCGGTCGCCCCGGCGGACGTGTTGCTCGGCGATCGTCAGCGAGAACGCGGCGTTCCAGCGCCAGCGTTCCTGCGCCGCCTCGCGCAGGTCCGCGGGGTAGGCGACGGCCGGCAGCTGGGGCCCGGTGCCGCGGGGGTGCCGAGCGGGCGCTGGGCCGGCGCACCGCCCGCGACGATCGAGCGGACGCTGCTGCACGTCCTCCAGGAGTACGCCCGGCACCTCGGCCACCTGGACGTCGTCGTCGAGCTCGCCACCGGGTCCACCGGCGAGTAGCCGCCTCAGGGCGCGACGCGGTGCAGGTCCCAGCCGTCGAGCGCGACGCCGGGGCGGCGCCAGGCCTGGCGGACGGCGGCGGTGTGGGCGAACACCGGTCCGGGCAGGTCGTCCGGGCCGGCCCAGGTCCAGGCGTCGATCGCGTGCGGCTCGGTCACTCGAAGCTCCGCCCCGGCGGGCGCGGGCACGTGCACCGCGAAGGTCACCCCCGCGCCGTCGAGCCGGACGCACACCGCGAACAACGTCCCCGTCGCCGCGACGACGCCGGTCTCCTCCGTAAGCTCGCGCAGCGCCGCGGCGACGACCGGCTCCCCGCCCTCCAGGTGGCCGCCCGGGAACGACCAGCTCGGCGTCTCCCCGGCGGTGACCCGGTGCCCGACGGCGACCGCGCCGTCGGCGCGCTCCAGGACGACGCCGACACCGGACAGCGGACGCGGAAGGCTCACCACCGCAGTCTGCCGTGGCGCATCCTGGGGTGGTGGACCCCACCACCCTCGCCGCCGCCCGCGCCCGTGCCCAGGAGTGGGTCGGCTCGCTGCGCCACGAGCTCGACGACCTCGCCGACCAGCAGGCCCTGACCAGTCACGACGACGAGCACGACCCCGAGGGCGAGACGATCGCGGTGCAGCGCGCCCAGCTCCAGGGGCTGCTCGCCGCCGCGGAGCAGGAGCGCGACGACCTCGACCGGGCGGCGGAGCGCCTGGCCGCGGGCGGCTACGGGCGCTGTGTGGTCTGCGGCGGACCGATCGCGCCGGAACGGCTGGAGACGCTGCCCGCCGCGACGACCTGCATCAGCTGCGCGTCGGACCCGCGCCGGCGTCGTCGCCGGTAGGGGGCGCGGGCGCGGCTGCACGAGGCGGTGTCGGGGTCGGTGTCGGTGTCGGGAGGACCGTCACCGTCGGGGTGGGGGCGGCCGTGCCGGCGGGCGGGGCGATCGGCTCCGGCTCGTCGTCGAGGGTCACCCCGCACCCGGCGACGAGCAGCAGCCCCAGCGCCGCGGTGCACAGCCGGGTCCTCACGTGTCCACCCCCGGCAGCTCGACGACGACACGGGTCCCGCCGCCGGGTCGTTCCTCCACCCACACCCGGCCGTCGTGCCGGCGCACGTGCGCGGCGACCAGGGACAGCCCGAGACCGGTGCCGCCGCCGTCGCCGCGGCTGCCGGCCAGGGTGCCACGGGCGAACCGTTCGAACACCGCCCGCCGCTGCTCGGGCGGGATGCCGGGGCCCGCGTCGTCGACCTCGATCCGGGCGAACCGGCCCCGGCGCGCGACGCCGATCCGCAGCGCGCCGCCGCCGTGCGCGTCGGCGTTGTCCAGCAGGTTGCCCAGGATCTGGTCGAGGCGACGGCGGTCGACCCGCACGGTCACCGGCTCCGGGGCGTCGACCTCGGGGACGTGCTCCCCGCCGCGGACCGCGACGAGCCCGCGGACCAACGCGCCGAGCTCGCCGTCCTCCCGCTGCAGGGTGTCGCTGCGGGAGATCTCCAGCAGGTCGAGGACCATGCGGCGAAAGCGCTGGATCTCGCCGTCGAGCAGCTCGACGGCCTCCCGTGCGGTCGGCGCGAGCTCGGCGCGCCGCCGGGTCAGCACCGCGGCCGCGTTCACCAGTGTCGTCAGCGGTGACCGCAGCTCGTGCGCGACGTCCGCGGCGAACCGGGCGTCGCGCGACACCCGCTGTTCCAGGTCGTCGGCGGTCCGGTTGAACGTCGCGACGAGCGGGGCGAGCTCGGCGTCGGTGCTCGACGGCAGCCGTGCGGTCAGGTCGCCGCCGGCGATCCGCTCCGCGGCCCGGGTCACCGCGGTCAGCGGCAGCAGCGCGCGCCGCCCGGCCCACTGGCCCAGCGCGAGCCCCAGCAGGGCGCTCACCGCGACCCCGGCGAACAGCACGACGCTGAGGAACTTCAGGTTGGCGTCGAGCCGCTGCATCGGGAAGACCTCGACGAACACGTCGCCGCCGGACATCGGCGCCGCGACGACGACGCTCGGCATCCCCGCCACCATCACCCGCTGCCGTGCCCCGGTCCCGTTCCCGGCCATCGCCAGCAGCCCCGCCGGCAGCGCCTCGGGATCGACCTCGCGGCCGCTGGTCGTCCACGTGCCGTCGCGGCGCAGCGCGACCGTGGTGCCCGGGGTGCCCGCGAGGCCGGTCAGCAGGTCGTCGAGACCGCCGACGTGCGTGTCGTCCACCATCGCCCGCTCGACGAGCTGGAGGTTCACCGCGAGCTGGCGGGTGGCGCTCTCCACCCGCTGCTCCACCAGGTAGTACGACGCGAGGTTCCAGGTGACCGCCGCGAACAACCCGGTCACCACCATCGACACCCCGGCGAACGCGACGCCGACCCGGTGACGCAGCGGAAGCCGGCCCAGCGGCAGTCGATCCAGCGGCAGTCGATCCAGCGGCAGTCGGTCCAGCACGGACCGCATCCTGCCGCGCCCGCTCACCCGCCGCGGCCCGACACCGGGACGACGCCCGGCAGCGGGGCGTCCGGTCCGGCGTCGCCGATCTTGTACCCGGCGCCGCGCACGGTCAGCACCAGGACCGGCCGGTCCGGGTCGAGCTCGACCTTGCGCCGCAGCCGTCGCACGTGGACGTCCAGCAGCCGGGTGTCGCCGTGGTACTCGTAGCCCCACACCCGCGACAGCAGCTCGTCGCGGGTCACGATCCGCCCGCCCGCCGCGGCGAGCTCGGCGAAGAGCCGGAACTCGGTGCGGGTCAGGTGCACCGGGACGCCGTCGCGGAGCACGGTGCCCTCGTCGGGGCGCAGCTCCACGTCCCCGACGGTGATCCGGCGCGGTGCCGCCGGAGCCGGACGCCGGCGCCGCAGCAGCGCCCGGATGCGGGCGGCCAGCTCCCCGGCCACCAGTGGTTTGGTCACGTAGTCGTCGGCGCCCGCCTCCAGCCCGGCGATGACGTCGGCGGAGTCCGAGCGCGCGGTCACCATGATGATCGGCAGGTCACCGGTCTCCCGCAGCCGCCGGCAGACCGTGAGGCCGTCGATGCCGGGCAACATCAGGTCCAGCAGCACCACGTCGACGTCCGGCCGGGCGGCACTGACCAGGGCCTGCTCGCCGGTGTGCACCGCCTCGACGTCGACGCCCTCGTCGCCCAGTGCGAGACCGAGGGCACGCCCGATCCGGACGTCGTCGTCGACCAGCAGCACCCGGGTCCGGCCGTGTTCGCTCATGATGACGGCGATTCCACCGGATCCGGGCCGGTCCCGTCGACTCGGGCGCCGGGCCGGAGACGATCGTCAGGCGATCGCAAGCCGGACGGGTGCGTGACGGCGGCGCCGCAGCGCCAGCAGGTCTGCGGCGGCCCGCCGTCGCCGGTGGGGGAGGGCATCGCCCCGCAGTCCGGACGGAGCCGGTCCGGCCAGCACACCGGGTCACCGACCTCGGCCTCGTGGCCGTGGTCGGGGTGTCGTCCGGTGACCGGGGTCCCGGCGGACGGCGTGTCGGACACACCGCCATCGGACCACGGGGGTCACGCCCCGTCCAGGTATCAGGCCGCGGCGGCTCCGCGGCGGGGCGGGCGCACCACGGGGCGGCCACGCAGCAGCGTCGCGCAGCCGATCATCGCGACGGCGACGACCACCAGGGCCGCACCCACGACGTCCGGGGCGACGGCGGCGCTCAGCAGCGCGACGACGCCGCCGGCCGCGAGCACCACCCGCGACGCGACACGCGAGCGCGCGCAGACCAGTCCGGCCAGCCCGGTGACCAGGTGCAGAACGTTCTGCAGCACCGACACCGGCAGCAGCCCGGCGAGCACCGCGGTGCCGCCACCGGGCAGCACGGCGAGTTCGCCCGAGGTCACCCCCGGGACGAATCCCAGGGCTCCGACCAGCAGGAACGCCACGGCGAACGCCGCCGCGACCGGCTGTACCGGGGTGAAGCGCCGGGAGAACCCGCCCGTCGTGCGCATCATCGACCCGACCTCCTCGGTCCGTCGTCCTCCGGCGCGCCGCTGCGCCCTGCCGGACGGCGGTTGCCCGGACGGACCCGCTCCCAACCCCGGGAGCGACGCACCTCACGTGGCGGCGCGGGCCACCAGCACGGAGTTGACGACGTCGGTGCGCGGGTGCACCTCGAGGAGCACGTCGAGTGCGGGCAGGTCGGCCGGGACGATCTCGGGGTAGAGCAGCGTCCGCAGCCCCGCGGCGGACCGGACGAGCAGGGTCGCGCCCGGACCGGTCGCCGTGACCAGCCGGGCGGTGATCGCCGCCTTGGCGCCGGCGTCGGCACCGACCAGTGCCCCGACGAGCACCAGGTCGGCCCGACCCAGCTCGTCGGCGAGGGCGGAGGACAGCCGCGGGTCGTCGAGGTCGGCGACCAGACTGCGCACCCGCCCGTCGGCCCCGAGGGCGGCCGCGACCGCGTCCCCCGCGGCGACGGCAGCCCGGTCCCGGTCGACGTGCAGCACCTGCGCGCCGTGCTCGGTGGCCAGCACCAGACCGGTCAGGGGCAGCGGCCCCGACCCGAGCACGACGACGCGGCGCGGCGCCGGCAGGCCGACGGCGGTCAGCGCGGCGAGCTCCAGCCGGACGAGGTCGTGATAGTTGCCCAGGTAGGGGAACCGTTCCAGCTCGGCTCGGGCGTCGGGGGCGGCGGCGATCCGGTCCGCCCAGTGGCTCTCCATGTGGCCCTCGCCGGTCGCGGCCAGGGTCCGCAGGGCGTCCGAGTGCGGGGCGACCCGCGCCAGGACGCCCTCGGTACAGCCCGCGGGCGGGAAGCAACAGAGCCCGACGAGCTCGCCGAACGCGTCGTCGGTGTTCGGGGCGGGCCGTAGGTCGGTGTGCTCCAGTCGTCGTCGCAGGGCCACGAGGCGGGACGCGACGTCGGCGACGGAGCCGTCGTCGCGCGGACGGCGGGGTGCGGGGAAACCGGGCGCGGTCGTCCGACTGCTCTGCGTGGTCACGATGATCCACCGTAAGCCAATGACCATCATGTCGGGCTCGTTCGTCCGGGTGGCAGAAAACCTGAGCGATCGCTCTACAATGTGGCCGGTAACGGACAGACGGGAAGGAGCCCGGCGATGTGGGGATGGCTCGCGCTCGCGATCGGCGCCGAGGTCACCGGAACGGTGGCGCTGCGGTTCTCGCAGGGTTTCAGCAGGCTGGTGCCGTCGATGATCACTGTGGTCGGCTACGGGCTGGCGTTCTGGTCGCTGTCCCAGGCGCTCGGCCGCGGGATGTCGCTCGGGGTCGCCTACGGCACCTGGGCTGCGGCGGGGGTGGCGCTCGTCGCTCTGATCGGGGTGTTCTTCCTCGGTGAGTCCTTGACCTGGGTCCAGCTCGGCGGGGTCGGGCTGGTGATCGCCGGGGTGCTCGCCCTGGAGCTGGGTGGTGCGACCTCGCATGCCTGATCCGGCGGGACCGGACGCCCCCGGGGTCGACGGCCGCCGCCGTCGGGGGGACCGGCGCCGTCGCGAGCTGGTCGAGGCCACGCTGCGGCTGGTCGGCGCGGGCGGGGTCGCCGCGGTCAGCCAGCGGGCGGTCGCCGCGGAGGCGGGGGTGCCGCCCAGTGCGGTCTTCTACTACCACCCCAGCGTCGACGCGCTGCTGGTCGCGACCCTCACCGCGGTGAACGACCGCTGGATCACCCGGCTCGACGCGGTCACGACCCCCGGCGATCTCGTCGCGCTCGTCGAGGACTGCGCCCGTCAGGAGCGGGTCACCGCGATCGCCGAGTACGAGCTGTTCCTGCTGGCCGCGCGGCGCCCGGACCTGCGCGGCGAGCTGGACCGCTGGGACGCCGCGCTCGACGCGGCCGCCGCCCGGCTCCTCCCCGCCGACGCCGACCGGCGCGCCCTGCTGGCCGCCGCGGTCAACGGGTTGACCCTCGGCGGGGCGCTCGGCTCGCCGGTCGACGCCGGTCTGCTGGCCCGGCTCTGCGCGGCCGGAACCGCCTGAGTCCCCCGCGCCGGGATACCGTGATGGCATGAGCGCCGAGCGCCTCTCGGAGTCCGTGGAGAACTACCTGAAGACCATCTTCCTGCTCTCGGAGCGGTGGGAGGGGTCGGTCGGGGTCTCCGCGCTGGCCGAGCGGCTGCAGGTCTCGTCGCCGTCGGCGTCGGGGATGGTGCGCAAGCTCGTCGACGCCGGGCTGGTCGACCACGCCCGCTACGCCGGGATCACCCTCACCCCGGCCGGGCGGGCCTCCGCGCTGGCCGTGGTGCGCAGGCACCGGCTGCTGGAGATGTTCCTCGTCACCGAGCTGGACCTGGCGTGGGACGAGGTGCACGAGGAGGCGGAGGCGCTCGAGCACGCGGTCTCCGACCGGTTGCTCGACCGGATCGACAGCCGGCTCGGGCATCCGCGGTTCGACCCGCACGGCGATCCCATCCCGGCGAGCGACGGCACGATCCCGGTGGTCAACGCCCGCCGGCTGCCGGACCTGCGCTACGGCGAGGGCGGCACCCTGGTCCGCGTCGACGATACCGACCCCGAGGTGCTCCGCTTCCTCGACGCGCACGACGTGCGCCTCGGCGACCGGGTCGACCTGTTGACCCGCAAGCCCTTCGAGGGGCCGTTCGTGGTGCGGCTGCGCCGTGACCGCGAACAGACCCGTCCCGCACCGGCCGAGGTCGAGCACGAGTGGGGACCGACGCTGGCGATGGCCCTGTGGGTGGGCGCCGTCGAGGGGGCCGGCTCGGGCTGAGCACGACGGAGGCCCGGCCCCGCACGAGGGCGGGACCGGGCCCCGGGATCGAGCGGCGGGAAGGTCAGCGCGCGGCGTCGGCCGCGCCCGCCTCACCGTTGCTGCCCTGCGTGTTCAGCGAACCGTCGGCGTTCTCCAGGTGCGCCCGGACGAACCACTGGTACTGCTCCAGCTCGCCCGCCTGGGCGATGAGCATGTCCTCGGTCACCGGGTCGAGCGCGCCGACCTTCTCGATCTGGGTCCGGTGGTCGGAGATGGCCCCGGTGTAGACGACGTCGAGCGCACCGAGGTGGGCGATCGCCTGGTCGCGGCCGATCGAGTAGTCGTCCCAGGTGCGGTCCCTGACCAGTGCGCCGGGGGTGCCGTTCGGCGATCCGCCGAGGGTCGCGATGCGCTCGGCGACGTCGTCGACGAACCCGCGGACCGCGTCCACCTGCGGGTCGAGCATCTCGTGCACCGCGATGAAGTTCGGGCCGATCACGTTCCAGTGCACGTGCTTGAGCGTGAGCTGGAGGTCGTTGAGGGCGTGCAGGCGGTGCTGCAGGATGTCGACGACCTGCTCGGCGTCGCCGCGCTCGAGGCCGGGGACGGTGTAACGGATCGTGGCCATGGTCTGTGCTGTCCTTCCGTAACGGGTGCGTTGCTCAGGACGCCGCAGCGCGGGGGTCGTCGTCCTCGACGGGCTGGGCGGCGAGATGGACGCCGTCGCCGTCGGGGGTCTCGTCGACCGGGGTGTCGCTCTGCTCGGTCGGGACCGGGTTCTCGTCGGGCTGGTCCTTCTCCGGCGTCGTCATGACAGGCGGGTACCCGGTCGCCGGGATTTCATGTCCGCCGTCGCCACGCCGGCCGGGCGGCTCAGGTGTCGAGCTTCTGCTCCCGCGCCGACCCGCCGGCGCCGGTGAGGTGCTCCAGGGTGCTGGTGACGCGCAGCAGCCGCTCCAGCGCGCCGGAACGGTTGTTCAGGTGCAGCACGACCCCTGCGGCGTGGGTCCGCCTGCGGACCATCAGCAGCGACGACAGGCCGTAGGAGTCGCAGTACTCGATCCCGGCGCAGTCGATCCGCAGCTCGCGGATGCCGGGCCGCTCGTCCAGCAGGGCGGCGACGGCGTCGGCCAGGGCGTCGGAGGTGGCGTAGTCGAGGTCACCGTCCGGCGCGACCGTCACGACGTCGGGCGCGGGGCTGGTCCAGGTGAGGGACAGCTCTCGCGGGGCGCTCATGCGGGCCTTCCGGTTCGGTGCAGGGTCGCGGCGTCGGCGTCGGCGTCGGCGTCGGGGCCGGAGCCCTCGGTGACGGCGACGGTCGGGACGGAGGAGCCCGGGCCGCGGGTGAGCGCTGCGGACGCGGCCGCGTGCCGCAGCAGCGCCGCCGCCCGGGTGAAGTCGCGCAGCTCGTCGCCGAGCAGGTCCAGGACCGGGCGCAGGACGGCCACCGGGACCGACCGGGCCTCGAGCACCTCGGCGGTCCAGCCGAGGAACTGCTCGAACAGCTCGGCGTCGCCGGTGTAGAGGGCGACGGCGAGGAAGTCGACCACGTGCCGGACGTCCTCGGCGGTGTGCCGGCGCTGGTCGTCGTCGTAGTCGGCCATCGCCGGGACACGCTTGGGCAGGCGGTCCAGCACCGCCGCGACCAGCCGCGGCGCACCACGGGTGACCAGCGTGTACTCCTGGTCGGACAGGTGCGGCAGGTCGTCGAGCGGCTGGGCGTGGGGGTGCGCCGGGGCGGGCAGCCCGTCGGCGAGGGTCCGTGCGGCGGCCCGTGCGTCCGGGGCCCAGGCGTCGGCGCCGAGCAGCCGGGCGTAGCGGCCGTCCGGCCCGAACGCCCCGCCACCGACGATCACCGGGACGCCCGCGGCCTGGCAAGCCGTGATGGTGGCGTGCGCGGTCGGCAGCCGGGTCGCGATCGACGACGACAACGCCACCGCGTCCGGGCCGGTCCGGTGCAGGTGGGTGACCAGGTGCGCCGCGGGGACCTGCGCACCCAGGTAGTCGACGCTGAACCCGCGCAGCCGCAGCACCTCGGCCAGCAGCCGGGCGGGCAGTGCGTGCCACTCGCCGTCGACGCAGGCGACGGTGATCCGGCCCAGGTCACCGCGGCGACGACCGCTGGACAGCGCCAGGGTGCTGATCACACGCTCGTTGATCGCGGTCGCGGCGTGCTCCTGGGCCACGGAGATGCGGTTGGCCGCCCACTCGCGCCCCACCCGCCGCTGCACCGCGCCGATCACCTCGAGCAGCACCGTCTCGGCCTCCAGGCCGTCGCGCAGCGCGTCCACGACGACGTCGACCGCGGTGTACTCGTCGCTGCGCAGCACCGCGTCCCACAGCAGGTCGGTGTAGCGCCCGGCCGTCATGCGGTGTACCTGCCCCGGCTCGAACCACCCACCGCGGTGAGGTGTCGGCCGCGCGGAGCGGTGACCGCGAGGAGGGCCATGTCGTCGTGGGCGTTGCGCCCCACCCACTCGGTGGCGAGCATCTGCACCCGCTCGACGACGGCCTCGGCCGGCATCCCGGCGCACTCGGCCACCGCGCGACGCAGGCGATCCTCGCCGAACTGCTCGCGGCCCAGCGGGCCGCCCTGGGCCTCGGTGATGCCGTCGGTGTACAGCAGACAGGTCTCGCCGGGCCCGAGCCGGGTCTCCCACGTCGACGCGTGGACCTCGGGCAGCGCCCCGATCAGCGTGCCGAGCGTCGCCGCGTCCTCGACGCGGCCGTCGGCGCGGATGATCATCGGTGGCGGGTGGCCGGCGCAGGTGAGGCGCAGCCGGACGTCCGCTCCGGCGCGCGACACCGACGCCAGCACCAGCGTCACGAAACGGGCGTGGTCGTCGGACAGCAGCGCGTTGTTGAGCAGGCGCAGCAGCCGCAGGTGGTCGTCGGCCATCGGCAGCAGCGCGTGCACCGCGCTGCGGATCTTGCCGGTGAGCACGGCGGCCTCCAGGCCCTTGCCGCACACGTCCCCCAGCACGGCGAGGGTCTCCTCGGCCCCGTCCACGCCGGAGTGCACGTCGTAGAAATCCCCGCCGACCCGCTCGGAGTCCTGCGCCGGCCGGTAGCCGCCGGCGTACTCGACGCCGCAGACGTGCTGCAGCGACGGCGGCAGCAGGTCGCGCATGAGGACCTCGGTGATCGAGGCCTGCTGGGCGAACATGCGGGCCGCGGACATCGCGAGTCCCGACCGGGCGGCGAACTCGCGGGCGGTCGCCTCCTCGCCCTCGCTGAACGGCCCGGTGTCGGCGCGGCGCAGGAGCACGATGGCGCCGGCCGGGATGCCGTGCCCCGGCAGCGGGGTGACGACGATCGAGCCGACGTCGCCGAATCCCTCCGGTGTCACCCAGGCGGGAGCGACGGCGGGGTCGATCCAGCGCGAGGGCACCGGCGGGTAGCCCTGCAGTGCCTCGGCCAGGCCGGGGACCTCGTCCGGGTCGACGTGCAGCATCCGGTGCCGCAGTGGGCCGCCGCTGACGGCGTCGACGACCTCGAACTGCCCGCGGGTGCCCGGGGTCATCACGAGCGCCCCGTCGGCCAGCCGGGTCACGGCGAGCTGGGCGGTGACCTCCATGCAGCGACGGAGGTTCAGCGAGCCCAGCAGCGCGGCCGAGGCCTCGGACAGGAACGCGGCGCGGGCCTGTTCCAGGTGCAGCTCGTCGCGGATCGACCGGACGTCGGTGACGTCGAACAGCCACCAGGTGACCGAGCCGTCCTCGTGCCGGACGGGCTGTGCCTCAAGCGCGCGGCCGTCGACGACGTCGGAGAACGCCCGGGGGACGCTCTGGTCGCCGCCGCCCGCGGTCGCCAGCCACGGGGCGACCCGGGACACCGGGTCCCCGACGCGGACCCGGGGCAGCAGCGGGCGTGCGGCGTCGTTCGCCTGCAGCACGGTCCCGTCGGTCCCGACGGTGAGTGCGGCACAGGGGGCGTTGGTCCAGCGCCGATCGACCACGGCCGGCGCGTCCGGAACTACGGTCGCGTCGCCGATCGTCGGCTCCAGTTCGGTCACATCAACTCCTGGCCCGGTGCGGGCCGCTTGTCGGCGCCCGGGGAGACCCGGGACGCGGAACGGTCTCACCGTACCCCTTATCCCCCTGCGCCCCCCGTGGCGCGCAGCCCGCACCGGCACCCGAGTCCCGGGAGGAGGCGAGCCGGCAGGGGCGCGGATCAGACCGGGCCGGGGAGCGTGGCCGGTCCGGGGGCCTCGCCGCGCAGCGGCCGCGCCGACCGCGGGTCCAACGGGTCGACGGTGCCCGCGTCGCGCAGCGTGCCGTCGCCGGGCCGGCGCAGTGAGCGGACCCCGGCGTCGGCGAGGGTCACCAGCGGCACCGCGAGCAGCGCTCCGGGGACCCCGCCGACGATCAGACCGGCGCTGATCGGCAGCACCACCGCGAGCGGGTGCAGCCGCACCGACCGGCCCAGCAGCAACGGCTGCAGGATGTAGCCCTCGACGTTCTGCACGATCAGGAGCAGACCGATCACGAGCAGCGCGTCCACCCAACCGCCGGAGGCGAGCGCGACCAGCACCGCCACGATCCCGGTCACGACCGCGCCGACGGTCGGGACGAACGCGCCGAAGAAGATCAGCGTCGCCAGCGGGACGACCAGCGGGACCCCGATCAGCCACAGGCCCACCGCGGCGGTCACCGCGTCGACCGCCGCGACGACGACCGTCGCCCGGGTGTAGCCGACCAGCGACGCGAACGCCCGCCGGCCCGCGACGTCGGCCCGGCGGCGCACGTGCTGCGGCACCGCACCGAGGACGAACAGCCAGATCCGCGCTCCGTCGTGGATCAGGAAGATCAGCACGAACAGCATGAGCAGGGTCTCGGCGGCCAGCTCGCCCGCGGTGCTCAGGGCGCCGATCACGTTGTTCGCCAGCGCGGCCTGGTTGCGTTGCAGCGTGTCGAGCACCGACTGGAAGACGGCCGCGAGCTGGGTGTCGTCGAGTCGGAACGGCGGGCCGGCCAGCCGATCCCGCAGCGCGACGACGGTCTCCCCGATGCTCGCCGACAGGCTCGGCAGCCCGTCGAGGAACGCCGCGACCGCCCACCACAGCACCCCGACCGCCACCGCCAGCCCGCCCGCGACGACGACGCCCGTCGCGACGCCGCGGGGCACCAGCGGCACCCGGTTCACGACCCGGGCCACCGGCGCGAGCAGCGCGGTCAGGATCAGCGCGAGCACCACCGGTACGACGAGCACCGCGAGCTGCGCGATCAGCCACAGGACGACGGCGACGGCGGTCGCGACGAGCAGACCGCGCCATGCCAGGCTCGACGCGGTGACCAGACCCCGGGGGATCCGCGGTTCCTCGGTCACCGCGGCCTCCTGGAGCGGGTGTCGTCGGGCTGGCGGTTGCGTGACGTCACGACGGTAGTCCGCCGCCCTCGTCCGGGCCCGTCACGGGCAGGGTGAGGACGAAGGTGGCGCCGTCGTCGTCGGGCGGGCAGGTGAGGTCGCCGCCGTGCGCGCGGGCGAGGCCGCGGGCAATCGCCAGGCCGAGCCCGGCCCCGCCGCTGTCCCGGTCGCGGGCGTCCTGCAGCCGGACGAGCCGGTCGAAGACGCGCTCGCGGTCGCCGTCGGCGATCGGGGTGCCGGTGTTGCGCACCGAGACCGAGACGGTCCCGGCCGCCGGGTCGGCCCGGGTGACGACGTCGATCCGTCCGCCGGCGGGGGTGTGCCTGCGGGCGTTGTCGAGCAGGTTGGCGAGGATGCGCGACACCGCCTGCGGGTCGGCGCGCACCGTGGCGGGCTCCCCGCGGCCGTCGACGGTCAGGCCGGGCGCGAGCACCGCGGCCCGTTCGGTCTCGGCGCGGGCGATCCCGGCGACGTCGACCTCCCGGGGCGCAACCGCGGTGCCGCCGTCGATGCGGGCGAGGTCGAGCATGTCGGTGACCAGCCGCCCGGCCCGGCGCGTCTCGCCGAGCAGCAGCTCCAGGCGTCGGGCCCGCCGCGCGGGGTCGGCGTCGAGCCCGGACCGCTCCAGCGTCTCGGCGACGGCGGTGATCCCGGACAGCGGCGTCCGCAGCTCGTGCGCGGCGTCGGCGAGGAACACCCGGGTCCGCTCGGCCTCCTCCCGGGAGCGCCGCTCGGCGTCGGTGAGGGCGTCGAGCATGCCGTCCATCGCCGCGGCCGCGGTGCCGAGGTCGGTGTGCGGGCGGTCGGGCCGCAGACGCGCGTCGCGTTCGCCGGCGGTGATCCGCCCGGCGAGCGCGGTCATCCGGTCCAGGGGACGCAGCGCGGTCCGCACGACGAACGACACCGCCCCGAGGGCGACGAGCAGGGTCAGCAGCACCGACCCGGCCAGCACCGCGCGCAGGCCGTTGCGGACCTGGGTGACGTCGGCGGCGTCGGCGACGAGCTCGACCTCCGCCCCGTCGGCGGCGTCGAGGGTCACGGTGCGGCTGCCGATGTCCGGCGGGACGGGTGGGCGCCCACCCGGGAACGGGGCGGTCGGCACGACGGCGGCGTCGTCGGTGTGCTCGTCCCCGGCGTGGTCGGTGGTGTCGCCCCCGGTGTCGTCGCCCCCGGTGTGGTCTCCACCGGGGCCGCCCCTGCCGGGCGGCGGGGTGCCGGGTGGGCTCAGACCGGGGTCGCCCATGACCTTCCCGTCGGCGGTGGTCACCTTGATCCGGATCTGCTGTCCGGAGAGGCTGGTGACCAGCTCCTCCGGGGTGGCGCCCGCGGCGATCAGCTGCTGAGCCTGCACCACCCGGTCCCGCAGTTCGGAGTCCAGATCGGACTCCAGACGGGCCCCGAGCAGCACGTCGACGAGCACCACCACCAGGACCAGCAGCACCGCCACCACCCCGAGCACCGCGGCGGTGACCCGGCGGCGCAGCGACGGCGTCGCGGTGCGGGCCCGTGCTGTGGTGCGGGCCGGCGCGGCGGCGGAGCTCATGCCGGTCCGCGCAGCGAGTAGCCGAGGCCCCGCACGGTGTGCAGCAGCCGGGGGCCGTGGGCCTCCAGCTTGCGACGCAGCGCCGACACGTGGACCTCGACGAGGTTGGGGTCGTAGGCGTCGTAGCCCCAGACCGAGCGCAGGATCTGCGCCTTGGAGACGGTGCGTCCGCGCTGCTCGGCGAGGTAGGTGAGCAGCCGCAGCTCGGTCGCGGACAGCTCCAGCACCGTCCCCCCGCGGGCGGCGACGGCGGCGTCCGGGTCGAGGATGAGGTCGCCCACCTGCACCGCGGACGGCAGCCTGCCCCGGCGACGCAGCACTGCCGCGACCCGGGCGACGAGCTCGTCGAGCGCGAACGGCTTGAGGACGTAGTCGTCGGCGCCGGAGTCGAGCCCGCGGAGCCGGTCGGCCAGCGCGTCGCGCGCGGTGAGCATGACGATCCCGGCGTCGCCGTGCCCGCGCACGACGTCGATGAGGTCGAACCCGTCGCGCCCGCCGGGCAGCATCACGTCCAGGACAACGAGGTCCGGCCGGAACGCGGCGAGCCGCTCCTCGAACGCGACGCCGTCGACGACGCCCTCGGCCACGTGCCCTGCGTCGGCCAGCGCGTCCACGACGGACTCGCGGATGGCGTCGGAGTCCTCGAGCACCAGGACCCGGGTCGTGGGGCCACGGCTGTCGTCGTCCTGGCGTGTGCTTACCGGACAAGGGTGCGCCGTGAGGCTGAGGGGGGAGCTGAACGACCCGCCGGATTCAGGTCCGTCTCAGGTGCCGCGGGCACTGTCGAGCCGGACACCGAGATGACGGGCCACCCGGCCCGCGGCACGGAGAGGAAGAGATGACCCTCCTCGACGTGATCGTCCTGATCATCGTGCTGGCCGCCGCGATCGGCGGGTTCCGCCGCCTCGGCGGCGTGGCCCGCGCCGGGCGCCTGCTCGGCCTCGTGGTCGGCGCCGGCCTCGGCGCCGCCTGGGGCTCGAACCTGGCCCGCTACGGGGACACCCCCGACTCGGCCTGGCTGTGGGGCCTGGCCGGGGTGATCGCAGGCCTGCTGCTGGGCTCGCTGGTCGGCGGGTTCCTCGGCGGGCTGGTCAGCCGGGTGCTCGCCCGCGGCAAGCTGTCCTTCCTGGACCGCATCGTCGGCGCCGTCACCGGCGCTGTGACCGCCCTCCTGGTGATCTGGCTGGTCTCGTGGGTGGTCCCCGCGGTCGTGAGCGCCGAGGCACTCGCCCCGGTGACGACGGTCGTGCAGTCCCAGGGCGGCAGCCGGGTCGTCGACTCGGTGTCCGAGCTGCTGCCCGCGACGACGTCCGCCGCCCGCGACGTCGTCGACGCCGCGCGGCCTCCCGCCGGCTGATCCCACCCGACTCGCAGCGGTCCGTCCTCCGGCGGTCCGCACCCGCCGCTGCCCTGATCCGGGCCCGGCACGCTCCGAGGAGAACCATGAACGACGAGAACCGCACCCCCGGCGACGACGACCGCCCCACCGACCGGCAGCCCCCGGTCCCCGCCGACGAGACCCCCACCACCCGGACCCCGACCCCGCACGTCGGCGACGACGCGCACGGGAAGGAGCCGGTGGCCGCCGCCTCTGACGCGGGTGACCCTCCGCGACGACGCCGGTTCGCCGCCCTGCGACGCCGTCCCGCGCTGCCCGTAGTCGCGGCCGGCGTGATCGGCCTGGTCGTCGGGGCCACCGCGAGCGGGCTGATCGTCGGGACCGCGTTCGCCGGTCCGGGCGACCGCCCCGCCCGGACGGCCATCGTCGCCGACGACCGTGGCCCTGGTGGTCCTGGTGGTCCCCGTGGGGAGGGTGGTGGTCCGGGCCGCGGCCCCGACGGTGCCGGCCAGGGTGGCGGTCCCGGTGCCTGCGGTCCGGCCGGTGGACCGGGTCGTGACGGCGGAGCACCGCCCGCGCCGCAGGCCGGTGCTCCGGTGCCGCCCGTCCCGGCAGCACCGGGTGCCACGGCCCCGGGCCAGGGCCGCGCCCCTGCTCCCGCGGCACCTGCTGCGCCCGCTGTTCCCTCGGCACCCGGGGCGCCTGTTGTTCCCGCGGCACCTGCCGCTCCGTGACCCCGGGCGCGCGGTGGCGCCGACCGATGTCACCCGCACGGGAAAGGAAAGGGAGTGCTCCTCGTCGGATCGCGTCGCGCATTCGCCCCCGACGCGCTGCAGGATCCGACGAGGAGCACTCGACGGACCAACGCGCCGGAACGGGCACGGATACCCCCCTGATGCGGTGAAGACACCGGGCCGGAGACCACCATCGGTCGTCCTCGCAGGTCAGGCGGGTCGCTCCCCCAGTCGTCGTGACGAAAATCCGTGGGCCACCGAGCGCGCCACAGCGCATCGATCGCGCAGAACCGAGAGACCGGTGCGCCCACAGCGAGCTCCCGCGACACGGAGCAGGCCCGCCACGGTCGGGCTCGGGAGCCCGGCCCGCAGCCGCCGGGATCGCCCCCGGGACCACCGCCCGTCGGAAGCCTCATCGACCCGTGTCAACGGCGGGTTGGGAGTGACCCCGTAGCGACGGATTGGAACTGACCCCCGGCGTGGTGTGGTGATGGTCAGTCGTTGCTGGCGCGGTTGTGTTTGGCCAGGAGCTCGCGTCGGGCGCGGGTGCGGTAGGAGTCCCCGGACAGGGTCAGGACTTCGGCGTGGTGGACGAGGCGGTCGATCATGGCTGCGGCGACGACGTCGTCGGAGAAGGTCTCGCCCCAGCGGCCGAAGGGCAGATTGCTGGTGACCATGACGCTGCCTTGTTCATAGCGGGAAGCGATGAGCTGGAAGAACAGGTTCGCTGCGTCCTGGTCGAACGGGATGTAGCCGACCTCGTCGATGATGATCAGTTTGTAGCGGCGGATCTTCTTCAGCTCGGCCTCGAGCCGGCCGCTCTGGTGCGCGGCGGCGAGTCTGGTGATCCAGTTGCTGGCGGTGTCGAACAGGACCGAGTAGCCGGCGTGGGCGGCTTTGACGCCGAGCCCGATCGCGAGGTGGGTCTTCCCGATCCCGGGCGGGCCGAGCAGGATCACGTTCTCGCACTTGGCGACGAACGTGCTCGTGGCCAGGTGGGCCAGGATGTCGCGGCGCAGCGAGGGCAGATGGTCGAGGTTGAAGTCCTCCAAGGTCTTGACCTGGGGGAAGTGCGCGGTGCGGATCCGCATGACCGTGCCCTTGGACTCGCGGTCGGCGACCTGGCGCTGCAGCAGCGCGCCCAGATACTCCTCGTGCGACCAGTTCTCCTCACGGGCCTGGGCGGCAAGCTGTTCCCAGCTGGCCGCGATGGTCGGGGTCTTCAGGACCCGGGTCAGGTAGGCGATCATCGCCGGCAGTCCGTCGGGGACCGCGGCCAGCACCGGACCGGCCGGCCCCGAGCTCCCAGCGGGGTCGGTGGTGATCTTCGGTGGTGTGGTTGTCATGAGCTGCTCGCTTCCTCGGCAGTGGAGACGAAGTCGACACCGAACAGGGCGTCGTAGTCGGGCAGTGCGCGCAGGGTCACCGGGTGGCCGTCGAGGTGACGGCGTGCTGCGGCCTGTCGGGTGTTGCGGTCGTGGGCCAGGGCGCGGCGCATCGCCGCGGCGGTGTGCTGGTGCGCCGGGTCGGTGATCACCGCGTGGCGGGCCCAGCTGCGGTCGTGACGGGCGACGACCTGGCCGGCGCAGTAGACGACGACCTCGCGCGGTGAGGCGGCGACATCGACGAACCGGCCGATCATCTGCGGATCCACGGAGTAGTCGTTGGCATCGACGCGGACGTAGTAGTCCCGTGCCAGCCGGATCCGCTGGGCCAGCCCGATCGGCGGGTCCAGCGGCGGCAGCGGAGTCATCGCCGCGTAGTCGTGGGCGAGCACGTCCACCGGGCGGCCGCCGATCGCTCGGACGGTGCGGGTGTTGGCCCGGGCCAGCCAGTCGTCGATCTGGTGGTTGAAGTCGGCTGGGGAGGCGAAGCGACGTCCGGGCAGGAACGAGGTCTCGAAGTAGCCGTTGTTGCGTTCGACCAGCCCCTTGAACTCCGGATCCCGCGGTGGGGCAAGCCGGATCCGGGTGGCCAGAGTGCCGGCGAACGCAGCGGCCGGTGCCGAGACCCGCCCGGTCCCGCCGATCGCAGACTCCCGGTCCCAGACCAGCGTGCGGGTCACCCGCCCGACGTCGCTGATCAGCTGCCACATCCCGGACAGGATGTCCCCGGCCTGGCGCGAGGGGATCATCGTCGCGGACAAGAACCGCGAGTAGCCCAGCGTCATCACCAGCACCGGTAGGACCCGTTCCTGGCCTGGGCCGACGGGGATCGTGGTCTCGGGGAACCACAGGTCGCACTGGGTGATCTCGCCCGGTGCGTAGGCGACCCGGTCGACCGGGTCGATCCCGACATACTCGGGGCGGATCTGGCGGATCCGGTCCTTGAGCACGGTCAGCGAGTGCTCCCACCCGATCCGCTCTGCGATCACCGTGGCCGGCATGCGTGGGAACTGCGCCAGCAATGCCCGCACCTGCGGCTCGACCGCATCCGCCAGCGATCCCCGCGGGCCCCGTTCCCGCTTCGGCGGGCCCGGCGCCCGCAACGCGGAGCGCACCGTGTTGCGGGCCACCCCCAGCCGGCGGGCGATCTCCTTGATCGGGACACCCTCGGCCCGATGCAGACGACGGATCTCGGCCCAGTCCTCCACCGACAACACCCCCTCAGCGTCGTGCAGAGGGGGTCAATCCCAAGCCGACGCTAGGGGGTCAGTCTGAGCCCGTCGTCGACAACCCGATCCGCAGGACGTCGGCCGACGGTTGCCCACGGGACCGCTGGGGACGGTTCCGTCCCGAGGTGGATGACGATCGCCGACGGTGGGCAGGACCGGAACCCGCTCTCGTCCCCGCTAGGGGGCCTACGGGCCGGTGCGGGGTCGGGCCGACCGGGCACAGCGACGCCGGACAAGAACGTGTCGGCAGACTGCGACGGTGACCTGACTGCGCAGGTCACGGGCCGATTCACGACCTGAACGGATGGTGGCCCGACCACCGAGAAAACCACGTCGACAACCCATCGCGAAGAGACCGTGGTCGGCGTCACACAGATCGGTGATCGTCGGCATCACCAGGTGAGTGGGTGTCGGTAACCCGGAGTTCGCCACTGTGCACCGCGATGACCTGCGACGACGCCGGATGTTCGCCCCATGGACCCCCCGGTTTGACGACCCCGGACACCGTGCCGTAACTGAGCCTTTTTCAACCTGCCGTTCCGGCAGCTCAGGGGCCTGGTTGTGTGGGTGCAGACGCCGAGCTAGCGAGCCGGTGACCTGTGCAGCTGTGGTCAGAGCAGTTGCGCTGCAACCTTCGCGATCTCCTGACGCAGAAGCTCGCTGGTCAGGTTGAAAAAGGCTCAGTGGTTGCCACATGTCTGCTCCGACAGCGGCGACTCTGGGATGAGCGCGGCTCGCACGCCGTAGTGCTGCGGCTGACAGATCCAGAGTCGCGCCCCACGCTGCAGGAAGTGCGTCGAGGGTTGAGGCGAGGTAGTAGCCGGTGCCTCCGGCGAGGTCGGCAACGAGCCCGGTCTGTCGTGGGGCGTGCTCGGCGGCGAATGCTGTGATCGTCGAGCGTAGTGCGTCGTAGTGGCCCTGGCCCAGGAACGATTCTCGGGCCGTCACCATCTCCGCGGTGTCTCCACGGTGGCGGCGTCGGCCGGACAGCAGGGTGAGGTGGCCCTGGCGGGCGATGTCGAAGGAATGAGCCTTTTTCAACCTGCCGTTCCGGCAGCTCAGGGGCCTGGTTGTGTGGGTGCAGACGCCGAGCTGGCGAGCCGGTGACCTGTGCAGCTGTGGTCAGAGCAGTTGCGCTGCAACCTTCGCGATCTCCTGACGCAGAAGCTCGCTGGTCAGGTTGAAAAAGGCTCAATGGCCCGCCCGGCAACGGACCGTCCCGCCGTCTCGGTACAGCGCGGCGGCATGGCACAGCGGGCACCGCAGCCGTTCGAGCACGGCGTCCAGCGGGGTCGGGTATCGGGAAGTGCCGTCAGCGTGGCAGCCGACGGCCGGAGTGGTCTCCACAGGGTCAAGTCCGCTGGCGTGGTGTGTGACGACGACCGCGTGATCTTCTTGTTCGGTCAGGCGCTGAGCGCCGGGATGGTGGTGGTCGAGGTCGCCTCCTCAGCGCTGGTGGCGGTGTCGGGGATCGTGGTGACGCGGGAGCGGGCGAGGACGTCGAGGCCGAGGTAGCGGCGTCCTTCGGCCCATTCGTCGTGTTGCTCGGCCAGGACCGCGCCGACGAGGCGGATCAGGGAGTCGCGGTCGGGGAAGATCCCGACGACGTCGGTGCGGCGCCGGATCTCACGGTTCAGGCGCTCGGAGGGGTTGTTCGACCAGATCTGGCGCCACAGTTCTTTCGGGAAGCCGGTGAAGGCCAGGACGTCGGCTCGGGCGGCGTCGAGGTGCTCGGCGACCTTCGGGAGCTTGTCGGCCAAGGCGTCGAGGACCCGGTCGAACTGGGCGTGCACCGATGCGGCGTCGGGCTGGTCATAGACCGAGTGCAGCAACGCCCGCACCCACGGCCAGGACTGCTTCGGGGTCGCAGCCATCAGGTTCGCCGCGTAGTGCGTCCTGCACCTCTGCCAGGCGGCGCCGGGCAGGGTCGCCCCGATCGCGGACACCAAGCCGGCGTGGGCGTCGCTGGTGACCAGCGCGACGCCGGTCAGACCGCGGGCGGTGAGGTCGCGGAAGAACCCCAGCCAGCCGGCGCCGTCCTCGGCGGAGCTGACCTGCAGGCCGAGGATCTCCCGGTGTCCGTCGCCGTTGACCCCGGTGGCGAGCAGGGCGTGGACTGCCACGACCCGGCCGCCCTCGCGGACTTTGAGCACGAGCGCGTCGGCGGCGACGAAGGTGTAGGGGCCCTGGTCGAGCGGACGCGTCCGGAACTGCTCGACTTGGCCGTCGAGGTCCCGGACCATCTCTGAGACCTGCGACTTCGACAACCTCGTGATGCCCAGGGAGTCGACGAGTTTCTCCATCCGCCGCGTCGAGACCCCGAGCAGGTAGCAGGTCGCGACCACCGTGGTCAGGGCCCGCTCCGCCCGGCGACGACGCTCCAGCAACCAGTCGGGGAAGTAGGAGCCGTTGCGCAGCTTGGGGATCGCCACGTCGATCGTGCCAGCGCGGGTGTCGAAGTCGCGGTGGCGGTAGCCGTTGCGGGTGTTCGTGCGAGCCTCGGAACGCTCGCCCCAGGCCGCGCCGCACACCGAGTCGGCGTCGGCGGACATCAGGGTGTTGATGAACGTGGTCAACATGTGGCACAGCAGATCCGGGCTCGCCTGGGACAGCTGCTCGTGCAGGAACTCGGTGGGGTCGATACTGGAGGGTGCGGTCATCGCGTGATCCATCTTCTGTGGGCTGTGAGAGGCGTTCAGAAGATCACGCGGTGGCCGCCCTACAGCTCGACCAGCTCGTCACCGGGCCGGTCGCACACCACCTTGGTGGACGCCACTCGGAGTGCACCGCCTCAGGCGGTACGGGGGCGCTTCGCGAGCGGGAGCCACATGCCCCTGACCGTACCCGATTGAGCCCTTTTCAACCTGCCGTTCCGGCAGCTCAGGGGCCTGGTTGTGTGGGGGCAGACGCCGAGCTAGCGAGCCGGTGACCTGTGCAGCTGTGGTCAGACCCGAATCCGCGAGTAGCGCTGGTGTCCGGACTGGGGAGATGGCGATAGGTGCCCGCTGACCTGCGATGATCGTGTTTGCGACGACACGACATTGCGGGTTGAGAGGACACCTATCAGGTGCGAACAGTACGCAAGCGACGCCCGCGGTGTGCGCGGGTGCGTCTCGGCGCGCCGGACGCGGCGCTGACCAGGTTCTCCGGGCTGGCCGCGGTGACCGAACTGATCGACCGGCTCGGGATCATCGACAAGCTCGACGCCGCGGTCGGGCCCATCAAGGACCGCGACCGCGGGTGCAGCGCCGGGCAGATGCTGGTCGGCATGTCGGCGGCGCAGCTGTGCGGGGAGGACTTCCTGGTCGGGCTGGACCGGCACCGCGCCGACACCGCCGGGCAGGCACTCACGCCGGTGCCGGGGTTGGCGTCCACGACCGCCGCCGGGCTCGCGCGCAAGTTCATCGAGGGGCAGTGGGCGGCGGTGGAGACCGGGCTCGGTGACGTGCACACCACCGCGCTGGACCTGCTCGCCCAGGTCGACCCGGACCGGGCCGAGCAGCTGACGGCGGACGTGACGATCGATCTGGACACCACCGATGTCGAGGTTTACGGCCGGCTCAAGCAGGGCGTGGCGTTCAACCACCAAGGCCAGCGGGTCGCCCGCCCGCACGTCGCGACCTGGGCCGACACCGCGGTGGTGCTGGCCGCTGACCTCGGTTCGGGCCGGGATGACCCCCGCGCCACCAGCGCCGAGCTGTTCTACCGGGCGCTGGCCGCGCTCCCCGCGCAGGCGCGGGCGGGGCGAGTCCGCGTGCGTGCGGACGCGGGCTACTTCGCCGGGCAGCTCGCCCGCGCAGCCCTGTTCGTCGGCGTGGAGTTCGCCATCGGCGCCCGACGCATCGCGCCGCTGTGGCGCATCCTCGACGGCGTCGCGGCCGACGGGTGGACCGACGCGATCGACATGACCGGCGCGCAGGTCGCGGTGGCCGACTATTGCCCGAACTGGTGGCCCGCAGCGACCCAGCTGCTGATCCGTCGGGTCCGGCTCGACCTGGACCACGGCCAGGTCTCCGGTGACCCGCGAGCGCGGCGCCGACGCACCCTGCACCCCGCCCAGCGGGCGCTCCCGCTCGACGACCTCGCTACGGTGGCCAAGGTCGACGGGGTGTTCGCCTACTCGTTCATCGTGACCAACCTCGACGTCTCCACACCTGCCGCAGCCGCGCAGGCCGAGTACTGGTACCGCCACCGCACGAAGGTGGAGAACCTGTTCCGCGACACCAAGCACGGCGCCGCGCTGCGCCACCTCCCCTCCGGACACCTCGCGGTGAACCGAGCCTGGATGTGGGGCGCACTCCTGGCCGCCACCACCAGCGGGTGGCTGCACCACCTCACCGCCCGCACCCGCGACGGGCGCCTGGTCGGGCACGGCGTCCGCGGCGGCCAGGCCATGATCGCCACCCTGCGCCGGCGGCTGATCACCATCCCCGCCCGCCTCGTGCGCCACGCCCGCGGCCTCACCCTGCGCCTACCACCCGGCGAGCACCTACTCGCCGAGGTCCTCGCCCGCGTCCGCGCCCTGCCCGCTCCGTCCTGACCCGGCCGCACCGGCCCCGACCAGCACAGGAACCCGCCACCCGAGGCGACACTCGGGCCGCCCGCTTGCCCACCACCCAACTCCCGACCCAAGCAACATCAACTTTGGCCGACCAAGATCAGCTCATAGCCTACTCGCGGATTCGGGTCAGAGCAGTTGCGCTGCAACCTTCGCGATCTCCTGACGCAGAAGCTCGCTGGTCAGGTTGAAAAAGGCTCACTGGCGGGACTGCTTAGGGAACACAGCTTCTCCGAACTCGGACGCATGCGTATCTCCGCTCCGGCCCCGGGCAAGCCGCACGCGGGCTACCTCCTCGCCCGGCACGGCGTCGACTCGCCCGAGCCCGCGTAGTCCTGCCGGGGCTCCTCTGATCAACGACGATGAAGCGGTGATCGTGGCAGTCGAGGCCCAGCGCCGCGGGCAAGAGCACCTGGTGCGCCCGCCAGCGCTGGCCGACGATTCCCGAGTACACGCCGACCGGCGACGAGCCGGACGGCTCGGATCCGTCGGAGCAGGCCGACTACTGGGTCCGGATCAACAGCGAGCGATGGGGGCAAGCCGTCGCGCTGGAGCAGGACAACGACGTCGTGCTGTGCGACAGCGACCCACTGAAACTCCACTACTCATGGTGCCTGGCCCGCATCGGCGCCGCGCCCTGGTCGCGGTTCGAGCACGAACTGCACGGAGTACGCACCGCATTCGCAACGGGACGACTCGGAATGGCCGATCTGGTGCTCATCTCGATTCCTCCGCTGGAGGTGTTGCGACAGCAGAAGGACGGCGACCCGACCCGACGCCGACGGACGTTCGACCTCCACGCACGGCTCGCCGGACCACTACGCGAGTGGTACTCGGCCCTCGCCGAGGTCGACCCCGACCGCGTCGTGTGGTCGTTCCCGGCCACCGGCGTCCCAACCTCGGTCAGCGCCCGCGCACGACGAAGCGACACCGACGTACTGGACCGCCTGCTCACGAACCTGCCGACCGTCGGTCACCGGACCCGGGCTCCACGGCCCGGCACAACCTCGACATAGCCCCACTCGGCCAGCACCTTGACCGCACGCTGCACCGTTGCCGCCGACCCACCCTGCGCGGCGGCGATCTCCTTGAACGGCGGCAACATCTGCCCAGCCGCCCACCGACCGGCGTCGATTTCGTCCCGCAGCTCGACGGCCAGATGCTCGTACGGGTGCTTGGCGACGAAGTCGTCCGGCGCGGCCCGTGCTGCCCCGGCGACCGCCGGGCGCTGCGGCAGCCGCGCGTAGAGGCTCGCGGACGCCCGCTGGTCCGCCTCCACGAACGCTGAGTAGACCCGTAGGGTCGTCCCCCCGTGCCCGAGCCGCCCGGCCACGGTGCGCGGGTCCACCCCGGCCGCGATCAGCTCGGTCGCCGTGTAGTGCCGCAGCTTGTGCAGCGTCGTCGCGATCCCGAGCTTGCGGGCCAGCTTCCCGTAGCGCTGCCCCACCGAGTCCGGGAGCAGGTGCGTCGACCCGTCGGGCGAGCGGGAGAACACGAACGCGTCCCGGCCCAGCTTCGCGTCGACCTGCTCGGCCTCCCGGCGGCACAGGTCGTGGTGGGAGCGCAGCAGCTCGACGGTGTGCTCGTCGAGGGTGAGCCGTCGCTGCTGGTGGGTCGTGGTGTCCTTCTCCCAGACCTCGCCGTCGCGCTGGCCGATGCTGCGCGCCAGCGTCAGCACGCCCCGGTCGAGGTCCAGGTCCCGCCACCGGACCGCGCACAGCTCGCCGCGGCGCTGCCCGGTCACCATCACCAGCCAGACCAGCAGACCCCACACCGGGTCCCGCTTCCACGCCTCGTCGAGGATCTGGGCCGCCTCGGCCGCGGTCGGCGGCTGCGGGTTCGGCCGCGGCGCCGACGGCGGCTCGGCCTCCACGATCGGGTTCGTCACGATCCAGCGCCAGCGCACCGCGCGCTTCAACGCTCCGCTGAGGATGAAGTGGATCTGCCGGATCGTCCCCGCCGCCAGCGGGCCGCACACGTGCTGTCGGCACCGGGCGTCGCACTCGTGGTCGCGCGGGGTGCGGTGCTCGATGAAGGGCCGGCGGTCGCAGTGCGCCCGGCACCGGCGCAGTTCGGCGTAGAACGAATCGAACAGGGCGCCGTCGATCGCCCCGACCTTCGTGGTGCCGATCAGCGGCCGGATGTGCCGGTCCGCGTAGCCCTTGTAGGTCGACAGGGTGCTGCGGTCGAGGTCGGCCATCTCGAAGTGCTTGTCGAGGAGCTGGTCCACCGTCGCCCCGGTGCGCGGGCTGCGCCGCTCGTCGACCTGGGTCGCGAGCTGGCGCATGACCTTCTCGGCCTCACGGTGCGCATTCGGGCCAGCCGGGACGGTCTCGCGCAGGTAGTGCCGGCGCTTCGAGACCGGGTCGATCCCGGCGTACACGGCGACCCGCAGCGACCCGCTCGGCAGCTCCTCGATGCTCCCCCGCGGACGAGTCGTCCGCCTGCTCGTACCGGCCATGACCAGGGACGCTAGCAGCCATCTCGCACCACATTTGATTCCACAAGACTTGAGTTCGAGCGGCGATTCTGTCTATCGTCGCAGCTCAGAGGTTGTGGGCCCCCGGGGGATCGAACCCCGAACCCGCGGATTAAAAGTCCGCTGCTCTGCCGATTGAGCTAGAGGCCCCGGCCCTCCCCGCGCCCCGTGCTCGCCCGGCGGAACCTGAGGAAATCCTACAGTCCGTGAGCATCGCCGCCCGCGCTCCACACCCCATGTCGCGCAGGATCGTGAGGACGAACCGTCGAGCGCCCCGTGACGCCCCTTCCGGACCACGACACCCGTCCGGGCGAACCGGCCCTCGACGACGTGCCCCGAAACCTCACATCTCCGACACTGACGATCATGAAGCGTCCCGTGCTCCTGCTCATGACCGCGCTCCTGCTCACCGCCTGCAGCGGCGGGCAGCCACCGGCCGCGGAGCCCCAGGTGTCCGCGAGCTTCGCCCAGGGCGGCGAGGGGCCCGCGTTCACCTACGATCCGGCGCTCGTCCCGGTCGGTGCGACCGTCGCGGTCACCCACGCCGAGCAGGACGGTGCCACCGTCGCGACCCTCCGGGTGACCGGGCTGCTGCCGAACCGGACCTACGGCGCCCACGCGCACACGCGCCCCTGCACCGCGGCCTCCGGTGCCGACGCTGGGCCGCACTACCAGTTCTCCGAGGACCCGGTGACACCGAGCGTCGACCCGTCCTACGCCAACCCGATGAACGAGATCTGGCTCGACGTCACCACCGACGCGAACGGCGCGGGCGAGTCGACCGCCACCGTCCCGTGGGTCTTCCCGGACGACCGGCGCGCGGAATCCGTCGTCCTGCACGAGAAGCCGACCGCCTCCCACGCCGGGCACGCGGGCACCGCGGGCGGACGCCCCGCCTGCGTCACCGTCGACTTCTGAGCGACGCCGAGGTCGGCGCCGTCCCGCGCGCCTGGGACACTGGTGGGCGTGACCGTGTTGGAGAGCGTCCGCGACGCGCGGACGGACACCCCCGCCCGCCGTGACCGCGTGCTGCCGCCGTTGCGCATCGGCCCGTTCGAGGTCGACACCCCCGTGGTGCTCGCGCCGATGGCCGGCATCACCAACCCCGGATTCCGTCGCCTGTGCCGCGAGCAGGGCGCCGGCTACTACGTCTGCGAGATGATCACCGCCCGCGGGCTGGTCGAGAAGAACCCGCTGACGTTCCGCATGATCGCCTTCGACGCGGACGAGCACCCCCGATCGATGCAGCTCTACGGCGTCGACCCGGCGTCGATGCAGCGCGCCGCGGAGATGATCGTCGAGCGCGACCTCGCCGACCACATCGACATGAACTTCGGCTGCCCGGTCCCCAAGGTCACCCGGAAGGGCGGCGGGGCGGCACTCCCGTTCAAGCGGGAGCTGTTCCGGCGGATCGTGCGAGCCGCCGTCACCGGCGCCGGCGACCGACCGGTCACCGTCAAGATGCGGATCGGCATCGACGACGAGCACCACACCCACCTCGAGGCCGCGCGGATCGCCGTGGACGAGGGCGCGGTCGCCGTCGCGCTGCACGCTCGCACCGCCGCGCAGCGCTACTCGGGCACCGCGGACTGGGACGAGATCGCCCGGCTGCGCGACGCCGTCCCGGCGCACGTTCCGGTGCTGGGCAACGGCGACATCTTCTCCGCGCAGGACGCCCTGGACATGGTCGCCCGGACCGGCTGCGACGGCGTCGTGGTCGGCCGGGGCTGCCTGGGGCGGCCGTGGCTGTTCGGGGACCTGGAGGCCGCGTTCGCCGGCCGCGAGCTGCCGGCGCCGCCGAACCTCGGCCAGGTCGCGGCGACGCTGCGCCGGCACGCCGTCCTGCTGTGCGAGCACATGGGCGACCACAAGGGCATCCGCGACGTCCGCAAGCACATCGCGTGGTACCTCAAGGGCTTCCCGGTCGGCCCGGAGCTGCGGCGCAGCCTCGGCATGGTGGAGTCGATCGACCACCTCGACGAGCTGCTGTCCGGGCTGGACCCGGACGAGCCGTTCCCGGCCGAGGCCGACGGGCCGCGGGGGCGCCAGGGCTCACCCGGTCGAGTCGTGCTGCCCGAGCACTGGCTCGACGACCCGGACGACCCGTCGATCCCCTTCGGGGCGGACGTGGAGCACTCCGGAGGTTGATCGCGGCGACCCCGGGGCGAGAACGCGTTACCCCGACCCGGGGGGACCACGGCGCCGAACGGGTGCCGACGACCCCGTACGCCTCAAGAGTCCCAGGGGTGTCACCGATGAACAGTCCCAGTGGCGCCGGAACGGCACGACGACGGGGAGGTGGATCATGACCGACACCGCATGGACGGTGCGCAGGCTCGTGCGGTCCGCCCGCCGCGTCGGCCCGACGCCGCCCGCCCAGGGGCCCGACGCCCCGGACGACGACCTCGCCCCCGCCTCGCCCGCGGCCCGCGCGGCCCTGCACACCGCGGCCGCCGAGCGGCTCGCCGAGCACCACCGCTACGAGCAGGCCTACCTGCACCTGCGCGAGGCCGTCCGGCTCCTGCACGGCCTCAGCGCGCCGAGCCCGGCCGACGAGCTCGACCGGCTCCGCCGCGAGCACGCCGAGGCCCGGGAGCAGAGTCGCCGCGACAGCCTGACGGCGTCGTACAACCGCCGGTACCTCGACGAGCGGCTGATCGACCTGCTCGCCGCAGGCACCGACCTGCCCGTCTGCTTGGCGCTCGCCGACATCGACCACTTCAAGCTGGTCAACGACACCCACGGGCACCCGTTCGGGGACCGGGTCCTGCAGCGGATGGTGCTGGAGCTCGGCCGAGCCCTGCCACCCGGCGCGTTCTGCGCCCGCTACGGCGGCGAGGAGTTCGCGCTGGTGCTGCCCGGGCTGACCGCCGAGGAGGGCGTCGCGGCCTGCGAGACCGCCCGCGAGCGCGTCGCCGCGCACGACTGGACCGACCTGCACCCCGACCTGCGGATGACGATCAGCATCGGCGTCGCCCGGTCCCGTCCCGGCGACGACGACGTCGAGGCCCTCGTCACCGAGGCCGACGTGCTCCTCTACACGGCCAAGCAGGCGGGACGGAACGCCGTCGCCCACCGCGACGCCGACGGCCGGGTGACCCTGGCCGGGGCGGCAGCCGGACGCAGGTCGATCCCCCAACCGGAGCAGGGCGCGTCGCGCCCCGCGCCACCCGCGTCGGTCCGAGCCGAATAAGATCGGCCGTGCGGTCCCCGCGGCCGCACGATCCGGAAGGGCGCGCCCCCCACCCCGCGCCCCGTCACGCGCGTCCGCTCCGGCGGTTGCGACGAGGAGGCCCGGTGCAGGACGGCGACGACGAGGTGCGCCGGTCCCGGCGTACGCGTCGGCGCCCGGACGACGCGGGCCCGCCCGCGCCCCCCGCACCGCAGGGCCCTCCCGGACCGCCCGTACCGCCACCCGGGGCGCACCCGTCGGGCCCGCAGCGGCGCCCCGGTGCGCACCCGTCCGGGCCACAGCCGTCCAGGCCACAGCCGTCCAGGGACCAGCCGCCCGCAGCCCAGCCCTCCGCAGCCCAGCCGCGCCCGGCCACCGGCGCACACCCGTCGCAGCCGCAGCCGCGACCCGCCGACGCCCCGCCGGGGCCGGCGCCGACCGGCGTGCGACGCGTGCGCGGCGGTCCCGTACCGCGCCGTCCCGGTGAGCCGCCCGCGCCGCAGCGTCCACGTCCGCGTGACGCCGCCGCGCCCGCCCCGTCGCGCCCCACCCCGGTGCCACCCCCGGGCGGCGCCCCGCGCCCGCCGTCGCCCATCGCTCCCGGTGGCGCCGGCGCCCGGCCCGCCCGCACCCCCGCGGAGGCGCCGGAGACCGCGCGTCCCGCCACCCCGGCCACCGGAAACGGCCCGGGAACCCGTGCGACCTCGGCCGCCGCAGCGCGCCCTGGCTCCGGGAGCGGAGGGGCCACCGGGAGCACCGGGGTCGCCGCCACCGCGGAGGCCGGACGGGCCGGGGCGGGCGCGGCGCCGTCCCGCCCCGCACGCCGCGGCGCCGCGGACTCGCGCGTCACCGAGGTCGTCGACGCGCTGGTGCCGCGCCGCCGCCGTCGTCGCTACCGGGACGACCCGCCCGCCGCGGACACCTCCACGGCGGAGGAGGCCGCGCCGGACGAGGCCGTCGGTTCCGGCTCCGCGGAGCCGGAACCGGCAGGCGCCCCGCCACCGGCCCGGCTCGACCCCCGCGCCCGTGCGCTACGGATCGGCGCGGCGGCGGCCGCGGGGCTCGTCCTGGTCACCACCGCCTTCGGGTTCGCCGGGCGCAGCGAGGTCCACGCCGGTGTCCGCGACGTCGTCGCCGTCGCCCCGGACACCGACGCGATCCTCGATGCCGACACCCAGGCCGATGACCAGAACGTCCTGGTGCTGGGTCTGCAGGCGGACCGCGCGAACACCGCGGAGTCCGCGCGCACCGACACGGCGGTGCTGGTCCACCGGCCCGCGGGCGGCGGCCCGGCCGTCATCCTGTCGATCCCCGCGACGCTGGAGGTCTCCCGACCCCCGTGCCGGCGCTTCGACGCCGCGACCGGCACCTACGGCGACACCGTGCCCGCGGAGTCCCGGACCGCCTTCGCCACCGCCTACGACGTCGGTGGCCCCGCCTGCAGCGTCGGCGTCGTCCAGCAGCTCACCGGCATTCCGGTGAGCGGTTTCGTCGCACTCGACCTGGCCGGGACCCCGGAGCTCGTCGACGCCGTCGGCGGGATCGAGGTCTGCACCGAGCGCCCGGTCGTGGACCCGGTGCTCGGCCCGGTCGTGGAGGGCTCGGGCACCGTGGAGCTCGACGGGGCCACCGCGGTCCGCTTCGCCTCCGCCGCGGGCACCGCGGACAGCTCGCCGGCCAACCGGGTCCGGCGGCAGCAACGCGTGCTCGCCGCGGCGCTGGGCGATGCGCTCTCGACCACCTCGCTGCTGACCCCCGGGGCGCCGGGCCGCTCCGCGGCGGGGGTGTCGTCGGCGCTGTCGGCGGACGGGGCCGACGCCGGCGAGATCCTCACCCTCGCCCGCGGGCTCGCCCGGTCGGGCGCCGCGGGCGACGGGGAAGCCCCGCTGTTCCTGTCCGTCCCGGTCAGCGACGCCCCGAACACCCGGGGCCAGCTGGAGCTGCGCCGTTCCGAGGCACGCGCGCTGTTCTCCGCGCTGCGCGAGCACGGACCGCTGCCCGAGAGCGCGACAGCGCCGGCCTCCCGCTCCGCGGGTGCTCCGGGGCCGGGCACCGTCGTGAACCTGGTCGACGCGACCGGACGCCCCGGTGCCGTCGACCGGGTCGCCGCGGACCTGCGCGACCGCGGCTACGAGATCGGCAGCGTCACCCCCGGCACGGCCGCACCGGGCACGCAGGTCCGCTACTCCCCCGACAACACCGACGCCGCGGACACCCTCGTGGAGGCGCTGCCGGGTGCCCGCCCCGTCCCGGACCCGACCGCGAGCCGGGTGCTGGAGCTCGTCGTCGGTGCCGGCGACGCGGCTCCGGTGCAGGCCGTCCCCTCCGACGACGCCGACTGCGACTGAACCGCGCGTATCCCCCGAACGGGGTATGTCGTCCAGCGTTCACGGCGGGTTCACCCGCCGCGGCTGAACGTTGCCGCTCGGGGGCCTAGGCTCGGGACATGCGCGACACCTATCAGGAGCAGCTGGACGAGCTGGCCTCCGGCCTGGCAGACATGTGCGACGACGTCGCACGTGCCATGGCGCGCGCCACGACCGCACTGCTCGAGGCCGATCTCCAGCTCGCCGAGCAGGTCATCTCCGAGGACGTCAAGATCGACGACGTCCGAGCCGCCGCAGAGCACCGGGCCTTCGGCCTGCTCGCGCTGCAGGCGCCGGTCGCGACCGACCTGCGGGTCGTCGTCGCCGCGATCCACGGTGCCGGTGACATCGAGCGCATGGGTGACCTCGCCCTGCACGTCGCCCAGGCCGCCCGTCGCAGGCACCCGCAGTCCGTGCTGCCCGACGAGGTGAAGTCCTACTTCGCCGAGATGGGCCGGGTCGGCGTCGAGCTCGCGGAGAAGGCCGGGCGGGTCATCCGCACCCGTGACCTCGACGCAGCGAACGAGCTCGAGGCCGACGACGACGCCGTCGACGACATCCACCAGCACATGTTCACCGTGCTGATGGACCGCAACTGGACCCACGGGGTGTCCGCCGCGGTCGACGTCGCGCTCCTCGCGCGGTTCTACGAGCGGTACGCCGACCACGCCGTCGCCGTCGCTCGCCGGATCGTGTACGTCGTCACCGGCCAGATGCCCGGTCCGCTCGCCGTCTGAGAGCGTCGTTGGCCCGTTCGGGGCAGTCGATACACCCCACTCGGCGAACGGTCGACCGATCGAGTTTGACGGTGAGACGCCGGGGGCACGTCTGCTGCATGGAACACGCGAGCTGCGTCGTCACCGAGGTCGTCGGGACCTCGGACGAGAGCGTCGAGGCTGCGATCCGGGACGGCATGAGCCGCGCCGGACACGCCCTCGAGTGGTTCGAGGTGACCGGGGTCCAGTCGACCGTCCTCGGCTCCACCGAGCGCTTCCGTGTCGGCCTGCGGGTCGGCCTGCGGGCCCGCGCGGCCTGACCCCGCCGTTCACCGAGCGTTCACCGGTCCCGGGCCGAAGCCGACGCGGACTCCGATCTAAGGTCGTCGCCATGCGCAGGGAGACGCTCGACGACAACCTCGCGCAGCTCCGGGCGATGCTCGACGAGATGGGTCCGCTCGTCGCCGCCGCGTTCCGCGACGCGTCCGAGGCGTTGCTGTCCGACCGGACCCGGCTCGCCGAGCAGGTAGTCTCCCGCGATCCCGTCATCGACGGTTACCGCGACGCGATCGAGCTCCTCGCCGTCGAGACCATGAACATCCACCAGCCGATGGCCGCTCCGCTGCGAGCGGTGATCACCGCTCTGCGGTGCGCCCAGCAGCTGGAGCGGATGGGCGACCTGGCCCGGCACATCGCCGCCACCGTCGTCCGGAGCGGGGACCAGGTGGTGCTCGCCGAGCAGGCCCACCCGCTGTTCGCCGACTACGGCGCCCGGGTCGCGGCGATGGGCGACAAGGCCGTCGAGGTGCTCCGCACCCACAACGTCGTCCTCGCCGCCGAGCTGCACGAGGACGACGACGTCGTCGACGCGCTGCACCGCCAGGTCTTCGAGCTGATGTTCGGCCCGGACTGGACGGCGGGCGTGCCGGCCGCCGTCCACGCCGCGCTGCTGGCCCGTTTCCACGAGCGCTACGCCGACCACTGCGTGCACCTGGCCGACCACGTCGTCTACGCCGTCACCGGCGGCACCGTGGACGAACTCCCGGTCCTCTGACCCGGCCCGCGACGACGAACGCCCCCGGCCCCCCGCGAGGAGCCGGGGGCGTTCGCGCCGTGCGGACGTGCTGCGAGGATCAGCCGAAGCGGCCGGACACGTAGTCCTCGGTCGCCTTCTGCTTCGGCTGGGAGAAGATCGTCTTGGTCTCGTCGAGCTCGACCAGCTTGCCGGGCTTGCCGGTGCCCTCGATGTTGAAGAAGCCGGTGAAGTCGCTGACCCGCGCCGCCTGCTGCATGTTGTGGGTCACGATGACGATCGTGTAGTCGTTCTTCAGCTCGTTGATCAGGTCCTCGATCGCGAGCGTGGAGATCGGGTCCAGCGCCGAGCAGGGCTCGTCCATCAGCAGGACGTCGGGCCGCACCGCGATCGCGCGGGCGATGCAGAGCCGCTGCTGCTGACCACCGGACAGGCCCGAACCCGGCTTCTCGAGCCGGTCCTTGACCTCGTTCCAGAGGTTCGCGCCGCGCAGCGACCGCTCGACGGTGTCGTCGAACTCGGCCTTCGACGCGCGCTTGTTGTTCAGCTTCATCCCCGCGATGACGTTGTCGTAGATCGACATCGTCGGGAACGGGTTGGGGCGCTGGAAGACCATGCCGATCTGGCGGCGGACGCCGACCGGGTCGACGTTCGCCCCGTAGAGGTCCTGGCCGTCGAGCTCGAGCCTGCCCTCGACACGGGCGCCGGGGATGTTCTCGTGCATCCGGTTGATCGACCGCAGGAAGGTCGACTTGCCGCAGCCGGACGGGCCGATGAGCGCGGTGACCGTCTTCGGCTTGATCGTCATGTTGACGCCCTCGACGGCGAGGAACGACCCGTAGTAGATGTTCAGGTCCTTGGCTTCGACACTCTTGCCCATGTCAGGGGGTCCTTATCGGGTCTTCGGGGCGAAAATGCGGGAGATCAGGCGGGCGAGGACGTTCAGCACCATGACGATGAGCATCAGGACCAGCGCGGCGGTCCAGGCCCGGTCGATGAACGCCTCGCGCGGGATGCCGGGCACCGCGTAGGAGTAGTAGGAGAAGACCGGCAGGGTCGACATCGGGCCGGAGAACGGGTTGAGGTTCACCCCGAGCGCGGCACCGACGGTGACCAGGAGGGGCGCCGTCTCACCGATCACGCGGGCGACGGCCAGCGTGATGCCGGTCGCGATGCCCCCGGCGGTCGTCGGGATGACCACCTTGACGATCGTGCGCCACTTCGGGACCCCGAGCGCGTACGCGGCCTCGCGCAGCTCGTTCGGGACGATCTTGAGCATCTCCTCGGTGGACCGGACGACGATCGGGATCATGAGCACGGTCAGCGCGACCGCACCGACGAAGCCGAACCGGACCCCCGGCCCGAGGAGCAGCGCGAACAGGGCGTAGGCGAACAGACCTGCGACGATCGACGGGATACCGGTCATCACGTCGACGAAGAACGTGATCGAGCGGGCCAGGCGCGAGTTGTTGCCGTACTCCACCAGGTAGATGGCGGTCAGGATGCCGATCGGGATCGACATCAGCGCCGCGAGCCCGGTGATGATCAGTGTGCCCTGGATGGCGTGCAGACCACCGCCGCCGACGCCCACGACACCGCGCATCGACTGGCTGAAGAACGCCCCGTCGAACCTGGCCCAGCCCTCGGTCACGACCGTGTAGAGGACCGAGACCAGCGGCAGCATGGCCAGCAGGAACGCGGTGGTGACGACGACGGTGACGAGCCGGTCCGTCGCCCGGCGGCCGCCCTCGACGGTCCGGGACACGACGTAGGTCGCGACCGCGAAGACGACGGCGGTCAGCACGGCCCAGAGGCCGATGCCGAACCCGAGAAGGGCCGCGAGCCCGCCCGTCAGGACCGCGGAGGCCCCGAGCAGGGCCCACGGGGCCCAGCTCGGCAGGCTGCCCTTCCGCCGCAGCACCGTCGGCGTGGCGGCGGGAGTCTCCAGACCGGTACGGGTCACGGGGGCCTCGGTGTCGGTGCGGTTGCGTTCGGTTCCGGTGGACATCTCAGTTCGCTCCGGAGAAGTCGCGGCGGCGCTCGACGATGTAGCGGGCGAGCATGTTGACCAGCAGCGTGATCAGGAACAGCACGAGACCGGAGGCGATCAGGACGTTCACGTCGAGACCGGATGCCTCGGGGAACTGGAGGGCGATGTTCGCCGCGATCGTCGACGGGTTCTCGCTGCTGATCAGGTTGAAGGTGACCGCACCGGAGACGGACAGGATCGTGGCGACCGCCATCGTCTCGCCGAGCGCACGGCCCAGGCCCAGCATCGCGCCGGAGATGACGCCCGAACGACCGAAGGGCAGCACCGCGAGCCGGATCATCTCCCAGCGGGTCGCGCCCAGCGCGAGGGCCGCCTCCTCGTGGAGCACCGGGGCCTGCAGGAACACCTCGCGAGCCACCGCGGTGATGATCGGCAGGATCATGACCGCGAGGACGACGCTGACGACCAGCATCGTCCGGCCGGTCACCGACGGCGGGCCGGCGAACAGCGGGATCCAGCCGAGGTAGTCGCTGAGCCATACGCTCAGCGCGACCGAGGCGGGCGCGAGGGTGAAGGCCCCCCAGAAGCCGTAGACGATCGAGGGCACCGCCGCGAGCAGGTCCACGACGTAGCTCAGCCCCTGGGCGAGCCGGCGCGGCGCGTAGTGGCTGATGAACAGCGCGACGGCGACCGCGAGCGGGGTCGCGATCAGCAGAGCGATGACGGCACCCAGGACCGTGCCGAAGATGAGCGGTGCGATGTAGGCCGCGAGCCCCCCGTGCACCTGGTCCGCCGGCACGAGGATGGCCGGGGTGGCCTCCGAGACGAGGAACGCCGCGACCCCGGCCAGGACGACCAGGATGAGGATCCCGGCGCCCTTCGCGGAACCCGCGAAGATGCGGTCGCCAAGCTGACCGGCAGGCTTCGCCGCTCCGGGCTCAGGCTTGACTTCTGTGGTGGTCACAGTGATCCCTGGGGGTGCGATCGTGCGCTGGGCAGGGGGAGACGGCACCGGGAACCCCGGGCTCGGTGTCCATGATGAACACTGCCCGGGGCTCCTGGCTAGATGACATCCGACTCAGATCGGACGATCAGCCCGCGGCGCGGATCTGGTCGATGACCGGGGTGATCTGGCCACGCAGGGTGTCCGAGATCGGCGCCGAGCCCGCGTTCTGCGCGGCGGTCTGCTGGCCGTCCTGGCCCACGACGTAGCTCAGGAACGCCCTGGTGGCGTCGGCCTGGGCCGCGTCCGGGTAGGTCGGGCAGGCGAGCAGGTACGAGACCAGCACGACCGGGTAGGCACCACCGGTGGCGGTCCGGTTCAGCTCGAAGGCGAACGAGGTGTCACCCTGGCCCTCGACGCGGGTGGACTCCTCGAGGATCCTCGCGGCGGCCTCGGCGGTCGGCTCGACGTTCTGGTCGCCCAGCCTGACCTTGGCCCTGCCCAGCTCGCCGGCCTGCGACGCGTCGGCGTAGCCGATCGTGCCGTTGCCCGCGTTCACCGCGCCGACGACGCCGGAGGTGCCCTGGGCGGCCTCGCCACCCTGGATCGGCCACTCACCGTCGGCCTCGTCGGTCCAGACCTGGGCCGCGGCCTTGTTCAGGAAGTCGGTGAAGTTCTCGGTGGTGCCCGACTCGTCGGAGCGGTGCACCGGGGTGACCGCGGTGGCCGGGAGCTGCACGCCCGGGTTGTCGGCGGCGACCTGCGGGGCGTTCCAGGTCCGGATCTCGCCCCTGAACAGGCCCGCGATGGTCGCCGGGGACAGGTTCAGGTCCTGCACCCCGTCGAGCTTGTAGACGATCGCGATCGGCGAGACGTAGTTCGGGATCTCGATGACCGAGCCGCCGCAGCGCTGGCGCGCCTGCTCCAGCTGCTCGTCCTCCAGGTAGGCGTCCGACCCGGCGAACTGCACGCCGCCCTGGACGAACTGGGTGCGGCCACCGCCCGAGCCGACCGGCTGGTAGTTGACGGTCGCACCGGGGTTGGCCTCGGCGAAGCCGGCGATCCAGGCCTGCATCGCGGCCTGCTGCGAGCTGGCGCCCGCACCGGAGATCTGGCCGGTGACGCCCGAGCCCTGGGCGTCCGATCCGCCGCCCTCGTTCGCCGCACCGCAGCCGGCGACGAACAACGCACAGGTGGTGGCGATACCGACGGCAGCCAGGCGCGCCCGGGGCGCACGCCGCTTGGTCTTCACTGCAGTTTCCTCCGAGTCGGCAACGAGCCGGTTGCGGGACGGCGGTCTGGGGTGACCACCCGGCCGCAGACGCTAGGAGCCGCCGTTGGACGCCACCCCCACGGAAGATGAACGTGGGATGAACAGGGTCGGCGACCGGGTGGACCTGCATCACACGTTCGACGGAACATGGTCACCGGTCGTCGAACGGTGACAGGGTTCTCACCGGGCGTAGTTGACATCCGCGGCGTGCACGGCGAACCCGAGGCGCTCGTAGACGCGCACGGCGGGGGTGTTGTCGGCCTCGACGTAGAGCAGGACGGTGTCCAGCCCGCGGTCGTGCAGGTGGTGCAACCCGGCGAGGGTCAGGACCTTCCCGAGCCCGCGTCCGTGGCTGGCCGGGTCCACGCCGAGGACGTAGACCTCGCCCATCGCCCGCTCGTCGCCGGACGCCGGGTGGACCTTGGTCCAGTGGTAGCCGAGCAGGGTGCCGCCGTCGTCGACGGCGAGCAGGAACCCGGCCGGGTCGAACCAGTCCTCGGCCCCCCGGGCGGCGAGCTCGGCGCCGGTCCAGCCGCCCTGCTCGGGGTGCCAGTCGAAGGCCGCGTTGTTGACGCGGAGGAACTCGTCGTCGTCGCGGCCGGGTTCGAAGGCGCGGATCGTGACGCCGTCGGGGACGGTCAGGGCGGGCAGCGGGCCTGCCTCGGTGGTGCGACGCATCTGCCACAGCACGCGGTCCCGGCGGTAGCCGCGGCCCGCGGCGAGCTCCTTCGCGGCGTCGAGGTCGCCGTGCGCCCACACGTGCGGGTCGGCGGTGACCTTCTCCACCGCGGTGACGAGCGCGCCGCCGATCCCCCGTCGTCGCGCGTCGGGGTGCACCACCAGCTCGGCGTGGGTGCCGTCGACCTGGGCGTAGCCGGCCACCGCGCCGTCGTCACCGGCGACGACGAGGTGCGTCACGCCGTCGGCGGGGGTGTCCGGGCGCAGGTGCATCAGGTACTGCTCGGAGAGCGGTTCGGCGCCGTCGGCAACGGTCGCCGCCCTCAGCAGATCCTGCACCGCGGAGACGGTGGCGGCGTCGAGACGGGAGTGCTGCTGCGGGTCCACGAGCGCCGACCCTAGGTCACCGCGGGGCCCACGCTCCACGTCCCGGGCCGGCCGCGGGCCGGGCGCCGGGCAGCGCCCGACGGTCCGGGACGGGCTCGGGGTCCGCGTCGTCCTGGTCGGGCGGCGCCGACAGCCCGCCGCGCGACGGCCGGACGAACTTGTAGCCGACGTTGCGCACGGTGCCGATCATCTGCTCGTGCTCGCCGCCGAGCTTGGCGCGCAGCCGCCGGACGTGGACGTCGACGGTGCGGGTGCCGCCGAAGAAGTCGTAGCCCCAGACCTCCTGCAGCAGCTGGGCCCGGGTGAACACCCGGCCCGCGTGCTGCGCGAGGTACTTGAGCAGTTCGAACTCCTTGTAGGTGAGTTCAAGCAGCCGGCCCTTGAGCCGCGCCGAGTACGTCGCCTCGTCGATGCCGAGCTCACCGAGGACGAGCGCGCCACCTCCGGACGCGGACTCGGCGCCGGGGCGCGACCGCAGCAGCCTCAGCCGAGCGTCCACCTCCGCCGGGCCGGTGTCGGGGAGCAGGATCTCGTCGACCACCCACTCGCCGGACACCGCGACCAGACCGCCCTCGTTCAGCACGGCGATCACCGGCGCGTCGGTCCCGGCGCTGCCCAGCAGCCGGCACAGGCTGCGCGCGGCGACCAGGTCCGAGCGGGCGTCCACCAGGACGGCGTCGTGCGGACCGGCGTCGAGCAGTGCTGCCACCTCGGGCGCCGCGGTCCGCACGTTGTGCGGCAGCAACGACAGGGCGGGCAGTACGGCTGCCGCATCCGGAGCCGTGGTCAGCAGGAGCAGTTCCATGGACTCCCCCCTTCTCGCGATACGCAGACGATACCGGGACGTCACCCCACGGTCAGCCGCAGAGCGACGGGTTTCACGCCGCGATCTGGATCGTGCTCACCACCGATCGGGTCCGATCCGGGGTCCCGGGGCCGCCCATCGGGCCGGCGGTGGGGCTCTCTACCCTGGTCAGGACGTAGTCCGATCCTGTGGAGGCCCGGTCGTGGGACGCCCCGTCCGTCGCGTGCTCGTCGCCGTCGTGGCAATGGCCGCCGTGCTCGTCGTGGGTGATCTCGCCACCGGCGCGGCCGTCGAGTCGGGCATCTCGCGCTCGTTGCGGGACCGGCTCGACCTCCCCGAGGACCCCCGTGTCCAGGTGCACGGCTTCTCGGTGCTCGCCCAGGCCGCGACCGGCCGCTACGACCACGTCGAGATGACGCTGCAGCGTGTCCCGGTCGGGCCGCTGCGCACCCCCGAGCTCCAGGTGCAGCTGTACGGCCTGCGCGGAGACCTCTCCGATCTCGCCGGTCCCGGGCCGGCCCGGTTCCGTGCGGCGGCGGCCGAGGGGATCGTCCGGATCAGCCCGAACGACGTCCGCCGGATGGTCGTCGACGCCGGGGGGCCCGCCGCCGGGGTGACGCGACTGTCGGTCGAGGCCGTCGACGCGAACGCGATCGACTCGGTGATCCTGGCCGGCGGCGACCCGACGCTGCGCGGGCTCGACCCGCGCAACGCCGCACGGTTCGTCGCGGAGATGCCGGTGGACGGGGCCGACGCGCGGGTTGCCGTGCTGGCCGCGCTCGTCGTCGACCACGGCACCATGCGGGTCGTCCCGCGCGACGTCCGGTTCGACGGCTCGGACGAGCCGGTGCCGGACGCGGTGCGCACCTCGATGCTGCGCGCGCTCGCCGTGGACATCGACCCGGGTCCGCTGCCGCTGGGCCTCACCGCGACGTCGGCGAGCGTTCCGGAGTACAACGTGCTGCAGGTCGCCGGTTCGATGCGCGACCTGAGTGTGGGCGCCGGACCGGGTACGTCCCGCTCCGCGGGCTGAGCGGGCTGAGAGGAGGCGTCGGTGGACGTCACGGGTGCGGTGGTACTGGTCGTCGTCCTGGTGGTGGCGACGCTCGCGGGGCTGGTGCTGCGCAACCGGTCCGGGCGGCTCCGGCCCACCGGCGACGACCGCGGTGCGACCGACGGCGCCGGGCCGGGCTGGGACCTGGCCGGAACCGATCCGGACGGGCGCCGCGCCCTGCTGCTGCAGCTGTCCTCCCCGGTCTGCGCTCCGTGCCGGCAGACCGCGCGCGTCCTCGGCGACCTGGCCGCGGCGGACCCCGGTCTGGCGCACGTGGAGATCGACGTGGCCGAGCGCGTCGACGTCGCCAGGGCTCTGGGCGTGCTGCGGACCCCGACGACGGTCGTCTTCGACGCCCGCGGCGCGGAGGTCCTGCGGGTCTCCGGTGTCCCGCGCGTCGACGAGCTCGTCGCCGCCCTTCCCACCGGTTGAGAACGTGTGTGTGATGTCCGGTCGGCGCCGACCGCTGGGCTCCGCGCCGAACGTGAGCTAGGCTCGGTGACGTGAACTGGCCGCTGACTCGACGCCGCACGGTTGATCTGTGCCGCCTCGCCGGCTGCCTGTGTCTGGACTCCTGACCCGCGTGTCCTGAGCCCGGCGTCCCGCGACGCCGAGGTTCCCACCCCGGTTACTGGAGTCCCATGTCCGCCACGGACCACGGATCCGCGCACTCCGAGCCTCGGCTCGACCCGCGCGGGGTCCGCTTCTCCGCCGCGATCACCACCGTCGTGCTGGCGTTGGTGCTGCTGTCCGGCAGCGGCGTGCTCGTCACCGCACAGGCCGTCGTCTTCGCCGTCGCCTCGTTCGCCGGCATGCGGTTCGCGCCGTACGGCGTGGTCTACCGGCACCTCGTCGCGCCCCGGCTGGGTCCGCCCGCCGAGCGCGAGGACGCCGCCCCGGTCCGCTTCTCGCAGACCGTCGGGCTGGTGTTCACCGCCGTCGCGGCGGTCGGCTACCTGTCCGGACTGACCGTGCTGGGTGTCGTCGCCACGGCGGCGGCGCTCGTGGCGGCCTTCCTCAACGCGGCCTTCGGCTTCTGCCTGGGCTGCGAGATGTACGGGCTCCTCGCCCGCCTGCGCGGTGGCGCCGCCGCCGCGCGTTCCTGACCCACCCTCGACACGACTCGGGAGAGAAACGAACATGAGCCGCGAGGACGTCCTCGTCACCGCCGACTGGGCGGAGCAGAACCTGGAGACCGACGGGGTGGTGTTCCTCGAGGTCGACGAGGACACCACCGCCTACGACGGGGGCCACATCCCCGGTGCGGTCAAGGTCAACTGGACCGACGAGCTGCAGGACGCGGTCCGTCGCGACATCCCCACCAAGGAGCAGTTCGAGCAGCTGCTCTCGGCCAAGGGCGTCGCCAACGACGACCTGGTCGTGCTCTACGGCGGCAACAACAACTGGTTCGCCGCGTACGCGTACTGGGAGTTCAAGCTCTACGGCCACGAGAAGGTCGTGCTGCTCGACGGCGGCCGCAAGAAGTGGGAGCTCGACGGTCGGACCCTGACCACCGACGTCAAGGACCGCCCCGCGACCTCCTACACCGCCAAGGAGGCCGACACCTCGATCCGCGCGTTCCGCGACGAGGTCGTCGACGCGATCGACACCAAGAACCTGGTCGACGTCCGGTCGCCCGACGAGTTCTCCGGCAAGATCCTGGCCCCGGCCCACCTCCCGCAGGAGCAGAGCCAGCGTCCGGGCCACGTGCCGAGCGCGATCAACATCCCGTGGTCGAAGGCGGCCAACGAGGACGGCACCTTCAAGTCGAACGAGGAACTCGCCTCCCTCTACAAGGAGGCCGGCTTCGACGAGGGCAAGGCGACCATCGCCTACTGCCGCATCGGCGAGCGCTCCAGCCACACCTGGGTCGTGCTGCACGAGCTCCTGGGCCACTCCGACGTCAAGAACTACGACGGCAGCTGGACCGAGTACGGCTCGCTGATCGGCGTGCCGATCGAGCTGGGAGCAAAGTGACATGTGTGCCGCACCTGACCAGAACCTGACCCTGCCCCCGAACACGGACCTCTCCAAGGAGACCGTGCTCGCCGGCCGCGTCATCGCCGGTGGCGACCCGGTGGCCGGGGCCTTCGTCCGGCTGCTGGACGGCACCGGGGAGTTCACCGCGGAGGTCGTGTCCTCGGCCTCGGGTGACTTCCGGTTCTTCGCCGCCCCGGGCACCTGGACCGTCCGGGCGCTGTCGCGCTCGGGCAACGGCCAGTCCGAGCTCGTCGCCGACGGGCCGGGCCTGCACAGCGCGGAGATCGCCGTCGCCTGACCGGTCCGCGGGGCGCCGCCCCCGACCGCACGAACGGGTCCCTCGTACGAACCTTTCGTACGAGGGGCCCGTTCGTGCGTGGGGAGGGGCGTCGGCACGGCACTCGGTGCCCGGCCCGGGGCGGCGGTAGAGTCGCCGGTCGTGCACTGGTTCTCCACCGGGCTGTTGATCGCCCTGTCCGCGGGAACCGCCGCCTGGGCCGGCTGGTTGCTCCGTCGCCTGTTCGTCGTCGAGCCCGCCGCCGCGCCCGGGCCGGGTCCCGATCCCGAACGGGACCCCGACGACCACCACACCGAGGAGCAGACCCCGTGACCGACCCCGAGCCCGCCGCAGCCGCCGACGAGGAGCTGCAGACCACCATCACCGGACCGGAGAACGCGGCCCCGGACTCCCCGCAGCGAAACCGGCCGCAGTGGCCCGACCTGCCCGTCGACGACGACACCGCCAACCTGCGGCAGGGCCCCGACCTGCACGAGGCCTGCCTCGGCCTGCTCCCGCTCGTCGGGACCTGGCGGGGCACCGGCGAGGTCGTCTACCCGACGATCGAGGGCCCGTTCCACTTCGGCCAGCAGATCACCTGGGCGCACGACGGCCGCCCGTTCCTGTCCTACGAGGCACGCTCCTGGCTGCTCGACGACGACGGCGGCATCATCCGCCAGGCCGCGCGCGAGACCGGGTTCTGGCGTCCCCAGGAGGACGGCTCGATCGAGGTGCTGATCGCGCACAACACCGGCATCGTCGAGGTCTACTACGGCCCCCGGGGCGACATGCGGTCCTGGCAGATCGAGACCGACGCCGTCGCCCGGACGCCGTCGGCCAAGGAGGTCACCGCGGCGAAGCGGCTCTACGGACTGGTCAACCAGGGCGACCTCGCCTACGTCGACGAGCGCGCGATGGTCGGGCAGCCGATGCAGCCGCACATCTCGGCCGTCCTGCACCGGGTGGTCGGCTAGTTGGTCGCGGTCCGGGTCCGCCCCTGCGGCGGGCACGCGGTGCTGCTGGAGGTCGAGGACGCGGCCGGGGTGGCGGCCGTCGTCGCCGCCGTGCGGGACGCCGGGCTGCCCGAGGTGCGGGAGCTGGTCCCGGCCGCCCGGACCGTGCTCGTCGAGGTGGCGCCCGGGGCCACCACCGAGCGGGTCGTGCAGGTGGCACGGGCCGCGGACGCCGACGTCGGCGAGGCGGGCACCGGCACGGTCCACACGCTGGCCGTGACCTACGACGGCGAGGACCTCGCACTCGTCGCCCGCACCGCGGGCCTGTCCGTCGACGAGGTGGTCGCGCTCCACAGCGGCGCGGAGTACCGGGTGGACTTCTGCGGCTTCGCGCCGGGCTTCGGGTATCTGTGGGGCCTCCCCGAGCCACTGCAGCAGCCGCGGCTGGAGAGTTCGCGGACCGCGGTGCCCGCCGGCTCGGTGGGGATCGCCGACGTCTACAGCTGCGTCTACCCGCGCCGCTCCCCCGGCGGCTGGCGGCTGATCGGCCGCACCGACGCCGTCCTGTTCGACCCCGTCGCCGACCCGCCGGCGCTGTTCTCCCCCGGCGACCGCGTCCGGTTCGAGCCCCGGTGAACGCACTGCTGGTGGTGCGGGCCGGACCGCAGGCGCTGGTGACCGACCGCGGGCGTCCCGGGCATGCGCACCTGGGGGTCCCGCCGTCGGGTGCCCTGGACCGGCCGGCCTACGAGCTGGGGAACCGCCTGGTCGGCAACGACGACGGCGCCGCCGGCCTGGAGCTGCTCGGCGGCGGGCTGCGGGTGCGCGCCAGGGGCGGCCGGCCCGTCGCCGTCACCGGGGCGCCCGCGCCGGTGCTCGTCGACGGCCGGCCTGCCGGGTCCCACCGGGCGCTGCACCTGCCCGACGGCGCCGAGCTCGCGGTCGGGACTCCGGTCGGCGGGCTGCGGTGCTACCTCGCCGTCGCGGGCGGGGTGGACGCTCCGGTCGCGCTGGGCAGCCGCAGCACGGATCTGCTGTCGGGGCTGGGCCCCGACCCCGTCGCCGACGGCGACGAGCTGCCGGTCGGCCCGTGGTCGGGCCGGGTCCCGGTGTCCGGGCCGGTCCCGGTGTCGGTGCCCGGTGCCGTGGTGGGGCTGCGGGTGCGTCCCGGCCCCCGCGACGACTGGTTCACCGACCCGCACGACGCCCTCGCCGGTCCGCTGTGGACGGTGACGGCGGACGGGAACCGGATCGGGGTCCGCCTCGACGGGCCGTCCCCGGGGCGGCGTCCGGAGTGGAGCGACCGGGAGCTCCCGAGCGAGGGGATGGTGACCGGCGCGGTGCAGGTCCCGGCGGACGGGCCGCCGGTGGTGTTCCTCGCCGACCACCCGACGACCGGTGGCTACCCGGTGATCGGCGTCGTCGACCCCGCCGACCTGCCGCTGCTCGCCCAGGCCCCGCCGGGGACGGGCGTGCGGTTCACCGTGCTGCGCTGAGGCTCAGCGCTCGGCGTCCTCGCCGTCGAGGATGGTGCGGACCTCGTCGACGGCCATCCCGGAGAGCCGGCCGATCTGCACCGGGTCGAGCCCGCACTCGTGCAGGCGCCGGACGGCGCCGGCCAGGTCGTCACGGCGGCGGCGCAGGACCTCGTCGAGCTCGACGATGCGGTCGCGGGTGTCGTCGAGCCGTTCGGTCGCGTCGACGGCGCGGGCCGGGTCCTCGAGGAGCACCCCGAGCAGCCGGTCCTTCGCGTCACCGGCCGCCGGAGTGCGGGCCCCCGCGGTCGGGACGACGGCGAGCGGCAGCTCCTGCTGCTCCCCGCCGGGGACGTCGGGCTGCGGGTCGACGACCGCGTCGGTGCCGCGCAGACGCGCCCGCTGCACGGCCCGGGCGGCGAGGGCCTGCTGTACGGCCCGGGAGACCGGTTCGGGGGTCGGTCGGGACGTGGCCCCGGTGGTCGGGGTCGGTACGGCGGGGGGGACCGGTGTGGCCGGTATCGCGGAGGTCGCGGGGAGGTCCTCGGACGCCGGTTCGGTGCGCTCGGCCGACCAGGGCGGCAGCGGACCGGTCGCGGTGTCCTGCCGGTCGGCCGGGGTCCGCTCCGTCGCCGGGGTCACGGTGTCGTCTCCGGCCGGGGTCTGCTCGACCGCGGCGGGCGTGGCGTCCGGGCCGGGCGCGACGACGTCGGTGAGGTCGTCGACGACGCGCAGCCGCGCGACCGGCCACTCCGGGGCCGACGGCGTCGCCGGGTGGTCCGAGGTCCCCGCCGCATCCTGGTGCGTGGTGCTCTGGCCCGCTGCGTCCTGGTCCGCGGCGCCCTGGTTCGTCCTGTCCTGGTCCGTAGCGTCCTGGTCCGCGTCGTTCCGGTCCGGCGCGTTCCGGTCCGGCACGTTCTGGTCAGCGGTGGCCCGGTCAGCGGCGGCATCGGTCGGGGCGGCGGTATCGGTCAGGGCGGCGGTATCGGTGTGCCGGGCCGGTCGCAGACCGGTCGACCGGGAACGCGGGGTCGGTCGTGGCCGGGGCAGCGGCTCCCCCGCGGCGGCACCCGACGCTCCGGCACCCGGCGCACCGGCACCGGACGCCCCGGCACCGGACACCCCGGCACCCGACGCCGGCGGCACCGCGGCGAGCGACACGGCGGCCGTCGCCTCCGGGGCACGGCCCCGGGCGAGAGAGGCCGCGTCGGGCAGCTCGTCGGCCGGGGCGAACAGTGCCTCCGGCGAGCCGTCGCCCCCGTCGCCCCCGTCGTCGTCGGGAGCGGCGTGCCGCGCCGCACCGGACGCGACGGCCGCGCCGGCGTACGCGGGCACCCGCGGCAGCGGCCCCGTGTCCGCGCCGCTCTCGGCGACCACGTCGGCGACGGTCCGAACACGGGCCGGGGGCGGCGGATCGGCCGGACCACCGGCCGCCTCACCGGTCCAGTCCGCATAGGACGGCTGCGGGTCCGCGGCCGTGCGCGGGGGCTCGAGCGGCAGCGGCACGGGCGCGGAGGTGCGGCGCGCACGCCACACCCCCCACAGGACCAGTACCACGAGCACGCTCGCGCCCAGCACCGCCACGAGGGGCAGGACCGGGACCGTGAACGAGCCGAGCTGCATGGGCCCGGACCTTATTGGGGTCCCGGGCCCCGCGCGGGGAACCTCAGCTGCTGCGCGTCCCCGTCGAGGGCTGCGCCGCGTCCGTCCGGCCCTTGTCCCCGGTGGCCGTGCCGGAACCGTTGCGGCTCGCGCCGTTGCCCTTCCCGCCGCCCTGCGACGACGGCTCGGACCCCGACGACGCACCGTTACGACCGTTCTGACCGTGGCCGGCCTGGCCGGAGCCGTTGCGCGCGCCCTCCGGACCTGGTCGTGCCGGGCCTCGCCCGGGGGCCGGGTTCGCGGTCGTCGGCGGCTCCACGTCGGCCTTCGCACCCTCGGCCGCGGTGCCCTTGTCCCCTGTCGGCGGCTTCTGCGAACCATCCGTTGGGGTGTCACCGGAACGGCGGACGGCGCCGACCGCGACCGTGCGCTCGGCGTCGCCGCCGGACTTCGGACCCGGGTCCTGGACCGGCACCACCGACGTCTTCGGCTCCGCCTCGACCGGGCGGGAGTCCGACGCGGGCCGGAACAACTCGGCGGGCTCGGGCTCGTCCCCGGGGCGGGCGGCAGCGGCACGCTCGGCGCCACCCTGCTGCCCAGTGGGGGCCGGCGACGGGCGCGGGCCCGGTGCGGGCCGCGGGCCCGGGCGCGGACCGGAGTTCTTGTCCCCGTCGGTCTTGTCCCCGTCGGTACCGCCCGGCCGCTGTCCCGCGCCGTCGGCCCGGGCGGGCTGTGGCGCGCCGGCCGGACGGCCGCCGCCCGAGCCACCGGAGCCGGGCGAGGCCGGACCCGAGGCGGGCCGGGGCTGGGACCCGGAGTCCTGGCGGCCCGGGCCGGGGCCCGGCTGCGGACGCGGACCGGGACGCGGTGCCGCGTCGCCCGACGGCGACGCCTGAGCGGCCGCCGGTCGGGCGCCGTTCACCCCGGCACCGTTGACACCGGCCGCGGGTGCCTGCGGGCGGCCGTTCGGGGAGTTCTGCGGACGCGCAGGGCCCTGCTCCTTCTGACCGGGACGCTCCTGCTGGCCGGGCCGCTGCTCGGCCCCCGGGCGCTCCTCGGCGCCGGACCGGGAACCGGGACGCTGCGGCTCCGGGGCACCCGGGCGCAGGCCGGGACGACCGGGCCGCTGGTCCGCGGAGTCGGGACGGGCCTTGGCCTGGTCGGAGCGCCCCTGGGCGGAACGCTCGTCGGACGACGCCGCCTCGCCGGCCGGTCCGCCGGGCTTCTGCGCCGGACCGGGAACCGGTCGGACCTCGTGGCGGGCCTTGTCCCCCGCGGCCGGGTCCTTCCCGACCTCGGCGCGCAGCTCGTCGCGACGACGGGTCAGCTCGCTGACCTCCGTGCGGAGCTTGTCGCCCTGCTCACGGGCACGGTCGGCGTCGGCACGGGCGCGGTCGACCTGCTTGCGGGCCTCCGCGACGACGCGCTCGGCGTCGGCACGGGCCTTGTTGCGGATCTCCTCCGCCTCCTCCTCGGCCTTCTGCAGGATCGCCTGCATGCGGTCGGAGAAGCTGTCGACGGCACCGTGCCGGTCGGAGTCCGGCGGCCCCGGGACGGGGCGTGGACCGGGACGCGGCACCGGGCGGGGTGGCCCACCCGCCGGCCCGACGGCGAAACCGCCGGGCGGCGGCACCGGCATGGGCGGCGGGATCGGCCTGCTCCGCAGTGCCTCGAGGTCCGCCCGCATCCGGCCCATCACCCGCTGCATCCCGACGATGTGCTCGTCGACCTGCCGTCGGTCGTAGCCGCGGAGAACGACGTCGAACCGCGGGGAACCGCCCGGGCGGTCCGCCCCGTCTGCCGTCATCGCCTCTCCTCAGGTCGTCGACATGGGTGCCCTCGACGGGCACGTTCGAGGTCGGCGGACCGACGGTCCGGCGCGACCTCGCCGGTCAGGGTAGTCACGACGCCGGGGTCGCGGCGAACCACGCAGCGTGCACCGGTCGTCCGTCGGCGTGGCGGGCCCCGCGACGGACGGTTCCGTGACACGATGTTCGGTCACCGTCCTCGTGGCCCGATCCTACCGGGCCACACCGAATACCATCGGCGGCGTGGACAGCACACTGAAGGGCACGTTGCACCGGCGTGGGCTCCGGATGACCCCTCAACGCCAGCTCGTGCTGGACGCGGTCAGGGAGCTGGGGCACGCGACACCCGAGCAGGTGTGCACCCGGGTCCAGGCGACGGCACCGGCGGTGAACATCACGACCGTGTACCGGACACTGGACCTGCTCGAGGAGCTCGGCGTCGTCCGGCACGCCCATCTCGGGCACGGGGCGCCGACCTACTCCGAGCACCAGCACCGCCACGTCCACCTCGTCTGCCACCACTGTGGCCGGGTGGACGAGGCGCCGACCGAGCTGCTCTCCGATGTGGCGAGTCGCACGCTCGCCGACCTGGGCTTCCGCCTGGACGCGACGCACGTGGCCCTGTCCGGCACGTGCGTCGACTGTGCGCACGACGACGAGGACTCCGCCGAAGGAGCCCCCCAGCAGGACGACACGGCGCCCCGCGAGGGCGCGGAGGGAGACCGGTGACCGTTCCCGGATCCGAGCAGACCCCGGACACCACCGACGCCGAGGGCTCGACCCCCGACCCGGACGACGCCGTCGCCGCGCACCACGGCGACCCGCCGGCCGAGCAGCGGGCGATGGCCCGCTCGGCGGCCGTCGTCGACCGCGGACACCGCGAGGTGCTGGCGGTGACCGGCGAGGAGCGGCTGTCCTGGCTGCACCTGCTGCTCACCCAGCACGTCAGCGAGCTGCCGCCCGGCACCGGCACCGAGGCCCTGGTGCTCGACGCGCAGGGCCGGGTGCTGCACCACATGGCCGTCGCGTCGTCGGCGGACACGGTCTGGCTCGACACCGAGCCCGGTGAGGGCACCGCCCTGCTCGACTACCTGTCCAAGATGGTCTTCTGGTCGAAGGTCGAGCCGCGCGACGTCACCGCCGAGCTGGCCGTGCTGTCCGTCGTCGGCCCCGAGACACCCGCCGTGCTCGCCGCGGCCGGGCTCCCGGTTCCCGATGCGCCGAACGGCGTCACGGCCCTGCCGGACGGCGGGTTCGTGCGACGGATGCCGTGGCCGGGCCGGGACGCGGCGGACGTCGTCGTCCCCCGCGGCACGAAGGACGCCCGCTGGGAGGACCTCACCGCCGCCGGGGCGCGGGCCGCCGGGACGATCGCGTTCGAGGCGCTGCGGGTGGAGTCGTGCGCACCGCGCCTGCGCCGCGACACCGACGACCGAACCATCCCGCACGAGGTCGGCTGGATCGGCTCCGCCGTGCACCTCACCAAAGGCTGCTACCGGGGGCAGGAAACCGTCGCCCGGGTGGCGAACCTGGGCCGCCCCCCGCGGCGCACGGTGCTGCTGATGCTCGACGCGGGCGACGAGGACCTGCCCCGCACCGGCGACCCGGTGGTGCGCGACGGCCGGACCGTCGGCCGGGTGGGCACGGTCGTCCAGCACCACGAGCTGGGCCCGGTGGCGCTCGCGCTGCTCAAGCGGTCGGTCCCGGTCGACGCCGAGCTGACCGCGGGCGCCGACGACCGGGTCTCCCCGGCCACGATCGACCCGGACTCCTACGAGCCGGACCCGGACACCCCACCGCCGGGCCGTGCGGCCCGGGAACGGACGGGCGGCGCCGCGCGCCGCGGGTGACGCGCGGCCCGGCCGGACCGCCGTGGGGCGTCCACCGGGTGAACAACCGGGTGTCACGCACCGGTCCGCGGCCGGGTCCGCCTGTGACGACGGCGGTGCCGCGTCGCATGTTCCGGGGTGAGCAGGGTACGGTTGCTCTCACGACATTGATGAGACGAGAGGGGCCGCCGGGTCATGCGCAATGGCCGGCCGCCCCTTCCCTGTTGTAAGGGGGACCTGCCATGGGGCGTGGACGAGCCAAGGCCAAGCAGACGAAGGTGGCCCGTGAGCTCAAGTACAGCTCCCCTTCTATGGATCTCGACGCCTTGCAGCGGGAGATCGGTAGTGCGACGGCGGTGACGACGACGGACAGCCGCGAGGACGACTACGGCGAGTACGACGACTTCGCCGCCAAGTACAACGACGAGGACGACGACCCTCGGCGTTGACGGCCACTTCGGCGCCCGGCCCCCGTCGTGTTGCGACGGTCCGGGCGCCGCGGCACGTGCCGACCGGTGAGTCCGCTCACCGGACCGGTCGCACCGGCCGGTTTCCCCTGGCCGCTCGGATAGGGCAAGATCACGACCTGTCTCCCGTGGGAGGCGTGGTCACCGGTCCCGTCACGTCCGAGGTGTTCAGCAGATGCGCGGCAACCTGTTCGCGGTCGCCGTCAACCTGGTCGTGCTGACCGTACGGTCGGACCGCCTGCACGTGCTGCTCATCGAACGGGGCGAGCCCCCCGTTCCTCGGGCACTGGGCGCTGCCCGGTGGTTTCGTGCGCCCGGAGGAGGATCTGGTCCACACCGCCAGTCGGCGGTTGGACGAGGAGACCGGGACCGACACCGGCAACGCCGTCTGCGGGCACCTCGAGCAGCTGGCGAGCTATGCCGCCCCCGACCGCGATCCCCGCGGCCGGGTCCTGTCCGTCGGCTACCTCGCGCTCCTGCCGGACATGCCGGAGCCGACGCCGGGCGGCGGTGCCACCGCGTCCGCGTGGTGTGCCGTCGACGACGTGCCGCAGCTGGCGTTCGACCACCAGCGCATCCTCGCCGACGGTGTGGAGCGGGCGAAGTCGAAGCTCGAGTACACGACGCTCGCCGTGTCGTTCTGTCCGGACGAGTTCACGGTGACCGACCTGCGCCGGGTCTACGAGGCCGTCTGGGAGACCTCCCTCGACCCGCGCAACTTCCAGCGCAAGGTGACCTCCACCGACGGCTTCCTCGTGCCGACGACGACGCTGGTCACCGGAGGCCGAGGGCGTCCGCCCCGGTTGTTCCGCCGGGGTCCGGCGACCGCGCTGCACCCCCCGATGCTGCGCGAGTCGCACCGCGCCGGGAACCGACCGACCGCGCAGGACGCGGCGTCGCCGCCGGGACCGGCGTAGCGCACGGTCGAGGAGACCCGGACCAGGTCGCCGCCCGGCTGAGCCGCGCCACTCGCCCGACCGAGCGCCGGCGACACACCCTGCGCCGAGTTCGCTTACCGGGTAAGCGATCTCCACGCGGAGACCGTCCCCGCCCGGAGGCCGGGACGGCGCCGCGACGCCGTGCGAGGAGCGCGCCGGATGGCGGAGGGACACGCCGCGGAGCCGGGCACCGCACCGAAACCCCGCGCACCGGCCTGCCGGTCCCGGCGGAGCCGGACGGCACGGGCCGCTCAGAAGCGGGGGTGCTCCCCGCGCAGCTGCACCCGGGCGCCGAGCTCGCCGGAACCGGCACCGTCGACGTCGCCGATCCGGCCGACCTCGCCCAGGATCCAGGCGGGCACGTGCCGCGCGGTGAGGACAGCCAGGGCGCGGTCGACGTCCTCGGGCGGGAGCACCGCGACCATCCCGACGCCCATGTTGAACGTCTTCTCCATCTCCGCACGCTCGACGCGGCCGCGGGACTGGATCAGCTTGAAGATCGGGGCCGGCGTCCAGGAGCCGCGTTCCACGGTGGCGGCGAGACCGTCGGGCAGCACCCGCTCCAGGTTGCGGGCCAGCCCGCCGCCGGTGATGTGGGAGAACGTCCGCACGCCGGTCTCGGCGGTGATCGCCAGGCAGTCCTTGGCGTAGATCCGGGTCGGGACGAGCAGCTCCTCGCCGAGGGAGTGGTCGAACTCCTCCAGCTCACCGGCCAGCGGCAGCCGGGCGATGTCGAGCAGCACGTGGCGGGCCAGGGAGTACCCGTTGGAGTGCAGCCCGGAGGAGCCGAGCGCGACCAGCACGTCGCCGGGGCGGACCCGCTCGGGTCGCAGCATCTTCTCGGCGTCGACGACACCGACACCGGTCGCGGAGAGGTCGTAGGCACCCTCCTCCATCAGGCCGGGGTGCTCGGCGGTCTCGCCGCCGAGCAGCGCGCAGCCCGCGGTCTGGCAGCCCTCCGCGATGCCGCGCACGAGTGTCGCCACCTTGTCGGGGACGATCTTGCCGATGGCGATGTAGTCCTGCAGGAACAGCGGCTCGGCCCCGCAGACCACCAGGTCGTCGACGACCATCGCGACGAGGTCCTGACCGACGGTGTCGTGCTTGTCCATCGCCTGAGCGATCGCGACCTTGGTGCCGACGCCGTCGGTCGAGGCGGCCAGCACCGGCTCGGAGTACTTGCCGAACTTCGCCGCGAACAGGCCGGCGAACCCCCCGATGCCGCCGCGCACCTCGGGCCGGGTCGCCTTCTCCGCGAACGGACGAAAACGCTCGACCGCCTGCTCCCCCGCGTCGATGTCCACACCCGCGGAGGCGTAGCTGGCGGGGCCGGGCTCGGTCGAGGGCATGCGTGGTCTCTCCAGGTCGGGGCGGGGTCGTGATCGGGTGCCGCTACGGGCGGGTCAGCGCTTCCCCGGCACCGTATCCGACGGACAACGGCCCCGGATCGCCAGAGGCCGCACCCGACGCCGTCGGCTCCGGGACGTCCTCCAACAGGTGCTTGCCGAGCTGGGCCTCCTCCGGCAGCGGGATCGGGTACTCCCCGTCGAAGCAGGCGCAGCACAGCCGCGAGCGCGGCTGCTCGGAGGCGGCGACCATCTGGTCGACCGAGACGTAGCCGAGGCTGTCCGAGCCGATCGAGCGTCGGACGCCCTCGGTGTCGGCGCCGTTGGCGATGAGCTCGGCCCGGCTGGCGAAGTCGATGCCGTAGAAGCAGGGCCAGCGCACCGGCGGCGAGGCGATCCGCACGTGCACCTCGAGCGCGCCGGCCTCGCGCAGCATCCGCACCAGCGCGCGCTGGGTGTTGCCGCGGACGATCGAGTCGTCGACGACGACCAGGCGCTTGCCGCGGATGACGTTGCGCAGCGGGTTCAGCTTCAGCCGGATGCCGAGCTGGCGGATGGTCTGGCTGGGCTGGATGAAGGTGCGCCCGACGTAGGCGTTCTTCACCAGGCCCTGGCCGTAGGGGATGCCGGAGCCCTGGGCGTAGCCGATCGCGGCCGGGGTGCCGGACTCCGGGACCGGGATGACCAGGTCGGCCTCGACCGGGTGCTCCTCGGCGAGCCGGCGGCCGATCTCGACCCGGGTGTCGTAGACCGAGCGGCCGGCGATGGTGGTGTCCGGGCGCGCCAGGTAGACGTACTCGAACACGCAGCCCTTCGGCTCCGGGGCGGCGAAGCGCTGGCTGCGGATGCCGTCGGAGTCGATCGCGATGAGCTCGCCCGGCTCGACCTCGCGGACGAAGGAGGCACCGACGATGTCCAGCGCCGCCGTCTCCGACGCGACGACCCAGCCCCGCTCCAGGCGGCCCAGCACCAGCGGGCGGACGCCGTGGGAGTCACGGGCAGCGTAGAGGGTGTTCTCGTCGGCGAAGGTCAGCGAGAACGCGCCGCGCAGCCGCGGCAGCAGCCGCATCGCGGCCTCGTAGACGCCGAGGTCCGCGGCGCCCGCGGCGAGCAGCTCGGTGAGCAGGTCGGAGTCGGTGGTCGCACGCAGCCCGGACCGCTTGCGGTTCTCCAGCTTCGCGACGGCGTCGCGCAGCTCGGCGGTGTTGACGAGGTTGCCGTTGTGGCCCAGCGCGAGGCCCGAGCCCGCGGCGGTGGTGCGGAACGTCGGCTGGGCGTTCTCCCAGGTCGTCGCGCCGGTCGTCGAATAGCGGCAGTGCCCGACGGCGAGGTGCCCGCGCAGCGAGGACAGCGTCTGCTCGTCGAACACCTGGCTGACCAGGCCGAGATCCTTGAACACCACGGTGCGACGGCCGTCGGACACGGCGATGCCGGCGGCCTCCTGGCCGCGGTGCTGCAGCGCGTAGAGGCCGTAGTAGGTCATCTTCGCGACGTCCTCGCCGGGGGCCCAGACGCCGAACACACCGCACTCCTCGCGGGGTCCTGACTCGTCGGGCTCGGGGCCGGAGGGGGCGACAGGGGTGAGGGAGAGGGTTCGTTCAGGGCTGACGTGCTCGTTCCGGACGGAACTCAACGCGGCGCTCCTCGGCTGGCGGCGTACCGGGACCAGGGCACGACTGTACGCCCCGAGATCACCCATCCCCAGGTACGGGGACAGGGGTCACGTCGGCGTCGCACACCGCTCCCGTCCCGTCAGGGCGTGCGCAGCGGCAGGAACGAGGAGATCTCCCCCGCCCGCGACCCCGACGCGGACACCCGCCCGGTGGCGACGGCGTCGTCCCAGCTCAGGCGGCCGATGGCGAGCGCGATCCAGGTCCGCGGATCGGCCTCGACGACGTTCGGCGGGGTGCCGCGGGTGTGCCGCGGCCCCTCCACGCACTGCACCGCGCCGAACGGCGGGACCCGCACCTCGACGCTGCGGCCGGGGGCGCGCCGGGCGAGCTCGTCCAGTGACTCCCTGACCGCGGCCTTGCGCACCGCCCGCTCCGGCTCGACGTCCCGGTCGACCCAGTCGGCGAGGAGGTCGGACATCAGACCGAGACGGCGCCGAACCGCGCGGGGAGGGTGCCCTCCCAGGCGGACCGCAGCTCGTCGAGCGGCACCGCACCGACGGCGTCGCCCAGGTCGACGGCGTCGCCCAGGTCGACGGCGTCGCCACCGGTCTCGCCGAGCCGCAGCGCCGGGACGCCGGCCTCGGCGGCGCGGACGAGGAACGCGTCGGCCCCGTCGGCGGGAACGGTGACCAGCACCCGTCCGGCGGACTCGGCGAACAGCGCGGTGAAGGAGTCCTCGTGCACCCCGGCCAGGTCGACGCGGGCGCCCCGGCCCCCGGCGAGTGCGGCCTCGACCAGGCCCTGGGCCAGGCCGCCGTCGGACAGGTCGTGGCTTCCGGTCAGGGCCCGGTCCGCGGCCGCGGCCGCGAGGAGCTGCGCGAGGCGCCGCTCGTGCTCCAGGTCCACGGCGGGCGGCCGTCCGCCGAGGTGCCCGTGCACCTCGTGCGCCCACTCCGACCCGCCGAACTCGGCGGCGGTGGTGCCGAGCAGGACGATCGTGTCGCCGTCGGCACCGGCGAACCCGGACCGGACCGCGGTGGTGACGTCGTCGACCACGCCGAGCACGCCGACGACCGGGGTCGGCAGGATCGCGGTCGTCCCGGTCTGGTTGTAGAAGCTCACGTTGCCGCCGGTGACCGGGGTGCCCAGCACCGCGCAGCCGTCGGCGAGACCGCGCACGGCCTGCTCGAACTGCCACATGACGTGCGGGTCCTCCGGCGAGCCGAAGTTCAGGCAGTCGGTGACGGCGAGCGGCACGGCGCCGGAGGTCGCGACGTTGCGGTAGGCCTCGGCCAGCGCGAGCTGCGCGCCGACGTACGGGTCGAGCACGACGAAGCGGGAGTTGCAGTCGGTCGCGACGGCGATGCCGCGGCCGGTGGACTCGTCGACCTGCACGACCCCGGAGTCGGCGCCGTGCGCGGCGACGGTGTTGCCGCGGACGTAGCGGTCGTACTGGTCGGTGACCCAGGCCCGCGACGCGAGGTTCGGCGCGGCGGCCATCCGCAGGATCTCCGCGCGCAGCTCGGACGGGGTCTCCGGGCGGGGCAGCGCCTCCGGCGAGTCCGCGTTCAGCGCGTCCTGCTTCGCGTCGTCCCGGGCGACCGGACGGGTGTAGACCGGGCCCTCGTGGGCGACGGTGCGCGGCGGCACGTCGACGACGGTCTCCCCCTGGGAGGTGATCACCAGGCGGTCGCCGTCGGTGACCTCGCCGATCACGGTGGCGATGGTGTCCCACTTGCGGCAGACGGCGAGGAAGGCCTCGACGTTCTCCGGGGTCACGACGGCGCACATCCGCTCCTGGGACTCCGAGGAGAGGATCTCGGCGGCGGTCATGCCGGTGGCGCGCAGCGGGACAGCGTCGAGGTCGACGTGCATGCCGCCGTCGCCGGCGGAGGCGAGCTCGGAGGTCGCACACGACAGCCCGGCACCGCCGAGGTCCTGGATGCCGACGACCAGCCCGGCCGCGAACAGCTCCAGGCAGCACTCGATGAGGACCTTCTCGGTGAACGGGTCGCCGACCTGGACGCTCGGGAGCTTCTTGCGCCCGGTGCCGCCGCTCTCGGCGTCGAAGGTCTCCGACGCCAGCACCGACACGCCGCCGATGCCGTCCAGCCCGGTCGTCGCCCCGAACAGGATGATCTTGTTGCCGGTGCCGGAGGCGAACGCGAGGTGCAGGTCCTCGGTTTTCAACGCGCCCACGCACAGGGCGTTGACCAGCGGGTTCCCCGCGTAGGACGGGTCGAAGACGACCTCGCCCGCGACGTTCGGCAGACCGAGGCAGTTCCCGTAGCCGCCGACCCCGGCGACGATGCCGGGCAGCACCCGGCCGGTGTCGTCGGCGTCGAGCGGGCCGAAGCGCAGCGGGTCGCCGACGGCGATCGGGCGCGCGCCCATCGCCATGATGTCGCGGACGATGCCGCCGACACCGGTCGCCGCGCCCTGGTAGGGCTCGACGTAGGACGGGTGGTTGTGCGACTCGACCTTGAAGGTGACCGCCCAGCCGTCGCCGACGGACACGACTCCCGCGTTCTCGCCGATCCCGGCGAGCATCGTCGAGCGCATCTCCTCGGTGGTGGTCTCACCGAAGTAGCGCAGGTGGACCTTGGAGGACTTGTAGGAGCAGTGCTCGCTCCACATCACCGAGTACATCGCGAGCTCGGCGTCGGTGGGCCGGCGGCCGAGGATCTCCCGGATGCGGGCGTACTCGTCGTCTTTGAGCCCCAGCTCCCGGAAGGGCTGCGGCTGCTCCGGAGTGGCCTCGGCGTTCTTGACGGAATCGACCGGCACCTGGGACTGCGTCACGGGGCCAGGGTAGACGGGCCGCCCCGGTCCGCGTCCCGGCACGGTGCCGGGGCCCACAGGCGGGTTCCCCACAGCGGGCCCCGGGGGGGCGGAGACGGAGACGGCCGGTGGTCAGCGGGGACCACCGGCCGGGCCGTGCGTCGACGAGGGGGGTCGGGCGCCGGGTCAGGCGGTGGCCCGGGCCAGCACCGAGGTGAACAGGCCGAGGCCGTCGGCGGACGGGCCGGTCAGCCCGCTGGTCGCGTGCTCCGGGTGCGGCATGAGCCCGACGACGTTGCCCGCCGGGTTGGTGATGCCGGCGATGTCACGCGTCGAGCCGTTGGGGGCGGGCTCGCTGTAGCGGAACACCACGCGGCCCTCGCCCTCCAGCTCGTCGAGGGTCGCGGCGTCGGCGACGTAGCGCCCCTCCTGCGACTTCAGCGGGATCGTCAGCCGGTCCCCCGCGGTGTAGTCGCTGGTCCACGCGGTCTGCGCGTTCTCCACGGTCAGCTCGAGGTCGCGGCACAGGAAGTGCAGCCCGGCGTTCGCGACGAGCGCGCCCGGGAGCAGGTGTGCCTCGCAGAGGATCTGGAAGCCGTTGCAGATGCCGAGCACCGGCAGACCGCGCCCGGCGCCCGCCACGACCTCGGTCATGATCGGCGCCAGGCTCGCGATCGCCCCGGCGCGCAGGTAGTCGCCGTAGGAGAACCCACCCGGCACGACGACGGCGTCCACATCCTGCAGGTCGTGGTCGCCGTGCCACAGCGGGACGGCCTCGGCGTCGGCGCGGCGGACCGCTCGGGCGGCGTCGGCGTCGTCGAGGGTCCCCGGGAAGGTGATCACACCGACGCGGGTGCTCACAGCCGGGTCACCGTCCAGTCCTCGATCACCGGGTTCGCCAGCAGCGAACCGGCGAGCCGGTGCAGGGTCTCGTCGTCGACGCCGTCGGAGACCTCCAGCTCGAAGTGCTTGCCCTGCCGCACCCCGCTCACCCCGGACACACCGATCCGAGCGAGCGCCCGGGTCACGGCCTGACCCTGCACGTCGAGGATCTCGGGCTTGGGCATCACGTCCACCACCACTCTGGCCACGGGGTCAGCCTACGGTGAACAGGGGCGACGGCTCGACGTGCGTGCCCTCACCATCGGCCCATGCAGATGCTCGTCCTGGGGGGAACGGTGTTCCTCTCCCGCGCGGTCGCCGCGGCAGCGCTCGCCGCGGGACACACGGTGACCTGCGTGTCCCGTGGGGTCTCCGGGGCGCCACCGGACGGCGCGGAGGCGGTGACGGCCGACCGGTCCCGGCCCGGGGCGCTGGCCGCGGCGCTGCACGGGCGCACGTTGGACGCCGTCGTGGACGTCGCGACGATGTCGGCGCCGTGGGTCCGCGACGCCCTCGACGCGCTGCACGGCCGGTTCGGGCACTGGACCTTCGTCTCCTCGGTCAACACCTACGCCGACCTGTCGCTGCGCGGCGGGACCGTGGCGCAGCCGACCCTGGCACCGCTGCACGGCCGGCCCGACGAGGAGCTCGCGAAGCGGGACCCGGACGTCTACGGCGCCGCGAAGGTCGCGAGCGAGCAGGCCGTGCGGGAACGGGCCGGCGACCGGGCGCACGTGGTGCGCGGCGGGCTGATGTGCGGGAACGGCGACCTGTCCGACCGCTACGGCTACTGGGCGGACCGGTTCGCCCGTGGGGGCCGGGTGGTCGTCCCGGACGTGCCCGCCCAGCCGATGCAGCTCGTCGACGTCGACGACCTCGCCGCCTGGATCGTGGCCTGCGCGGCCGACGGCACCACCGGCACCCACGACGGCACCGGCCCGCGGTCCACCCTGGACCGGGTGCTCGCCGCGACCGCCGCCGCCGTGGGCGCCGGCGACCTGGAACTCGTCCGGGTCCCGGAACCGACGCTGGTGGAGCAGCGGATGGGGAGCTGGGCCGGTCCGCGGTCGTTGCCGCTCCGGCTGCCGGAGGAACTCTGGGGCATGGTCGACCGGGACGTCACTGCGACGCTCGCCGCGGGCCTGACACCCCGCCCGCTCGCCGACACCGCTCGCGCCGCGCTGGCGTGGGACCGTGGGCTCGGCGCCGGTCGGGAGCGCCGGGCCGGGCTCACCGACGCCGAGGAACGGGCCGTGCTGCGAGCGCTCGGCTGAGTAGAGCGACGTTCCCCCGCCCCCCGACCGGGCATGCTGGTCCCATGCACCTGACGCATTACGGCCACGCCTGCGTCCTGGTCGACACCGGGTCGGCCAGGCTCCTGTTCGACCCGGGCACGTTCTCCACCGGCTTCGAGACCCTCGACGGCCTGGACGCGATCCTGGTCACCCACCAGCACTTCGACCACGTCGACGCCGACGCGCTGCGCACTCTGCTGCGCGCCAACCCCGACGCCGCCCTGGTCACCGACGGCCAGACCGCCGAGCAGCTGGACGGCATCGACGCCCGCACCGCCGCCCCCGGCGACGTGCTGGCCCTCGGTGGCGCCGAGGTGACCGTCGTCGGGTCCGGGGACCATGCGCAGATCCACCCGGACATCCCGCTGGTGGCGAACAACGGCTACCTCGTCGACGGCGCGCTCCTGCACCCCGGCGACGCCTACGTCCCGCCGGGCGTCGAGGAGCTGGCGACGCTGCTGCTCCCGACCGGCGCGCCGTGGTTGAAGGTGTCCGAGGCCGTCGACTACCTGCGGGCGGTCGCGCCGCGCACGGTCGTCCCGATCCACGAGGGCACCCTCGCGAACCCGGCGCTGCACTACCGGTTCTTCGACGACCTGGGTCCCGACGCCACCACCCTCCTGGTCCCCGACCTGGAGAAGGCGATCACCGTCTGATGGCGCTGCAGTGGGAGCAGGTCGTCGTCGACGCCCGGGACCCGATCCGGCTCGGCCGCTGGTGGGCCGAGGCCCTGGATTGGACGGTGGCGAACGCCTCGGCGGCGGAGTTCGAGATCCAGCCGGCCGTGGGTGTCACCCCCGGGTTGATCTTCGTGCCGGTCGCGGAGGGCAAACGGACCAAGAACCGGCTGCACATCGACCTGCGACCGGACGGCGTGCGCGACTCCGAGGTCGCCCGGCTGCTCATGCTGGGCGCGACCCGGGTCGACGTCGGCCAACACCGCGTCCCGGCCGACGAGGTGTCCTGGACGGTGCTCGCCGACCCCGAGGGCAACGAGTTCTGTGTGCTCGGCGAGCGGCGGACCTGACACCTGTCCACAGGTGGCACCGGTTGTCCACAGGGGAACACACACTGTGGACAACCGAGCCGACCGCCGGGGAGCTAGGCTGCCGGGGCCGCGGCGGGGAACAGCGTGCGGTGCACGGCGCCGACGGCGCCCGCTCCGCGCGCCGCGTCGACGGCGGCCAGCGCGGTCTCGACGCGGTGCTCGCGACGCAGGTCCTTGGCCCGCAGCGCGAGCCGGACGAGCCCTCCGCGCTCGGCGGTACGCACGGCCTGCTGTTCCAGCGCCCGTCCGCGACGGCGTTCCCCCGCGCGGCGCTCGCCCCGCCAGGGCTCGGACGAGCGGAAGGTGAGCACCCGCGAGCGCAGCACCGGACCGCCGGTCGCGCGGACGGTCGTCTCGTCGGCGCACAGACCGAAGCCGAGGTCGGCGAGCGCGTCGAGGGTGCCCTCGGAGGCGATCCAGCCGGGCGGGGCGAAGCCGTCGGTGGACAGCCCGGTCGCGAGCAGGATGCGCCGGGCACCGGTCAGCCGCAGGCCCGCCTCGTGCCGAGGCAGCGCGCCGAACTCGGTGCGCCGCCCGATCCGCGGGACGGTGCCGTTCTGCCAGGCGCCCACCGGGTCGCTCGTGTGGTCGAAGCCGTGCAGGAGCAGGTCGTCCCCGGCGCGGACGCGGCCGGCGATCCAGCGGACCAGGTCGTCGCCGCGGCGCAGCGGTCCGTCGGGGCCCTTGGGCTGCACGAGATGGGTCAGCGGCACGCCGCGCCGGTCCAGCTCCGCGGCGAACGCGGCGGCGCGGGCGCGGTCGGCGTCGTCGGAGTCGGTCAGGCCGGACAGCGAGACCAGCAGCGTGCTCATGGCCCCATCCGACCCGACCGAGATGAACCCCGTGTGGAGCCGCCGGATCGCGCGGACGACGATCGGCGGGCGTTCTCAGCGGGCTGTGAACCCGCCGTCGACCCGCAGCTCGGCCCCGTTGACCATGGCGGCCTCGGCCGAGGCCAGGTAGACGACGGCCGCGGCGACCTCCGACGGCTCGGCGAAGCGTCGCGCCGGGATCTCGGCGCGGTGCGCGTCCCCGGCCGGGTTGTCCCACGCCGCGCGGCCCAGGTCGGTGAGCACGACCGTCGGCGAGACGGCGTTCACCGTCACCCCGTGCGGCCCCCACTCGACGGCGAGGGTGCGGGTGAGCCCGTTGATCCCAGCCTTGGACGCGCAGTAGGCCGCGTGCTGCTCCAGCCCGCTGCTCGCCGCCTGCGAGGCGAGGTTCACGATCCGCCCGAACCCCTGTCCGACCATGACCCGGCCCGCGGCGCGGGCCATCAGCCAGGACCCAGTGAGGTTCACGTCCAGGGTGCGGCGCCAGTCGTCGATCCCCAGCTCCAGGGCGGGGGCGAGCCGCGCGATCCCGGCCGAGTTGACCAGCACGTCGACCCGGCCGTGCCGGGCGACGACCTCGTCGACGCAGGCCGCCGCGGCGTCGGGGTCCGCGACGTCGACGACGTGGGTCGACGCGCGGGCGTCCGGGACGCCGTCGGTGCGCAGGTCCGCGGCGGCGACCACCGCGCCCTGCCCGGCGAGCGCCCGGACCACCTCGGCGCCGATCCCCGACGCGGCCCCGGTGACGAGCGCGACCGACCCGGTGAGGTCGAACATCAGCAGTCCGTCCCGACGGTCTCCGCCTCGGCGAGGCGCTCGCCGTCGCGCCGGTCGTAGGAGTCGAGCGCGGCGACCTTCTCCGCCGACGCGCTCGCCGGGTCGAAGCGGTGGTCGAGCCAGCCGTCGACGAGCGTGCGCGCGAGCTCGATCCCGACCACGCGCTGGCCCATGCAGAGGACCTGCGCGTTGTTGGACTTCACCGAGCGCTCGACGGAGAACGGGTCGTGCGCGGTGACCGCACGGACCCCCGGCACCTTGTTCGCCGAGATCGCCACGCCCAGCCCGGTCCCGCAGATGAGCAGGCCACGGTCGGACTCCCCGTCCGCGATCCGGCGGGCCGCGGCGACGCCGATGTGCGGGTAGGCGGTGTGCCCGTCCGCGCCGACGCCGATGTCGACCACCTCGGCGACGCGGTCGTCGGCCTCCAGGTCGGCCTTCAGCTTCTCCTTGTAGTCGTAGCCGGCGTCGTCGGCGCCCACCACGATGCGCAGCTTCTCGCTCACGTCTGCTCCTCCTGCGACGTCAGGGCGTCGGCGACGGCCGTGACGATCAGGCCGAGGCTGGTCGCCCCGGCGTCGGGTGTGCCCACGCTCTTCTCGGCCAGCGGGCGGGCCCGTCCGATCCGTGGCCGCAGGTCGGCGGTCGCGGCGGCGGCGTCGGTCGCGGTCGCGGCGGCGGCCGTCCACGCGGTGGCCAGGCCCTCGCCGTCGCCGACCCGGCGCTCCAGCTCGTCGACGAAGGGCAGCAGCGCGTCGAGCAGGGTCTTGTCCCCCGCCCGCGCCCCACCGAGCTGCTCGATGGTCGTCGCGAACGTGCGGACCCCGGCGGCGACGGTCGCGGCCGGGTAGCCGTCGGCGGTGTCACCCAGGTGTCGCCCGAACGCCTCGAGCGCGGCACCCCACAGCACCCCGGAGGTGCCGCCGGCACGCTCGGCCCAGGCCTGCCCGGCCTGCCGGAGCACCCAGCCGCCGCCGACGTCGTCGCCGAGCTCGGCGACCCGGGCGGTGGCGGCGGTGACGCCCTTGAGCATGCCGCGGCCATGGTCACCGTCGCCCGCGACGGCGTCGATCCGGCCCAGCTCGTGCTCGTGGGAGCGGATCGTCGACTCCGTCGCCGCCAGCGCGGCGCGGACGGTGCCCGCCAGCTCCCGGGCCGCGGCGCTCGCCGCGGGCGCGGTGACGACCGCGTCGGCCTCGGCGAGCTCGTCGGCGGTCGGCTCGCGCAGCGCCGCCAGCGGCGCGGCGGTCTTGCGGTAGGCGGGGGTGTAGGCGTCCGCCCGCCACAGCGGCTCCAGCTCGTCGTCGAGCCACATCAGGGTGAGCGAGCAGCCACCCATGTCGAGGCTGGTCACGAGCTCGCCGACCTCCGGGTCGACGAGCTCGTACCCGGCGGCGCGCAGCCGCGGCGCGACGTGACGCCACAGCAGGAACAGCTCCTCGTACTTCGTGGTGCCCAGCCCGTTCAGGATCGCCCCGACCCGGGCGGGGGCTCCCGGGGGAGCGTGCTTCAGCACGTCGTCGACCAGCAGTTCCGCCAGCTCGCGGGCGGGCAGCATCGGGACGTCGCGGATGCCGGGCTCGCCGTGGATGCCCAGGCCGAGCCCGAGGTGTCCGGGGGGCACCGAGAACAGCGGCTCGTCCTCGCCGGGCATCGTGCAGCCGGTGAACGCGACGCCGAGGCTGCGGGTGGCGGCGTTGGCGGCCCGGCCGAGCCGTTCGACCTCGTCGATGTCCGCGCCGCGCGCGGCGGCGGCGCCCAGCGCCTTGAACACCGTGAAGTCGCCGGCGATCCCGCGGCGCCGTGACTCCTCGTCGGCGGAGGCGACGTCGTCGGTGACGACCACGATGCGGGTGTCGATCCCCTCCTCCCGCAGCCGATCGGCCGCGATCCCGAAGTTGATGTTGTCACCGGCGTAGTTGCCGAAGCTGAACACCACGCCGCGGCCCTGGTCGGCGGCCTTCGCGACCGAGTACGCCTGCGCGGCCGACGGCGAGGTGAAGATGTTGCCGACGACGGCGCCGTGCGCGAACCCTGGCCCGACGGTCCCGCAGAACGCGGGGTAGTGCCCCGACCCGCCCCCGATGACGACGGCGACCTGGGGGTCGCCGTCGCCACGGTGGGCCACCACGCCGCCGTGCACCCCTCGGACACGGTCGGCGTAGAGGTCGAGGAAGCCGTCGAGTTGGTCGTCGGCGAACGTGGCGGGGTCGTCGTAGATCCTGGTCACGAGGTCTCCTTCACCGGGGTCGCGACGGCGGCGCGCGGCGTGGGGGCGTCCTGCGGGACGTTCAGGAACGAGACCATTACGAACGCGGCCGCGTAGAGGGCGACGAAGGCCCACACGACTCCGACGTTCCCGGCGCCGATCCCCAGCATCAGCGCGACGACGCCGGACCCGAGGAACGCGGCACCGCCCGCGGCGGTCGTGTACATGGCCATCGCGGCGCCCTTGTGGTCGGGTGCGAGCGCGGGCATGATCGCGCCCATCGGGACGAACCCGGCGAGCAGGCAGCCGAACACGCAGCCCGCGGCGACCGAGACCCAGAAGCCCCAGGTCGATCCGGCCGGGACGGCGTGCGGCACGTACCACCAGAGCAGCAGGCCGACGGCGGAGCCGAAGACGCCGAACCACTGCACGGTGCGACGCCAGCCCCACCGGTCGCCCACCGCCCCGAACACCGCGTTGACCAGGATGTTCGTCGCGTAGACGAACACGGTCATGGTCAGCCAGCGGCTCTGGCCCCAGCCGAGGTCCACCGCGATGACGGTCGGCAGGATGATGAACATGCCGTACTGCGGCGCGGTGTTGATCAGCCGGACCAGGAAGCCCATGAGGATCTTCGGGTTGGCCGCGGTCAGCCGCAGCCCGGCGGTCAGCACCTGGCCGGTGGTCTCCCCCGCCGGCGCGAGCCGCTGCGTGGCGTGCGGCTCGTGCACCCCGAAGCGGGCGATCAGGAACCCGGCGACGACGAGCGCGGTCGAGCCGACCATCGCGGCGGTCTCGCCACCGGTGCCGCCGCCGAAGGCCGGGATCATGCCGAGCGCGAACAGCGAGCCCAGGGTGGGCAGGCCGCCGGTGAACATGACGTAGAACCAGCCGACGGCGACGCCGTTGCGCGAGTACGGCGTGACGACGTTGATCCACACCAGGAACGCGAACGCGAAGAGCGGGTAGCCGAAGCCGCGCAGGAAGTAGGTGGCGGCGACCAGCGGGAGGCTGCCGAGCTGCAGGCTCAGCAGGAACAACACCTCGAACACGACCCAGACGACGACGCCGAGGGTCATGACCCGGCGCGGCCCCCACAGGTCGGCGAGCGCGCCGGACAGGTAGCTGCCGATCAGCACGGCCAGGCTGTAGCCGGTGATGATCGTCGCGACGGTGGCCTCGGGCGAGCCGAGCACCGCCTCGATGTGCGGGGAGATGAAGTTGGACTCGGTCCCGTTGCCGGTCATGAAGACCAGCACGCCGAGGAAGCCCCAGCGCAGGGAGTGCGGGATACCGATGCGGTCGAGGAAGGTCTCGCGCGATGTCGTCGTCGACATGGCGGCGCTCACGCGTTCGGGAGGATCGAGACCTTGACCGACGCACCGGAGGTGTCGCCGACCAGGTCGAGGGCCTTCTGGAACTCCGCGAGCGGCACCTGGTGGGTGCAGATGTCGTCGATCGGAAGCTTCCCGTCCTCCAGCATCTTGATCGCGGCGGGCCAGCAGTGCGGACCGAGGTGGGCGCCGCGGACGTCGAGCTCCTTGTCGTCGGAGATGATCGACCAGTCGACGGTGACCTCGGAGCCGAAGACCGAGTACTCGACGTAGGTGCCGAGCTTGCGCAGCAGGTTCAGCCCCTGCGCGACGGCCGGCACGGCGCCGGAACCCTCCAGGTAGACGTCGGCGCCGTAGCCCTCGGTGAGCTCCTTGACCCGGGCGACCGCGTCCTCGCGGGAGATGTTGATGGTGAGGTCGGCGCCGGTGCGGCGGCCGAGCTCCAGCTTCTCGTCGTCGAGGTCGAGCGCGATCAGCAGACGGGGGTTCTTCGCGCGGGCGCCGGCGATCAGGCCGAGGCCGATCGGGCCGCACCCGGCGACGACCACCACGTCGTCGAAGGAGATCGTGGCGCGCTCGACGGCGTGCAGCGCACACGACAGCGGCTCGGCGAACGCGGCGTGCTGCGGTGCCAGGTCCGGGGAGACCCGGTGCACCCTGGCGCGGGTCGGGACCAGCATGTACTGGGCCATGGCGCCGTCGAAGTTGCGGAAGCCGAACATGTCGTGCGGCCCGCACATCCAGTACTGGCCGCGCAGGCAGTAGCGGCACTGCTCGCAGGGGACGATCTGCTCGCAGGCGACGCGGTCGCCGACGGACACGCCGTGCAGGGCGAGGCCCTCGTCGTCGCCGGACACGATCCGGCCGACGAACTCGTGGCCCGGGGTCACGCCGGTCTGGGCCCAGGCGGGGCGGTTCTCGTCGCCCCAGAACTTCGCGGCGCCGTGGTAGCACTTCAGGTCGCTCGCACACACGCCCACGGCCTCGACCTGCATGAGCAGCTCACCAGAGCCGGGCTTCGGGACGTCCACCTCCTCGAGGCGGTAGTCCTCGGGGCCGTGCACGACCACCGCCTGCATCCGGGTGGGGATGTTCTCTGCCACGGCGAAACCTCCATTGGTGCCATGCGGGCTGCTGCATACCTCTGTCGGTGAGCATGCGTTCTCCCGTGAACATCCGTCAACACATCCGTTCCTGATTGAACAAACGTGCAGTAGGCTGGACCGACACCGGTCCGACGCAGTGGAGGATGGCGATGGCGCCGAACGACGTCTCCCGACGCGACCTGGGGCTGATGCACCGGGCCGCACGGCTGTACTACGTCGACGAACTCAACCAGGCCGCGATCGCCGAACGGCTCACCGTGTCGCGCCCGACCATCTCCCGGCTGCTCGCCGAGGCCCGCCGGGTCGGGATCGTGCAGATCACCGTGCACGACCCGGACTCGCTGCACACCGGCGACGACGACGCGCCCCGGCTCGCCGCCGCGCTCGGGCTGGACCGGGTGTGGCTGGCCCCGGTCGTCACGGGTGACCTCGGCCGGTCGCTCGCCGAACCGGTCGGTGAGGCGCTGCGGGAGGCCGGTCTGCGTGCGGGCGACGTCCTGCTCGTGTCCTCCGGGCGCGCCGTGTGGGAGCTGAGCCACACCGCGCTGCCCACACTGGCCGGCTGCGAGATCGTGCCGACCGTCGGCGGGGTCGCCGAGCCCGAGGCGTGGCACCAGACCAACGAGATCGTCCGGTCGGTCGCCGAACGCGGGCACGGGCGCCCGCACTTCCTGTTCACCCAGGCCATGCCGTCACCGGCGATGAGCCGCACGCTCGCCGACGACCCGGAGTTCCGCCGGGTCACCGGGTTCTGGTCGCGGGCGCAGGCCGCCCTGGTCGGCGTCGGCGCACCCCCCGCGGGCCGCGACTCGATCTCGACCTCGGTCCCCCTCGACGACGAGGGGCTGCGCGCCGGCGTCGGCGACGTCTGCCTGAACTTCTACCGCGCCGACGGACGCCCGATCGCCTTCCCGGGCAGCGACCGGATGGTGCGGATCTCCCCGGACCAGCTGCGCCGGGTGCCGCGGACGATCGCCGTCGCCGTCGGGGAGGAGAAGGTGCCGAGCATCGTCGGCGGGGCCAGGGCGGGCCTGTTCAACCGCCTGGTCACCGACGCTCCGACCGCCCGGGCCCTGCTCGACGCCCTGCCCCCGGCCTGACCAGCACCTCGGCGCCGCCACCACGGCGGCCCGCGGCCTCCCCGGCGCCCCGCGCGTGGGTCGCCACGTCCGTCGTACCCCACCGGTGGTCGGCGCACCCCGCGCGGAGGGTGCGGCGACCGCCGGTGGGGTGCGACGTGCCGCGCTGCCGCGGGCGGGCCGGTGGCAGGGCGTGGTGGCGACGCGGGTCAGGCGGTGGGTGAGGTCCAGGGGGTGCCGGTGATCCGGCGGTAGACCTCGGCGTAGCGGTCGTGGACGACCTTCACGACGTCGTCGGGGACCTCGGGGCCGGGAGCGGTGCGGTCCCAGTCCAGACCGGCGGACCAGTCGCGGACGTACTGCTTGTCGAAGGAGAACTGCACGCGACCGGGCTCGTAGGAGTCGGCGGGCCAGAACCGCGACGAGTCCGGGGTGAGCACCTCGTCGCCCAGCACGATCTCGCCGGAGGCGTCCCGGCCGAACTCCAGCTTGGTGTCGGCGACGAGGATCCCGCCCTGCGCGGCGGACTCGGCGCCGCGGCGGTAGACCTCCAGGGTCAGGTCCCGCAGCCGGGCCGCGGTGTCGGCGCCGAGCAGGGCCACGACGTCGTCGAAGGTCATGAACTCGTCGTGCTCGCCGACCGGCGCCTTGGTGGTCGGGGTGAAGATCGGCTCGGGCAGCTTCGAGCCCTCGACCAGGCCGGTGGGCAGCGTGACGCCGGAGACGGCGCCGGTGCGCTGGTACTCCTTGAGCCCGAGGCCGGTGAGGTAGCCGCGGGCGATGCACTCGACCGGCAGCATCTCCAGCGGACGGCAGCGGACGGCCCGTCCGGCGAACTCGGCGGGGATGTCGTCGGTGCCGATGACGTGGTTGGGCACGAGGTCGCCGGTGCGCTCGAACCAGTACAGCGACAGCGCGGTGAGGATCGCGCCCTTGTCCGGGACCGGCGTCGGGAGCACCACGTCGTAGATCGACAGCCGGTCCGAGGCGACGAGCAGCAGCTGGGCCGGGTCTCGCGACTCGTCGAGGTAGAGCTCGCGGACCTTGCCGGAGTGGACGAGCCTCACAGGATCCCTCCGGGGGTGTAGGCGGCGGCCTCGGGGTGCTTCGCGGTGATCGCGGCGATCTTCTCCGTCACCGTGGTGACCTGTGCTGACGCGGCACCGGTGAAGCGCAGCGGGTCCTCCAGCAGCCGGTCCAGCGTGCCGACGGGCAGGCCGAGCCGGTCGTCGCCGGCGAGGCGCTGGAGCAGGTCGTTGTCGGCCTGGCCCTGCTCGCGCATCGCCAGCGCGACGGCGACCGCGTGCTCCTTGATGACCTCGTGCGCGGTCTCCCGGCCGACCCCGGCCCGCACCGCCGCCATGAGCACCGCGGTCGTGGTGAGGAACGGCAGGTAGCGGTCGAGCTCGCGGGCGATCACGGCCGGGTAGGCACCGAACTCGTCGAGCACGGTCAGGGTGGTCTCGTAGAGGCCGTCGAGGGCGAAGAACGCGTCCGGCAGCGCGACGCGGCGCACCACCGAGCAGGAGACGTCGCCCTCGTTCCACTGGGACCCGGCGAGGTCGGCGGTCATGCCCGACAGGCCGCGCAGGATCACCATGAGGCCGTTGATGCGCTCGGCGGAACGGGCGTTCATCTTGTGCGGCATGGCGCTCGAGCCGACCTGGCCGGGGGCGAAGCCCTCGGTGGCGAGCTCCGCACCCGCCATCAACCGGATCGTCGTGGCCAACGACGACGGCGCCGCCGCCAGCTGCACCAGCGCGGTGACGACGTCGTGGTCGAGCGAGCGCGGGTAGACCTGCCCGACGCTCGTGAACGCCTCGGCGAACCCGAGGTGCGTGGCGACGCGCCGCTCCAGCTCGTCGAGCTTGGCCGCGTCGCCGTCGAGGAGGTCGAGCATGTCCTGGCTGGTGCCCATCGGGCCCTTGATCCCGCGCAGCGGGTAGCGCGAGCGCAGGTCCTCCAGCCGGGCGTGCGCGACGAGCAGCTCGTCGGCCGCGGTGGCGAACCGCTTGCCCAGGGTGGTCGTCTGCGCGGCGACGTTGTGGCTGCGCCCGGCCATGACCAGCTCGGCGTACTCCGACGCGCGACGCCCGAGCCGCGCCAGGACCGCGACGGTCCTGTCGGCGACGAGCTCCAGCGACAGCCGGATCTGCAGCTGCTCGACGTTCTCGGTGAGGTCGCGACTGGTCATGCCCTTGTGCACGTGCTCGTGGCCGGCGAGGGCGTTGAACTCCTCGATGCGGGCCTTCACGTCGTGCCGGGTGACGCGCTCGCGGGCGGCGATCGAGCCCAGGTCGACCTGCTCGACGACGGCCTCGTAGTCGTCGATCACCGACGCCGGCACCTCGATGCCCAGGTCGCGCTGGGCGCGCAGCACCGCGATCCACAGCCGTCGCTCCAGCTGGATCTTGTACTCCGGAGACCAGAGGCGAACCAGCTCGGGGCTCGCGTAGCGCGCGGCCAGCACGTTGGGAATCACGTGGCGCGATGGTAATGGCTGCTCACGGCCCCGCCACGGTCGGGAGCACAGGCTCACACCCGGGGGCTCACACCCGGGGGCTCACGTCCGGGGCAGCACGTCCAACGCCTCGCGCAGGGCGACCCGGCCGACCGCACGCGGGTCGGGGTCGGCCTCGATCAGCGCGGTGAGGACGACGCCGTCGACGAGCGCGGTCAGCCTGCGGACCTCCCCCGGCCCCGGGCGACGGCCGGTCGCGCGGGTGAGAGCCTCGTCGAGCAGGGCGTCGAACTCGACGCGCTGGGCCCGCAGCAGCCCGGCCAGGAACGGGCGCCTGCCGGAGCCGATCAGCCGCTCGAACCGGCACAGGACGGCGTCGAGGCCGTCGGTGCGCGAGCGCGGCCCGAGAAGCAGGTCGAGCACGATCTCGGCCGGGTCGTCGCGCCGGGCGAGGCAGTCGTGGGCGTCCGCGAGCTCGGTGCGGGCCAGCCGGTCGAGCGCGGCGGACACCAGGTCCTCCAGCGAGGAGAAGTAGTACGTGGTGGCGGCCAGCGGCACCCCGGCGCGCTCGGCGACGGCGCGGTGGCGGATCGCGTCGAACCCGCTCTCGGCCAGCAGGTCCGCTGCTGCCGCCACCAGCAGGGCGCGGCGCCGTTCACCCTTCTCGGTCTGTTTCGGGGCCGCCATCGCCACATAGTGCCAAGACAGGCCCCATCCGGACGAGTGAGATACCGGACTCGACGCCCAGGTGGGACAGGGGACCGTGACCGTTTCGTGACCCTGCCGTTCTCACCGTGACCGGTATGGAACAGACTGGAGGCGTGCGCCCGTCACCCAGAAGCCGCTGGTCGTCGCGTGGTGGCACGCGCGGCACGGCGGCCGCCCCGGCCCCCGGTGAGCCCGTCGACCTGCGGTCGGACACCGTCACGCTGCCGACCGAGGCGATGCGCCGGGCGATGGCCGAGGCCGAGGTCGGCGACGACGTGCTCGACGGCGACCCGACCATGCGCGAGCTGGAGGAACGGGTCGCCGGCCTGCTCGGCGCCGCCGACGCGCTGTGGACCCCCACCGGGTCGATGGCCAACCTGATCGCGCTGATGAGCAGGCTCGGCCGAGGCGAGGCGTTCCTCGCCCCGCAGGGTGCCCACGTGCTCGACTTCGAGCTGGGCACGGCCGCCTGGCTGGCCGGCGGGATGCCGCGGCCGCTGCCGCACGACGCGGGCCCCGGCAAGGTCACCGCCGCGGCGGTGCGCCGGGCCGCCGTCGACGACGGCTCCTACGCCGCGCTGCGCCCGGTGCTGCTGTGCCTGGAGAACACGCACAACTCCGCGGGCGGCACCGTGACCGCTCCGGAGGAGCACGCCGCCGTCGCCGCGGCGGCACGGGCCGCCCGGCTGTCGGTGCACCTCGACGGCGCCCGGTTGTGGAACGCCGCGGTCGCACTCGGGGTCCCGCCGGGCGCGCTGACCGTCGGCGCCGACACGGTCGCGGTGTGCCTGTCCAAGGGGCTGGGTGCGCCGGCCGGGTCGGTCGTCGCGGGGTCGGCGGAGTTCGTCGAGCACGCCCGGCGGCTGCGCAAGATGCTCGGCGGCGGCGTCCGGCAGGGTGGGGTGCTGGCCGCGGCCGGACTCGTCGCGCTGGAGGAGATCGACCGGCTCGCCGAGGACCACGACCTCGCGACGCGGCTCGCCGCCGGGCTGCGCGAGCGCGGCTGGCGGGTCCGCGAGCCGCAGACCAACATCGTGCTGGTGGACGTGGCCGACGTGCGCGGCACGATCGCCACGTTCGCCGAGGCCGGGGTCCGCGCAGGTGCCATCGCGGGCAAGCTGCGGCTGATGACCCACCGCGACGTCGGCGACAAGCACATCAAGGCGGCACTGGACCGGATCGGCGAGGTCGGCCCGGCCAGCACCGGCTCCCCGGGTGGTCCCGGGATGCTGCCCCGCACCGCCCTCGGCAACTGAGGCCGCCGCCCCGCTCCACCGTCGATCCGGTCGGGAACCCGTCGGGCGGCATCGGCAGCGGGCACGCGGCCGCCGCGGCGGCGACCGTCGCCGCGTCGGAGGCCCGTCGTCGCCGCCGTCACGGTGTCGCGCAGAGTCAACTCACTGTCGTCCGAGGTCAAGTCGGCCCGCACGATCGGGTCCACACTGGGCGACGGCCGGACGCCGGAGCAGGCGTCGGCCTAGGCTTCCGCCGCCGTCGTGCCCGTGCGTCCGCACCGCTGCGCGCCGGTGGCCCCGACCCCCGACCGGTGCCGGTGAGCTGCGCGGACCCGCGATCGCCGGGAGTCGCGCGGCCCGTGGCACCCAGGACAGCAGGACCGTCATGACCAGCTCCACCCCCTCGTCCGCCCTCGTCTCCGCATCCGATCCGGAGACGGCCCTCGTCGCCGATGGCGTCGCCGTCGACGGCGCCCACGGGGTGCTGCTCGCGCCGACCTCGCTGCGCGCCGTCGCCGGCTCGGTCCTGCTGGTCACGGGCACCCCCGGGTCCGGGCACACCGCGCTCGCGCTGGCGCTCGCCGGGCGGATGCGGCCCGACCAGGGCACCGTCACCCTCGACGGCGACGACGACCCCCGTCGGCTGCGCCGGGCCGTCGCCGTCGTCGACACACCGGGGGTCAGCGAGCCGGAGCCGGTGCTGCCGCTGCGGACCGTCGTCGGCGAGGAACTGGCGATGGCCGGGCGCGGCACCACCCCGCGGGCGGTGACCGAGTGGCTGGGCGCACGGGGCGCCGAGAGCTGGGTGCGCTCACGGTTCGAGGACGTGCCCGCACCCGTGCGGATCGGGCTGATGACCGCACTCGCCGCGTCCCGGCCCGGGGTGCGGGTGCTCGTCCTGACTGCGCCGGACCGGCACGGCGGCACGCCGGTGACCTGGTGGCAGGTGGCCTCCGAGCACGCCCGTGCCGGGTTCACCGTGATCGTGACCTGCACCGAGGGGTCGGCGGCGCTGCTGGGGGTGCCGGCGGTCCGGCTCGGCGGCGGCGACGCCGGCGCGTTCCCGGAACCGCCCGGGCGGCACAGCAGGCCCGAGGACCCGACGGGGCCGCTGACCGTCGTCGCGCGGCAGGGGGCCGACGACCTGCCCCAGGGCTGGACCCGGCGGCTGCTGCGCCGCCCGTCCGGGGCCGCGCCGGTCCCCGACCCGGGCACAGCCATCGGCACCGAGGACGCCGGTACGGCGATCCCGCCCGGTGCGGAGCCCGCCCCGGAACCGCCCGACGCCACCGAACCCCCCGGGTCCACGGCCGACAGCGGGACCAGCGGGAACGACACCACCGGGAACGACACCACGGAGAGGACCTCATGAGCGCGGTCAGGATGGCGATCAGCGAGCTGAGGCGGATCACCGCCGGGCGGCTGCCGGTCCTGGCCGTGCTCGCCCTGCTGCTGATCCCGATGCTCTACGCGGGGTTCTACCTCTACGCCAACGGCGACCCCTACTCCCGCCTGGACCAAGTGCCCGCCGCGCTCGTCGTCGAGGACACGGGTGGCGCCGACGCCGACGGGAAGGCCCAGAACGTCGGCCAGGACGTCGCCACGGAGCTGACCGAGTCCGGCTCGTTCGACTTCCACCGGGTCTCCGCCGCCGAGGCCGACCGCGGTGTGCGCGACAACGTCTACACCTTCGCCCTGACGATCCCCCGCGACTTCACCGCGGCCCTGCAGTCCTCCGGTGAGTTCACCCCGCGCCAGGGGATCCTCGTGCTCACCACGAACGACGCCAACAACTACCTGGCCCGCACGATCGCCGACACCCTCACCACCCGGGTCCGCGAGTCGGTCGCCAAGGAGGTCGGGACGCAGGCCGCGGACCGGTTCCTCACCGGCTTCTCCACCATCCACTCCAAGACCCAGGAGGCCGCGGACGGCGCCGGGACGCTCGCCGACGGCGCGGCGACCGCCCACGACGGGGCGGGCCAACTGGCCTCCGGGGCGGGCGAGCTCGCGTCCGGGCAGCGCCGGCTCCTCGACGGCGCGACGCAGCTCTCCGGCGGCGCCGACCGGCTCGCGACCGGGGCGGGGAGCCTCGCCTCCGGTGCCGGGACCGCGGCGACCGGGGCGGACCGGCTGTCCTCGGGCGCGGGTGAGCTCGCGACCGGGCTCGGCACCCTCCGCAGCGCCACCGCGGACCTGCCCGCGCAGTCGCGCAGGCTCGCCGACGGCGCCCGCCAGGTCGCCGACGGCAACGCGCAGCTGGCCGCGGCCGGGGACCGGGTCGCCCAGGAGAGCGCCCGGCTCGCCGACCAGCTCGACGCCGCGGACGGCACCATCGCCGCGTCGCTGCGCGAACGCGGTTTCACCGACGAGCAGGTCCAGCAGGCCCTCGCCGCGCTGGCGACGGCCAAGCAGCCGCTCGTCGACGGCAACGCCCGCGTCCAGCAGGTGTCCGGGCAGCTCGACCGGCTGGGGTCCGGCGCCGGGCAGGTCGCCGACGGTGCCGAGCAGCTGGCCGCGTCCGCGCCGCAGCTCAGCCAGGGCATCGCGAGCGCCGCCGACGGGGCCGGGTCCCTGCGCGACGGCGCGAGCGAGCTGTCCGGCGGCGTGCGGAAGCTCGCCGACGGCTCCACACAGCTGTCCACCGGCGCCACCGCGCTGCGGACCGGGGCGGACCAGCTCGTCGCCGGGGAGCGCACCGCCGTCGACGGCACCGACCGGCTCGCCGACGGGGCGCGCCGGCTCGACGCCGGCACCGGCGAGCTCGCCGGCGGTGCGACGCAGCTGCACGACGGCCTGGCCTCGGGGCTGGGCGACATCCCGAACCCGGCACCGGGGGTCCGGGAGGCCACCGCCGCGAACATCGGCGACCCGGTCGCCACCCGCGACGTCGCCTACTCCCAGGCCGACACCTACGGCGCCGGGTTGGCCCCGGTCTTCATGGCGCTGGCCACCTGGATCGGTGGCTACGTGCTGTTCCTGCTGGTCCAGCCCCTGTCCCGGCGGGCGATCGCGGCCGGGCAGAGCCCGCTGCGGATCGCGCTGGGCGGCTGGATCCCGGCCGGCCTGCTGGGGATCGTGCAGGTCACCGGCATGTACGCGGTGGTGTCGCTGCTACTGGGTATCGCACCGGTGCACCCGGCCGCGACGCTGGCCCTGCTGTGGATGACCTCGATGACGTTCACCGCGATCGTGCACGCCCTCAACGCGCTGCTCGGCGCGGTCGGGCAGTTCCTCGGGCTGGTCCTGATGGTGCTGCAGCTCGTCTCGGCGGGCGGCACGTTCCCGTGGCAGACCATCCCCGCGCCGCTGTACCCGGTGCACCACGTGATGCCGATGGGCTACGCCGTCGACGCGCTGCGGCACCTCATGTACGGCGGTGAGCTGGCCGGTGTCGTCGGGACGGCGGTGCCTGTGCTGGTGGCCTGGTTCGTCGGCGCGCTGGCACTGGCGACGTTCGCGGCGTACCGCAAGCGGGTGTGGACGGCGACGGCGGTGAAGCCCGAGCTGGTGCTCTGAGGCCCGTTCAGACCCAGGCCCGCAGCCGCTCCAGCGCCTCGGTGATGGCCTCCGGCGTCCCGGCGCAGGAGAAGCGGACGTAGCCGCCGCCGTCGACCGGGTCGAAGTCCTGCCCCGGTGCGACGGCGATGCCGGTCTCGTCGAGCAGCCTGTAGGTCAGGCCCATCGAGTCCTCGCCGTCGTGCAGCAGGTGCGCGATGTCGGCGTAGACGTAGAACGCGCCGTCGGCGGGGGCGAGCCGGGTGATCCCGAGTGCGCGCAGTCCGTCGAGGAGGAGGTCGCGGTTGCGGCCGTAGCGCACGACGTGGGCGTCGGCCTCGGCGTAGCTCGCCTCGTCGAACGCGGCGAGCGCGGCGTGCTGGGGCAGCGCCGGAGGGCAGACGGTGAAGTTGCCGGCGAGGCCCTCGACGGTGCGCCGCAGCCGCGGTGGGCAGACCAGCCACCCGAGCCGCCAGCCGGTCATCGAGAAGTACTTCGAGAACGAGTTGACCAGCACGGCCTCGCGGGAGGTCTCCCAGGCGCTGCTCGTCGCGGGGCTGCCCGGGAAGGTGATGCCGTGGTAGATCTCGTCACTGACGAGCTGGATGCCGCGGTCCTCGCAGTAGGACGCGAGCGCGGCGAGCTCGGTGGGGTCGAGGACGGTGCCGGTGGGGTTCGCCGGGCTGGCCACGATCAGGCCCTTCACCGGCTCGTCGAGCGCCTCGAGCATCTCGACCGTGGGCTGGAACCGGGTGGCGGGACCGCACGGCAGCTCGACGACCTCGCAGCCCAGCGCGGCGAGGATGTTGCGGTAGCAGGGGTAGCCGGGACGGGCCATGGCCACGCGGTCGCCCGCGTCGAACGCGGCGAGGAAGGCCAGCAGGAACCCGCCGGAGGACCCCGTGGTGAGGACGACGTCACCCGGGTCGACGTCCAGGTCCCGGGTCCGCCGGTAGTGCCCGGCGACGGCCTCGCGCAGCTCCGCGATGCCGGGCGCGACGGTGTAGCCGAGCACCTGCGACCCCAGGGCGGCGACGGCGGCCGCGCGGACCGGTCCCGGCGCCGGGGTCGAGGGCTGCCCGGCCGAGAGGTTGATCAGGTCGCCGTGGGTGCGGGCCCGCTCGGCGGCGGCGGCCCAGACGTCCATGACATGGAACGGGGCGACGGCGACGCGGGCGGCGACGGTCAGGCGGGTCACGCCGCCGAGCCTAGGCGGCGGCCCGCGGAGGACCGGACCGCGCGCCCGGGTGGGAGCCCCTCCCGGGCGCGCGGTCAGTCACGAACCGGGGCGGGCACGGGGCCCGCCCGGTGTCACTCGGCCTCGAAGCCCAGGGCGTCGACGACCGCGCCGACCTGCGCGTCGGTGTCGGCGACGGTCTCGTCGAGGTACTCGGCGACCGGGGTCAGCTCGGCCGCCTGCGCGGTACCGGTGAACGCCAGGGCGGCGAGCGGCGCGGCGACGACGCCACCCACGAGGGCGAGGGCGCGACGACGACGGGCCTGCTGGGGAGCGTGGGCCATGATGATCCTCCTGAGGTTCAGGGGCACCGGCTGTGCCCCTGTGCCACAGGACGATTCCCCGCCGCACCGGTGGAGATCAAATCCTGGTGTCCGTTTTAACCGGCTCTTCATGATCATCGAACAACCGGCCTTCGAACACCCAGGTGGACCCATTCGGACTAATCGCGCTAGGCCATACGGGCGTTACGCGGCGGTAACATCAACCCTGCGCAACCGGGACGCTGACCTCGCCCCGCTCGGCCTTGAGACCGATGTCGGTGCGGTGGTGCGAGCCCGCGAGGCGGACCGGCGTCAGCCGCGCGTAGGCCTCGGCCCGGGCGGCGGCGAGGTCGGAGCCGGTGCCCACGACCGACAGCACGCGCCCGCCGGAGGAGACGACCGCGCCGTCGTCGCGGCGACGGGTGCCGGCGTGCAGCACGCCGTCACCCTCGGCGCCGGTGATGACGTCACCGAGCCGCGGGGTGGCCGGGTACCCCTCCGCGGCGACGACGACGGTCACCGCCGCCCCCTCGGCCCACTCGATCGCGGGCTGCTCGGCGAGGGTGCCGATCGCGGTGGCGAACAGCAGCTGCGACAGCGGGGTGCGCAGCAGCGCCAGCACGGCCTGGGTCTCCGGGTCCCCGAAGCGGCAGTTGAACTCGATGACCGCCGGGCCCTCCGAGGTCAGCGCGAGACCGGCGTAGAGCAGCCCGGTGAACGGGGTCCCGCGGCGCACCATCTCCTCGGCGACCGGCGCGACGACCCGGGCGACGAGCTCCTCGGCAAGGTCCTCGCCCGCCCAGGGCAGCGGGCAGTAGGCGCCCATGCCGCCGGTGTTGGGGCCGGAGTCGTCGTCGCCGACGCGCTTGAAGTCCTGCGCGGGCAGCAGCGGCACGACGGTGGCACCGTCGACGAGGCAGAACAGCGACGCCTCGGGCCCGTCGAGGAACGACTCCAGCAGCGCCGGGTGGCCGGCGTCGAGCAGCCCGAGGGCGTGCGCGCGGGCCACCTCGACGTCGTCGGACACGACGACGCCCTTGCCCGCGGCCAATCCGTCGTCCTTGACCACGTAGGGCGGGGTGAACACCGACAGCGCGGTGTCGAGGTGCGCCGGATTGTCGACGACGACCGACGAGGCCGTCGGCACCCCCGCCGCGCTCATCACGGCCTTCGCGAACGCCTTGGACCCCTCGATCCGGGCCGCCTCGGCGCTCGGGCCGAAGCAGGGGATCCCGGCCTCCCGGACCGCGTCGGCCGCGCCGTTGACCAGCGGACCCTCCGGCCCGATGACGACGAGGTCGGCCTTCCAGGTCCGCGCCAGCTCGACGACGGCACCGTTGTCGGTGACGTCGAGCCCGAGCTGCTCGGACACCGCGGCCGTTCCCGCGTTGCCGGGGGCGACGGCGAGCGCCGTCACCTCCGGGTCCTGCGCCAGAGCCACGGCGATGGCGTGCTCACGCGCACCGCTTCCCACGATCAGGATCCGCACGGTGGCCGAGCGTATCCGTGCACGTCGGACGACGGGGAACCGGTCTCGGATCAGCCGTCGCAGCGCTGCAGGTGGGCACCGATCAGGGCGGTGACGTGTGTGGGGTGTTCCTGCTGCGGGAAGTGCCCGGTGGCCGGGAGCGTGTGGTGGGTCAGCCCGGCGCCGGCGAACCGCTCGTCGCCGCGCATGGTGGTGTCGAGCACGCACGGGTCGTCGGCCCCGTGCACCTGCAGCACCGGCACCCCCACCGGCCGGGAGACCTCACGGGCGAACCGGTGGCCGTCGGGGCGCAGCTGGGAGCGCATCGACCAGCGGTAGTACTCGAGGCTGCAGTGGGCCACGGTGGAGATCCGCATCGCCTCGGCGTTGCGGGCCACGACGTCGGCGAAGTCGGCGGTCGCGGCCCACTCCGGCCCCGCCCAGGCCCGCATGATCCGGCCGACCCGGGCGCCGCCGTCGGCGCGCAGCGAGCGCTCCGGCAGCCGCGGCAGCTGGAACCCGGCCATGTAGCGGCTGGCCGCCCCCTGCCCGAGGGGGTCGCGCAGCAGCGCGTCCCGCATCACGATCGGGTGCGGCGCCCCGAGCCCGGTGAGCGAGACGACCAGACGCGGGTGCAGCGTGGCGACCGTCCAGCCGATCGTGGCGCCCCAGTCGTGCCCGACGACGTGGGCGCGCGACTCCCCGAGCGCCCGGATCAGCCCGGCGCAGTCCCCGGCGAGGGTCCACAGGTCGTAGCCCCGGGGAGGCTTGTCGGTGTCGCCGTAGCCGCGGAGGTCGGGCGCGACGGCCCGGTAGCCGGCGTCGCCGAGGGCGAGGAGCTGGTGGCGCCAGGTCCACCAGAACTCCGGGAAGCCGTGCAGCAGCACGACCAGCGGGCCGGTCGGTGGGCCGTACTCCGCGAGGTGCATGCGGATGCCGTTCGCCGACACCGCACGGTGCGTCCACGGACCGGGGATCCGGACGACCGAGGGGCCGGGCGGAGTGCCGGCAGTCGCGGACACGTCGGATCAGCCCGCGGCTGCGTGCCGCCCGGAGGTGCCGTCGGCGATCTCGCGGACGTTGTCGCGGTCACCGCGCTGGCCGCGCTGGGCGAGCACCTGCGCGGAGTCCTTGAGCGATTCGATGGTGCGCTCCGGCTTGCGGATCTTGCGGACCCGCAGGTAGCCGAGGAAGCCGAACAGGCCGGCCACGAGCAGCATGAACAGGAACGTGATCCCGAAGCCAGCGGCACGGTTGAGCCAAATCGAGAGGAACTCGGCGAGGGTGAAGAACAGGTAGAACAGGCTGAACAGCCCGATCACCGCGGCGATCACGAAGAAGACGCTGCCCTGCACGCCCTTCTTCACCTCGGCCGTGACCTCGGCCTTGGCGAGCTCCACCTCCGACCGGACCAGGGTCGAGAGATGGGTGGTGACGTCCTTCGCGAGGGCGCCGAGGGACGCGTCGCGCGGCCCCGGCTCGTTCGTGAGCGGGATCGAGGGCAGGACCGGCGGAACCTCCGCGTTGCCCGACTGGCTGTTGCTGGCCACCGTCTTCCCTCCTGCTGGTGCACTCGCCTGCCCGGGGTGCTGGGGATCCCCCGGACGGCCGTCGTTCGGTGAGCCGCCATCGTGCCACGGGGTCCGCCGGGCTGCTCGGCTGCGCCACGCCGGGGACGGGGCCTCACTCGTCCGGGCGGCCGCGCAGCTTCTTGATCTGTCCGCGCCGGTTCTTGGCGTCGAGCCTGCGGCGCTGCGACCCGCGCGTCGGGCGGGTGGGGCGACGGGTGCGCGGGCCCGCCGCGGTCGCCTCGCCGAGCAGGGTCGCGAGCCGCCCACGGGCGGCCTCGCGGTTGCGGAGCTGGCTGCGGTGCTCGGACGCGACGACAGTCAGCACGCCGTCGACGAGCCGGTTCGCCAGCCGCGACAGGGCCCGGTCGCGCAGGTCCTCGGGGACGCTCGGCGAGCCCGCGAGGTCGAAGGACAGCTCCACCCGGGAGTCGGTTGTGTTGACGCCCTGCCCACCGGGCCCCGAGGCGCGGGAGAACCGCCAGCTCAGCTCGCGGGCGGGCACGACGAAGCCGCGCCGCACCTCGATCGGGTCGTCCACCACCCCAGTGTCGCCCATCGGTCCCGGGCCCCGCGGCACGCGCGGGGCCCGGGGACCCGGTCAGTCCTCCTTGGACTCGCTCATGCCGGACGAGATCAGGTCCATCACCGACGAGTCGGCGAGGGTCGAGACGTCGCCGACGTCCCGGTTCTCGGCGACGTCGCGCAGCAGGCGGCGCATGATCTTGCCGGAGCGGGTCTTCGGCAGCTCCTCCACGACCAGGATCTGGCGCGGCTTGGCGATCGGGCCGATCTCCTTGGAGACGTGGTCGCGGAGCGCCTTGATGGCCTGCTCGCCCTTCGCCTCGTCCTTCGACGCGCTCCCGCGCAGGATCACGAACGCGACGATCCCCTGGCCGGTGGTCTCGTCGGAGGCGCCCACGACCGCGGCCTCGGCGACGGTCGGGTGGCTGACCAGCGCCGACTCCACCTCGGTGGTCGAGATGCGGTGCCCGGAGATGTTCATGACGTCGTCGACGCGGCCGAGCAGCCAGATGGCGCCGTCCTCGTCGTACTTGGCGCCGTCGCCTGCGAAGTAGTAGCCCTGCTCGGCGAAGCGGGACCAGTAGGTCTCCTTGTAGCGCTCGGTGTCGCCCCAGATGCCGCGCAGCATCGACGGCCACGGCTTGTCGAGGACGAGGTAGCCGCCCTCGCCGTTGCCGACGGGGGTGCCGGTGTCGTCGACGACGGCGGCCGAGATGCCCGGCAGCGCACGCATGGCCGAGCCCGGCTTGGTCGCGGTGACGCCCGGCAGCGGGGCGATCATCTGCGAGCCGGTCTCTGTCTGCCACCAGGTGTCGACGATCGGGCAGCGCTCCTTGCCGATCTTCTCCCGGAACCACATCCAGGCCTCGGGGTTGATCGGCTCGCCGACCGTGCCGAGCACCCTGAGCGAGGACAGGTCGTACTTCGCGGGGATGTCCTCGCCCCACTTCATGAACGTGCGGATCAGCGTCGGGGCGGTGTAGTAGATCGAGACCTTGTACTTGTCGACGATCTCCCAGTGCCGGCCCTCGTGCGGGGTGTTCGGCGTGCCCTCGTAGATCACCTGCGTGGCGCCGTTCGCGAGCGGCCCGTAGACGATGTAGGTGTGCCCGGTGACCCAGCCGATGTCGGCGGTGCACCAGTAGACGCTCTCGCCCGGCTTGTGGTCGAACACCACGTCGTGGGTGTACGCGGACTGCGTGAGGTAGCCGCCGGAGGTGTGCAGGATGCCCTTCGGCTTCCCGGTGGTGCCCGAGGTGTAGAGGATGAACAGCGGGTGCTCGGAGTCGAAGGACTCCGGGGTGTGCTGGTCGGACGCACCGTCGACGACGTCGTGCCACCACACGTCGCGGCCGTCGGTCCACGGCACGTCGGTCTCGGTCCGCTTGACGACGAGGACCCTCTCGATCGAGGTGCCCGCGACGGCCTCGTCGGTGTTCTCCTTCATCGGGGCCGGCTTGCCGCGGCGGTACTGACCGTCGCTGGTGATCAGCACCTTGGCCTCGGCGTCCTCGATGCGCGCCTTGAGCGCGCCCGGGGAGAACCCGCCGAACACGACGCTGTGCAGCGCGCCCAGGCGGGCGCAGGCCAGCATCGAGAACACGGCCTCGGGGATCATCGGCAGCTGGATGGCGACGCGGTCACCCTTGCCGACGCCCAGCTCGGTCAGCGCGTTCGCGGTCTTGGAGACCTCGCGCTGCAGGTCGGCGTAGGTGATGGTGCGGGAGTCTCCGGGCTCGCCCTCCCAGTGGATGGCGACGCGGTCGCCGTTGCCGGCCTCGACGTGCCGGTCGGCGCAGTTGTAGGCGACGTTCAGCTCACCGCCGACGAACCACTTCGCGAACGGGGGCTGCCAGTCCAGGACGGTGCCCCACTTCTTCGTCCAGTGCAGACGGTCGGCCTGCTCGGCCCAGAACCCCTCGCGGTCGTCATCGGCACGGTCGTACCAGTCGGCGGTGGCGTTCGCCTGCGACGCGAACTCCTCCGACGGTGGGAACGACCTGCTCTCGCTGGAGAGCGCGCTGAGCGCGGAACTCTTCTCGGACTCGGCCATGTCCTGGTGTCCTCCTCGACGCGGCGGGTCACTTCGGGCCGACGTGGCGGCCTCGGGCGCACTCGGTGTGCGCACACGTGTGCGGTCCGACGCTAGTGAACCGTCCTCGCCCGTGCACCGTCTGTCGGGACAGGTACCGACCGGACGCCAACGCCACACCTGACCGTCCGCGCAGGTGGGGAGCCGTTCCCGGGTGCGACAGGGTGTCCGCGGGACCCCCGAGGGCGAGCGGGCGGATGTCCGGCGGTCGACGGATCACCACGACCGGGCGCCGAGCGGTCCACACCGCAGGGGTACTTACCGGGCGGTAGCCCGCCGGTTGGGACGATGACGTCCATGGCCCGCCCCGCAGCAGCCGATCCACTCGCCCCGCTCGCCGCACTCCCCGGCGTCGCCGAGGCGGTCGCCCGCGCCCGCGACGCGGCCACCGAGGTGCACAACCAGCCGGTCAACCGGCGCGGCTGGCCCGCGACGGCTGCCGAGGCCGCCCTGCGCGCCGCCCGCTCCTCCGCCGCGATCGACGGGGCCCCGCTGCGGCCGGTCACCGCCGACCACGTCTCCGACCCGGTCCTCGCGGGCGCCGTCCGGATCGCCGACGAGCGCGCCAAGCTCCTCGACACCTGGCGCCGGGCCCCGCTGCAGGGGCTCGCCCGGCTGCACGTGCTGGCCGCGGGGGACCTCGTGCCCGCCGACGAGCACGAGCAGGTGCTGGGCAGGCCGCGCCCGGCGACGTCGGCACGGCTCACTGCACTGGCCGACCTGATCGGCGGGGGCACCTCGGTGCCGGCTCCGGTGCTGGTCGCCGTCGTGCACGGCGAGCTGCTGACCCTGGCGCCGTTCGGCACCGCCGACGGGGTCGTGGCCCGGGCGGCGGCCCGGCTGACCGCGATGTCGACCGGGTTGGACCCGCGCGGTCTGTCGGTGCCCGAGGTGGGGTTCCTGCGCCGCACCGCGGAGTACCGGGAGGCCGCGGCGGCGTTCGCCTCCGGGACGCCCGACGGACTGGCCCGCTGGATTGTCCACACCTGCGCGGAGTGGGAGGCGGGCGGCCGGGAGGGCCTGTCGATCGCCGCCGCGCAGTCCGGCTGAGCGCATGAAGGGAGCCGGGTGGTGCCCCGAAGGGCGCCACCCGGCCCGACGCGGGAACCGGCGTCCTGGCGTGCACTACGTGCCGTGTTGCGCGGCCTCGGCGCCCGGCGTCCCGGTTCGCAGGCCCACGACGACATGCCTCCCGCGGCGTGCTCGGCGTGGACGTGGCCCGGTCCCCACGTACGGAGCCCGGTCAGGGGAGACGCCTCTTCTCCTCCGAGACGCCCCTGGCCCGGCCGGGGTCCGTGGCTCCTTCGTAGACCCGGAAAGTGATGTGAGCAACCCCCTCACCGATGTGCACCGGTTCAGCAGCACAGGGTGACCGGCGACGACCGCCGGGAGGTGCACGACGACGCACGGACGGCGGTCGCGGTCGGGGCTCTGGGCGCGTGCCTGCGCCGCGGTTTGCGCAACTGACAGGGTTCGCACGCCCACACCTTCCGCACCGCGGCACCCCGTCCGGGACCGCCTACATCGGCTTGACCGGCCGCGTTGTTGGACGGCGTCGGTGTTGTCGGACGGCGTCGGTGTTGTCGGACGGCGTCGGTGTTGTCGGACGGCGTCGGTGTTGTCGGACGGCGTCGGCCACGCCGGGCCGCTCCGGTCGAGCCGTCCGCCCGCCGCGCCTGCCTATCCGCCCACACCTGCCCGTCGCCCCGGTCACCAGCCCACCAGGTGCGCCGTGGGGCCGTGCGACGCCGTCGATCAGTACATGAGCGCTGGTGGCCGCTGTCTGGGCAGCACTCATGTACTGATCGACAGAGAGCCGGCGCTGGACGGCGCGGCACGGGGTGACGTCCCCTCGGATGGTGTAAGTCGCTCGCGAGGGTCTCTGCAGGTCAGATCATGCCGTGATGAGTCCGGGTCCGGCCACTGTTTCGTCGCCGGGCGGTGGTGGTGCGAGCAGCGCCATGGTGGCTTCGCCGAGGTAGCGGCGGTCACCGGCCTGCCACTCGTCGTGAGCCTCGACCAGGACGGCGCCGGCCAGGCGCAGCAGCGCTTCGGGGTTGGGGAACACCCCGACGACATCGGTGCGGCGTTTGACCTCCTTGTTCAGCCGTTCCAGCGGGTTGGTCGACCAGATCTTCTTCCAGTGCGCGGCGGGGAAGTCGGCGAAGGCCAGCAGGTCGGGAGCGGCGTCACGCAGCATCGTCTCGACCTTGGCTGATTGGCGGCCGAGCATCCCTGCGATCACGTTGAGCTGCTCCCGGACCATCTCCGCCTTCGGCTGGGCGAAGATGGTGCGGATCGCGGCGGCGACCATCTCGGCGTTGCCCTTGGGGACCTGAGCGAGAACGTTGCGCAGGAAGTGCACGCGGCAACGCTGCCAGGCCGCGCCGAGCAGCACCGCCGAGATCGCCTGCTTGAGCCCGGTGTGGGCATCGGAGATCACCAACTGCACGCCGCCGAGCCCGCGGGCCTTCAGGCTGCGCAGGAACGCAGTCCAGAACGCCCCGTCCTCGGAGTCACCAACGGCGAAGCCGAGGACCTCGCGCCAGCCATCGCGCGGACCCCGGTGGCGATCACCACCGCCTGGGACACCACCCGGTGATTCTCCCGAGCCTTGCAGTAGGTGGCGTCGAGGAACACGTAGGGGAAGGGTTGCTCGGCCAGGGACCGGTCCCGGAACGCTCCGACCTCGGTATCGAGGTCGGAGCAGATGCGGGAGACCTCGGACTTGGAGATTCCGGAGTCGGCACCAAGGGCCTTGACCAGGTCGTCGACCTTCCTCGTCGAGACGCCGTGCAGGTAGGCCTCCATCACCACCGCGAACAACGCCTGGTCGACCCGACGTCGGCGCTCGAGCAGCGACGGGAAAAGCTCCCGGTGCCTAGTGAGCCTTTTTCAACCTGACCAGCGAGCTTCTGCGTCAGGAGATCGCGAAGGTTGCAGCGCAACTGCTCTGACCACAGCTGCACAGGTCACCGGCTCGCCAGCTCGGCGTCTGCACCCACACAACCAGGCCCCTGAGCTGCCGGAACGGCAGGTTGAAAAAGGCTCACTAGCTTAGGGATCCGCAGCTCCAGATCACCGGCAGTGGTCGACAGGGTGCGGGTGCGGTGCCCGTTGCGCTGGGCGGTCCGGACGTCGGTGCGTTCGTGCAGCGCGGCGCCGATCGTGTCGGTGAGCTCGGCTTCGATCAACGCCTGATAGATCGTCTCCGCGGCGGTGCGGACACGGTCACCGACATCAGCGACCTTGAGAGCGTCGAGGACTTCGAGCAGGGCAGACTGGTCCAGGGCCATCGCGTGGCACCTCTCTACGTGTTCCTTGGCGGGTACACGCAGAGACTCACGCGGTGGCCCCTCCTACGTAGTCAGCCACGCCGGACAGGGCCGCTACTTCCACCACCAACGGGGACGTCACCGCGCCGTACCCCCGCACGGTCCAACCGGGCACCGCACCTGCGCCCCGCTCCATGCCCGCCCCGCTCCATGCCCGCCCCGCGCCCCCTGTTCCGGCGGCCCCCTGTTCCGGCGCCCTGCCCTGTCGCCCCTTGTCCCGTGCCGCCCCTCCTCACGGATCGATCAGCACATGAGCGTCGTCCGGGGCGCCGCGACCAGCACTGACGCGCTGATCGACGAGTACCGGGCTCGCGCGGCCGAGCGCTCCCCGGTCATGCAGTGCGCAGGAATCGGGCGGGGCGAGCCGAGAACACTGGTCGCGCGAGGTGCGGACCACCCGACGTCGGGCAGCGCCGACCTGTCCCCAGGCCGGCCGTCGTGTCAGCGACTGCCGCGGGCGGAACGGGTGACGGCTGCGCCCGCCAGCAACGCCGCGAGCACCCCGCCGACCGCGGCCGCGCCGAGCATCGCCGGGTCCCGCCACGGCCCCGCCGCACCGACCCCGCCGGCGTCCGGACCCTCCGCCTCGATGGCCGAGCCGGCGGGAGCACCGCCCCGGGCCCCGGCCGCGAACCGGTCCGACAACCGGTCGCGCATCCGGAACAACCGGTCCCGCCGGGACGCCGCGCGGACGAACGCGAGCACCGGCCACCCCCGCTCACGGGCGATCGCCCGCAGCTCGCGGTCGGGGTTCACGACGGACGGCTGGCCGACCGCCTCCAGCAGCGGCAGGTCGGTGATCGAGTCGGTGTAGGCGGCGCAGTGCGCGAGGTCGAACCCCAGCTCCTCGGCGATCTCCCGGGCCGCGACGGCCTTGCCCTCGCCGTAGCAGTAGAACTCGATCTCCCCGGCGTAGCGGTCGTCCACGACGTGCATCCGCGTCGCCCGGAACCGTTCGATCCCGACCAGCTCGGCGATCGGCTCGACGACCTCGAGCCCCGACGCCGACAGCAGCACGATCTCCGCCGCCTGTCGGCGGTGGTGTTCGATCAGCCGGAGCGCCTCCGGGTAGACGAGCGGACCGATGATCTCCTGCAGCGTCTCGGCGACGATCGTGCGGACCCGCGCCACCTCCCAGCCCTTGCAGATCAGGACCATCCGACGGCGCAGGGTGTCCATCGTGGACGCGTCCGCCCCGGCGAGAACGAGTAGCAGCTGGGTCCACGCCCCGCGCAGGACGGTCGCGCGGTCGATCAGACCGGCACGGGCGAACGGCCGCGCGAACGCCAGCGCACTCGACCCGGCGATGATCGTGTTGTCGAGGTCGAGGAACACCGCCTGGGGGGCGGTGGCACCGGCGGTCCGGTCCGGTGCGGCGGGGGCTCTGGAGGTCTCGGGCACAACGTCCAGCGTGCCCGAAACGCGGAGCGCACGTCCCCGGCCCTCCGCTCCGTCCACATCCTCGACCGTCGACCCCACGGTGTGCCCCACCGTCCCTGCACCGCTCCGCCCGGCTGCGAGCAGACCGATGCGCAGCAGCGGAGAGTGACCGGCCGCATGCGGCCGGTCGCCCGGACGCGCCCACCGGTCAGTGGCGCACTTCACGCCGTCGGGAGCCGGGAGTGACGTCGTCACCAGTACCGGTCGGCGCAGGCCACGGCCGGAGTATGGGCGCGACCGGCATGTTCCGGCTACAGTTGACCGAGCTCGGACCTGGTCCGAGCGGGTTCAGCTCGACCCCCCGGGGCTGAACCGCCCGACGGCCCCCGCCAATCCCCCTGGCGGGGGTCGTCCTACGTCCGGGCCGGGACGGACACGGTCGTGTCCCACGCCTCCGCCTCCGCGCCCTTCCTCGTGGCTCCGGCGCCGCTCCTGCGTCCCACGCCCGCGAGGGCCCGCCCCTGTGCTCCATCCTCCCGCGCGGGGCCGACGGAACCGGGGAGTTGTCCACAGGCCGAGCCGTTTCCACGAAGTTGTCCACAGGCTCGCGATCGAGGCCGGCGGAGCCCTCCCGAGGCCGCACGCTCGATACCGGGGCTCGCACCGGCGGGCCGGTGTGGAGGACGACGCGATGGACCGGCGCTGCCTGATCGTGGCCGACGATCCCGAGCTGCTCGACGCGCTGCTACGGCTCGCGGCAGCAGCCGACATGGACGCCCAACGCGCGGTCGACGCGGCCGACGCCCGCCGGGCCTGGGCCCGTGCACCGGTCGTCCTACTCGACCGGTCCGGGGCCCGGCGCTGCGGCGAGGCCGGTTTCCCGCGCCGCGACGGCGTCGTGATCACCGTCTACGGCGAGCCCGCCGCGGAGGACTGGCAGCTCGCCGTCGCCCTCGGCGCGGACAGGGTCGTGCAGCTCCCCCAGGGCGAGGCGGGCCTGGCCGGGATCCTCGCCGACGCCCGGGAACGCGCAGCGGGCGACGGGCGGGCGGGCCGGGTGCTGGCCGTGGTCGGCGGCTGCGGTGGGGCGGGTGCCTCGGTGCTCGCCACCGCGGTCGCGCTGACCTCCGCGCGAGCCGGGGAGTCCGCGCTGCTGGTCGACTGCGACCCGCTCGGCGGCGGCATCGACCTGATGGTCGGGCTGGAGCAGGAGGCCGGGCTGCGCTGGCCGGAGCTGTCGGTCGGCGACGGCCGGGTACGCGCCGCGTCGCTGCACGCCGCGCTCCCACGGGCCGGGTCCGGGCGCACCGCGTTGTCGGTGCTGTCCTGCGCGCGCTCCCCGCACGGACCCGAACCGGCCGCGGTCACCGCCGTCCTCGACGCCGGGCGCCGCGCGGGCGGCACGGTCGTGTGCGACCTGCCCCGCTACCCCACCGATGCCGCGCTCACCGCTCTCGGCAGAGCCGACCTGACCGTCCTGGTGGTGCCCGCCGGGCTGCGGTCCTGTGCCGCGGCCGCCCGGGTCGCCGACGTGCTCGCGGAGCATGCCCGGGCTGTGGAGCTCGTCGTGCGCGGGCCGTCCCCCGGCGGGATCACGCCCGATGAGGTCGTCACCTCTCTCGGGCTGCCGCTGCTCACGACCATGCGGCCCGAGCGGGACCTCGCTGGCGCTCTCGAACGGGGCCGCACGCCCGGTTCCGGGCGGGGCCCGCTGGCCACCGGGGCCCGGACCGTGCACGAGCGCCTCTCCGGTACGGCCGGCATCCGGCAGGCGGCGTCGTGAACCCGCTGGTCGACCGGGTGCGGGCCCGGCTGGCCGACGCGGGCGGCGAGACCGGGCCGGCCGCCGTCGCCGCTGCGGTGCGGGCCGAGTCCGGTGGGGTCGCGTCCGATCTGGACGTCCTCGCCGCGCTCCGCACCCTGCGCCAGGAGCTCACCGGAGCGGGCCCGCTCGACGCGCTGCTGCGCGACCCGATGACCACCGACGTGCTGGTCACAGCGCCCGACGCCGTCTGGGTCGACCGCGGCGACGGACTGCGCCGCACCGGCATCACCTTCACCGACGAGTCCGCGGTCCGGCGACTCGCCCAGCGCCTGGCGCTCGCCGCGGGCCGCCGCCTCGACGACGCGAGTCCCTGCGTCGACGGCAGGCTCCCCGACGCCGGGGTCCGGCTACACCCCGTCCTCCCACCGGTGGCGGCGGCCGGGACCGCGATCTCGCTGCGGGTGCTGCGTCCCGCCGGGCACGACCTGGCCGCGCTCCGGCGGACCGGCACCCTCGACGCGACCGGCGAGGCGCTGCTGCGCGCGATCGTCGGCGCCCGGCTGGCCGTGCTCGTGGCCGGCGGGACGGGGAGTGGCAAGACCACTCTGCTCAATGCGCTGCTGGGCGCGGTCGACCCGGGCGAGCGCCTGATCACCGTCGAGGACGCCGAGGAGCTCTCCCCACGCCACCCGCACGTCGTGCGGTTGGTCGCCCGGCCGCCGAACATCGAGGGCTCGGGCGGGGTTCCGCTGCGCGAACTGGTGCGTCAGGCGTTGCGGATGCGGCCGGACCGGCTGGTCGTCGGCGAGGTCCGCGGCGCCGAGGTGTGCGACCTGCTGGCGGCGATGAACACCGGTCACGACGGCGGCGGCTGCACCGTGCACGCGAACTCGGTCCGCGAGATCCCGGCCCGGATGCGCGCACTGGCCGGGCTCGGCGGGATGTCCCCCGCCGCGCTCGACGGGCAGCTGACGGCCGCCGTGCAGGTCGTGCTGCACATGCGACGCCGCCCCGGCGCCGGTCGGACGCTCGACGAGATCGGTGTGCTGGGCCGCTCCGACGACGGCACCCCCCACGTCACCGCCGTCTGGAGCCGCGGCTCCGGGGTAGGACCGGGCCGCGACGAGCTCGCGACGCTGTTGCGCGAGCGCGGGGTCGGTGTGCCGTGCTGAGCGCACTTCCCGGGACACCGCAGGGCGTGACGGTCCCCGTCCTGCTAGCGCTGGCGGTGCTGACACTGAGCCTTTTTCAACCTGACCAGCGAGCTTCTGCGTCAGGAGATCGCGAAGGTTGCAGCGCAACTGCTCTGACCACAGCTGCACAGGTCACCGGCTCGCCAGCTCGGCGTCTGCACCCACACAACCAGGCCCCTGAGCTGCCGGAACGGCAGGTTGAAAAAGGCTCACTGTCTGGACACCACGGGCGTTCAGGTCTCGGACGATCCCGGCCAGTCGTTCCCCGGCGAGCACGCGGGCCACGATCTCCCGCACGGTCGGTGCGGTGCCCTGCTTATCAGGGATCAGGACCAGCCCCGAGCCCTCCGGGTTCTGCTCCGAGCGGTACCCCGCCGGGAGGACTCCGCCGCGCCACCGGCCGGACCGGATCAGGTACTGCGATGACGCGGTGTTCCTGTCGCTGATCGACGTCAGCTCCATCTCGGCCAGCGTCGCGAGGATGTAGACCAGCATCCGGCCGACCGGGGTCGCGATGTCGATCGCGTCTTGCACCGTCGCCAGAGTCTTATCGTGGTCGGTCAGGAAGTTGACCAGCGACGACATGTCCCTGGCGTTGCGACCGACCCGGTCCAACTTCCACGCAACGATCACGTCGAACTCGTCCAGTCGATCCCGCAACCACGGCCCGGCACCTACTCGCTTCAGCGGGTCCACGGCGCCGGACGTGTCCAGGTCTTCGGCGATGCCGACCACGGACCAGCCGCGTTCCTGGCAGTAGCGCTCACACGCCTGTCGCTGCCTCTCCGGCGACATCGTGGCGTCGGTGACCCGAGACAACCGGATCAGGATCAGGGCACGCACAGGACGATTCTAGGCGGTGTGTCTAACGATCAGCTGAGTACTCGACGGTGGACATGCCGTCGTCGTCCGAGGCGAGTGCGCGGAGCCGGCGGTGCAGCAGGGAACGGGTGAGGGTCATCGGTGTCTCCTTCGTCGGGGGCCCGCGGAGTGCGGACCCGGTTGCCGCGCGGCGGTGGTCACCACCGTGCGAACGCCTCCCCGGCCAGCCCGATCACGACCGGCACGATGCCGAGGACCAGGAAGGCGGGCAGGAAGCAGAGCCCCAGCGGGGCGGTGATGCGGACAGCGGCGCGCTGCGCCCGCTCCTCGGCGAGATCCGCCAGCCCGGCGCGCAGCCGGGCGGCCTCCGCCGCGGCGGAGCGTCCGAGGGCGGCACCGGTGCGGGCCGACCGGCCCGCCGCGCGGGCGAACCCGGCGAGTTCGGGGACCGGGCCGGCGGCGGCCCAGGCGTCGTCGGGGTCGGCGCCCAGCGCCAGCAGGCCCGCGACCCTGCGCAACGCCTCACCGGCCGGGCCGTCGAGCCGCCGGGCCGCGGCTCCGACGGCGTCAGCCACGGCGAGACCGGCGGCGAGGCAAGTCGCCAGGAGGTCCCAGGCGGCGGCCAGATCCGCGGAGTCCACCGACGCGGCCGGCCCGCGGGCCGCCCACCGGGCGAGCCACAGCAACCCGCCGCCCAGCGTGGCGCCGACGACCGCGCCGCCCATCCCGCCGAGGGCTCCGCCGAGCGCGGCCCCGGCGGGAACGAGCACCGCGAGGACCGCGGTGCGGGGCGGCGCCGCGGCGGTCGTCGCCCCGGTGACGGCACGCAGCCCTCGCAGCCGCCCCGGTCCGGGACGCCCGCAGCCGACGACCAGGGCGAGCGCGGCGAGCCCGAGTGCGGCCGCGGTCACGTCGGCACCGCCGCACGCAGGATCCGGTCGGCCCACGCCGCCCCCACGACCGTGAGGCCGACCCCGGTCAGCAGCAGCGCGGGCCCGTGCAGCCCGGTACGCAGCACGGTCAGCGGCGCGATGCCCATCAACTGCCCGAGACCGATCCCGGCCAACGGCAACGCGGTCAGCACCGACGCCGTCGCCCGAGGCCCGGCGAGCTGGGCTCGCACCCGGGCTCCGTGCGCGACCCGCCAGCGGATGTCGTCGAGCAGACCGGTGAGCAGGTCGGCGAGCGGGGCACCGTGGGTGTCGGCGAGCTCCCAGGCCGAGGCGACCCGCTCGACGTCGCGCCGGGCCGGGCCCCGCGCCGTCCGACGCAAGGCCTCGGGGACCGGCTCGCCGATCCGCGCGGCCACCGCGGCCGGCTCGAGCAGCGCGCGGGCGAGCGGCCCGTCGTGCACGTGCCCGGCCAGCGCGGCCGCGGGGTGCGCGCCGGTGCGCAGCTCGTCGGTGATCCGGGCGAGTGCGTCGGCGAGCTCGGCCGCCGTCGACCCGGCCCGGTCCGCGGCCCGCCGTGTGGCGATCCGGCGCCGCACTCCCCATACCACCCCCGCTGCGCACACCGCGCCGGCGGGGCCCAGGAGCAGCCACCCCAGCGGGGCGGCGAGCAGCGGCAACGGCGGAGCGAGCAGCCGGGCCGTCGGCAGGGCGGTCCCGGTGCCGGTCACGGCCCGCCACCGGGACCGCCCCGGCGCCGCGGGCAGTGAGCCTTTGCCAACCTGGTCAGGTGTTGACGATCATGAGGGTCTGAACTGCGGCGATGAGCTGTCCGGCCCGGTTCGGGCTGGAGCGGATCTTGCGCAGGATCTTCCAGTTCTTCAGCTCGGCGTTGACCCGCTCACCGGGTCCGCGGCGGCGTGAGTGAGCGGCGTTGACCTCGCGCTGGTTGTGCGACAGCGGACGGAACCGGCCGGTGTCGGGGTCCTTGCGTCGCCGCCGGTGCGGGACCGCGACCGTCGGGCCGGCGCCCTGATATGCGGTGTCGGCAGCCGCCCGGATCCGGTGCTCGGTCAGGGCGTCGATGATGCCGTGCTCGCGGGCGGCGCCCATGTCGTGGCGGGCTCCGGGAAGCGGCGGGGAGATCCACACCAGCCGGCCGGCGGGGTCGGCGATGACCTGGACGTTGAGTCAGTGGCACTTGTGCTTGCCGGAGTAGAACCCGCGGTCATAGCCCGAGGCCATCCCGACGCGGTCGATGCGCAGCAGGGTGCCGTCGAGGATGACGAACGCTTTCCCGATGGCGACGTCGATGGCCTGCTCCAGGGTCGGGGCCATTGAGCCTTTTTCAACCTGACCAGCGAGCTTCTGCGTCAGGAGATCGCGAAGGTTGCAGCGCAACTGCTCTGACCACAGCTGCACAGGTCACCGGCTCGCCAGCTCGGCGTCTGCACCCACACAACCAGGCCCCTGAGCTGCCGGAACGGCAGGTTGAAAAAGGCTCATGGCCCCAGACACGCGTTCCTGACGCTGGTGTGGGCCATACACCCCCGAGACAGCTCCACCCGTGTGTTCACCGGGGGACGGTTTAGAACGTGCTCAGGGACTGTTTCAAGATCGGTGTTTTCGGCCCGACACGCCGGGCTGAGGTCCGGCGAGATGGGCACGGACAGTGATGACATCGGACCTTGTGGATCCAAGCGAGGGTGACCCGAAGCCTGCTCGGCAGGCGTCGGCGGAGCGGGCCACTGCGGCGGCGATGGTGGCCGAGGCGAAGGCGCGCGGGCTGGCGTTGACCGGCCCGGACGGCCTGTTGAAGCTCTTTACCAAGAATGTTCTGGAAACGGCGCTGAACGAGGAGATGACCGAGCACCTCGGGCACGACAAGAACCGGGCCGACTCCGGCCGGGAATCCACCAACGTGCGGAACGGGTCCCGCTCGAAGACGGTTCTCTCGGATGCCGCGGGTGACGTGGAGATCGACGTTCCGAGAGACAGGGCCAGCACTTTCGAGCCGCAGATCGTGAAGAAGCGTCAGCGGCGCCTCACAGATGTCGACGAGGTCGTACTGTCGCTGTATGCGAAAGGGATGACGACCGGGGAGGTTTCCGCACATTTCGCTGACATCTATGGGGCGTCAGTATCGAAGGAGACGGTCTCGCGGATCACCGACAAGGTCGTCGCCGAGATGAATGACTGGGTTGGTCGGCCGTTGGATTCGGTGTACGCCGCGGTGTTCATCGACGCTGTCCACGTCAAGGTCCGGGACGGGCAGGTCGCCAACCGGCCGGTCTACGCAGCCATCGGCGTCACCATGGACGACTGCAAGGACGTGCTGGGGCTGTGGATGGGCGTCGGCAGTGAGGGCGCGAAGTTCTGGATGAGCGTGCTGGTCGACCTGAAGAACCGCGGCGTGCGTGACGTGCTGTTCCTGGTCTGCGACGGCCTCAAAGGACTCCCGGAGGTCGTGGCCAACGTGTGGCCGCAAACCATTGTCCAAACCTGCGTCGTGCACCTGATCCGAAACACTTTCCGGCTGGTGGGTCGACAGGACTGGGACGCGGTGAAGCGCGACATCAAACCAATCTATGCCGCGCCCAACCCGAATGCAGCACTTATCGCTATGGATGAGCTCGACGAGAAATGGGGCCGTAAGTACGCGGCGATGATCCGGCTATGGCGCAACGCGTGGGAAGAGTTCGTGCCGTTCTTGGACTACGACGTCGAGATTCGAAGGGTGATCTGCTCTACGAATGCGATCGAATCGCTTAGAGCGTGTTTGAGACGGGTCGGCGTGTCTGCGCTGGATGCGTCCGGGTGTGGTCCATCGTGGAGGAGTGGCTCGGCGTAGGCGGCGGTACCCCTCGGACACCAGCGATGAGCAGTGGGCGTTGATCGAGCCGCTGCTGCCAGCGGCGGGGCGGGAGGCCGGCCGGAGAAGCACGCGCGCCGTGATGTGGTGGATGCGATCCTCTATGTCGTGCGCGCCGGGTGCGCGTGGCGTGCTCTACCAGTTGATTTCCCGCCGTGGCAGACGGTGTACTGGTACTTCAACCGGTGGGAGCAGCAGAGGGTCACCGAGCAGATCCTCCCGATCGTGCGCCGTCAGCTACGCGCTGATGAGGGCCGCGACCCCGAACCCAGCGCGGGGATCATCGACTCGCAGTCGGTGAGGAGCGCTGACACGGTCGGGCGGGACACCCGCGGCTACGACGCCGGGAAGAAGATCAACGGCCGGAAGCGGTTCATCGTGACCGACACCCTCGGCCTGCTGCTGACCACGATGGTGTGCTCGGCGTCGGTGCAGGACCGCGATGGCGCCAAGTCGACCCTGCTCGACCTCTACCTGCGCACGAGGGTGCGGTTCGTCTACGCCGACGCCGGGTTCGCCGGGCGCCTGCTGGACTGGGCGACCACGATCCTGCACACCAGCGTCGAGATCGTGCGCAAACCGCCTGAGCAGCGCGGATTCGCCGTCCTCCCGCGGCGGTGGGTGGTCGAGCGGACCCTGGCCTGGGTCACCGCGCACCGCCGCCTGGCCCGGGACTACGAACGCCACCCCGCAGTGTCCGAGGCCATGATCCGCTGGGCGGCGATCAACACCATCACCCGCCGCATCGCCCGTGGCGAACCCGCCCGACGCCAGCAGAAGTACGTAGTCACACCCTCAACATGATCTTCTCAAACACTCTCTCAGGCGTTGAACCCCGGGGGGAATCGCTCGGGACCTACACAATCACTAGCGATAACAGGATCAGGCTATGACTGGACCAGTGAACGGCCTTGATTGGCCGGACCTCGTGGCAGACTTGTTCACCCGCGCCGAGGGCTCAGACCGGATCGCGGTCAAGGGATGGTTGCTCAACCGCTACTTCCCGGAGCACCAACGGGACACGAACCGCCTGTACGTGATCGACCGGAACGGGCACGTGGTCCCACCGAACGAGAACACCGCGCCGTGCGACCAAGATCGAACGTCTGTGCGATAGCATCGACCCGTGGCGACGACGGATCTCCAGGTTCCTGAGATGGAACTCAACGACACCGGTCGGTGGCGGGACCTGGGGGTCACCCACTGAGCCTTTTTCAACCTGACCAGCGAGCTTCTGCGTCAGGAGATCGCGAAGGTTGCAGCGCAACTGCTCTGACCACAGCTGCACAGGTCACCGGCTCGCCAGCTCGGCGTCTGCACCCACACAACCAGGCCCCTGAGCTGCCGGAACGGCAGGTTGAAAAAGGCTCACTGGCACTTAGGCACCGACGACGTGAGCACGAAGGACAGCAACTTCCGATTCAGCGCTGAGCGCTGGCACGGTCTGACCGGCGCCAAGTACGAACACCATACGGCGGACCCGGTAGAAGCATGGCGATGGATTGTGAACGCTCGAATCAGCGCGGTCAGTCGAGCGCAAGACCCGGCGGGGTGTGCCATGAGAGCCGGTTACGGTAGCGCCGAGGACTGGCAGAGAGCATGCAGGATCTCATGGTGGATGCTCACCTGTGCTAAGGGTTTCTCTTCTTCCGGAATCGCAATCAGCGATGGGCGTTCGGTAGACATCTTTGCGGAGGGTATGACCGACCGGACCTGTAACCGGCACCCTATTGCCTGACAGGTGGTGGCCGGGGGTAAGGGGTGAGCGGGCGGTTCGTCGGCCAAACGTGCTACCGAAGATGCTTCACGCGGATGATATGCAGTCCCGTTTCGACTATCTGAAGCAATCTAACAATCTGTCTATACGTCGGCGGATCATCCAGGCTGCTTAGCTCATCGCCAACTATGTGGTAGGCGGTTCGGTTTCTGAGTCGAAGTATTGAGCTTATTCCGAGGTTTTTAAGTTTCGCCCACTTGTCAGGATCTACGCGCTGGTGCAAATCGGCACGAACTCGTGTTTCCCAGATATCTTCGAGCACAAGTTGTAGTTGCTCTAGAGTCTGAATATCATTGATGTACCGCTGATCGCGGACCTCGTAGCGCCGCTGGCGCCATAAGGCAAAGAATTCCACCAATATTGCGAGGAATCCGAACCCGGTACCAGGCACCTGAGCCCAATCCACCAGATTGGGGGGGGCAACGGTGGGAGGTCGATCGGTGGCACAGTTCAGGGCTCCGTGATTGCTGCAACCTGCTTCCGAAGGTCGTCGAGCTTCCATCGCATGTGCCCGCCAACCGTCTTCTGGGCTGGTTTCACGTGTCCGGCAGCCGCCCACCGACTCAGGGTCGTCTGGTGGACACCCAGAGCCTTGGCAGCCTGCGTCGTGCTCACGAGGCGCTGAGGGTCCTGGGGCTCGCTCATGGTCGCCATGTTGGCACAGCTCAGAAGGTTCGCAGGTACTAGCTCGCTCGCAGTCCTTGCATAGTTCGCAGCATTCCCGTAGCTTGCTGCTTAGCTCGCTTAGATCGCATCGACTGCTGGAGGACCACGTGACCACGTACGACGCCACCGCCCCCGCCAAGCTCCACCGCCTGACCATGACCATGTGCCTCGCTCTGATCGGTGTCCTGGCACCCCGCCGTCCCACCTGGACGGCTCTGGAGTCCCGTGGACTGGTCGAGCCCGCCGACGACGGCGGCTACCGCCTCACCGCTACCGGCCAGGACGTGGCCGACGAGCTGCACAACCTGACGGCGGAGCCGGAGGACCAGACTCCGAACATCACCACGGACGACGGCCCGACGTTCCCCGAGTGCGAGGACGCGGGGGCGCACGTCGAGTCCGAGGCAGCAACCCACAGGGCCGCTGCTGAGGTCGTGGACGCTCCGTCCACTCCCGACCACGACGCTCAGGACTGCGGCTGGCCGCCGTTGTGGCCGAACGGGGCTCCGGCGCCTCGCGAGGAAGCCGAGCCGGACCCGCTGAACGTGGTCAAGGCGGACGAGATTCGCTCCGGTGACGTCGTTCTGCACGGTGGAGAACGACACCGGGTCGACCACGTCAGCCGTTCCGGCGGGGACGTCGTTCTGTCCACCATGCGAGTCCTGGAGCCGCTACCGGTCGATGGAGTCGCCATCCGGTCGAGAACCGCTGTCGTCACGCTGACCATGTCCGCCGGGACCAGGCTCAGGGCGTCTCAGCCCGAACAGCTTTCGCTCACGGCGTAGTGGCTAAGCACTGGGGTGGCGACCCCGAGGAAAGCCACGAACGTTGGACCCCCGAGGTCCCCCGAAAGACGTCCGTTCTTCCCGTTCTCCTAGGCGCCGCTGTCGCCGCGCTGATTCTGATTCTCGCGTTCTGCTTTATCTAGCAAACCATTGCCGCTATGGCAATGCGTGGCCCGAGGGCCGATTCTCCGCATTCGAAACACACGAGAGGACTGTCTAAAATGCGTTCCATCCCGGTTGACACGACGAAGGTTCAGTTCATCGGCACCGGCAAGGTTGCCGAGCGAGCCGAGTACGTCCAGCTCTCCGACGGCTCCCGTAAGCGCTCGGGGAACCAGGCGAAGGACGAGACCACCGGCCTCCCGGTGTTCATCGTGGACGTCCTGGTCAACGACCCCGAGAACAACCGTGCGGAGATCGCCGGGGTGAAGATCGCATCCGCTGTCGCCCCTGAGACCCAGCTCGGACAGCCCGTGATCTTCCGTGACCTGGTCGCCGTCCCGTGGGTGGACGACGCCCGCCGGGTCCAGATGTCGTTCCGAGCCTCCGGCATCGACACCCCCGGTCACCAGGGCCGGGGCAAGCCCGCCGAGAACGCTGCCTAGTCCTCCCTGACTGAGCCTTTTTCAACCTGACCAGCGAGCTTCTGCGTCAGGAGATCGCGAAGGTTGCAGCGCAACTGCTCTGACCACAGCTGCACAGGTCACCGGCTCGCCAGCTCGGCGTCTGCACCCACACAACCAGGCCCCTGAGCTGCCGGAACGGCAGGTTGAAAAGGGCTCACTGACCCATACGCGGCCCCGTCCCTGTGCTTATCCCGGGGACGGGGCTGTTCTTCGTTCTAGCCCTGGTGATTCACGGAGCTGCGGATTGACCGCGTGATCGGCTGGCGGCGGATCCGGTCCGGTTCGTTCGATGGGTGGGCATGGCGAAGGGGCCGGCCTGCGCGTTCTGCCGGGAGCTCCCGCCGCTCGTCGTGTCGGGCTTCGGAGATCAACCAGCAGGAACAGGCAACGCGCACAGCCGCGCGAACGCGCGGGCGAGATCGACCGCCCAGGGCCAGGACCGTTGGATACGGACCCAGACTCGGCGTTGCCCGCGGGTGATCCGCGCGGCGGTGTGCAACAACCGGTAGCGCAACGCCTTCGGCTCGACCTTCGCCAGGTCGCCGTCGAGAAGCAGGCGCTGGGTCCAGGTGATCAGGTCGACCGCGAGCATGACCACGGTCAACCACGCCGCGTTGACGGCGAAGGACCGGGACGGGAAGTGGTTGAGGCCGGTGTCCTTGCCGCAGCGGATCCGGTCCTCGACCCGGGCGTGGGCGCGGTGGCGGGCGTCGAGGAAGGCGAGCTGCCCGACGCGGGTGTCGGTGGCGAACGCGGTGTAGCGCCAGCCGTCACGCTCCTCGAACGCATCGAGCTGCGCGCCGGGATGCGGCCGTTCGCGACGGACGACAACGCGGGTCCCGGCCGGGTAGTCGACCAACGCGGAGGCGGGGAGCAAGCCGGTGATCTCGGCCAGCCCGGCGCCGTCACGGTGCCCGCCGTCAGCGTCGACCGCCTCGGCCCACACCGTCTTCGGGACCAGGCTGATCACGGTGCGTTCGCGGTCGGTGACGGCCCAGCCGACGGAGAACTCACAGCTCACCGCTGTGTCTTGTTGCGCTCGGATGTGGGCGAGGAAGGCTTTCGTGGCGCCCGCGGTGTCGGTGCGGACCAGGATCGGGTGCCCGTGACGGAACGCGTCAGGGATCTGGGCGAGCGCGTCGTCGAGCACGTTGATGTGATCCGCGGCGGTGTTCGCACCGGCGTTCCCGCGGCGCAAGCGGGCGGCGAGGAACTCGCCGGTGTTGTCGCAGAACGCCAGCATCGGGTGATACCCGAACGTCTTCTTGAACGTGGGCGTGGCCTGTTCCTTCTCGCTGTGGGCGATGACGATCGTGGCGTCGAGATCGATCACCAGCACGTCCCGGCCGTGCCGGCGCAGGTCGCGGCCGGCGACCCGAGCCGCGGGAAACGCGCGACCATCGACGTCGGCGTGCTGGGCCCAGACCACCTCCCGGGCCCGCGCCCGCCCCGCCGCGATCGAGGACAACCGGCGCTCGTCGAGCTTGTCGAGCAGTCGCCAGCAGGTCGAGTCCGATGCCACCGACCCGAACACCGCGCCCTGATCGGCCAGGACCGCGATCTCGCAGATCCTCGTGGCCCCGTCGGCGACCGCGACGGCCAGATCGACCAGCACCCGCCCCGGATCATGACGCGCCCGAGCTCGTCGCAGCGGTGCGAGCGCGGTCGAGAGTTCACTGGTCAACGTGGTCCGGTCGGCGACATCGGCCAGCAGACGCGACCCGACGTGCGACACCACCCCAGCGCCGTCGGCGGTCACGATGACCGGTGGGCGCGTGCTTGTAGTCTGCACTCGGAAAGTGCCTCCTCGACCATGGCGGACAGGGCTTCGACACCCGCTGTCTTACCTGGTCACGAGGCACTTTCTTCAGTTGGGGTCGGAGATCACCGGCACAGCCCGTGAAGAGTCCGGGCTAGAGAGGGAAACGAGCGTGTTCCGTCGTCGTGCACTGACCGCTGAGGAACGAGCCGATGCCGAGGAAGTCCAGCGGCTCACCCACGCATGGGACCGCGCCTGCCAGGGCGCCGGACTGGTTCGAGATGTCTCCACCGTCACCGGCCCTACGGTCATCGTCCCGGAGATCGGGCCTGTCTCGTGATCGGTGTTTCGGCGTCGTTGCTCAGTAGGTCTCGGCTCCCGGCCAGCGGTCACCGAACGTGATGGCGAACGCGTTGATCACGGGCTTCCAACGCATCGTCCACCTCGTGCGGCCCGTCCCGGTTGTCAACGGCGGGTTGGGAGTGACCCCGTAGCGACGGATTGGAACTGACCCCCGGCGTGGTGTGGTGATGGTCAGTCGTTGCTGGCGCGGTTGTGTTTGGCCAGGAGCTCGCGTCGGGCGCGGGTGCGGTAGGAGTCCCCGGACAGGGTCAGGACTTCGGCGTGGTGGACGAGGCGGTCGATCATGGCTGCGGCGACGACGTCGTCGGAGAAGGTCTCGCCCCAGCGGCCGAAGGGCAGATTGCTGGTGACCATGACGCTGCCTTGTTCATAGCGGGAAGCGATGAGCTGGAAGAACAGGTTCGCTGCGTCCTGGTCGAACGGGATGTAGCCGACCTCGTCGATGATGATCAGTTTGTAGCGGCGGATCTTCTTCAGCTCGGCCTCGAGCCGGCCGCTCTGGTGCGCGGCGGCGAGTCTGGTGATCCAGTTGCTGGCGGTGTCGAACAGGACCGAGTAGCCGGCGTGGGCGGCTTTGACGCCGAGCCCGATCGCGAGGTGGGTCTTCCCGATCCCGGGCGGGCCGAGCAGGATCACGTTCTCGCACTTGGCGACGAACGTGCTCGTGGCCAGGTGGGCCAGGATGTCGCGGCGCAGCGAGGGCAGATGGTCGAGGTTGAAGTCCTCCAAGGTCTTGACCTGGGGGAAGTGCGCGGTGCGGATCCGCATGACCGTGCCCTTGGACTCGCGGTCGGCGACCTGGCGCTGCAGCAGCGCGCCCAGATACTCCTCGTGCGACCAGTTCTCCTCACGGGCCTGGGCGGCAAGCTGTTCCCAGCTGGCCGCGATGGTCGGGGTCTTCAGGACCCGGGTCAGGTAGGCGATCATCGCCGGCAGTCCGTCGGGGACCGCGGCCAGCACCGGACCGGCCGGCCCCGAGCTCCCAGCGGGGTCGGTGGTGATCTTCGGTGGTGTGGTTGTCATGAGCTGCTCGCTTCCTCGGCAGTGGAGACGAAGTCGACACCGAACAGGGCGTCGTAGTCGGGCAGTGCGCGCAGGGTCACCGGGTGGCCGTCGAGGTGACGGCGTGCTGCGGCCTGTCGGGTGTTGCGGTCGTGGGCCAGGGCGCGGCGCATCGCCGCGGCGGTGTGCTGGTGCGCCGGGTCGGTGATCACCGCGTGGCGGGCCCAGCTGCGGTCGTGACGGGCGACGACCTGGCCGGCGCAGTAGACGACGACCTCGCGCGGTGAGGCGGCGACATCGACGAACCGGCCGATCATCTGCGGATCCACGGAGTAGTCGTTGGCATCGACGCGGACGTAGTAGTCCCGTGCCAGCCGGATCCGCTGGGCCAGCCCGATCGGCGGGTCCAGCGGCGGCAGCGGAGTCATCGCCGCGTAGTCGTGGGCGAGCACGTCCACCGGGCGGCCGCCGATCGCTCGGACGGTGCGGGTGTTGGCCCGGGCCAGCCAGTCGTCGATCTGGTGGTTGAAGTCGGCTGGGGAGGCGAAGCGACGTCCGGGCAGGAACGAGGTCTCGAAGTAGCCGTTGTTGCGTTCGACCAGCCCCTTGAACTCCGGATCCCGCGGTGGGGCAAGCCGGATCCGGGTGGCCAGAGTGCCGGCGAACGCAGCGGCCGGTGCCGAGACCCGCCCGGTCCCGCCGATCGCAGACTCCCGGTCCCAGACCAGCGTGCGGGTCACCCGCCCGACGTCGCTGATCAGCTGCCACATCCCGGACAGGATGTCCCCGGCCTGGCGCGAGGGGATCATCGTCGCGGACAAGAACCGCGAGTAGCCCAGCGTCATCACCAGCACCGGTAGGACCCGTTCCTGGCCTGGGCCGACGGGGATCGTGGTCTCGGGGAACCACAGGTCGCACTGGGTGATCTCGCCCGGTGCGTAGGCGACCCGGTCGACCGGGTCGATCCCGACATACTCGGGGCGGATCTGGCGGATCCGGTCCTTGAGCACGGTCAGCGAGTGCTCCCACCCGATCCGCTCTGCGATCACCGTGGCCGGCATGCGTGGGAACTGCGCCAGCAATGCCCGCACCTGCGGCTCGACCGCATCCGCCAGCGATCCCCGCGGGCCCCGTTCCCGCTTCGGCGGGCCCGGCGCCCGCAACGCGGAGCGCACCGTGTTGCGGGCCACCCCCAGCCGGCGGGCGATCTCCTTGATCGGGACACCCTCGGCCCGATGCAGACGACGGATCTCGGCCCAGTCCTCCACCGACAACACCCCCTCAGCGTCGTGCAGAGGGGGTCAATCCCAAGCCGACGCTAGGGGGTCAGTCTGAGCCCGTCGTCGACAAGACCGCCGCCGCGGCGCGGTTCGCCGAGTTCCGCGAGCGGTGGGGCGGGCAGTGAGCCTTTTTCAACCTGACCAGCGAGCTTCTGCGTCAGGAGATCGCGAAGGTTGCAGCGCAACTGCTCTGACCACAGCTGCACAGGTCACCGGCTCGCTAGCTCGGCGTCTGCACCCACACAACCAGGCCCCTGAGCTGCCGGAACGGCAGGTTGAAAAGGGCTCAGTGAGCCTTTCCCAGTAGTGGGGAGCGGCTGGCGGCGACACGCCGGGGGCGTGGAGGTGCTCAACGAGGGTGCGGGACCCCGGTAGAAGAGATCGGTCCGCTCAAAGATCGACTCACCACCGAGGTCCCGCGTGCCCGATCCTGTCACCTACACCGCCGTGCTCCCGATCGGGGAGCCCACCGCGTCCATGTTGTCGCGGCTGTTGGCCGAGGAACGCCTCCGGCGCGGGACCCGGCGCGGGCGTCGGGCGCTGGACTGTGACCGCCACGCGGTGCTGGTGCTGCGCTGGTTCCTCGACGCGACCCGGGTCGCCCAGCTCGCCGCCGACAACCAGCTGAGCCTGTCGAGTACCTACCGCTACCTGCACGAAGGTATCGACGTTCTGGCCGCCGCCGCGCCTGGACTGCCCGGCGCGCTGCTCGCGGCCCGCACCGCCGGGCACACCCACGTTCACCTCGACGGCACCGTGATCCACACTGACCGCTCCCGCACTCCCGGACCGACCCCGGGAGTGGATCTGTGGTGGTCGGGTAAGCACCACGTCCACGGCGGGAACGTTCAGGTCCTCACCGCGCCTGACGGGTGGCCGTTGTGGACCTCCCCGGTGCGCCCGGGCCGCGAGCACGACACCACCTGCGCCCGCGGTCACCCCGGCCTGCTCGACGCGATCGAGGGCTGGACCGACGACACCCACGTCGTGCTCGCCGACCTCGGCTACGAGGGTGAGAACACCCGCCTGACCTGCCCGTTCAAGACCCCCACCGGCGGTGGGCTGTCGGTGGACAAGCGCACCGTCAACACGCTGCACTCCGCCGTCAGGGCTGTGGCCGAACGCGGGAACTCCCTGCTCAAGACCACCTTCAAGGCGCTACGCCGGGTCAGCTTCTGCCCCTGGCGGATCGGCGCGATCACCGCCGCCGCGCTCGTCCTGCTCCACGTCGAGCACGACCGAACCACATGATCAACCAGCACCTACTGGGAAAGGCTCATTCATCTCGGCGACGACCTTGTCGGTGATCCGCGAGACCGTCTCCTTCGATACTGACGCCCCATAGATGTCAGCGAAATGTGCGGAAACCTCCCCGGTCGTCATCCCTTTCGCATACAGCGACAGTACGACCTCGTCGACATCTGTGAGGCGCCGCTGACGCTTCTTCACGATCTGCGGCTCGAAAGTGCTGGCCCTGTCTCTCGGAACGTCGATCTCCACGTCACCCGCGGCATCCGAGAGAACCGTCTTCGAGCGGGACCCGTTCCGCACGTTGGTGGATTCCCGGCCGGGGTCGGCCCGGTTCTTGTCGTGCCCGAGGTGCTCGGTCATCTCCTCGTTCAGCGCCGTTTCCAGAACATTCTTGGTAAAGAGCTTCAACAGGCCGTCCGGGCCGGTCAACGCCAGCCCGCGCGCCTTCGCCTCGGCCACCATCGCCGCCGCAGCGGCCCGCTCCGCCGACGCCTGCCGAGCAGGCTTCGGGTCACCCTCGCTTGGATCCACAAGGTCCGATGTCATCACTGTCCGTGCCCATCTCGCCGGACCTCAGCCCGGCGTGTCGGGCCGAAAACACCGATCTTGAAACAGTCCCCCGCGGCGGGGTCGGTGCTGGTGGTCAACGACTGGCAGGTCGTCCAGATCGGGCACCGCAACGACGCCGAACGAGAGATCGCACTCGGCATCGCCGAACGACGACGCGAACAACGCCGCACCCGCCATCAGCCCGGCACCGACCCACGGAGGACGTCATGACCGACACCGAGTCCCTGACCTACACCGTCGACCAGGTTGCTGCGCTGCTCGGCATCGCCCGAGGCGTCGCCTACGAGTCCGTGCGCAACGGGGAGATCCCCGCGACTCGCGTCGGTCGCCGCTGGCTGGTCCCGCGCAGGCGGTTCCACGCCTGACTCGACGGCGAGCCCGAGCCCACGACTAAGATCGGAGCTGTGGCCTGATGGGCTTCATCGACAAGACTCCCGAGGGTCGGTACCGAGCGTACTTCCGGGACCCGTCGGGCAAGCAGCGGTCCAAGACCTTCCGGCTCAAGAAGGACGCGGCCACCTTCCTCGCCGAGATCGAGACATCCAAGACTCGTGGTGCCTACGTGTCCCCGCACGCCGGACGGATGACCTTCGCCGCGCACGCCACCGAGTGGATGGCGACATGGAACACCGAGATCACCACCGCGGCGCGGGACCGCTCGATCATGGGCACTCACGTGTTCCCGCGCTGGGGCGACGTCCCGCTGTCGAAGATCGATCACCTGGCGCTCCAGGCGTGGGTCAGCGACCTGGGTCAGCGCCGGTCCCGGGCGACGGTCGTCGAGGCGCTGCGACTCGCGTCGGCGGTGCTGCGCTCGGCCGTGCGGAACCGGCTGATCCCGTTCAACCCGGCTGACGACGTCCGCGTGCCTCGTGTCCGGACCCGCGACACCGACGAACGGATCGTCAGTCGTCCGGACCTGCGGACCAGGCTGCTGCCGGTCGTCCCGGAGCGCTACCGCGGGATCGTCGCGACCGCCGCCGGGGCGGGGCTGCGCTGGGGTGAGGTCGCCGGCCTCCGGACCGATGCCCTGGACCTCGATGCGGCCCGGCTGTCGGTGATCCGGACCGTCGTGGAGGTCTCGGGAAGCACCTCGTTCAAGCCCTTCCCGAAGAGCCGCGCAGGACGCCGGACGGTGCCGCTGCCTGGCTGGCTGCTGCCGGTCATCCGCGAACACCTGGACCGCTGGCCGACCGAACCCAACGCGCCGATCTTCGCCAACGAGGTCGGGGCGCCGCTGCTGCGTACCTCGTTCCGGTCCCGCGTCTGGCGGCCCTCGCTCGTCCGGGCCGGGCTGCTCGGTGCCGTCGTCCCACTCGACGACGGGTGGCAGGCGCAGTGGACCGACACCGACGGCCGCAAGCACGTCGAGACCCTGCGGAGCGAACCTGCCGCCGTGCACCACGTCGCCCGCAACCAGGCCGGCGGGCTGCGTTTCCACGATCTGCGCCACTCGTACGCCACCTGGCTCGTCGACGACGGCGTCCCGCCCAACATGGTCCAGCGCGTCCTCGGTCACGAACACGCGTCGACGACGCTGGACCTCTACACCCGGCGGACCGACAACGCGGATCGCATCCTGCGAGCGCTCGATGACGATGAAGATCCGGACGACGGTGAGGGAGCGGCACCCGCTCCGGTGTAGGCGGATGCTCCGGAAATGCTCCGGCAGCAACTCCGGACACGACGAAGGCCCTGGTCCCAGGCTCGCTATCGAGTCTCTGACCAGGGCCTTTGTGTGGTCGGGGTGACAGGATTTGAACCTGCGACCTCTTCGTCCCGAACGAAGCGCGCTACCAAGCTGCGCCACACCCCGATGGACACTCGGGTCTCCCCGTGAGCCGTGGAGAACTCTACCCGATGCCCTCAGTGGCCTGCGCGGGGGTTCCCGTCCGCGCATCGGGGCCGGTCGTCCACGGTACGAGGGTCAGCAGCGAGGCCTCCGGCGGGCACGCGAAGCGCACCGGCGCGTACGGCGAGGTGCCCAGCCCGGCCGACACGTGCAGCCGCATCCGACTGCCCCAGCGGCTCGCCCCGCGGGCACGGGCCCGGTCGATCCCGCAGTTGGTGACGAGTGCGCCGTAGCCGGGCAGCCGCAGCTGGCCGCCATGGGTGTGGCCGGCGAGGACGAGGTCGTAGCCGTCGGCGGCGAAGCCGTCGAGCACCCGCGGCTCGGGGGAGTGGGTCAGCCCGATGCGCAGGTCGGCGTCGGCGTCGTGGCCGGCGATGCGCGGGTAGCGGTCCAGGTTCAGGTGCGGGTCGTCGACGCCCGCGATCCGGACCGACCGGCCGTCGACATCGAGCAGGTGCCGGGCGTGGGTGGCGTCGACCCAGCCGTGCTCGCGGAACGCGGCGCGCAGGTCGGTCCAGGGCAGGTCCGCCCCGTGCACCCGCCTGGTGTCCCCGCGACGCAGGTAGCGGGCCGGGTTCTTCCGGGTGGGGCCGTAGTAGTCGTTGCTGCCGAACACGAACGCGCCCGGCCGCTCCAGCAGCCTCCCCAGCGCGGTCAGCACGCCCGGGACGGCGTCGAGGTGCGCCAGGTTGTCCCCGGTGTCGATCACCAGGTGCGGGTCGAGCTCGTCGAGCGCGGCGATCCACCGCATCTTGCTGCGCTGGCCCGGCATGAGGTGGAAGTCCGACAGGTGCAGGATCCGCAGCGGCCGCGCACCCTCGTCGAGGACGGGCAGCTCGACCCGGCGCAGCGTCCAGTGCCGCCGCTCGATCCCCGCCGCGTACCCGATTCCCGAGGCCCCGAGCAGGGCGGCTCCGGCGGCGGTGCGTGCGAGGGTCCCAGCGATACTCACGCGATCCAGCGTACGACGCGGGACTATCGTGGCGACCCGTGAGCACCCTCAAGGAGCAGCTGCGGGCCGACCTGACCACCGCGATGAAGGCCAGGGACGAGCTGGTCCGGACGACCCTGCGATCCGTCCTGACCTCGATCGGCAACGCCGAGGTGGCCGGTGACACCGCCCGGGAGCTCTCCGACGACGAGGTCCGCGCGGTCATCACCAAGGAGACCAAGCGGCGTGCCGAGTCCGCCCAGGCCTTCGCCGACGGCGGCCGTCCCGAGTCCGCGGACCGCGAGCGCGCCGAGGGCGAGGTCCTCGCCCGGTACCTGCCGACCCAGCTCGACGACGACGAGGTGGCCGCCCTGGCGACCGCCGCCGTCGCCGAGGTGGAGGCCGAGACCGGGGAGCGGCCCGGCATGCGGCAGATGGGTCAGGTCATGAAGAAGGCGAACGCCGCCGCGGCGGGCCGTGCCGAGGGCGGTCGTGTCGCCGCCGCGGTGAAGAAGGCCCTCGCCGCGGGCTGACCCGCCCCCGTCGACGACGACGGGCCCCGCACCGGATCGCTCCGGTGCGGGGTCCGTCCTCGACTCAGGTCGTGGGGGTCTTGCGGGTGCGCGTCCCGGTCGACTTCGTCGTGGTGCTCTTCGCCGCCGTGCTGCGCGTCGTGGTCTTCTTCGCCGCGGCCGAGCGGGTGCCGGTCTTGGCCGCAGTGCTCTTCGACGCAGTGCTCTTGGCCGCAGTGCTCTTCGACGCAGCCGGCTTGCGGGTCGTGGTCTTCTTCGCCGGGGCCTTCGCCCGCCGCTCGGCGAGCAGCTCGGAGGCCCGCTCGTCGGTGATCTCCTCGACCGAGTCGCCCTTTCGCAGGCTGGCGTTCGTCTCGCCGTCGGTGACGTAGGGGCCGAACCGGCCGTCCTTGATCACCATCTTCTTGCCGGTCGAGGCGTCCTCACCCAGCTCGCGCAGCGGCGGAGCCGCGGCGGCACGGCCCCGCTGCTTGGGCTGGGAGTAGATCTCGAGGGCCTCCTCCAGGGTGACCGTGAAGAGCTGCTCCTCGTTCGACAGCGACCGCGAGTCCGTGCCCTTCTTCAGGTACGGGCCGTAGCGGCCGTTCTGCGCGGTGATCTCGTCACCGGAGTCCGGGTCCGTGCCGACGATCCGGGGCAGCGAGAGCAGCCGCAGCGCGTCCTCGAGGGTGACGGTGTCGACCGACATCGACTTGAACAGCGACCCGGTGCGCGGCTTCGGCCTGGCCGGCTTCTTCTTGGCGCCCTCGGGCACCTCCGGCTCGGGCAGGAGCTCGGTGACGTAGGGGCCGAAGCGGCCCTCCTTCGCCACGATCTCGTGGCCGGTGACCGGGTCGGTGCCCAGCTTGCGGCCCTCCTGTGGCACCGAGAACAGCTTCTCGGCGATCTCCTCGGTCAGCTCGTCGGGGGCCAGGTCGTCGGGCAGGTTGGCCCGCTGGGACTCGCCGTCGACGATCCGCTCCAGGTACGGGCCGTAGCGCCCGACCCGGACGACGACGTCGCGGCCCTCGGCGTCGGTGAACATCGGGATCGAGTTCACCGTGCGGGCGTCGATCTCCTCCAGGTTCGCGCCGACGAGCTTCTTCAGTCCGCCCGCCTTCGCGATCTCCGACCCGGTGTCCGCGCCCTCGTCGCCGAAGTAGAAGCCGGACAGCCAGTGCACGCGGGAGTCGTCCCCGGAGGCGATGGAGTCGAGGTCGTCCTCCATGGCGGCGGTGAAGTCGTAGTCGACGAGCTGGCCGAAGTGCTGCTCCATCAGCCCGACGACGGCGAAGGCCACCCACGACGGGACGAGCGCGGAGCCCTTCTTCCAGACGTAGCCGCGGTCGAGGATGGTCTTGATCGTCGACGCGTACGTCGACGGCCGGCCGATCCCCATCTCCTCCATCGCCTTGACCAGCGCGGGCTCGGTGAAGCGCGACGGCGGGCTGGTCGAGTGCCCGTCGGGCACCAGCTCGGTGGCGGTCAGCGCCTGCCCCTCGGTCAGCTCCGGGAGCCGGGACTCGGCGTCGTCGGCCTGACCGGTGGACTCGTCGTCCATGGTCTCGACGTAGGCCTTCAGGAAGCCGGGGAAGGTGATCGTGCGGCCGGAGGACGCGAACACGACCTTCTCGCCGGTCCCCGCGGTGCCAGCGATCCGGATGCTCACGGTGGTCCCGCGGGCGTCGTTCATCTGCGAGGCGATGGTCCGCTGCCAGATCATCTCGTAGAGACGGAAATCGTCACCGTCGACCTCGCGGGCGATCGCACCGGGGGTCCGGAAGGTCTCGCCGGCGGGCCGGATGGCTTCGTGGGCCTCCTGGGCGTTCTTCACCTTGCGCGTGTACTGGCGCGGCGAGTCCGCGACGTAGGCGTCGCCGTAGAGCTCACGGGCCTGCGAGCGGGCGGCCTCGATGGCCGTCGCCGACAGCGTCGTCGAGTCCGTACGCATGTAGGTGATGTAGCCGTTCTCGTACAGGCGCTGCGCACTGCGCATCGTGCGCTCGGAGGAGAACCGCAGCTTGCGGCCCGCCTCCTGCTGCAGCGTCGAGGTCATGAACGGTGGGTACGGCTTGCGCGTGTAGGGCTTGGACTCGACGGAGGCGACCTCCATCGGATGGTCCTGCAGCCCCTCGGCGAGGCGGCGTGCCTGCGCCTCGTTCAGGGTGACGACCTCGGCGGAGCCCTTCTTCAGCTGCCCGAGCGAGTCGAAGTCGCGGCCGGTGGCGACGCGCTTGTCGTCGACCTGCACCAGCCGTGCGCCGAACGAGCGCGGGGTGGCCTTCTCCCCGGCGTCGAGGGTCGCGGCGATGTCCCAGTACTCCGCGGAGCGGAACGCGATGCGGTCACGCTCGCGCTGCACGATCAGCCGGGTCGCGACCGACTGGACGCGGCCCGCCGACAGCTTCGGCATGACCTTCTTCCACAGCACGGGGGAGACCTCGTAACCGTAGAGACGGTCCAGGATGCGGCGGGTCTCCTGCGCGTCGACGAGGTGCTGGTCGAGCTCGCGGGTGTTCTCCGCTGCCGCCCGGATCGCCGACTCGGTGATCTCGTGGAAGACCATCCGCCGGACCGGGACCTTGGGCTGGAGGGTCTCCAGCAGGTGCCAGGCGATGGCCTCGCCCTCGCGGTCGGGGTCCGTCGCGAGCAGGAGCTCGTCGACGGTCTTCAGCGCCTCGCGCAGCTCCGAGACGGTGCTGCGCTTCTCCGGCGTGACGATGTAGAGCGGGCTGAACTGGTTGTCGACGTCGACGCCGAGCCGCGCCCAGGACTCGCCCTTGTACTTGGCGGGGACGTCCGCCGCGCCGCGCGGCAGGTCACGGATGTGCCCGACGGAGGACTCGACGACGTAGTCGTTGCCCAGGTAGGGCTGGATCTTCTTCGCCTTGCTGGGGGACTCGACGATCACCAGGCGGCGCGTCGGGCGGCCGGATGCGTTCGCCGTCGAGGTCGGCTTGCGCGTGCTGCCCCCCGACGTACGTGCCGAACCCGTCGTTCCCGTTGTCGCTGCTGCCACGTGGTCCTACCTCATCTCCTCGGCTGCGTCGCGGTCCCTGCGACGTCGTCGCCGTTATCCGACCCCGCACAGGTGCATCGTGCGGTCCCGGAGCGTGCCGGGACGGTTGCGCTGAGCGTCTTCTTCGGGGTCGACGATCGCACGATCTCACACCGTCGTCGCTCCGTGTCGTGGCTCGTGCCACTGGGAGCGGGCGAGTCGCCAGCGTAGACCCCGCCGTAGTTCGGCAGGTCAGGCGGCCGGTCGGCCGCGGTACCGGGGCCAGTCGGCCGGATTCGTCATCCGCGGCGCGGGGCCCACCAGTTCCACCAGTCGGGCCAGTCGACGCGCTCCGTGCAGGCGTAACGCCGGGCCGGGCGCGCCGTGTTCCCCCGGGGCGAGCCGTGCCGGGGGCAGGCCGGCCCGGGTGGCGACGGCGATCAGCGGGCCGTGCGTCCACGACGCCTGTGGATCGAGCAGCAGCAGGTACCCGCCCCGCAGGTCGGGTGTGCCCGCGGCTAGCGCCCACAGCCGGAGCGCGGCGCCGTCGAGCTGGAAGTCCGGCGGAATCTGCTTGCGACCGTCCGGCGTGCACCAGGCGCGGGCCAGAGGAACCAGGTCGCGCCGGAACGCGCTGCGCATCCCGGACGCCCCGGGGGCGAGGGTGACGCCGCGGGCGGCCGCCAGCGCGGCCAGCGCGGTCTCGCGCCCCTCGATCGGCAGTGGGACGTCGAACCGGGCCGTGTCCCCCGCGCCGAACCGCTCGATCCGCCCGGGCCCGCAGAGCAGCCCGGCCAGGTCGGTCAGCCCGGCCGGCCGGGCCTCCGCGGAGAACAGCGACATCTGCGGCACCCGCGAAGCATAGAACGCATGTTCGACCTTGCCCAGCGGGGAGCGCCGGACGGGTGACGCAGCGGGTCAGGCGGGGCCGTTGATCTTCTTGAGTGCGACGCACTTCGGTGCGGTCGCGAACGCCTTGTCCAGCCGCGGGGTGGGCCCGATCTTGTCCAGCCCCTGGGCGCCGGAGATCGTCCGCAGCTTCTGCTGGGCACCGTCGAGCTTGCCCTTGAAGCCCTGGACATCGTTCGGGTCGATCGCGTCGACGTCCTTCTTGGCCTGGGCGATCGTCGTGCCGGACCGGTCGAGCATGTCGCGGACCGCGGTGGCCCACGCGTCGCCGCCGCTCACCGGTGACTGCCCGGCCGCGGCCAGCTGCTTCTTGCCGGTGTCGATGCCGGCCGCCACCTTGCCGAGGTACTCCGACAGGCGCGTCTTGATCCCGGCGAGGTCGGCGCCGTCGTAGTTCGGCGGGGTGTTGAGCGGCTGGTAGTAGGCCAGGGTCGCGCCACAGACCTTGTCGCCCCAGGCGACCGGGTCGGCGCCGACGCCCGCGGTCGGTCGAGGGGCCGGGTCCGCCGCGGGGGTGCCGGCCACGCTCGACGCGCAGCCGCCGGCCAGGAGCGCGGCGAGCAGGGTGGGGAGCAGGACCCGGGCGGTGCGCGCCGGGCGGGGGGTGGCCATCGTCGGGCTCCAGGGTCGGGGCCCGTGGGGGCCCGGGACACGGACAGTGGTCGACGGTAGGACGCCGCCGCGGGTCAGCTGCCTCCGCCCTCCCCGGTTGACCCGTTCGGGGCATCGGCGGGGCCGCCAGGCGGCGGTGTCGGGCGGGCCTGCTCTGCCGTTCGGGTGAGGTCCGTGCAGGCCGTCGAGGCCCGGAACGCCGAGGCGATCGCCGGGTTGCCGGTGACCTCGTCGAGCGGCCCGGTGGTCCCGGCGAGGCGGGCGAGCGGCTCCAGCGCGGCAGGCAGGTCACGCTGCACCGCGGCCGGGTCGGCCGGGTCGATGGCATCGACCCGCGAGCGTGCCCCGGAGAACGCCGAGCGGATCTCGCCGAGCCCGCCCTGTAGTCGCGTGGCGAGGGCCTCGCCGTCGTCGACGGGGGCCGGGCCGAGCCGGTCCAGGTCGCCCAGCGCGCCGTCGGCGGCCTGGGTGGTGCGGGTCAGGTAGTCGGAGAGGGCCCGCAGCCGCTGCGCCGGATCCGGGGTCTCCGCGGGCGCGTCCACGGCGGTGCGGACGAAGGGCAGCACGGCCGCGCACATCGAGTCGGTCCACTGTTCGACGGTCGGCCCGGAGGGGCCGCAGCCCGCCAGCACCACGGCCGAGGCGACGAGGAGCGCGGCGAGACCTCGCGATGTCCGCATCGCTCCTCCGTCGGGGGTGATCACTGCGGTCCGGCGGAGAGTATCCGAATCGTCCCGAGACGAAAGACGGCCGCCCGTCCCGATGGGACGAGCGGCCGCCGTGGTCCTGCGAGGTGTCGGCTAACCGACCGAGCTCTCGGCCGGGGTGTCGGTGATCGCCGAGGTGCGGCGCTTCGAGACCACCACCGCGGCCGCGATGATCACCACCGCGACGATCGCGATGAGCACTCGGATCACCGGGTTGGCGTCCGGGGTGGACAGCACCACGACCGCGGGGGCGATCAGCACCGAGACCAGGTTCATGACCTTGATCAGCGGGTTGATCGCGGGACCCGCGGTGTCCTTGAACGGGTCGCCGACGGTGTCGCCGATGATCGTCGCCTCGTGGGCGTCGGAGCCCTTGCCGCCGTGGTTGCCGTCCTCGACGAGCTTCTTGGCGTTGTCCCAGGCACCGCCCGAGTTGGCCAGGAAGATCGCCATCAGGACGCCGGTCGCGATGGCACCTGCCAGGTAGCCGGCCAGCGGGCCGACGCCGAGACCGAACCCGACCGCGATCGGGGCGAAGATGGCGAGCAGGCCGGGGGTGGCCAGCTCGCGCAGCGAGTCCCGGGTGCAGATGTCGACGACGCGGCCGTACTCCGGGCGCTCGGTCCGGTCCATGATCCCGGGGTGCTCGCGGAACTGGCGGCGCACCTCGTAGACGACGGCGCCCGCGGCGCGGGTCACCGCGTTGACCGCGAGGCCGGAGAACATGAAGACCACCGAGGCGCCGATGATCACGCCGACCAGGGTGTTCGGGCTGAACACCTCGTAGGCGAACGCGGTCCCGGCGTCCTGCGCGGCGATGTTCACCCCGGCCAGCGCCTGGCTGATCGCGTCGCGGTAGGAGCCGAACAGCGCCGTCGCCGCGAGCACCGCGGTGGCGATCGCGATGCCCTTGGTGATCGCCTTGGTGGTGTTCCCGACCGCGTCGAGCTCGGTGAGGATGTCGACGCCGTCGCCCTCGACGTCGCCGGACATCTCCGCGATGCCCTGCGCGTTGTCCGAGACCGGGCCGAAGGTGTCCATCGCCACGATGACGCCGACCGTCGTCAGCAGGCCGGTACCGGCCAGTGCGACCGCGAACAGCGACACGACGATCGAGCCGGACAGCAGGAACGCGCCGTAGACGGCCGCGGAGATGACGAGCGCGGTGTAGACGGCGGACTCGAAGCCGATCGAGATGCCGGACAGGATCACGGTGGCCGCACCGGTCAGTGACGACTCGCCGACGTCCTTGACCGGACGGTCCTCGGTGCCGGTGTAGTAGCCGGTCAGCTTGAGGATGACCGCGGCCAGCACGATCCCGATGACCACGGCGACCGAGGCGATCAGGCGCGGGTCGCCCGCGAGCCCGACGACGCTGGTGTCGGTCGGGTTCAGCAGCTCGCCGAAGGTGCTCGGGAGGTAGACGTAGGCGGCGATGATCGACAGCACGCCGGCGAACAGCGCCGAGAGGTAGAAGCTGCGGTTGATCGCCCGCAGGGTGTTCTCCCCGGCGCGGGCCTTGGTCAGGTAGACGCCCAGGATCGCGGTGATCACGCCGATCGCCGGGACGATCAGCGGGAACAGCAGGCCCTGCAGGCCGAACGCCGCCGTGCCGAGGATCAGTGCGGCGACCAGCGTCACCGCGTAGGACTCGAACAGGTCGGCGGCCATGCCGGCGCAGTCACCGACGTTGTCGCCCACGTTGTCGGCGATGGTGGCCGCGTTGCGGGGGTCGTCCTCGGGGATGCCCTGCTCGACCTTGCCGACCAGGTCGGCGCCGACGTCGGCGGCCTTGGTGAAGATGCCGCCGCCGACCCGCATGAACATCGCGAGCAGTGCCGCGCCGAAGCCGAAGCCCTCCAGGACGCGGGGCGCCTGGCCGGCATAGACGAGCACGACGATCGCGGCCCCGAACAGGCCGAGGCCGACGGTGAACATGCCGACGACGCCGCCGGTGCGGAACGCGATGCGGGTCGCCTTCTCACGGCCGCCCGGCTCGCGGGAGGCCGCGGCGACGCGGATGTTCGCGCGGGTGGCGAGCCACATGCCCAGGTAGCCGATGATCGCGGAGAAGACCGCGCCGACGACGAAGAAGATCGATCGTCCGATGCGTTCACCGAGATCCTCGGCGGGGAGCGCGAAGAGCAGAACGAACACGATCGCGGCGAAGATCGCGAGCGTGCGGAACTGGCGGTTGAGGTACGCCGTGGCGCCCTCCTGGACCGCGCGGCCGATCTCCTGCATGTTCGGGGTGCCCTCGCCGTAGGAGAGCACCTCCCGCAGCAGTAGACCGCCGACGACCAGGGCGACGAGGGCGACCACCGCGACCACACCGACGATGGTGAGGTCTCCCGCGCCGAGCTCGAGGCCCTGGGCGAGGTAGGTGGGCTGGGACATCCGTGTCCTCCCGGTGGAAAGGATCCGGCCGGCGAGGTCCCCGGCGGCCGGGTCGGGGTCACTGTGACGCGACCCGGCCGGGCGGCGACGACCTCGTCGGCGTCGACTGGGCCCGGGCGGCGTCCACCGGTGACCGGGCTGGTGCAGTCTATGAGTGTGGGACATCCCTCAGTGCGATTGGGATCACAAGACGTAACGAACTGGCAAAAGTGATCAATCCCACACGATGTCGCGATGCAATCCGGGAACCCGCAGATCACCTGCGACGCAACCGCTTCTGTCATCCGCCCGTCCCGCGCCCGTCGGCCGGGGGCGGACACCGGGAGCGACCGCGGATCGTTCGAACATCTGTGCCATCGTGGTCGGTCGTGGGAGCGACGGCGGACAGCACGCAGGGCCCGGACGGGTCGCAGCGCGGGATGGAGCTGCTGCGCCGAGTGCTGGCGGGCTCGGGCCTCGACCCGGCTCGTGCCGACGCCACGTGGACGTCCGGTCCGGCGGAGGCGGTCCAGCTGAGGCCGGGACCGGGCGCCGGGGCGTTCGCGGCACAGGACGGGTTCGACGGTCCGGACGGAGCGCGCGGCGCCGGGAGGCCGACCGACTCCGACGGCTCTGCCGGCTCCCGCGATCCTGCCGGTTTCAGCAGTCCTCCCGGCTTTCATGGTGTCGACGGGGACGACCCGGTCGGCGCCGTCGACGACCCGTTGCGGCACGTCGTGCGGATTCCGGCACGGCCCGGCCGCCAGGTCGACTGGCCGGGCTGGACACCCGAACCGCTGCGCACGGCCTGGGCGGCCCGCGGCGTGACCCGCCCGTGGTCGCACCAGGCACACGGGGCGGAACTGGTGCACTCCGGCGCCGACGTCGTCGTCGCGACGGGGACGGCTTCGGGGAAGTCGCTGGTCTACCAGCTCCCGGTGCTCGCCGGGCTGGCCGAGGACCCGCGGGCCACGGCGCTGTACCTCGCCCCGACCAAGGCACTCGCAGCCGACCAGCTGCGGTCCCTCGACGGGCTCGCCCCGGACGGTGTCCGGCCCGCCGCCTTCGACGGTGACACCCCCATAGACCAGCGAGACTGGGTCCGCAGGCACTGCCGGTGGGTCTTCTCCAACCCGGACATGCTGCACCGGTCGCTCCTTCCCCGGCACGGGCGCTGGACGACCTTCCTCCGCCGGCTGCGCTACGTCGTGGTCGACGAGTGCCACACCTACCGCGGGGTGTTCGGTTCGCACGTGGCACTGCTGCTCCGGCGGCTGTTGCGCCTCGCCGCCCGCTACGGCGCACGCCCCACGATCGTGCTCGCCTCGGCGACGGTGGCCCGCCCGGAGGAGTTCGCGTCCCGGCTGACCGGCCGCGACGTCGTCGCCGTCACCGAGGACGGGTCCCCGCATGCCGGTCGCACCGTCGCGTTCTGGGAGCCGCCGCTGCTCGCCGAGATCACCGGGGAGAACGGGGCGCCGGTCCGCCGCTCCGCCGGGGCCGAGGTCTCCCGGATGCTCGCCGACCTCGTCCTGGAGGACGCGCGGACCCTCGCCTTCGTCCGGTCCCGGCGGGCCGCCGAGCTCACCGCGCTCGGTGCGCAGCGCCAGGTCGCCGAGATCGCTCCCGAGCTGGCCGCGCGGGTGGCCGCCTACCGCGGCGGCTACCTGCCGGAGGAGCGCCGTGCGCTGGAGGCCGACCTGATGTCGGGCAAGCTGATCGGGGTCGCGACCACCAACGCCCTCGAGCTCGGCGTCGACATCTCCGGGCTCGACGCGGTGGTGCAGGCCGGCTTCCCCGGAACCCGCGCGTCGTTCTGGCAGCAGGCCGGGCGTGCCGGGCGCGCCGCTGACGAGGCACTCGTCGTGCTCGTCGCCCGCGACGACCCGCTCGACACCTACCTCGTCCACCATCCGAGCTCGCTGGTCGGTGCGCCGGTCGAGAGCTGCGTGCTCAATCCGGTCAACCCGTACGTGCTCGCTCCGCAGCTGGCGTGCGCGGCCGCGGAGATGCCGCTGACCACGGTCGACGTCGAGGAGACGTTCGGGGGAGCGCCCGCGGTGGAGGTCCTCGACGCCCTGGTCGAGGAGGGCGTGCTGCGCCGCCGACCGCACGGCTGGTTCTGGCCCGACACCGGCGACGCACCTGCCGCGCACGTCGACATCCGCGGCTCCGGACTCGGGCAGGTCGCCGTGGTCGAGGCGGCCACCGGGCGGATGCTCGGCACCGTCGACGGCGGCTCGGCCCCGGGCACGATCCACTCCGGTGCGGTGTACCTGCACCGTGGCGACAGCTTCGTCGTCGACGAGCTGGACCTCGACGACGGCGTCGCGCTCGTCCACGCCGAGGCCCCGGACTGGCGCACCGAGGCCCAGTCGGTCTCCGACGTCGCCGTGCTCGAGGTACTGGAGCACCGCCGGTGCGGGCCGGTGCAGGTCTGCTTCGGCGCCACCACGGTGACCAGCCAGGTCGTCGCGTACCGCCGACGGACCCCGGACGGGACGGTGCTCGACCAGACGCCGCTGGACCTGCCGCCGCAGAGTCTGGACACCCGGTCGGTCTGGTACACGATCGACCCCGACGCGCTCGCCGACGCCGGCATCGACGAGGCACGTTTCCCCGGTGCCCTGCACGCCGCCGAGCACGCCGCGATCGGACTGCTCCCGCTGTTCGCGATCTGTGACCGCTGGGACATCGGTGGCCTGTCCACCGCGCTGCACCCCGACACCGGGCTCCCGACGGTGTTCGTGCACGACGGGCACCCCGGCGGCGCAGGGCTGGCCGAACGCGGCCACGAGGTGCTGGGGCGATGGCTGGCGGCGACCCGCGCGGCGGTCCGGGACTGCGAGTGCCGCACCGGATGCCCCTCGTGCGTGCAGTCCCCGAAGTGCGGCAACGGCAACAACCCGCTGGACAAGAGCGGGGCGGTGCAGGTGCTGGATCTGGTCCTGGCCGGGCTGGAAGGCGGGACCCCGACCGGGTCGCGGTGACCGCGGGACCGGACAGGGTACCACCGGCCCGCCCGTCGGGGGCGGGGGCGGACCGGTGGCAACCACGTGCGACGACATCGGACGGGGGCGCCAGGGGCGCTCCGACGTCGTCGCTGTCTGGGGAGCGTGGTCTTCGTGGCGGGGGCGGACCGGACCCTGCCCGTCCTCGCGACTCCTAGTAGGCCCGAGTGTCGCGACAGTGACCAGATGTGGGCCGCGCAACGTCGGTGATCGGTCACGCCCCCACGACGAAATGCCGTTGCGTTGGGACGTTCGTGGTAAGAAATCGTGATGACGGCGTGCTCCGGGCTTCGCCGTCCGTTCATCTGGAGGCGCCGACCGCTCACCGAGATCGTGATCACGTCCGGGCGTGTTCACGACGGCTCTACGGCAGGAACCGAACCGTCCACGGGCCCGCTCGCCGGGCGCGTGCCCGCGTCGACGGGAGCCGGACCCGCGCGTGCCCTCGCCCGTGCGGGACCCCGGAGCGGGAGCAGCCCCGACCAGGCGACCTGGGTCTCGACCAGGGCGTCCCAGCCGTCGAGGCGGCAGGTCAGCAGCTCGGCGCCGTTGCGGCCGGCGAGGTCGGAGGCACGGGCTCAGGCGGCAGCGGTGCCGTCCACCGACTGTCCCGCGGCCGCGAGCGCGGACAGGTCTGCGGCGGCGGAGGCGACGTGCCGGGCGCGCGCCGCGGCGGCCAGGTCGACACCGACGGTGCCGATCAGGAGCAGCACCGCTGCGGCCGTCGCGGCCCAGACGGAGGCGACGCCCGCGTCGCCTCCGCGGCGTACCGGGACGTGCGGGCTCATGGCGCGCCACCGGGCTGCGCCGGCGCCGACCCGGAACGGACCGCGCCTGCCGTGACGCCGGGTTCGACAGCGGCGGTCGCGGCGCCGCTGATCGTGACCGGGAGCAGCCCGACCGGCCGGACCCGCACCGTCACGACGACGAGATCGCCGTCGACGCGGAGCTCGGGCTGGGCCCCGGCCGGCGCGAGCTGCGCTGCCGCGGCCCGACCCCGCTCGGTGTCACCGCGCGCAGCCTGGCGGGCCAGTTCGAGAGCGGCGTCGGTGCAGCGGACCCCGGCCGCCACCGCGGCGACGGCTCCGACCGCCGCCGCAGTCACCGCGACCAAGGTGCCGAGCGCCAGCGCCGCCTCGACGGTGACCGCGCCGCGGTCGTCCGCCAGCCAGGACGGCGGGCCGCTCGTGGGGCCGACGGCGGCACCACGGCGGGTGGCGCGGCCGCGGACACGGCGGCCACCGTGTCCGCGGCCGTGCCGGTCGTGCCGGTCGTGCCGGTCCGCCCGGTCGGGCCGATCGGGTCGGCTCGGGCTGTCGCGGCCGTTGTCAGAGCGTCGTGGACAGTGCACGTTGCACGATCCCGGTGAGGGCGGCGAGGACGTCTCCGCCGCTGACGATCGCGTAGAGGAGCGCGGCGAAGGCCGCGGCGGCGACGGTGCCGACGGCGTATTCCACTCCCGCTTGGACATCCCCGCGCGAGACCAGCCGGAACCCCAACCCGCGGGACCGCATCCACCTCACGCCCTGCTCGACCCCGCCGATCTCCACAGCGTCCAGAAGGTCCGCGACGTCGTGCCGCATCCGCTCCCAGGACTCCCGGGGGATGGTCAGCAGATCGTCCCCACCCTTGTCCTCGGAGGCGATGTCGTCGTCGGACTTCTCGGCCCCGGCCAGGGCCCGCAGAGAGCGGGACCAGGTGAGCTGCCTACGCCCGTGGGAGACCTGCTCCCAGGTGAACCATAGGTCCAGGTCATCGGCCAGACCGGTCGCCAGAGCGTCCCGCAGGATCGCGAACGGAGACCTGTTCCCGGTCTTCCGACCATCCTTGGTCGACGGACTGGTGATCTCAGCAGTGATCTTGGAGATGTAGTCGGAGACCTGTTCGATGCTCTCGCCGGTCATCCGGACCGGCCGGACGTCCAACCCGCCTTTGTCCGCCACGGCAGAGAAGCCCTTACCGCTCAGAGATCGTTCCCACCGGGCGAACATCCGGTCTCCCATTGCCCACATCATCTCCGGGCTAGTGGGGCCGTCCAGAGCCACCACGGAGTGAACGTGGACGTGCCAGCCCTTGGCCCCGTGGGTGACCTCGACGGTCCGGACCCACCCGACAACCCCGAACGTCTTCTGGTCTCGGGTCCAACCCGAACCGGACGTGACTGCCGTCCAGGCAGCCGACAACGCGTCCCACAGATCGGCCAGCCGGTGACCCCGGTCGTGCCTCATGGTCAGCGTCACGAGAGCCGCCGAGCCGCCGTCAGCAGCTACACGGGTCAGAGCCCGAGCAACCTCCGCAGAGCGCTCAGCACCGATCTTCCGAGCACACACAGGACAGGACCACGGCGAACCGCACGACTGGAGTCCTGACAGACCAGCACGCGGACCATCCGCTGTCTGGGACACCCGGACGATCGCACCACCCGACGACGTGTGAGCCACCCGGCCGCAGTTCCGGAGACGCTTCAGACCGGTGAACTCCCACAGCCGGGAACGCCATGCCATCACTTCCCGACGACGATCTCTCCGACGGGTCTCCGGCCCGGCGGAAGACTTGCCCGCAATGGTTACCAATGGTTACCAAGCGGCCGCCTCCGGCGGCCGGGGCCCGCCCCTCGGGCCTCCGGCCCGGGGCGGTCCCGCCGACCAGGGCGGTCACCGGTCACCTCCGGCGATGGTCGTCCGGGACGTGCCTCCAGCGGGACCTCCGGTCAGGGCCTCGGCTCGGGCCAGGGTGGCAACCCCGACCCGCACTACGGCATCCACAGGACCGCACGGCCGCCGCAGGACCCGCAAGCCTGCGGAGGTCGGCCGCCGGTCAGGGACAAAGGTTGCGGGCCCTACGACGACCGTGCACGCGCTACGCGTGCCGAAGTGAGGGCCAGGGTCGCGGGGGGTAGCTTCCGCAGAGCGATTCCCGTTCACGCGGCACTGCCGATCCGGGAGACGTACTCGCCGTACCCGCCGATCCACGGTGCCCGTACCCGGGTCAGGGGACGGCCGGGGGAGGACACGAGAGCGATGCCAGGAAGGGCGGATGCGTGTGCAGCCGCTGTGTCCTGGTCGGTGTCGGGGTGCAGGAGCTTGACCGCGTCGTGGTTGTCCACCCGGAAGCTCAGGCGGGTAGAGCACTGCCCGCGCTCGGTGGACCCGATCACGGACGCCTCGGCGCGCTGGGCAACGAGTACGACCCGGACACCGGCTTTCCGGCCCTCGGCGAGTAGCCGGGCCACGTACCCACGGACTCGCTTGCCGATCTTGGTGTCGGCAGCGTCCAGGTAGCGCAGCAGACCGGGGTATTCCTCCAGGACCACGAACAGGAGTCCGTCAGCGTCGGGGAGGCAGTCCCGGTCTCGGGGGATTGATGAGATCCGCTTGTCCATGTCGTCGACCAGGCGGCCGACGTGCTCGGCGATCACGCCGGGGTCCCCGAGTCCGAGCATGGAGCCTTTTTCAACCTGACCAGCGAGCTTTGTCAACGGATCCTGAAGACTGACCCTCCTGGGGATCGGCAAGTTTGACCCCTCGGTTGGTCTGTCAGTCCCGGTCGGCGCGGTTCTGTTTGGCCAGCAGCTCACGGCGCTGGCGGGTCCGGTAGGAGTCTCCGGTCAAGGTCAGAACCTCGGCGTGGTGAACCAGACGGTCGATCATGGCTGCGGCGACGACATCGTCGGAGAAGGTCTCGCCCCAGCGTCCGAAGGGCAGGTTCGAGGTGACCATCACCGAGCCCTGCTCGTAGCGGGAGGCGATGAGCTGGAAGAACAGGTTCGCCGCGTCCTGGTCGAAGGGGATGTAGCCGACCTCGTCGATGATGATCAGCTTGTAGCGGCGGATCTTCTTCAGCTCAGCCTCCAACCGTCCGGCCTGGTGGGCGTCAGTGAGGCGGGTGATCCAATTGTTCGCGGTGTCGAAGAGCACCGAGTAGCCGGCGTGGGCGGCTTTGACCCCGAGCCCGATCGCGAGATGGGTTTTCCCGAGCCCGGGTGGACCGAGCAGGATCACGTTCTCCGCCTTGGCCACGAACGTCCCGGTCGCCAAGTGCGCCAGCACATCTCGACGCAGCGAGGGCAGGTGGTCGAGGTTGAAGTCCTCGAGAGTCTTCACGGCTGGGAAGTGCGCGGTCCGGATCCGCATCGTGGTGCCGGCGGACTCGCGTTCGGCGACCTGGCGTTGCAGGACCGCAGCCAGGTACTCCTCGTGCGACCAGGTCTCGTCGCGGGCCTGCTCGGCGAGCTCAGCCCAGCAGCGCCCGATCGTCGGGGTCTTCAGCACCCGGGTCAGGTAGGCCAGCATCGAGGGCAACCCCTCGCTCGGCGCAGCCCCGGTCGTGGTGGCGGTCATGGGTTGCTCGCTTCCGCTGCGGGCGCGGCCGTGGGGTCGGCTGGGCCGGTGGGGGTGAAGTCGACGCCGAACAGGGCGTCGTAGTCGGGCAGGGCTCGGATCGCGACGGCGTGGCCATCGTTGTGGCGGCGGGTCCCGGACTGCTGGGACCGCTGCTGGGCGCGGCGTTGCTCGGCCAGTGCGTGGCGCATGTCGGCGGCGGTGGCGACGTGGGCCGGGTCGGTGATCACCAGGTGGCGGCCCCAGCTGCGGTCGTGGCTGGCGACTCGCTCGTTGCCGCAGAACACCTCGACCGCGGTGGGTGATGCGACGACCTCGACGAAGCGGCCGATCATCCGCGGATCGACGGAATAGTCGTTGGTGTCGACGCGCACGTAGTAGTCACGGGCCAGCCGGATCCGGTGGGTCAGACCGACCTGTGGAGCCACCGGCGGCAGAACGATCATCGCCTGGCGGTCGACCTCGAGCAGATCCACCGGCCGGCCATGGATGGCGCGGACGGTGCGCGTGTTCGCCCTGGTCACCAGCCACTCGGCGAGCTGGTCGTTGAAGTCGGCTGGAGAGGCGAACTCGCGTCCGGGCAGGAACGAGGTCTCGAAGAACCCGTTGTTGCGCTCCACCATGCCCTTGAACTCGGGGTCCTTCGCCGGAGCCAGACGGATCCTCGTGGCCAGGGTTCCGGCGAACCCGGCGGCCGGGACCGAGACCTTCCCGGTGCCGCCGATCGCCGATTCCCGGTCCCAGACCAGCGTCTTCGGGACACGGCCCAGGGCAGCGATCAGCTGCCACATCCCGGACAGGATGTCACCGCCCTGGCGCGACGGGATCATCGTCGCCGACAGGAACCTCGAGAACGCCAAGGTCAGCACCAGCACCGGCAGGATCCGCGCCTGCCTGGCCGCGACCGGGATCAGGGTCTCGGGGAACCACAGGTCGCACTGGGCGATCTCGCCCGGCTCGTAGACGGTCCGGTCCGACGGATCGATCCCGACGTACTCGGGCCGGATCCGGGCCAACAGCTTCTTCAACGGCCCCTCGGAGTAGGGCCAGCCGATCTTCTGCGCGATCACCGGCCCCGGCATCCTCGGCCACTGAGCCTTTTTCAACCTGCCGTTCCGGCAGCTCAGGGGCCTGGTTGTGTGGGTGCAGACGCCGAGCTAGCGAGCCGGTGACCTGTGCAGCTGTGGTCAGAGCAGTTGCGCTGCAACCTTCGCGATCTCCTGACGCAGAAGCTCGCTGGTCAGGTTGAAAAAGGCTCACTGTGTTCGGCGTTTCGGCAGAACCTCGTCGAGGTGCGGATGTGGGAAGAGGATGTCTACCCTGGCATTCGGGCCGAGGCCCACAGTCGGGGAGCTGAGATCCTCTTCCTGGACGAGATGCGACCGGACATAGATGCCCGCATCGACGGGCCTGGTAAGAACGGCACAATCTTCGCAGCGCTCACGCTCCGTCGTAAGCAGAGTTTTCGGCTCTCGCCACGGCCAGCCACTCCCAAGGATTTCATCGATTTCTGCCGCGGAGTAGCCGAGGATTATGCTGGTCCCCTCATTCTGATCACGAACGTGTCTGCACTGCACGCCGCGGCGGAAGTGGCTAGGTTTACTCGAGCGCATCAGGACAAGATTAAGTTTGTCTATTTCCCCCACTACGGTTGATCTGACGGCACGCACGCAGGTGGTCGCACTAGTCCACCTGGATGCCGATCCGGAAGTAGTGCCCGACCGGGACCAAATAGCTTCTCCCGAAACGTTCCCGGCGTGTACTCGGTTTGATAGCGGCCCCGACGCTGCAACTCTGGAACAACCATGTCAATGAAATCGGTGAACGTTTCCGGTGTGAGAAATTGAATAATGTTGAATCCGTCAAGACCGATCTCATCGATCCACTCCTCCATCTGATCGGCAACCTGGACGGGAGTCCCAATTGCTAGCAATGTGGTCTCGCCAAGCTGGGTCATGCTATCGACGATGTCGCCAACAGTGACGGGACGTTGCACATCGCTGGTAAATAGGGCAGCCCCACCCTGACCATGATCCGTGTCCCGATAAGTCACGACGTCTGATCGGGACATCGCAGCCAAGTCGAATCCAGTTGTCCCACAGTACTGAGCCAGCATGCCGTCGACGTTCACCCACCGCTGGAGTTCCTCTCGCTTGCGGCAGACGGCCGTCTCATCTTCGGCCACGATGACGGACAAGCTGGTGAGAATCTTGACATCGTCTGGGGCACGTCCAGCCGCCGAAGCTTGCGTACGGACGTCATCAGCACTGCGCCGCAACGAAGCTGGGACTACCCCGCTGAGAAACACACACTCGGCGTGCCTGGCCGCGAACTTGCGGCCACGAGCCGAGTTACCTGCCTGGTAGATCACCGGTGTTCGCTGTGGCGATGGTTCACATAGATGGGGGCCGGCTACGGAGAAAAAATCGCCGCGATGATCGATCGGGTGCACCTTCGCCGGATCAGCGTACCTTTGTGTCGTCCCGTCGACGGAAACCGCATCCTCCTCCCAGCTAGCTTCCCAGAGCTGGTAGCACACGTCGAGGTACTCGTCGGCCCTGTCGTAGCGCTCGTCATGCAGCACCATTCGCTCCCAACCGAAGTTCTTGGCTGCGTTCGGTAGGTACGATGTAACGACGTTCCACCCGACCCGACCCTGAGTGAGGTGGTCCAAGGTGGAGAAGCGACGGGCATGGCCGAACGGCGACTCATAGCTTGTCGACACCGATACGGCGAACGACAGGTTCGTCGTGCCCACCGCCATGGCTGGTACGACCAGCGCGGGATCGTTTGCTGGAATTTGAGCACCAGCCGCTACAGCGGCGTCCGGGCTGCTTCGGAACGTGTCGTAGACGCCCAAGACATCGGCGATGAACAACGCATCGAGACGACCCCGCTCAAGGAGCGCCGCAAGCTCAATCCAGTATTCTAGCCCGGTGTAGCCGCGTCGTCGGTCCCGGGGATGTGCCCAAAGGCCGTGCGCCATGTGCGCCAGGCAATTCATCTCGAATCCATTAACGATGATCCGGCCACTCATCATGTCTCCTCTGTTGAGTTGCAATTGTAAGGCGTGTCTGATTCCAGGCGCTTATAGCCAGCGTCGGAGTCGGTGTCGCTCGTTGACCTCCGAAGCAATGCGACTGACAGGAATCCTGAGACGACGACGAGTAGAGCCACTGAGCCTTTTTCAACCTGACCAGCGAGCTTCTGCGTCAGGAGATCGCGAAGGTTGCAGCGCAACTGCTCTGACCACAGCTGCACAGGTCACCGGCTCGCCAGCTCGGCGTCTGCACCCACACAACCAGGCCCCTGAGCTGCCGGAACGGCAGGTTGAAAAAGGCTCACTGCTCGTCGGTCAGCGACGACGCCAGGGCCGCCTCGCGCGCCTCCTGCTCGGCGAGGGCGTGCTGACGGACGAAGGCCAGCAGGTGCGACAGTGCAGCGTCCCGGTCCAGGTCCGACAGCCCCAGGCCGTCGAAGGCGTGCAGCTCGTACTCGTACTTCGCCATCTGGCCGGACCGAGCGACGGCCGGTGCGTGGAGACGGCCGCAGCCCTGGAGACGCTCCCGGACGACCAGCGCGAGGTCCACGCGGCCGGGCAGATCCTCGCGTTGACCGTCGACGACCTGGAGGGCGAGCCGGCACGCCTCGTCGAGGAGGGGTCGCCATCACCATGCCGCTGACCACCGAGGAGTGGGGCGAGCGAGCCTTCCAGGTCCGCGACCCCAACGGCGTCGTCGTCCAGCTCATCGATTGGAAGGGGGCGATCGCTCCCCGGTAGCGGATCGCCACCGGCTGCCCGACGGACCCGTGGTCGGAGCCACCGGGGCACGGGCGACCCGCCGGGGTGGTGGGGTGCGACGACAGGGTGTGATGCGGGATCCTGGAGGAATGAGTGAGAACCCGGTAGCGCTCGAACTGGACGACGCGGGACTGGCCGGTGGCCTCCCCCGCCCGGCACACCAGCTCGACGGGATCCAGGACGTACCGTTCCGCCCGGTCCAGTTCCGCGACAACGACCTCCCGACCGCGCTGGAACGTGCCGCGCAGTGGCTGCGCGAGACCGAGACCTGGCTGGGCGAGCCGGTGGACGTGATCGCCATCCACCTCGACTACAACGAGGCCTCGGAGGCCGCGTACTACGAGCTCAAGCTGCTCTGCAACGAGGAGGACCTCGCCGGCGCACCCATCGCGGTGCGGCAGCGGGCCGCCACCGGCGCCTGATCCCCCGACGACGGGTCGTCGCCCTGGTCCCCGGGGCGACGACCCGTCGGTGACGAGGGTCACGATCGGCACCATGATCAGCAGGTCACGGACCCGGGATCGTCGCCTCCGGGCCCGCCGGGAGGAACGGGTGTTTGGCCCACACCGCGTGCTGCGGTAGCGTTCCTCTCGGTCACCGTAGTTCTGAGTTTCGTGTTTCGCACGCGTCCGCAGAATGATGATGCGGGCGGATCCGCTGTCTTTGGTGTAGCTGAAGCTGGCTGCCGTCTGGGAATTCCTCTGACCCGGGCAGCCGCACGACGTGGTTGTTCCGTCCGAAAGCTGCATGACAAGGAGTCACCATGACCAACGGAACCGTGAAGTGGTTCAACGCCGAGAAGGGCTTCGGCTTCATCGCTCCCGAGGACGGCGGCGCTGACGTGTTCGTCCACTACTCGGCGATCGAGGGCAGCGGCTTCAAGGAGCTGCAGGAGAACCAGGCCGTGTCCTACGAGGTCACGCAGGGCGCCAAGGGCCCGCAGGCCTCCTCGGTGTCCCCTCGCTGAGACACCCCGCCCGGCCGTAGCGCCGGGCAGTAGTTCCTCCGTCCGACGGCGGCGTCCCCACTGGGGGTGCCGCCATCGGCGTCTTCCGGGTCGTTGGCACCCGGTCGCCGTCCGTCGGTCCGCGCTGATCGAGGCCGGCTTCCCGGGTACGACGGCATCGAGGCCCGCGGGCGCCGGATACTCGGTGACACGTGCCCGGACTAGCGTGGCGCGGTGCCCCTCGTCGTCGCTCCGGCCGCCTCCTTCGACGCCCTCGCGACCCTGCTGGGCCCGAAGCGTTCCCCCGACGCGTCGGTCTGCTGGTGCCTCTCGCACCGGCTGCCCGCGGCGCGGAACCGGGCCCTGACCGGCCGGGCCCGGGGCGAGTACGTCCGGGAGCTGACGACCCGCGCGGTCGCACCCGGCGTCGTCGCCCACGACGACGGCGAACCGGTCGGCTGGGCCGCCGTGGCCCCACGCGCGGAGCTGCCGTTCGCCCGCTCCCGCACCATCCCGCGCGTCGACGATCTCCCGGTCTGGTCGGTGTGGTGCTTCCGGGTCCGTGCCGGCCACCGGGGCCGCGGCATCGAGCACGCCCTGCTCGCCGGTGCCGTCGGGTACGCCCGCGACCAGGGAGCACCGGCCGTCGAGGGCTACCCGGTGGACGACCGGGGAGCCCGGGTCGACCTGACGATGGCCTACGTCGGCACCCGCGCGTTGTTCGAGGCGGGCGGGTTCACGGTCGCCGCGAAGACCACCGGGGTGTCCGGCGGGTTCCCGCGGGTGTTCATGCGCCGGTCGACGTCCGGCTGAGCTCCCGGCGGCGCAGCAGGTACCCGGCCGCGGCGGCGAGCAGCCCGGCGAGCGCCAGACCGTGCTCGAACCAGGCGCCCCAGCGGGTCGCGAACGTCAGCTCGGTGCGCAGCGGCACCTGCTCGACCAGGGTGTCGGCGGTGTAGAGCCCGGTCCGGGCGACGACGGAGCCGTCCGGCCGGATCACCGCGCTCGCCCCGGACAGCGCCGCGACGACCGCGGCCCGGCCGTGCTCGACGGCCCGCAGCCGCGACATCGCGAGGTGCTGCCACGTCATCTCACCCCGCCCGTACCAGGCGTTGTTGGTCGGGATCACCAGCAGCGAACCGCCGTCGGCGACGCCGTCGCGCAGCACGTGGTCGTAGGCGGTCTCGTAGCAGATCGCCGTGGCCACCCGGGTGCCCGCGACGGGCAGGACCCCGGGCGCCGTACCCGGGGTGAAGTCGGCCAGCGCGACGAACGGGGTCAGGTACTGCGTGACCGCCCGCAGCGGGATGCGCTCGCCGAACGGCACGAGCTCCTGCTTCGCGTAGCGCTCCCCCGCCCCGGTCCCCGGGTTCCAGACGACCACGGCGTTCTCGGTGTCGGTCGCACCCGCCTCGTAGTTGGCGCCGATCAGGAACGGAACGCCGAGCGCGTCGACGGCCCGGTCGACCGCCGGGTCGACGCCGTCGGTCGACAGCGAGCTCTCCGGCCACACGACGAGGTCCGGCCGCGCGACCGCTCCGGACCGGACCCGGTCGGCCAGCACGGAGGTCTCGGCGAGGCTGTTCGCGCGCAGGGTCCGACCGGCCGAGAACAGGCCGAGCCCGATGTCGGGGGCGTTGCCCTGCACGACCGCGACGGTCCGGTTGCCGTCCTGGGCGTCGACGGGCGGGGTCGGCACCGCGAGCAGCACGAGCACGATCGCCACGACCGGGACGAGGCCGACGACCCGGCGGGGGCGCTGCAGGAACGCCGCCACGCAGAATCCGGCCGCGACCACCGCGACCGACACCAGCGGGGCCCCACCGCTCGCGGCCAGCGGCAGGAACGGGCCCTCGACCTGCCCGAACGCGACCCGGCCCCAGGGGAAACCGTTCAGCGGGAACCTGCTCTGCAGCCACTCCTGCGCGGCGAACGCGAGCGCACCCCACACCGGTGCGGCGGGCAACCGGGCGGCGAGGGCCACGAGTGCGCCGCCGAGCGCCGGGAACCCCGCCATCACCAGCGACAGGCCGACCCACGGGAACGGCCCGTAGTCGCGGCCCAGGAAGTCCTGGATCCACATCAGGTGCGCCAGGTAGAACGCGAACCCGAACACCGCACCGAGCCACGCGGCGCGGCGCACCCGGACCCCGGACAGGGCCCACCAGAGCAGCGCGAACGCCACGATCGCGGTCCACCACACGGTGCGCGGCGGGAACGCCAGGTGCAGCAGCACCCCGCCGACGACGACCGCCGCGATCCGCGGCGCGAGTGCCTTCACCACGGGGTCAGCATGATCCGGTCGCGGCGCGGGCCCGCGCGCGGGTCCGGACGAGCACCGCCACCACCACGCCGACGACGAGCAGCGCGCCCGCGTAGGCGGCCACGAGCTGCCCCGGCCGACCGGAGAAGTCCCCCGCGAGCGGCGGCACCAGCACCGCGGACACCGCCACGACCCCGGTCAGCACCGCCCGCGGCCGCGGGCGGTGCGGCACGCAGGCCAGCGGGGTCAGGGCCCACAGCAGGTACCACGGATGCAGCACCGGCCCGAGCACGACGACGGCGCCGAGCACCAGGCCGAGCGCCGTCGTCGCGGTGGTCCGGCCGCGGGCGTGCGCCACGAGCACCCCGGCCGCGAGCACCGCGGCGAGCACCGTCCCGACGGTCCGCGCCACCGTCAGCGCCGCGACCGGGTCCGCGCCGAGCACGCCCGCGAGCGCCGCGGCCCAGTTGGTCGGCGCCATCCAGCTGAACAGCTGCCCGGGTGCGGAGACCGCGGCGAGCCAGCTCCCCGCGCCGACCTCGACGGCCGACACCACGAGCGCGACCACCACGGAGACCCCCGCGACCAGTGCGACCGCGGCCCACCGGTGGGCACGGCCGGACGCGGACCGGATCGCGGCGACCGCCAGGACCACGAGCCCGGCCGCCGCGGGGACCTTCACCAGCGCCCCGAGCGCGACGAGCGCGGTGCCGGCGACGAGCGACGCCCGCTGCCCGCACAGCCCGACGGCGAGCCCCAGGAGCAGCAGCGCGAGCATCGGCCCGTCGTTGTGCATCCCGCCGACGACGTGCCAGAGCACCAGCGGGTTCGCGACCCCCCACGCCAGCGCCGTCCCGGGCGGGACCCCGTGCACGCGGGCCAGGCGCACCACGGCCCACGCGATCCCCGCCACCGCGACGACGGCGAGCAGCCGGTACGCCGCCACCCCGACGACCACCCCGTCCCCGGCGACCGCGGCGACCGCCTTCTGCCACAGGTCGGTCACCGGCCCGTAGGGCGACGGAGTCCCCCGCCAGTAGCCGTCGACCCGCACGAGGACCGGCGACCCGGCGGGCAGCCCGGCCGCCGGACCGGTCCGGTGCGGGTCGGCCCCGCCGAGCGCGACCATCCCCTGGGCGAGGTAGCTGTACACGTCGCGGGAGAACAGCGGCGGCGCGACGAGCAGCGGCGCGGCCCACGCGAGCAGCGCACGCACCGCGTGGGCGGGGACCACCGGTGCGCGCACCAGCAGCAACCACGCCACGACGACCAGACCCATCCCGGCCACCGCGGCGCCGAGCGCGAGCGCCGACCCGGGCCGGAGCACCACCGCCCAGGCACCGCCGGTCAGCAGCACCGCTCCGGCCGCGCCGAGCACCGTCGGCACCCCGTCGACGGCCCCGGGCGCAGGCGGAGCTTCCTCGGCGGGACCCGGCGCAAGCGGCGGCGGGTCCGGGCGGCGTTCCTCCCCCACGGCCCGGGTCAGACGGTCGGGGCCGCCGGGCCGTCGGAGGCCTGGAGCGCGCCGGCGGGGAGCCGGTCGACACCCCAGCTGCGTTCGATGTAGCCGACGATCGTGGCGATGTCCTCGGCGGGCACCCGCTCGGGCTCCCCGTGCTCCAGCGGGTCGCCGTGGAAGATGTAGAGCCGCGACGCGAACTGGTCGAACGGCAGCGACGCCTCGCCGAACCGCTCCCCGTTGCCCGCGGTCGAGACGACGACGCCGTCGCCCCAGTCCTGCCCGCTGTCGTTGTTCGGGTTGTAGAAGTACACCCGCATCACGTCGTTCGGGTCCGGTGCGACCCGCAGGATCGCGATCGCGTGCCAGCCGACGTAGCGGGCGGCGCTGTCGGTGACCGCGATCCCCGCGGGCTGCGGGTGGATCAGCGGCTGACCGCCGTTGTACCCGGGGTGGTACCCGGCGTGGAACTGGCGCAGGAACTCGTCGAGGTCGATGAGGTTGCCGGTCCCGACGTCGACGTTGATGTGGAAGCCACGGGCCGCCCACCAGCCGTGGAACTCCGGGTTGACCCAGCGGTGCGGGTCACCGGGCCGGTCCGCGCAGCGGCGGCCCATCTCGGCGTAGATCCGGTCCAGGTGCGGGACGACGACCAGCGACACCGGGTCGAGGTCGATCGGCAGCTTCTCCGCGACCCCGGCCCCGATCTCCTGCGACGAGATCCGCTGCCCCTCGAAGTGCATGACGATCTCGTCGTCGCGGGCCGCCCAGACGACCATCTGGAGCAGGTAGTCCGGGTCGTTGTAGGCCCACATCGACAGGGCGCGCGCGGACTGGCAGGTGGGGTTGTCACCCTGCCCGACGCCGAGCGGCTGGCCCAGCATCGACAGCACGCCGGCCAGCAGCCGTACCTCGGGCTCGGGCTGCTCGCCGAATGCGGCGACCAGGCGTTCTCGGGCGGCCGGGCCGATCTCGAGCGCGATCTGGCGCCACAGCCCGGGCACGACCGGCGGTTCGTAGAGGATCCCGCGGTCGAGCAGCAGCGCCAGACCGTAGATGCACTGCGCGGTGTGCGGGGTGACGGCCTCCTCGATCAGCCGGTGGACCAGGTCGCGGTAGCGCAGCAGGCAGTTCTTGCCGGTGTCGGACAGACCGAGCGCCTCGGCGAGCAGGTAGTCGCTCTCGTGCCGCAGGAACTGCAGCAGCTCCGCGTGGTACGGCGACACGAGCCCGGTGTCGTGCATGGCCCGGGCGAACCCGGCCGCCTCGTACTGCAGGCCGCCGGTGTCCATCGCCTCCAGACGCGAGCGGAAGACGTCGATGCCCGGGTCCTCGCGACTCGCCTCGGTGGTCCCGAACAGCGCGGTGATCAGCCGATCGAGGCCCTGCCCGGAGGACAGGTCGACGCTGGGGTCGCCGCGCCACACCGACAGCCGGGTGATCAGCGACGTCACCTGGTCGACCTGGATCGGACGCTGGCGCAGGATCCGCCAGATCTCGGCGACCAGCTTGTCGAGGATGCTGTCGTAGCCGATGCCCTCGGCGATGTGCCGGAACAGATCGCGGATCATCTGGGCCGTGCGGCCCTCGTGGACCCGCTCCGCCTCGGTCGGCGGGGTGAACAGCAGCTCCAGGTTCATCGCCAGCACCTGGGACAGGAACTGGCGGGCCTCGTCGGCCGAGATCGCGGGGTGGTCGTACTCCCCCAGGGCGACCGCGAGCATCCGCAGCTCGCTGGTCGCCTCCATCACCACCGTGTCGGCGACGCCGCTGTGCAGCCCCGCCCCGACGAACGCCGGGACGAGGATGTCGGGTTGGGCCCAGTCGGTGCCGGCGAACACACCGGCTTCCTCCAGCTGCCGGGCACGGGCCTGCACGGCGGCGGGGCCACCCTCCTGCAACAGCACGCGACGGAGCTGCTCCAGAACCCTGCGGATCTTCGTCGTCTTGCCGAAGTCCGGGGTCCGGGCAAGGTCGCGGGTGGCGTCGTCGAGCGAGACCAGGCGCCTGTCCAGCACGGAGGTCCCACTCGCGACGTCGACGGTCGGTTTCACACGGCTTCCCTCGTTCGGGCTCCACGGCCGTGGGCGGGGTACCCGCCCTCAGACGTAGAAGTCGAGTTCTTCCTGCTTCTTCAACAGATCCCGCATCCGGTAGGGGTCGTCCCCGAAGAAGTAGAGCAGACCCCAGTGTGTGCCGAACGCGGTCCTCTTCGTCACCGTCTCCTCGACCGGCGACGTGAGGTCGTGCGACTCGTAGTAGTCGTCGTCCTCGGTCTCCTCGGGGATCTGCAGGCTGCTGACGACGCGGCGGCGCGGGTAGACCCCGAAGCAGCCGGCCACGCCGGAGGCACCCTCGACCTCCTTCGGGAAGAAGGCGTCGATCTCCTCCTCGGTGGTCTTCGGGTCGAACGCCAGCACGAGGCCCTGGTAGGCGTTGAAGCCGTAGGAGCGCTCGAGCAGCTCGAAGACCTTGAAGCCCGGCGGCCGGTACGCGACCTCGCCGAAGTACATCTCGCCGTCGGAGGTGACGAAGTACTCCGGGTGGACGAAGCCGAACTCGATGTCGAAGGTCTTGATCAGCTTCTCGATCTGGGCGGTGATCGCGGGCCGGTACTTCTCCAGCTCCGGGGTCGCCGGCACGAACACCGAGTAGCCGAGGGTGACGTACTCGGAGATGTTGAGGAACTTGATCTTCCCCTTGTGCACCCACGCCTCGACGGCGAACTCCCACCCGTCGAGGTGGGACTCCATCAGGAGCGGGAACTCCTCGTCCGGGATGTTGTCGATGTCCTCGTAGGTGCGCACCACGCGGTGCCCGAGGCACCCCGCCTTGTCGAACGCCTTGATGTGGATCGGGTCGTTCGGGTCGCCGTCGAGCTTCAGCAGGGTCTGGTTGACGCGCTTGAGGAAGCGGACGATGTCGTCACGGTCGTGGGCCTCCTCGAAGATGCCCACCCGGATCCCGCCGAGCTGCGCGCGACGCTTCATCAGCGCCTTGTCCCGAAGCAGCATCGCCTGCCCGAACAGCCGCGGGTTGTCGAGCAGCACCGAATTGATCGCGCCGGCCCATTCCACGGTTTCCTCGAACAGCGGGATGGCGACGTCGACGCCCATCCCCTGCAAGGTCTCCGCGATCTCCATCGAACGGTCGTTCAGCCGCTCGAAGTTCCACGGGACGTACGGGATCTCGTGTTCCTTGCAATACTTCTCCGCCCAGTCCGGGGCCACGACGACGTACCGGCGGTCGAAGCGGTCGATCGCCTCCACCGCATTGAGACTCCACCCGAGAAGAGCGACGTATCCCTTTTCCGGATTCTTGGCGACTGAGTCGGACCGAGGCATGGAAAGGCAACCTCCCGATTTCGACGAATTTAGGCGGCGAATGCTTGAGTCCACACCGTACCCCGGGTGCACCCGGCGGGCGGATCGTGGCGACCCGGTCAGTCCTCGTCGGGCCCGGCGACGCCGGCGAGCCGGACCAGTCGGCGCAGCCGTCCGGCGACGGTATCCTTGGTCAGCGGCGGGTCGGCGAGACGGCCGAGCTCGGCCAGCGACAGCGACGGGTGCTCCAGCCGCAGCAGGGCGGTCTCGCGCAGGTGGGGCACGACGTCGTCGCCGAGCACCCGCAGCGCGGCCCGGACACGCTCCGTCGTCGCGGCGGCGGCCGTCGCGGCGCGGCGGGCGTTGACCGTCTGCAACGACCCGTCCGCAGGCGTCGCGGCCCGCGGCACGACCGGGAACCGGCCCAGCACCTCGGCCACGCCCGGCGCTCCGACGCTGCGCAGCAGGGACTCGACGCTCTCCGGGTCGCGCACCACCACCCGGTGCTCGGTCACGGTCTCCTGCGGCTCGGCCAGGACCCCCAACCCGCGGGCCACCCCGACCAGGGCCAGCACGACGGCCGGCCCGGGGCAGGTGACCACCAGCCGGACACGCCCGGCCGGCCGGACGACCCGTCCGCGGGCGATCAGCGCCCCGCGCCAGACCCCGGCCGCGACGACGGGCCCCGCCGCGACGACGGCCGGCGGCAGCCCGAGCACCGGCCGCCCGGTCCGGTCGACCAGGCCCGTCGCCCGGGCGAGGTCGGCGCCCGGCGCCGTCACCCGCACCTGGTAGCGCAGGGTCCCGGCGCCGCCGGTCACGACCTCGGAGCGCAGCCCGCCACGGCCGTGGAGTGCGTTCAGCTCCGCGCCCAGGCGCAGGGCGGGGGCCGGGGCGTCGAACTCGGCGCGGATCGTCGTGGTGCCGTCGCGGACGCCGACCTCACCCGCCAGCCGCAGCTGGGCGACGAGACCGGCGTGCCGGGCGGCGGCACGCCCCTCGCGGACCGCGCCGAGCTCGCGGCGCAGCTCGGCGGTGACACGCTCCAGGTCGAACACGGTCGCCTCCTGGGGAGGGGAGGTGGCAGGACGGGAACGCACATCCCCCGAGGTGCGTCCCCGCCCTGCCCGGACGAGTGGGGCGCAGGCGGCGCCCCACCGTGGCGGGATCAGTCCTCGGACGGGGGCGCGTGCATCGGGCAGCGCGGATCGATGCAGGGGAGGGCCTGCGCCCCCGACCGGTAGGCCGCGTTCGCCAGCACCGAGCACAGGCAGCCCTGGGCCTTCGCCCGCGGCCCACCCGGCGCCAGCTCGCCGGACGGGACCGGCACCGGTCCCGGACCTCCCCCGCCGTTCGTCCCCTCGGGCATGGTTCCCCCTCCGCACGACTGCGCGCCCGGCGTTCCCCGGTGGACGGGGCCCGTGCGCAGATACATCCGGCGGCCGCCGCCGTGTCAGGGACCGGCCGGGCGACCGGGTCGGGACGGTACCCTATACATGGAGTAACGCCTATTTCGGGACGGTATCGACGGGGAGTGGCGATTCACCACTCAGGGTGACCCCTCTGCGCCGGGCCAGACCAGCGATCTGGGCCCAGATGAGGACCGTCAGGTGCTCGGCCACGACCTCGCGGGCCGGGGCGGTCCCCGTCTCGCGGCCGCGCAGCCACCACTCCGCGGTCGCCTGCACCGAGCCCACCAGGGACCGCGACCACACCCCGACCAGCTCGGACTCCTCGATGCCCAGCGCCGCGGCCGACGAGCCGAGCACCCCGGCCAGGGCGGAGGCGATGAACTCTCGGCCCGCGTCGACGACCTCGCCCCGCTGGCCGGGCAGCCGCCGGCGGAACAGCAGGTCGACGCCCGGCGAGTCCTCGAGGAAGCCCAGCACCGCGTCGACCGAGTCGTGGATCCGCGTTCGCGCCGCGTTCTCCCGGTACAGGACGGGCATCAGCCGCTCCATGAGCCGGTCGGTCGCCCGGGCCGCCATCGCGTCGAGCAGCGCCGCCCGGTCGCCGAAGTGCCGGTAGATCACCGGCTTGGTGACACCCGCCTCGTGGGCCACCTGGTCGAGGCCGAAGTCCTGCCCGTCACGGCCCAGCACGACGAGCGCCGCGTCGACCACCTGCTCACGACGGCGCGCGCGGTGCGTCTCCCAGCGCGTGCTGCGGCCGTCGGACCGGGGGTCGCCCGCGGCCCCGGGCTCCCCGTGCTCGGACGACACGCCGACCATGCTCCTCCCCGGCGGGCCCGGCCGGAGGAGGACCGGACCCCGGACAACAGTGGATCATGCGCCCCCCGGCCGGCTCAGCGCGGCGCGGTCATCCCGCGCGCGACGAGCTCGGCGAGGGCGGTCGCGCCGTCCTCGTCGATCGGCCCGCCGTGCACCGCCAGCCGCCAGAACGGCACGCTGCCGAGCAGGTCGACGACGAGCTCCGCCTCCACCCCGCGGGCCTGCTCCGGCGCGATATCCCCCCGCGCGACGGCCCGGTCGAGCACCTCCCGCGACCGGGCCCGGCGCGGCCCGGCGAGCCGGGACCGGAACGCCTCTGCCAGGCCCGGCGACCGCCGGGACTCCGCAAGCAGGTCCGGCACGATCGGCGCCAGCCGGGGGTGGTCGAGCCAGTCCCGCATCCCGACGACGAGGGCACGCAGGTCACCGACCAGCGTGCCGGTGTCCGGGGACGGCTCGGGCGGGACCCCGAACCGGCCGACGACGTCCATGACCATCTCGTCCTTGCCGGGCCAGCGCCGGTACAGCGCGCTCTTGCCGACCCCGGCACGCGCCGCCACCCGCTGCATCGACAGCCGGCCGTGGCCGACCTCGGCGAGCTCGGCCAGCACGGCGTCGACGACCGCCTCGGTCAGCTCGGGCCGGAGGACGGCGGCTCCGGACGGGGCACGGCGCGGGCTGGGCACGGTCGCAGCATAGCGACTGGACGGGACGGACCTGTCTCGTCCATAGTCGTCGGGACGGAACCGTATCGCCGTAACGGAGACCTCCCAATGGACGACGACGCACGACGACGGCGCGCCCACGCCGCCGTGGACGCGGTCCTGGACCGCGTCCTGGCCCACGACATGGCGGGCTTCGCCGCGCTCTGGGCCCCCGACGGCACGATGACCTTCCCGTTCGTGGCCCCGGGCTCGCCGCGGGCGCTCGCCGGCCGGGACGCCGTCGCCGCCTACGTGGCCGGGTACAACGAGCTGCTGCTGCCCGCCGCCGTCACCGACGAGGTACGGCACACCACCGGCGACCCGGACACCCTCGTCGTCGAGTTCGCGGTGCGCGGCACGGTCGTGGCGACCGGGACGGACTACACCCTGCGCTACGTCGCGGTCGTGACCGTCGGCCCGGACGGGATCACCGGCTACCGCGACCACTGGAGCCCGCTGGAGGCCCAGCAGGTACTCGGCCGCACGGGACTGGTGGAGGCCGCGCGATGACCGTGTTGGTCACCGGGGCCACCGGTACGACCGGCCGGCGGGTCGCCGAACTCCTGGACGCCGCGGGGGCCGGCGTCCGGCGGGCCGCTCGGTCCACCTCCCCGGGGTTCGACTGGCTGGACCCGGCGACCCACGACGCGGCGTTCGACGGCGTCGAGCGGATGTACCTGCTCCCGCCGGTCGCCACACCCGACCCCGCTCCCGTGGTCGCGCCCGTCCTGGAGCGGGCCGTCCGGCGGGGGCTGCGCCGGGTGGTACTGCTGAGTTCCTCGGCGGTCGGGCGCGGCACGCCCGGCCCCGGTGTCGTGCAGCAGGTCGTCCGGGACACGGCCCCGGAGCCGTGCGTGCTGCGGCCGTCGTGGTTCGCCCAGAACCTGGTCGGTGAGCACCTCGCCGCCCGCGGGCTGCGCGCCGGCGAGGTCGTCACCGCCACCGGGGACGGACGGGTCCCGTTCGTCGACGCCGCGGACATCGCCGCCGTCGCCACCGCGCTGCTGCTCGACCCGGCACCACCGGAGCACGACGTGGTCGTCACCGGCCCGGAGGCGCTGTCCTACGACGACGTGTGCTCGATCTGGACCGAGGTCACCGGCCGGGCGGCCCGGCACCGCCGGGTGGACGTGCCCGCGATGGCCGACCGGCTCGTCGCGGACGGCATGCCCGCCGACTACGCGGCCGTGCTCGCCGGGCTCGACGGGCTCATCGCCGACGGCGCCCAGGCGGCCACCAGCGACGCGGTGCGACGGATCACCGGGCACGACCCGCGCAGCGTGCGGGACGTGCTGCGCGAGGCCGGCCCCGTCCGGCCATGACCACGGCCACACCGGCGGCCGACTTCGGGCACCCGCGTGCGAGGCTCGCCCGCGGACGCGCTGGACGAGGCGAGGAGGCGTGGTGCGACGGGTGGTCTGCAGGGAGTTCGCCGATCCGGAGCGGTTCGAGCTGGTGGAGGAGCCGACCCCGGAGCCGGGACCGGGCGAGGTGCTCGTCTCGGTCGAGGCGACAGCGGTCAGCTTCGTCGACGGCCTGATCGCCCGCGGCGGCTACCAGCTGCGCCCACCGCTCCCGTTCACCCCGGGCACGGCCGTCGCCGGGACGACCGCGGACGGGCGGCGGGTCGCCGCACTGCTGATGTCCTTCGGTGGGTTCGCCAGCCACGTCGTGGTCCCGGAGGACCTCCTCGTGCCGGTGCCGGACGGAGTAGACCCGGCTGTCGCGGCGAGCTCGATGGAGAGCCACGGGACGATCGCCTTCGCACTGCGGGAGCGGGTCGCGGTCCGCCCCGGCGAGTGGGTCGTCGTGCTCGGCGCGAGCGGCGGGATCGGCCGGGCCGCGATCGACCACTCCCGCGCGGCCGGGGCGCGGGTGCTCGCCGTCGCGTCCACACCGGACAAGCGAGCGGCCGCGCTCGCCGCAGGCGCCGAGGCCGCAGTCGGCTACGACGGCCTCAAGGACACCGTCCGCGAGCACACCGGCGGGGGAGCGGACGTCGTGATCGACCCGGTCGGCGGGGACGCCGCGGAGGCCGCGCTGCGGGCCCTCGGCACGGGTGGCCGGTTCTGCGTGCTGGGCTTCACCTCCGGCGGCATCCCGCGGCTGCCGGCGAACGTCGTGCTGCTGCGCAACCGGACCGTCGTCGGGGTGGACTGGGGCGACTGGTCGCGTACCGACCCGGTGGCCTCGCGCGACCTGGCGGAGGACGTGCTGCGCCGGATCGCCGCCGGCGAGCTGCACCCGGCGCCGCCGCGGGCGCTGCCGCTGGCCGACGCCGCCGTCGCGACCCGCGCCTACGCCGAACGCTCCGCGGTCGGGAAGCTGGTGCTCGCTCCCTGACTCCTGGCCGTCCCGGGCGCCATCCCCGTCGTGCGGCGGACGAACACCCCGGCGGCGGCCGGTTCTGGCCGGGCGTGGCGGGCGGTGTGCTCTGCCTGCTCGCGGCCACCAGCGGCATCGTCGGGGCGCCACCGCACCGGAGCAGGCACTCCCGGCCGCTGCCCGGTGTCGCCGCGGGCACGGTCACCGCGCAGGACCCCCGCCGGGTCGTCGGGCCACGCCCGCACCGCGGCGACCACGGGTACGGCAGCAAGCGTGACCGCGACGGCGACGGCGTCGCCTGCGGGCGAGGCACCCGGACGACCTGGCACGAACCGGGCCGGCGCAGGCATCATCGAGGAGATGAGCGAGGCGCTGAAACCCGAGGACGTGCGGATCTCCGACGCCGACCGACAGGCGGTCGCCGACCGGTTGCGCGCGGCCCACGCCGAGGGCTACCTCGACCTCGCCGAGTACGATGAGCGCGTCACCGAGGTCTGGCGGATGCGCACCCGGGGCGACCTGGGCCGGGTGACCCGGGACCTGCCGGCGGCCTCGGCGGCCGCCCGGCGCGACGGCACGGTGTTCTCCGCGACGCCCGGCGGCGTCGCGATGAAAGTCCTGTCGATCATCTGGCTCTGCCTGACCGCCGCGGCTGCCGCCGGGACCAGCGTGCTGGCCCTGCTCACCGAGCTGAGCCCCTGGTGGTTCCTCGTGTTCTCCGCCCCCACCGGTGCGGTGCTGCTCACGCTGTGGGGCGCCGGGGCCGGACGTGCCCGGCGCGGCGGCCGGTAGCCTCCGCGCCGGTACCGCTCAGCCGCCCGACCGCTCCTGCTCGTAGCGCTTGGTCATGGTGTCGACGGCATCGAGCTGGCTCTGTGCGTGCTCCTCCCGCGTGGAGCTGGCCCGGTCCTTCGCGGCCAGGGTGCCCGCGGCCTGTCCCTGGAACTCGGGCATGACGTGCTGGGCGATCAGCTCGTAGGAGCGCTTCGTCGCGGTCGGGTCGGCCCACTCGTGGCCGAGCAGCAGGAACGCGCCGAACCCTCCCGACTGGTCGACGAGCTTGCGCACCTGGGCCTTCGCGTCCTCGACGGTGCCGATCGCGCCGATCCCGGCGTCGTTGATGAAGTCGATCATCTCCTTGACGTCACCGCCCGCCACCGCCATCTGCGGGAACGCCGCGACCTTCTGGAAGTACCGGAACCAGTGCTCGATGCCGTACTCGACCTCGCGGTAGGCCTGCTCCCGGGTCTCGGCGACGTGCATCAGCCCGACCAGGCGCCACTTGCTGCGGTCCGGTGTCGGCTGCCCGTGGTGGGCGGCGCGCTCCTCGACGACGCCCCAGTGGTGGGCGAGCGCGTCGAAGCCGTCCTGGGTGAGGGTGGCACCGATCGACAGCAGCCCGACCCCGTGCTGTCCGGCCATCCGCGGCCCGGTCGGCGAGGCCACCGCGGCGACCGTGATGTCGAAGCACGGGTCGGAGTAGGGCGCCAGCTGCAGCTGGGCGTCGACGAGGGTGTGGGTGCGGGTCCGGGCGGTGACGGTCTCCCCGCGCAGCAGCCGCATGATGATGTCGAGGTTCACCTCGAGCAGCTCGCGCGTGTCGGTGGGGTTCAGGCCGATCATGGCCGAGTCGGTCGGCAGCGAGCCGGGGCCGCAGCCGAGCATCGCCCGCCCGCGGGTGAGGTGGTCGAGCAGCACCATGCGGTCGGCCACCCACAACGGGTTGTGGTAGGCGATCGAGGTGACGCCGGTGCCCAGCCGGATGTGCCGGGTCCGCTCCGCGGCGGCCGCGATGAAGATCTCGGGGGACGCGATGATCTCCGAACCCGCGGAGTGGTGCTCCCCGATCCAGGCCTCGTCGTAGCCGAGCCGGTCGAGGTGCTCCACCAGCTCGAGATCGCGCTGCAACGCGAGTGTGGGGTTCTGCCCGGGCTGGTGGAACGGGGCCAGGAAGGTGCCGAATCGCAGTCTGCTCACGGTGACTCCTCGTCGCTCCGGCGCCCACTCCGTCGAGGACGCCGTCACGACAGTCCTTACCTGCCGTGACGGGCGTCACGCAAGCGTTGCACGAGGGTGGCAGACCGGGTGAACGGCCGGTGTACGGACGTCCGTGACGACCCGATAGGTTCCGCGATCATGGGACACCGCGAGGAGCTTCTGGACGGGGCCGCGCAGTGCCTCTATGAGAAGGGGTTCGGCCGCACGACCGCACGGGACGTGGTGGCCGCGTCCGGGACGAACCTGGCCTCCATCGGGTACCACTTCGGCTCCAAGGACGCCCTGCTCACCGAGGCCCTGCTGCGGGCGACGACGGCCTGGGGCGAGGAGCTCGACCGGGCGCTCGCCGAGCCCGCGGGCGGGCCCACCGACCCGCAGCGACGGGTCGAGGAGACCTGGAGCCGGGTGGTCGGCCTGTTCTCCACCCAGCGACGTCTGTGGGCCACCCACGTCGAGGCGCTCGCCCATGCCGAGCGGCTGCCCGAGCTGCGCGCGAAGCTCGCCGAGGCCCAGCGGGAGATCCGCGAGGGCCTGGCCCTCACCTTCCACACGCTGCCCGACGACCCGGCCGCCGCGGACCGCCGCGTGCACGTGCTCGGCTCCGTCTACCAGGCGCTGCTCACCGGGCTCATGGTCCAGTGGATGGTCGACCCCGACACCGCGCCGTCCGGTGTGGACATCGCCGAGGGGCTGCGCGCCATCGCGGACCGGGCCGATGCCTTCGCCTGATCCCCCGGCGGTCAGTGCCAGGGCTCGACCCGGCCGATGATCGTCCCGCCACGGACAGCACCGGGCTCGGCCACCCGCACGGTGAACGTCCCCAGCGCGAGGAAGCGCAGGGTGACGGTGCCCCCGGCGCTGACGTCGACGGCGCGGCCCTGCTCCGGGACCAGCACCCGCCGCGCGACGTCGCTGCCGACGGTGAGCACCACCGTCGTACCCCGTCTCACCCGCACGGTCGGGACCGCGGTCACCGGCCGTGCCTCCCAGTGGTCGAAGCGGACCGGGGTCAGGCCGTGGGAGTCGGCGGACGCGGTGACGGTCGGCCCGGCCGCGACGGTGCCCGTCGTCGGTCCGACGGCACCGCAGCCCGCGGCGGCCAGGGAGAGCACGAGCATCCCGGCGAGCAGCAGCCGGGCCGGTCTCCGCATGCCTCCATGCTGCCGGATGCGCGGCCGCCGACCCCGCCCGGTGCACCCGTTCGTGGCATTCGGCACGATCGGGTCGTGAGCCAGCACCCGATCGCCCCCGTTCCCCCGACGCTCTTCGACGACGAGCGCGAGCAGCGCTGGCGGTCCCGGTTCACCGCGGCGCGCATGTCCCGGCCCGGCTGGGCCCGCGACGCACCGTCGCGTTCGGTCTACGTGTCCAACGCGTCCGGCACCTTCGAGATCCACGCCTGGGACCGCGACACCGGCGAGCACCGCCGGGTCACCGACCGGCGCAACGGCACCACCTCCGCGGTACTCCCCCCGGACGGCGCACAGGTCTGGTGGTTCGCCGACACCGACGGCGACGAGTTCGGCCACTGGGTCGCCCAGCCGTGGACCGCCGGTGCGGGGGCGGACACCGTCCCCGCCGTCCCCGGTGCCGGCGACGGTTACCCGGCCGGTCTGGAGATCGGCCGCCGGATCACCGCGATCGGCGTGTCCACCGACGACGGCACCGTCCTGTCGGTGCACGAGCGCGGCTCCGGGGTGGACGCCCGTGAGGTCTACCGGCACACCGAGGACGCGGGCGTCGGCGCGCTGTCCGAGGACGAGACGCTGCTCGCGATCTCACACTCCGAGCACGGCGACTCCCGGCACCCGTCGCTGCGGGTGCTCGACGTCGCCACCGGCGAGACCGTCGCCGACCTGCACGACGGACCCGGCCGCGGTCTCGCAGCGCTGGAGTTCTCCCCGGTCGCGGGCGACCAGCGGCTGCTCGTCGGCCACGAACGCCGCGGCCGCGACGAGCTGCTCGTCTGGGACCCGACCACCGGCGAGGTCACCGAGCTCGCGGTCGACCTGCCCGGCGAGCTCGTCGGCGGCTTCGTCCCGGACGCCTCGGCACTGCTCGTCGCGCACACCCACGCCGCCAGGACCCGGCTGTTCCGCTACGCCCTGGACTCCGGCGAGCTGACCGAGCTTCCGACCGCGCCCGGCTGCGTCGGGTCCGCCGAGGTCCGCGACGACGGCACCGTGGAGTACTCGGCGTCGTCGGCGGCCACCCCGTCGCAGATCCGGGCGCTGCGCCCGGACGGCACCGACGACGTCCTGATCGCCCCGCACGGGGAGCGCCCGCCCGGCTCGGTCGCCGTGCGCGACGTGTGGACCGAGGGCCCCGGCGGCGCCGTGCACAGCCTCGTCGCCGAGGCGCCGCGCACCGACGACGGCCCGGCGCCCGCGGTGTTCGTGCTGCACGGCGGCCCGCACGCCGCCGACGAGGACCGTTTCGACGCCGGTCGGGCCACCTGGGTCGAGGCGGGGTTCACCGTCGTCGAGGTCAACTACCGCGGCTCCACCGGCTACGGCTCGGCGTGGCGCGACGCGATCGAGGGCCGCCCCGGGCTGACCGAGCTGGCCGACGTCGCCGCGGTGCAGGACGCGCTGGTCGCCGACGGCACCGTCGACCCGGCCCGCTGCGTCGTCGACGGCTGGTCCTGGGGCGGGTACCTGTCGCTGCTCGCGGCGGGCACCCAGCCGCAGCGGTGGGCCGCGGCCGTCGCCGGGGTGCCGGTGGCCGACTACGTCGCCGCCTACGCCGACGAGATGGAGCAGCTGCGTGCGTTCGACCGGGCGTTGTTCGGCGGCTCCCCCGACGAGCTGCCCGACCTCTACCGGGAGGCCTCGCCGCTGACCTACGTCGACGAGGTCCGGGTGCCGGTCCTGGTGCTGGCCGGGGAGAACGACCCGCGCTGCCCGATCCGCCAGATCGACAACTACCTGGACGCGCTGGCCGCGCGCGGGGACGTGCCCTACGAGGTCAGCCGGTTCGACGCCGGGCACGGCTCGCTGGTGGTGTCCGACCAGCTGGACCTGATCGCGACCGAGGTCGACTTCGTGCGCCGCGCCCTGGGCTGACTCACCGGGGCGCGTCGCCGAGCAGGCCCAGCACGTTCTCCGGCGGCCTGCCCACGACGGCCCGGTCGCCGTCGATCACCACGGGCCGCTCGATCAGCTTCGGCTCGGCGGCCAGCGCGTCGAGCAGGGTGTCCCGGTCGGCCCCGGCGAGACCCTGTTCGCGGAACGCCGGCTCGCCGGTGCGGGTGATCGCGAACGGGTCCTCGGTGCCCAGCGCGGCCAGCGCCCGTTCGAGCTCGGCGCGGGTCGGCGGGTCGTCGAGGTAGCGGCGCACCGTCGGCTCGGCACCGTGCTCGGTCAGCAACGCGAGGGCGGCGCGGCTCTTCGAGCAGCGCGGGTTGTGCCAGATCTCCACGGCCCGAGCCTAGGACGCACGACGGCCCCGGGAATGTCCCCGGGGCCGTCGGTCGGTGCGCGGACCGGTCAGCCGCCGTTGCGGACGGCCTGCTCGATCCGGTCGCCGATGTTCTTGTCCACGTTGCGCCAGTACTCGAAGGCACGCTGCAGGACCGGCTCGGTCACGCCGTCGAGCAGGTGCCCGGCGACGTTGCCGACGAACCGTTCGCGGGCGGCGTCGTCGAAGACCTCGCGGACCATGATCCCCGCCTGGCCCCAGTCGTCGTCGGACTCGCGCAGCGTGTACGCGCTGCGGACCATGTCGCCGTCGGCGTACCAGAGGGCCTCGGAGACCCGCTTCGGGTCGGCCGCCGGGCCGCCGTAGGAGTTCGGCGCGTAGATCGGGTCACGGGTGTTCGTGATCCGCATCGCGCCGTCCTTCTGGTAGTTGTTCACCTCGCTGCGCGGCGCGTTGACCGGGATCTGCTTGTAGTTGACCCCGAGGCGGGCGCGGTGGGCGTCGGCGTAGGAGAACCCGCGGGCGAGCAGCATCTTGTCCGGCGACAGTCCGGTTCCCGGCACCAGGTTGTTCGGCTCGAACGCGGCCTGCTCGATCTCGGCGTGGTAGTCCTCGACGTTCTGGTCCAGCGTCAGCTTCCCGACCTTGATCAGCGGGTAGTCGCTGTGCGGCCACACCTTGGTCAGGTCGAACGGGTTGTAGCGGTAGGTCTTCGCGTCGGCGAACGGCATGACCTGCACGTACAGCGTCCACGACGGGTGGTTGCCCGCCTCGATCTCGTTGTAGAGGTCGGCCTGGTGGTAGTCGGGGTCCGAGCCCGCGAGGGTGTCGGCCTCGTCCTGGGTGAGGCACTCCACGCCCTGGTCGGACTTGAAGTGGTACTTCACCCAGACCATCTCGCCGGCGTCGTTGATCCAACTGTAGGTGTGGCTGGAGTAGCCGTTCATCTGCCGCCAGGACTTCGGGATGCCCCGGTCGCCCATCAGCCAGGTGACCTGGTGCGCCGACTCCGGCGACAGCGTCCAGAAGTCCCACTGCATGTCGTGGTCGCGCAGGTTGTTCGCCACGCGCCGCTTCTGGCTGCGGATGAAGTGCTGGAACTTCATCGGGTCGCGGACGAAGAAGACCGGCGTGTTGTTGCCGACCATGTCCCAGTTGCCCTCGGTGGTCCACAGTTTGAGCGAGAACCCGCGCGGGTCACGCCAGGTGTCGGGGCTGCCGCGCTCACCCGCGACGGTGGAGAACCGGATGATCCCCCGGGACTCGACGCCGGGCTGCAGGAACGCGGCCTTGGTGTACTGCGAGACGTCCTCGGTGGTCTCGAACTTCGCGAAGGCTCCGCCGCCCTTGGCGTGGGGCTGACGCTCCGGGATGCGCTCCCGGTTGAAGTTCGCCATCTGCTCGATGAGGTAGTGGTCGTTGAGCAGGAGCGGGCCGTCGGGGCCGATGGTCAGCGAGTGCTCGTCGCTGGCGACCGGGCTGCCGGAGTCCGTGGTGGTGGGCTTGGGCTGGTGCGACGTAGTCACGGCCGAGCCTCCTCGTACGCGTGGTGGGTGGGGCGGGCGGATGGCCCGCCGGTGCGACCGAGACGCTCCCGCGGCTGCGCGGCCGCGTCGCGGTCGGCGGTGTTCGGTACCCACTGAGCCTTTTTCAACCTGCCGTTCCGGCAGCTCAGGGGCCTGGTTGTGTGGGTGCAGACGCCGAGCTAGCGAGCCGGTGACCTGTGCAGCTGTGGTCAGAGCAGTTGCGCTGCAACCTTCGCGATCTCCTGACGCAGAAGCTCGCTGGTCAGGTTGAAAAAGGCTCACTGACTTCCCGTGCGGCCCAGGTCGAAACCCGGAACCGGTTCGCGACGACGCCGGGGCGCGGGTCAGGATGGGGTCGTGCACGACACCGCCGCCACCGCACCGCGTACCGGCCTCGGCGCGTTCGCCGACGTGCTGCGCCTGCCCGGGGTCGGCGCGATCACCGCGATCGGCATGGCCGCCCGCATCCCCGCGACGGCCGTCGGCGTCACCCTGACCCTGCACACCGTCACCACCCTGGGCCACGGCTTCGGCGCCGCCGGTCTCGTCGCCGCCGCGGTCCCGACCGGGATGGCGATCGGCGCCCCACTGCTCGGGACGGTGGTCGACCGCTACGGTCTGCGCCCGGTCCTGGCCCTCACGATGACCGCGGGCCTGCTGTTCTGGTCGGTCGCGCCGTTGCTCGGCTACGCCGGTCTGCTCGGCGCGGCCTTCGTCGCCGGTGTCCTGACCCTCCCGGTGTTCTCCCTGGTCCGGCAGGTCATCGCGGCCGCCGTCCCGCCCGGACGGCGACGCCCCGCGTTCGCGCTGGACTCGATGACCGTCGAGATCTCCTACTTGGCCGGGCCCGCCGTCGGGTCGCTGCTGACGGTGTGGCTGGGCTCGGCGGCGACGATGCGCGTGATCGGCGCCGGGTTCGTCCTGGCCGGGATCGCGCTGTGGCGGCTCGACCCTCCGGTCCGCGCCGACGGCGACGAGGCCGCCCGCTCCGGCCCCCGCCCACCGCTGCGCAGCTGGCTGACACGGCCGCTGGTCGGCGCGCTGCTGACGGTGACCGCCGCGGTGATCGCGATCATGGGCACCGAATTCGCGTTCATCGCCGCCCTCACCTCCGCCGGGCAGGCGTGGGCGATCGCGCTGGTCAACGTGGTGTGGTGCCTGGCGTCGCTGGTGGGCGGGTTCCTCTACGGCAGTGCCCGCCGCAGTCTGCCCCTGCCGCTGCTGCTCGCCGCCCTCGGTCTGGCGACGCTCCCGGCGGCGCTGGCCTGGTCGTGGTGGAGCCTGCTGTTCCTGCTGATTCCGGCGGGCCTGGCGACCGCGCCGACGCTCGCCGCGGGCAGTGCCGCGATCGGCGATCTCGCCCCGGACCGGGTGCGCGGCCTGGTCACCGGGCTGCAGGGCTCCGCGACGACGCTCGGGATCGCGATCGCGACCCCGCTCGCGGGGCTGCTGGTCGACACCGCGTCCCCCGGCACGGCGATGCTGGTGTGCGGGTCGGTCGCGGTCGTCGCCGCCGCGGTGGCGGCGCCGCTGCTGCGCGCCCGGGCCTGACCGGCCGGGCCGCACGGCCGTCGGCGTCACCGAGATGCACCTCAGCGGGAATTGTGGATCTTCCAGGCCCGCTGGGCTGCATCTCGGTGATCCCGCTGCCGCCGAATGGTCGACGAGCGGTTGCGCAAGTCGGACACTGAGAGCGTCCACAGACGATCGGCGCAGCGCACTGCCCGGGCGCGGCGGACGGGTGTGCCACTCGGGCAGACTGGACCGAGTGAGCGCACCGCCCCGCCCCGACTCCGAGACCCAGCCCATCCCGAGTGGGCGGCCCCGTCGCCGGGGAGGTCGGGTGCGCTGGGGGTTCGCGCTGCTCCTCGGCGCCGCGGCCGCGCTCGCGACGCTGCCCGACCTCGTCGGCCTCGACGCCCACTCGCCGTTCGCGCAGGTCATCGCGTTCCGGCCGCTGATGGTCGCTGCGCTCGGTGTGCTGGTCGTGGTCGGCCTGTTGATCACTCTGGCCGCCCGCCGGTTCTGGCCGGTGCCGGTCGTCCTCGCGCTGGTGGCGCTGGTCGGCGCCGCGATGGTGCTCCCCCGCACCGTGGCGAGCCCCGCCCCCGCCGGCGGGACCCCGCTGAAGGTGCTGGCGCTCAACGTCTACGAGGGCAACGCCGACGCACGGTCCCTCGCCGCGCTCGTCGCCGAGCAGAACCCCGACGTCGTCTCGATCCCGGAGGCGGGCGGGCGCTACGAGAGCGAGATCGCCCCGCTGCTGGAGCCGCTGGGCTACCTGACCGCGTCGAGCGTCGACCGCTGGGACCGCGATGTCACCGGCAACACCGTCGCCTGGTCGGACCGGCTCGGCGACGTCCGCACCCGGGTCGGCAAGGACGTCCGCTTCGACTACATCGAGATCACCGGCGGCGGCCTGGGGGACCTGCGCTTCGTCGCGTTCCACTCCGTCGCCCCGGTGCCGCGCTCGGTCGGGCAGTGGCGCTCGGACCTGGAGACCGTCGCCAAGTGGTGCTCCGGGACGAGCCCGGCGATCGTGGCCGGGGACTTCAACGCCAGCCTCGACCACTCGGTGTTCCGCGACGCCATCAGGGGCTGCGGCGACGCCGGGTCGCAGACCGGCAACGGGCTGGCCGGGACCTGGCCGACCTGGGCACCGGCGTGGCTGGGGCCGCAGATCGACCACATCGTCTACACCGGCGGGATCAGCGCGGAGTCCTTCTCGACGCACCTGGTGCCGGGCACCGACCACCGCGCGATCGTCTCGACGCTGCGCCTGCCGTAGACCCTCCACGACCGACGGCCGCCGCCCCGGATGTCCGGGACGGCGGCCGTCGTCGAGGGTCGTCGTGGAGGAGGGGTCAGCCGGCCGCGGCGACCGTCTCCGCCACCTCGTAGGTGTTCAGCGCGGCGCCCTTGCGCAGGTTGTCCCCGCACACGAACAGCTCCAGGGTGTTCGGGAAGTCCAGCGACTGCCGGATCCGGCCGACCACGGTCGGGTCCCCGCCGACGGCGTCGGCCGGGGTCGGCCACTCACCGGCGGCCGGGTCGTCCTTCACCACGATGGTCGGCTGCGCGCCGAGCACCTTGCGGGCCGCGTCCACCGAGACCTCCGAGGAGAAGGTCGCGTGGATCGCCAGCGCGTGCGTGGTGACGACCGGGACGCGCACGCAGGTCGCGGAGACCTTGAGCTCCGGGATCCCGAGGATCTTGCGGGACTCGTTGCGGACCTTCAGCTCCTCCGACGACCAGCCGTCCTCCTTGAGCGAGCCCGCCCACGGCACGACGTTGAGCGCCAGCGGGGCGGGGAACGGCGAGCCGTCCCCGACCGGGACGCCGGCCTCGGTGAGCACCGCGGCGACGTCGCCGGAGACCTTGCCGGCGTCCTTGCCCGCCAGCGCGGAGATCTCGGCCTGCAGCTGGTCGATGCCGGGCTGACCGGCGCCCGACGCCGCCTGGTACGACGACACCACCAGCGCCTCGAGACCGAACTCGCGGTGCAGCGCACCCATCGCCGCCATCATCGACAGCGTCGTGCAGTTCGGGTTGGCGATGATGCCCTTGGGGCGCTCGGTCACCTTCTCCGGGTTGACCTCGGGCACCACGAGCGGGACCTCGGGGTCCATCCGGAACGCACCGGAGTTGTCGACGGCGATCGCGCCGCGGGAGGCGGCGATCGGCGCCCACTCGGCGGAGACCTCGTCCGGCACGTCGAACATCGCGATGTCGACGCCGTCGAAGACCTCGGGCGCGAGCTCCAGGACGGTGATGTCCTGGCCGCGGACCGTCAGCACCTTGCCGGCGCTGCGCGCGGACGCGATCAGCCGGATCTCGCCCCACGGCACCGACTCGCGCGCGTCGATGATCTCGATCATGGTGGTGCCGACGGCACCGGTCGCGCCGACGAGCGCCAGCACGGGCTTGTCCATGGCCATCCCGCTCACCGGCCCGTTCCGGCGGCGACCACCGCGTCGTCCTCGGCGCCGAGCTCGAACGCCACGTGCAGCGCCTGCACCGCGTCGTCGAGCTGGTCGGAGCGGCAGATCACCGAGATCCGGATCTCCGAGGTGTTCATGGTCTCGATGTTGATCCCGGCGTCCGACAGCGCCTCACAGAACTTGGCGGTGACGCCGGGGTGGTTGCGCATGCCGGCGCCGACCAGGGAGACCTTGCCGATGTCGTTGTCGTAGATCAGCTCGGCGAACCCGATCTCGGCCTTAGCGCGCTCCAGCGCCGCGACGGCGGTGTCACCGTCGGTGCGGGGCAGCGAGAAGGTGATGTCGGTCTTCTTGTCCGACACGTTGGAGATGTTCTGCAGCACCATGTCGATGTTGATCTCCGCGTCGGCGACCGTGCGGAAGATCTTCGCCGCCATCCCGGGGGTGTCCGGCACGCCGGTGACGGTGATCTTGCCCTCGGACCGGTCGTGGGCGACGCCGGTGATGATCGGATTCTCCAACGGGATCTCCTCGATCGAGCCGGAGACCAGGGTGCCCGGCTTGTCGTTGTAGGAACTGCGCACCCGCAGCGGGACGCCGTAGCGGCGGGCGTACTCGACGGCGCGCAGGTGCAGCACCTTCGCGCCGGACGCGGCCAGCTCGAGCATCTCCTCGTAGGTGACCGCCTCGAGCAGGCTGGCCTTCGAGACGATCCGCGGGTCGGCGGTGTAGACGCCGTCGACGTCGGAGTAGATCTCGCAGACGTCGGCGTTCAGCGCGGCGGCCAGCGCGACGGCGGTGGTGTCCGACCCGCCGCGGCCCAGCGTGGTGATGTCGCGGGAGTCCGCGCTCATGCCCTGGAAGCCGGCGACGAGCACGATGTGCCCCTCGTCGAGGGCCTCGCGCAGGCGCCACGGGTTCACCTCGGTGATGCGGGCGTCACCGTGCTTGGACGTGGTGAGCATCCCCGCCTGCGAGCCGGTGAACGACCGGGCCTCGGCGCCGAGGGAGTGGATCGCCATCGCGACAAGCGCGTTCGAGATGCGCTCCCCCGCGGTGAGCAGCATGTCCATCTCCCGCAGCGGCGGCTTCGGGGAGATCTGCTCGGCGAGATCGGTCAGCTCGTCGGTGGTGTCACCCATGGCGGACACGACGACGACGACATCGTGGCCCTCCTTGCGGGTGCGGACGATGCGCTCGGCGACCTTCTTGATGCGCTCCGCGTTCTCGACCGACGAACCGCCGTACTTCTGCACGACGAGGGCCACGCCGACCTCCAATCCTGACTCCGCGTGGGAGCCGTCGGGTGCACACTTCGACCGCCGTGATGCGCAGGTGACGCATCGGCGGCGCTGGTCGGAACGGAACAGTACCGGCGAGCACCGCCCGTTTTCAGGATCTGGACGGTCACCGATGACCCAGACCACACGGGCTCGCCCACGGACTGGCGCTCGGGTATGAGCCGCCCCTCACCCGACCGTCGTACGACGGCGGTGCCGACGGACCGCGTCGGTGTTGCCGCAGCGTGCGCTGCAGTAGCGCTGCCTGCCGTTGCGGGAGACGTCGGCGTAGACGCGGCTGCAGCCCTGCGCGGCGCACCGGCCGAGCCGGTCCATCCCCCGGGTCGCCAGATGGGTGGCGGTGCCGGTCGCGAGCAGGGCACGCAGCACCCCGGCCAGACCCAGGCCGTCGTCGCGGTGGTGCAGGTGCCAGTGCCCGTCGTGGTCGGTGAGCCGCGGCGGCCCGGTCGACTCGGCGAGCAGGGCGTTGAGCAGCCGTGCACGCTCCGCGCCGGGTCCGGCGTCGACGACCTCCTCCCACCGGCGCAGGAAGTCCCGCACGGCGGGCAGGTCGGACCCGACCGGCTCCCAGTCGCGGGACACCCCGGCGGCGAGGCAACGCTCCACCAGCTCCCCGGTCGACGACGGCGGCACGTTCACCAGGTCGGCCGCGAGCAGGACCGGATCCTGACCGTAAGGGTTGATATGCACTGAACCATTACAGCAGCGTGGTCGTCGTGAGCACACCCCTGGACCACGAATGGCGCACCACGTCCCGGCACCGCACCTCCGACGGCGTCGTGAGCTACCAACGCTGCCGGTGCGGGGCCTGGCGCATCCGGCTCGCCGCGCCCGGCACCGCCACCGTGGCGGCCAGTGCCGGGCGGGACCGCGCGCTCCGGCGAGCAGCGGTCCGGGGCGCGCTCACCCCAGGTCGACGATGGCGGCGACCGGCCCGCCTCCTTCGGGGCCCTGGTGTGCCGCGGACACGGACACGAACACCGCGGGGTCGCCGGTGACGGCGGCGGTGACCCCGCCGACGCAGGCCTTGATCTGGCGGTGCCAGTGCACGTCGGAGTCGTCGAGCATCGCGTTGCGCCGGCCGCGGACGGTGCCGTCCTGCGACGCCTCGCACTTGAGGAAGACGTTGACCAGGCGACCGTCCAGGTCCGAGGTGTGCGGCCGCTCCGGCAGGTCCAGGCCCGCGTCGCGGATCGCCTTCCAGATGCCGTCGGCGTCGAGCGCGTCGGTCATCACCGAGTGCCCGATCCGGTAGCGGCCGCCGACCCCGGTCGCGTTCCCGACCACGACGACCTGGGCCCGGTCCAGCTCGACGCCCGACGAGCAGGACGCCACCGCCGAGTAGAGCCCGCGGTCGTGCATGACGTCGGCGTCGGTCGGCATCTCGATCTCGCCGAGCGCCACGGCGACGCCGAGCGCGGTGCAGCCGTTGGACAGGTCCATCGACTCGTGGGTGTGCTCGGTCCACACGGTCTTCCCGCGGGACTTGGCGTCACGGATGGTGTGGATGGTCAGCAGCGGGGTCTTGGTCTGGACGTAGTGCACGTCGGCGGGGTCGGTGATGCCGGCCTTCTTCATCGCGGCCTGTACCGCGTCGGCCACCTTGGTGATCATCGGCGTGCGGCCGATGTCCTCCGGTGCCAGCTGCTCGCTCATCGCGAAGCCGACGGTCAGGCGGGGCTCGTCGGAGGGCACGACGTCCTCCGGCGGAACGGTCGCGAAGATCGTCGCGTGCGGGCTGATCACGCCGTCGGTGCCGCCGGACCAGACGATCGGGACCTCCCGGACCTGCGCGGCCGGGGCGCCCTTCTCGACCAGCACCTCGCGGAAGGCACGGTCGGCGATGATGCGGGTGTAGTCGTTGACCCCGCCGTTCCCCTCGGTCTTGCCGATGATCGCGACGACCCGGTCGGCGTGCAGGACCCCGTCGTCGATCAGCGACGCGAGCTCGCTCGCGTCGGCCACGGAGTGGATCGGGACCTTGCGCACCTCGATGGCGTCGGGCATGACGGACTCTCCTTCTCCAGCGGTCTCAGGACGGGACGACGACGGTTCCGGCGTCGCCGGTGACGGCCTCGGTGATGTGGGTGAGGTCGGTGATGACGGCGCGGGTGCCGCCGCCCTCGACGAAGCGGCAGGCCGCGTCGACCTTGGGGCCCATCGAGCCGCCGGCGAAGTGCCCGTCGGCGGCGTGGGCGCGCAGCGTCTCGACCCCGATCGTGCCGACCGGCTCGGCGGCCGGGGTCCCGAAGTGCAGCACGGCGTGCGGTACGTCGGTGCCGATGACGAGCACGTCCGCGCCGACCGTGCGGGCGAACAGCGCAGCACCGAGGTCCTTGTCGATGACGGCCTCGACGCCGCCCAGCTCGCCGCCGGGCAGCCGCACGACCGGGATCCCGCCGCCGCCGTTGCCGACGACGACGAACCCGGCGTCGACCAGGGCCCGGATCGCCGGGCCGTCGACGATCTCGAGCGGCTCGGGCGAGGCGACCATCCGGCGCCATCCCCCCTCGCCACGGTCCTGCCAGGTCTGGCCGTGTGCGACCAGGACGGCGGCCTCGGCGGCCGGGAGGTGGCGCCCGACCGGCTTCGAGGGCCGGAGCAGGCCCGGGTCGTCGGCCGCGACCCGGGTGCGGGTCACCACGGCGGCGGTGCGCCGGTCGACCCCGGCCGCCGCCAGCGCCGCGTCGAGCGCCGTGGTGAGGACGAAGCCGAGCGTCCCCTGGGTCTGCGCGCCGCACCAGTCCAGCCCGACAGGGGGGACGACGGCGGCCGCCAGCTCGTTCTTGACCAGCAGGTTCCCGACCTGCGGGCCGTTGCCGTGGGTGATGACGACGTCGTGGTCGCGGGCCAGCAGTCCGGCCACCGCCCCGGCGGCGACCCGCGCCGCGGCGATCTGGTCCTCCGGCCGCGCGCTGCCGTCGGCGGCGGTCATCGCGTTCCCGCCCAGTGCCAGCAGGACCCTCACGACGACACCCCCGGGAGCGGGGTCGCCGCCGTGCCGCTCGCCGTGCCACCGGCGACCGGGCCTGCTCGCCGGCAGGGGTCACCGACGATCATGGGTGCTCCTTCCCGAGGAGATGGGCGAGCGGGCGGGTGCCCACGGGCAGGCCGTACCGGTCGTAGTAGGCGAACATCGCGTCGAAGACCTGGCCGAGGCCGGACGGCCCGGGGACCCGCTCGGCGGTCGTGCCCGCCTCCGCCGCCAGCTCGGCGACGGTCGCGGTGCGCGTCGCGAGCTCGTAGGTGGCACCCTCGTGGCCGGGGTCGGTCAGGACGGTCGCGGCGGCCGCCCCGACCTCGGCGAGGTCGGCGAACCCGAAGACGGCGTGCACGTCGTAGGGCACCCGGAGCGGCCCGGTCAGGTCCAGGTTCTGCAGGTAGGCGCCGGGCTGCAGGACCGTCCAGCGCAGCCCGGACCGGCGGACGACGTCCTCGGCCCTGGCCTTGCCCAGGTGGTGGGGCATGTCCGGGGCGTACGGCGCGGCCACCGAGTGGTAGCCGACCCGGCCGACGCCCGCGGCACGCAGCTCGTCGAGCCAGCCCGCGACCAGCGCCGGCTCGTCCGGGTGCAGGTTCGGGGCGATCAGGTAGGCGGCGTCGGCGCCGACCGCGGCTGCGGCGACGTCGTCCGCGCGCCCCAGCGGGACGGCGGTGGCGCCCCGCGCGCGCAGCGCGGCCGCCACCGCCCGCCCGGTCTTGCCGTGGCCCCCGCAGATCACGACCCGCACGGCGACCTCAGAGCCGGTCGACGTCGGCGTGCGCGGCCCCGCCGGCCAGGGTCGCGTAGCCGGGGCCGCGGTCGAAGAACGGGTCGTCGTCGCGGGACCACACGGCGCGGCACGCGCGCTCGGCCGTGGTGGCGCCCGCGTCGAAGCCGAGGGTGCCGTCGTCGAGGTCCCCGGTCAGGACGACGCCGTAGTCGGCCAGCGCCGCCGCGGCGGACACCTTGCGCCACAGCACGTCCCGCGCGACGGCCGCCGGGTCGCGGCGCAGCGGGTCGCCCCAGCCGCCGCCCCCGGTGGTGCGGATCCGGATCACCTCACCGGCCCGGACCGGCTCGGCGTCGGCCAGCGCGTCGACCACCCGCTCGTGCGGCCCGCCCGGGTCGATCACGACCTCGAACGGCCGCCCCGCCTTCCCGCCGCCGCCCCCCCAGCAGGCCAGGATCGACCGGTCCGCGATCGACATGAAGTGCGCATCCTTGATGCATCCGGACGTGCTTCTCGTAGCCGAGGCCACCGCGGAACTCCCCGGCGCCGCCGGAGTCGGTGGCCAGCGACAGCGACTCGACCCGGAACGGGAAGCGGGCCTCGGTGAACTCGGTGGGCAGGTTCCGCGAGTCGGGGACGACGTGGATGGTGTCCTCGCCGTCGGCGTAGTAGCGGCCGCCGGAGCCACCGCCCAGCACCTCGCGCATGAGGTAGGGGCGGCCCTCGAGGTCCTCGCCGTAGACGCCTGTGTAGCGGATCGTCTCCTGGTCGGCCGGCATCCGGCCGTCGACGGCCTTGGCGACGACACCGGCGAGCACCCCGAGCAGCCGCAGGATGACGAAGGTGCGCGCATTGGTCGGCGCCGGGAACACCGGTGTCAGCAGCGTCCCGGGCGGCGGGAACCGCATCTCGATGAGCGGGACGACCCCCTCGTTGACGTCGAGCTCGGCCATCCGCTCCGGGGAGTCGGCGAGGTTGCGCAGGATCGGCGCGAGCCACTTCTTGAGGAAGACGCCGTCGGAGTAGTCGCCGCAGTGGTTGATCGGCCCCTTGGCCTGCGGGGAGGTACCGGCGAAGTCCAGGATCAGCCGCTCGCCGTCGGGGTCGTCAGGGCCGGTGCGGGTGAGCGTGATCCGCTGGGCGTGCAGGCGGGGCTCGTCGACGCCGTCGTGCTCGGCGTAGTCCTCCCAGGTCCAGGTCCCCACCGGGATCCGGCCGAGGATCTCCCGGCGGTAGGTCTCGGTGGTGCGGGAGATGATCGCGTCGAAGCAGGACTCGACGGTGTCGATGCCGTAGCGGTCGAAGAGCTCACCGAGGCGACGGGCACCCATCAGGCAGGCCGAGCACTCGGCGTCGAGGTCGGCGGCGAGCGAGTCGGGCATCCGGGAGTTGCGCGTCATGATCGCCAGGGCGGCCCGGTTCGGGACGCCCGCGTCCCACAGCCGGATCGGCGGGACCATCAGTCCCTCCTCGAACACGCTCGTGGCGTTCGAGGGCATCGAGCCGGGGACCGCCCCGCCGATGTCGTCGTGGTGGCCGAAGGCCTGCACGAACGCGACCACCCGCCGGTCCTCGGCGGGACCCGCGAACACCGGGACGGTGACGCACAGGTCGGGCAGGTGCCCGATGCCGCCCTCGGAGCGGTAGACGTCGTTGTGGAAGAAGACGTCGCCCTCGCGCATCTGGTCCAGCGGGAACTCCCGGGCGATCGGGTGCACGAGCGCGGAGTAGGAGCGGCCGGTGAGCTTGCGCAGCCTCCGGTCGTGGATGCCGGCCCGGAAGTCGTGCGCGTCGCGGATCATCGGGCTGCGGCTGGTGCGGGCGATGGCGGTCTCGACCTCGGACTCCACACTGGTCAGCGAGCCCTGCACGATCTCGACGAGGACCGGGTCGGCGCTCGCGCCGGCGTCGTCGGTGAGCGGGCCGAAGGGGAACGCCGTGGGGGCGCGACGCGAGCCGGTGTCGGCCGGGCGGTCGGTCGCCGCCGTCGTCGCTGGGGTCACTGGGGTCGCTGGGGTCGCTGGGGTCACTGGGGTCACTGGGCGGCCCTCCGGGTCACGATGATGTTCAGGCGGCTGTCGACGCGGGCGGTGAAGCCCGGGTGCAGCGGGACGGTGGAGCCGAACTCCTCGACGACGGCCGGGCCGTCGACGACCGCGCCGGGGACGAGGTCGGTCCGCCGGTACACCGGGGTGTCGAGGTAGCCCTGCGCGGCGTCGAAGCAGACCGGGCGCCGGCCCGCCGCGGCGACGACCGGGTCGGCGACGAGGTCGTGGGTGGCGATCTCCGGGCGGCGGATCGGGCCGATGCCCGAGACACGGAGGTTGACCCACTCGACCTGCTGGCCGGGGTCGCCCGCGAAGTCGTAGCCGTAGAGGGCCCGGTGCGCGGCGTGGAAGGCGTCGGCGACCGCGGCCAGGGTGTCCGGGGTGACGGGTCCGTCCGGCACCGGGACGCGCACCTCGAAAGCCTGCCCGAAGTAGCGCAGGTCGGCGGTGCGGACGAAGGCGTGCTGCGCGTCCGGGAACCCCTCCCGGTCCAGCGCGGCGGCGGCCTGCGCGGTGAGGTCGTCGACGACGCGGGAGACCTCGGCCGGGTCGAGCCCGTCGGCCAGCGCGACGTGGGTCTGCACGTAGTCGTTCTTCACGTCCACGGTGAGCAGGCCGAACGCGGACACGTTGCCGGGGTTCGGCGGGACCAGGACGGTCGGGACGCCGAGCACGTCGACGAGCCGGCACAGCAGCAGGGAGCCGGACCCGCCGAAGGTGGTGAGGGCGAAGTCGCGGACGTCGAGGCCGCGCTTGACGGTGACCTGGCGCAACGCGTTGGCCTGGTTCCAGGCGGAGATCTCCAGGACGCCGGCGGCGCAGGCCTCCGGGGTCAGGTCGAGCTCCTTGGCGAGGCGCTCGATGCCGGCGCGGGCGGCGTCGACGTCGAGCGGGATCTCCCCGCCGAGCAGGTGCGGGGGGATGCGGCCGAGGACGACGTGCGCGTCGGTGACGGTCACCTCGGTGCCGCCCCTGCCATAGCAGAGCGGACCGGGGTCGGCGCCGGCCGAGTGCGGGCCGACCTTGAGGGTGCCCTCCGGCGAGATCCAGGCGATCGAGCCACCGCCGGCGCCGACGGTCACGACGTCGATCATCGGGATCTTGGACGGGAACCGCCCGACCGTGCCCTCGGTGGTGAGCGTCGGCTCGCCCCCGATGACGACGCTGACGTCGGTGGAGGTGCCGCCGCCGTCGGAGGTGAGGACCCTGTCGTAGCCGGCCTCCTGCGCGATCAGCGCGGCGCCGAGCGCCCCGGCGGCGGGCCCGGACAGGACGGTCGTGATCGGCTGGTGGACGACCTCGTCGGCGGACAGGACGCCGCCGTTGGACTTCATGACGTAGAACGGGATCGCGCGGCCGTCGTACTCGGTGAGCCGCTCGGTGATGTTGGCGACGTAGGCCGACAGCCGCGGCTTCACCGCGGCGTCGACGAGGACCGTCGTGGCCCGCTCGAACTCGCGGTACTCGCGCAGGACCTCGCTGGACAGCGACACGACGGCGGCCGGGTGCTCCTCGGCGAGGACCTCCCGCATCCGCTGCTCGTGGGTGGGGTCGGCGTAGGCGTGGAGGAAGCAGACGCCCAGGGTGTCGACGCCGTGGTCGCGGAACCAGCGGGCGGTCGCGCGGGCCCCGGCCTCGTCGAACGGGCGGACCTCGGCGCCGGTGAAGTCGAGCCGGCCCTCCACCCCGCGGACCAGGTCGCGGGGCACGATCCGGTTCGGCTTGACCCAGAAGTAGGAGTTGCCGTAGCCGTCCGGCACCGACTGGCGGGCGATCTCCAGCATGGCCTCGTAGCCGGCGGTGGTCACGAAACCGAGCCGGCCGACCTTCCCCTCGAGCAGGAGGTTGGTGGCGACGGTCGTGCCGTGGCTGACGGCCTCGATGTCGGCGGCGGTGCGCATGCTCGTTCCGCCTGCGCTCCTCTGGGCCGCCCCCAGCAGCTCCAGGACCTTGTCGATGCCGGTGAGGAAACCGTCGGCCGGGTTGGCCGGGGTGGAGGGCGTCTTGGTCGTGACGAGCTCGCCCGACCGTTCGTCGAAGGCGACGACGTCGGTGAACGTGCCACCGGTGTCGATGCCGATCCGGATGCGCCGGGTCATCGGGGTCCTTCCTGCCTGGGGTCGGTGATGTCGATTGAACTCACCGACCGAGCGGTGGGACATGGCGACTTCTGCCGTCACAACACCGTTCGAGTGGCACTCTTCGCCAGTGCCTCGACCGCGGCCGCGACCTCCAGGAGGTACCGGTCGGCGCCGTGGCGGGCCACGATCTGGACGCCCACCGGGAGCCCGTCGGGAGTGGTCCCGAACGGCACCGAGACGGCCGGGCAGCCGGTCACAGTGATCAGGTACGCCGAACGCATCCAGTCCAGGTAGGAGTCCATCGGCATCCCGTCGACGGTGTCCGGGAACTCCCGGTCGGCCGGGAACGGCGGGACCTGCGACACCGGCAGCACCAGCACGTCGTGGTCGGCGAAGTACTCCCGCATCCGGTGCGCCAGCGTGGTGCGCCGCTGGAACGCGACGGCGACGTCCGCGCCGGTCAGCGACTCCCCCGCCCGGATGTTCGCGGCCAGCGAGGACTTGAACTCCGTCGGGTGCACGGCCAGCTGCAGACCGAACCGGGCCTGGAAGTGCCACGCACGCAGGGTGCGGAAGCACTCGTCGGCACCCGTGAGGTCCGGGATCGAGCCGGTCACCGCCGCGCCCGCCCCGGCCAGTGCCACCCCGGCCGCCTCGACGACCGCCCGGACGATCCGGTCGACGGCGAACGCCCCGTCCAGGTCGGCGGACAACCCCACCCGCAGCCCGGCGAGCGACGCCGGGACGACCGGTGCCCCGAAGGCCGCGCCGGGGTCGCCGAGCGCATGCGGCGCCCGCGGGTCCGGCCCGGCCAGCACCGACAGCAGCAGCGCCAGGTCGTCGACGGTGCGGGCCATCGGCCCACCGGTCGAGGTGGGCTCCCACATGTTCGCCGACGGCCACTCCGGCACCCGCCCCCAGGACGGCCGCAGTCCGACGACCCCGCAGAACGACGCCGGGTTGCGCAGCGAACCGCCCATGTCCGAGCCCTCCGCCAGCGGCACCATCCCGGTCGCCAGCGCACACGCCGCCCCGCCCGAGGACCCGCCGGCGGACCGGGTCGGGTCGTGCGGGTTGAGCGTGGTGCCGAACACCCGGTTGAACGTGTGCGAGCCGGCCGCGAACTCGGGGACGTTGGTCTTGCCGATCGTCACCGCACCGGCCGCCCGCACCCGCTCCACCAGCAGATCGTCGGTGTCCGGGACGTGCTCGGCGAACAGCGGGGAGCCGTACGTGGTCCGCCAGCCGGCGACGGCGTGGGTGTCCTTGAACGCGAACGGCAGCCCGTGCAGCGGACCGGGCTCCGCCCCGGCGGCCAGTGCGCGGTCGGCGGCCTCGGCCCCGGCCCGGGCGCGTTCCTCGTCGAGGGAGACGATCGCGTTGAGCCGCGGGTTGCGCAGCGCGATCCGCTCCAGGTGCAGGTCGAGCAGCTCGCGGGCGGAGATCTCCTTGGCCCGGACCGCGGCGGCCTGTTCGCGGGCCGGGGTCGCGACCGTGATGTCGGCGCTCACCGGCGACGCCCGACCACGGCGCCGACCAGCACGCCCAGCAGCGCGACCGCCGCGCCGATCCCGATGCCGCGGGTGAGCTCACCGCTGCCCGGGCCCCCGGCGGCGGGCGCGGACGTGAACACCTCCGCGCCGGTCATCGGCTCGGCGTAGGCCGGGGCGCCGACGAGCGGAGCCGGCTCCGCCACCGCTACGGCCGGCCCGGGGACGGCGGGCACAGCGGGCACGGCGGCCGCACCACCCGCGCCGATCGCCGCGCCGACGGCGTCGAAGAACCGGTCCGCCATCCGGGTGGACACGCTGGCGAGCATCCGCTGGCCGACGCCGCCGACCATGCCGCCGACCGTCGCGTCGGCAGTGTAGCCGATCCGGGTGCCGCCCGAGCCGAGGTCGTCGAAGGTGACGTCGACGACGGCGTCGACCGTGCCCGGCCCGCCCGCCCCGTTCAGGGTCATGACCAGCGACTCGTGCGGTTCCAGCTTCGACAGCGCGCAGCTGCCGGTGTAGGTGCCCCTGATCGCGGCGACCCCGGCGGTCACCGTCATCGCGTAGGCGTTCTCGCCGGTCGGCTCCAGCCGTTCGCAGCCGGGAATGGTCGCGACCAGCACCCGGGGGTCGAGCAGCGCCTCCCAGACCCGCTCGACCGGGTGCTCGACGACGTTGCTGCCACTGATCTTCACGAGCGGTGCTCCTCACGCAGGCTGAACAGGTCCGACGGAGAGATCGGCATCGCGGTGACCGGGAAGCCCTCGGCATCGGAGACCGCGGCGGCGATCACCGCCGAGACCGGGATGACGCCCGCCTCGCCCGCCCCCTTGATGCCGAGGGGGTTGAGCGGCGAGGGCGTCTCCAGGTGGTCGATCTCGATCCCGTCGGGGACCTCGGACACGTACGGCATCAGGAAGTCCATGAAGGACGCGTTGAGCAGCTGGCCGGACTCGTCGTAGGCCATCCGCTCGTACAGCGCGCCGCCGACGCCCTGGGCGACGCCGCCGTGGATCTGTCCCTCGACGACCATCGGGTTGATCAGGTGACCGCAGTCGTGGACGACAGCGTAGCGCAGGATCCGGATCTCGGCGGTGTCCGGGTCGGTCTCGACGATCGCGGCGTGCATCCCGGAGGCGTAGGTCGCCCGAGGAGTGCTGTGGAAGTCGGTGCCCTCCAGACCCGGCTGTTCCCCGTCGGGCACCGGCAACGCGTCGGTGTCCCCGACCGAGAACTGGGTGGCGGCCTTCGATGCCTCGTCGAAGGCGTAGCGCAGCGGGTTGGACAGCACCGACAACGTGCCCAGCGGGATCGACCGCTCGGTGCCCCGCACTCCCACCACGCCGTCGACGATCTCCAGGTCCGCGACGTCGACCTCGAGCGCGTCGGCGGCCAGCCGCAGGGCCTTCTCCTTCGTCCGCCGGGCGGCCTTGAGGACCGCCGAGCCGGACATGACCGCGGCCCGGGAGGCGAACGTGCCGACCGCGTAGGGCATCCGCCGGGTGTCGCCGGTGACGACCTCGACGTCGGAGAACCGCACCCCCAGCTCGTCGGCGACGATCTGGGCGAACGCGGTCTCGTGGCTCTGGCCCTGGGTGGTGAGCCCGGTCGCGACCGTGACCCGGCCGGTCGTCGCGACGTGCACGTGCGCACCCTCGTAGGGGCCGACGCCGGTGCCCTCGACGTAGCAGGCCAGCCCGATCCCGACGGTCAGGCCCTGCTCGGCGCACGCGCGGCGGAAGGCCGCGAACCCGTCCCAGTCGATCAGCGTGCGCAGCTTCTCCAGCAGGGCCGGGTAGTCGCCGGAGTCGTACTCCAGCGGCCTGCCGTCCTGGAAGATCAGGCCGTGGTCGTAGGGGAACTCGTGCGGCTGGATGAAGTTCACCGCGCGGACCTCGGCGCGGTCACGGCCCAGGTAGCCCGCGATCGCGTCCATCGTGCGTTCCATGGCGAAGCAGCCCTGGGGGCGCCCGGCGCCGCGGTACGGCGTCACGATCACGGTGTTGGTGTAGAGCGAGGAGAAGGCGACCCGGTAGGCGCCCGGCTTGTACGGGCCGAGCAGCTGGGTCGAGGTGATGATCGGGACGATCAGGCCGTACGGGGTGTAGGCGCCGTGGTCGTGCCAGAACTCGACGTCGAGACCGAGCAGCCTGCCGTCGTCGTCGAAGCCGACCTCGACGTGCTGGACCTGGCCGCGCTCGTGGGCGGAGGAGACGAAGTGCTCGCGCCGGTCCTCCACGAACTTCACCGGCCGGCCCAGGGCGCGGGCGGCCATCGGGACCAGCAGTTCCTCCGGCCACGGGTGGACGATCTTGACACCGAAGCCGCCGCCGACGTCCGGGGTGATCACGTCGACCCGCCCGATGTCGAGGCCCAGCCGTGCCGCCACGGCGGCGCGGACCCCGGTGGAGCTCTGGGTGGAGGTCCACAGGACAAGCCGGCCGAGGGCGGGGTCCCAGCGGGCGACGGTGCCGCGGCCCTCCAGCGGCATGCACGCGCTGCGCTCGATCTCCAGGTCCAGCTCCAGGCGGTGTGGCGCCGCGGCGATGGCGGCGGGGGCGTCACCGACGGCCTGCTCCAGCCGGGCGCCGACGTTGCCGGGCACGTCGTCGTGCACGAGCCGCTCGGCCGCGCGTGCCGCCGCGATCCCGACGACGGCGGGCAGCACCTCGTAGTCGACGACGATCCGGTCGACGGCGTCCTCGGCCAGGTAGCGGTCCTCGGCGACGACGAACGCGACCGCCTCCCCGACGTGGTTGACCTCGTCGCCGGCCAGCGCGAACTGGGTGCGGCTGTGGGTCAGCGCGGGGTGCGGGATGAGCACGGGCAGCGGCTCCGCCATCGGGCCGGTCAGGTCGTCGTGGGTGTAGACCGCGTGCACGCCCGGCACGTCGAGGACACCGGACACGTCGATATCGCGGATGCGGGCGTGTGCGTGCGGGGAGCGCAGCACCGCGGCGTGCAGCACGCCGGGTCCGGGGTCGACGTCGTCGAGGTAGCGGCCGCCGCCGCGCAGGAAGCGCTGGTCCTCGACCCGCTGGACGCGCTGGCCCATGAGCTTGGTGGTCACCGGGCGGCCCCGATCTCGGCGGCCCGCTCGACCGCCGTGACGATGTTCTGGTAGCCGGTGCAGCGGCAGAGGTTCCCGCCGATCATGTCGCGGGCCCGCTCGCGGGTGGGGCAGGGGTCGCGGCGCAGCCCGGCGGTGATCGTCGTCAGGAAGCCGGGGGTACAGAAGCCGCACTGCAGACCGTGGCACTCGGCGAAGGCCTGCTGGACCGGGGACAGCGACCCGTCGGGCTCAGTCAGCCCCTCGACGGTGGTGATCGCCCAGGACTGCGCGGCGACGGCGAGCATCAGACAGGCCCGTGCCGGCTCGCCGTCGAGCAGGATCGTGCAGGCCCCGCAGACCCCGTGCTCGCAGCCGACGTGGGTGCCGGTCAGGCCGAGGTCGTGGCGCAGCGCGTCGGACAGCAGCCGCCGTGCCGGGACCCGCAGGTCGTGGACGACGTCGTTCACCGTCAGCCGGATGTCGTGGAGCGTCTCGCTCATCGCCCGCCTCCCTGCGCGGTCGCGTTCCGGGTCGCCACGGCCACCACCCGGTCGGTCAGGACCCGGACCAGCTGTCGCCGGTAGGCCGCCGTGGAGTGGATGTCGGTGGCCGCGTCCAGGTGCTCGAGGGCGGCGTCGGCCCGGTCGGCCGGGGCGACACCGGTCAGGTCGACGACCACCGGGACGTCGCTCACCGACAGGTAGCCGACCCGGATCCGGTCGCCGTCGACGACCGCCCCCGCGCCGACCAGGGCGTAGTCGCCGTGCCGGCGGGCGACCTCGTCGAAGGCGACGCCCGCGCCCGCCGGCAGGGCGGGGAAGAACGCCGAGACGGCGATCTCGTCCGGGCCGACCGCCGACTCCAGCGGGCCGACGAACAGCTCACGCGCTCCGATCGTGCGCCGCCCGGCGGGCCCCTCGACGTCGAGCGACCCCTCCAGCAGCCGCAGCACCACCGGCATCTCGGCGGCGGCGTCGGCGTGCACGAGGGACCCGACGGTCGTGCCGCGGTTGCGGATCGTGGGGTGCGCGACGTGGGCCAGCGCGGCCGGCACCAGCGGCTGGACCCTGGCGAGCAGCGGTGACTCCAGGACCGCGGTGTGCCGGGCCAGCGCGCCGACCCGGACACCCCCTCCGACCTCGGTGATCGTGTCCAGGCCGGGTACCCCGTTGATGTCGACGACCAGGGACGGTGCGGCCAGCCGCATGGACAGCAGCGGCACGAGACTCTGTCCACCGGCCAGCACCTTCGAGTCCGGCGCCGCGAGCGCGGCGACGGCCCCGGCCAGGTCCGTCGGGCGGACGTAGTCGAAGGGTGCGGGCTTCACGGGCTGTCCTTCGCCTCCCCGTCGTCGACCCTGGTCGCCATCGTCCCGGCGGGCGTCCCGGACGGACCGGTCGTCCCGGACCGGCGGTCGCGCAGCGCGACGGCGTGGAAGTAGACGATCACCAGGATGGTGCCGAGCGCGATGCCGCCCAGCTCGAACCCGTTGCCCAGGTCCAGCGCGACGCCGCCGATGCCGGCGACCATGCCCGCCGCGAGGCCGACGAGGTTACGGGGCTCGCCGAAGTCGACCCCGTTCTCCACCCAGATCTTGGCGCCGACCAGCGCGATCATCCCGTAGAGCACGAGCGTGATCCCGCCGAGCACGCCGCCGGGGATCGCCCCGACCAGCACGCCGAACTTGGGGCACAGGCCGAGCAGGATCGCCACGGCGGCCGCGACGTAGTAGGCCGCGGTGGAGTACACCCTGGTCGCACCCATGACGCCGATGTTCTCGGCGTAGGTCGTCGTCGGGGACCCGCCGAACAGGCTGGCCAGCGCGGTGGCGGCGCCGTCGGCGCCCAGCGCCCGGCCCAGGTAGGGGTCGAGGTCGTCGCCGGTCATCTCGGCGACAGCCTTGACGTGCCCCAGGTTCTCGGCGACCAGCGCGATGACGCCGGGGAGCACCAGGAGCACGAACATCAGCGAGAAGCTGGGCGCGTGCACGGCCGGGACGCCGTCGTCCAGGGTCCCGCTGGGCAGTCCGAACCAGGCGGCGTCGGCCAGGCCCTCGAAGGAGACGCGCGAGTGCGGCTCCGGGGTGCAGTCCGCACCGCCGCAGGAGGTGATCGGGCCGCTCAGGAGGTCGAGCAGCCAGGAGAGCACGAACCCGAAGACGAGCGCGAGGAACACCGCGATCCGTCCCCAGAACCCGCGGAACAGCACGGCGGCGCAGACCAGGAACGTCGCGGTGAGCAGCGCGGTCCACTGGTCCACCGGCCAGTACACCGATGCGACGACCGGGGCCAGGTTGAACCCGATCAGCATGACGACCGCACCGGTCACCGCGGGCGGGAGCACCCGGTGCACGAGCCGGGCGCCTGCGAGGTGCACGAACACACCGATCGCGAGCAGCACCAGGCCGGAGACCATGATCGCCCCGGTCACGGCGGCGGAGTCGCCGCCGGCCGCCCGGATCGCCGCGACCCCGCCGACGAAGGCGGCGCTGGTGCCGAGGTAGCTGGGCACCATGTTCTTGCAGACGACCAGGAACAGGACGGTGCACAGGCCCGAGAACAGGATCGCGAGGTTGGGGTCCAGCCCCATCACCACGGGGAACACGAAGGTCGCCCCGAACATCGCGACGACGTGCTGCATCCCCAGCCCGACCGTCTTCCCCCAGGGGAGCCGCTGGCGGGGTGCGACCGCCTCCCCCGGCCCCGGATCGACCACTTCCCACCTGAACATCGACATGGCGATCCCTTCACACGGCACCGGAGACCCGACTCAAGCTAACCCTGGTGATTCACGGAGCTGCGGATTGACCGCGTGATCGGCTGGCGGCGGATCCGGTCCGGTTCGTTCGATGGGTGGGCATGGCGAAGGGGCCGGCCTGCGCGTTCTGCCGGGAGCTCCCGCCGCTCGTCGTGTCGGGCTTCGGAGATCAACCAGCAGGAACAGGCAACGCGCACAGCCGCGCGAACGCGCGGGCGAGATCGACCGCCCAGGGCCAGGACCGTTGGATACGGACCCAGACTCGGCGTTGCCCGCGGGTGATCCGCGCGGCGGTGTGCAACAACCGGTAGCGCAACGCCTTCGGCTCGACCTTCGCCAGGTCGCCGTCGAGAAGCAGGCGCTGGGTCCAGGTGATCAGGTCGACCGCGAGCATGACCACGGTCAACCACGCCGCGTTGACGGCGAAGGACCGGGACGGGAAGTGGTTGAGGCCGGTGTCCTTGCCGCAGCGGATCCGGTCCTCGACCCGGGCGTGGGCGCGGTGGCGGGCGTCGAGGAAGGCGAGCTGCCCGACGCGGGTGTCGGTGGCGAACGCGGTGTAGCGCCAGCCGTCACGCTCCTCGAACGCATCGAGCTGCGCGCCGGGATGCGGCCGTTCGCGACGGACGACAACGCGGGTCCCGGCCGGGTAGTCGACCAACGCGGAGGCGGGGAGCAAGCCGGTGATCTCGGCCAGCCCGGCGCCGTCACGGTGCCCGCCGTCAGCGTCGACCGCCTCGGCCCACACCGTCTTCGGGACCAGGCTGATCACGGTGCGTTCGCGGTCGGTGACGGCCCAGCCGACGGAGAACTCACAGCTCACCGCTGTGTCTTGTTGCGCTCGGATGTGGGCGAGGAAGGCTTTCGTGGCGCCCGCGGTGTCGGTGCGGACCAGGATCGGGTGCCCGTGACGGAACGCGTCAGGGATCTGGGCGAGCGCGTCGTCGAGCACGTTGATGTGATCCGCGGCGGTGTTCGCACCGGCGTTCCCGCGGCGCAAGCGGGCGGCGAGGAACTCGCCGGTGTTGTCGCAGAACGCCAGCATCGGGTGATACCCGAACGTCTTCTTGAACGTGGGCGTGGCCTGTTCCTTCTCGCTGTGGGCGATGACGATCGTGGCGTCGAGATCGATCACCAGCACGTCCCGGCCGTGCCGGCGCAGGTCGCGGCCGGCGACCCGAGCCGCGGGAAACGCGCGACCATCGACGTCGGCGTGCTGGGCCCAGACCACCTCCCGGGCCCGCGCCCGCCCCGCCGCGATCGAGGACAACCGGCGCTCGTCGAGCTTGTCGAGCAGTCGCCAGCAGGTCGAGTCCGATGCCACCGACCCGAACACCGCGCCCTGATCGGCCAGGACCGCGATCTCGCAGATCCTCGTGGCCCCGTCGGCGACCGCGACGGCCAGATCGACCAGCACCCGCCCCGGATCATGACGCGCCCGAGCTCGTCGCAGCGGTGCGAGCGCGGTCGAGAGTTCACTGGTCAACGTGGTCCGGTCGGCGACATCGGCCAGCAGACGCGACCCGACGTGCGACACCACCCCAGCGCCGTCGGCGGTCACGATGACCGGTGGGCGCGTGCTTGTAGTCTGCACTCGGAAAGTGCCTCCTCGACCATGGCGGACAGGGCTTCGACACCCGCTGTCTTACCTGGTCACGAGGCACTTTCTTCAGTTGGGGTCGGAGATCACCGGCACAGCCCGTGAAGAGTCCGGGCTAATGAGCCTTTTTCAACCTGACCAGCGAGCTTCTGCGTCAGGAGATCGCGAAGGTTGCAGCGCAACTGCTCTGACCACAGCTGCACAGGTCACCGGCTCGCCAGCTCGGCGTCTGCACCCACACAACCAGGCCCCTGAGCTGCCGGAACGGCAGGTTGAAAAAGGCTCACTGGCACGAATTGATGACGCCAGCACGATGCCTGCATGCGTCGGGCCGTGCGGTTTCCGCTGGATGTCGTTCACGTTCCGCCCGGTCGGCCAACGATGCGCAGCGCCTGCAGCGCGACGGCGACGTCGAGCCGCAGATTCGGGTCCGTCGACAGCGGACCGAGGAGCCGTTCCAGCTTGGCGACGCGGTAGCGCATCGTGTTGTAGTGGAAGAACTGCACCCGGGCCGCCTCGGCCACGGTGAAGTTCGTGTCGAGCAGGACCTGCAGGGTCTCGCGCAGCTCGGCGGCCTCGGTGGTGGCCTCGGCGAGCGGGCCCAGCGCGTCGCGGACGAAGGAGTCCAGCTCCGCCGGGTCCGGGACGAGCGCGAGAAGCCGGTGCAGGCCGAGCTGGTCGAAGAACGTCGTGCTGCCGCCCCCGGAGATCCGGCGGCCCACCTCGACCGCCCGCCGTGCCTGGGCGTAGGCGCCGGGCAGGGCGTCGATGTCGGGCACCGGGCGGCTGATTCCCGCCGAGAACTGCCGTCGCCCGCCGCCCTTGTCCCCGGCGACCGCGGTGACGGCCCGCCGCACGATGTCGCGGCCGGGGGGTGGACCGGGGTCCGCGTCGACCGGCAGCAGGGTCACGACCTCGGACGAGAAGTCGACGGTGGGGATGCCCTCCCCCAGCCCGGAGCAGACCTGGCGCCACCCCGCCGAGAACCGCTTCTGCCAGGCACGCCACTGCTCGGCCGGGACCCGCGCGTCGATCGGGTCGAGCTCGGCGGTCAGCACGACCATCGGGCGGCGCAGGTCCCAGCCGAGGGTGTCCGCGTGCTCGGCGACGTAGGCGGGGTCGGCGGTGCGGCGCAGCAGCAGGTCCCGCAGGAAGTCGCCCTGGTACTTGGTCTCGACGGCGGTGACCGCCTCCTCGCGGGTGATCAGCAGCGCGGCCACCGCGGCGGCGCGCTCCAGCGCCTGCACGTCGTCCGGGGCGAGCCGGGCGGCCAGGCGCACGCAGACCAGCCGGGCGAGGTTCTGCCCACCGGCCGCGACCCGCAGGGTGCGGGCCTCCCCGCCCGCGACCGGGACACCGTCGATCCCCATCCGCTCGACGCGCAGCCGGCCCGTCGGGTCGACGAGGTCGTGCTCGGTCAGCATCCGGAGCTGGTCCTCCGACAGCGCCGACGCCCGCTCCCGCCCGTCGGTGGAGGTGATCGCGACGCCCACGTCGAGCACCCGCCCGACCTCGGCCGCGATCCCCGCGAGATCCCCGCCCTCCAGCGCGATCCGGGTGAGCCCGGTGTGCAGCGCGTCGAGCCGGGCCAGCGCCTCGCGGGCCGGGAACTCCGGGTCCCCGTTCCCCTCCGTCAGCAACTGTTGCCGCCCCTTCGGTCCGAAGGTGGCACAAGTTAACATCGGCGGACGCGACTGCCCAGGCTAGTTTCGGTCCGTGATCGGAGTCAGCGCACCCGTCCGGGTCCGCGACCTGCTGCGGCGGGCCGCGGACGGCCCGGTCCGGGTCGTGCACCGCGGGTCCGCCGCCGTCTACCTCGCCGTCCACGACGACGGTCGCGAGACCTGCGTCGGCGTCCTCGGTGCGGACGCGGTGCCGGTGCCCTGCGGACTGCGGTCCCGGCTCCCCTCGCTCGCCGTCGGCACCGCCGCCGTGCACGGCGAGGTCCTGCACCTCGACGACGAGCCGGTCGTCGTCCGGCGGCTGGTCGACACCCGGGTCCCCGCGCGGTCCCCGCTGCCCCGCACCGGGCTCCGGCCGACCCCCGGCCTGCCGGCCGAGGTGACCCCGGACGCCGTCGCCGGGCTCGTCGGACGCGGCGAGGGACTCACCCCGCTCGGCGACGACGTCCTGTGCGGCTGGCTCGCCCTGCACCGGGCCGCCGGCGTCGCCACCCCCGAGGTGGACGCCGCCGTCCTGGCCCACCTGCACCGCACCACGCTGCTGTCCGCCGAGCTCCTGCGGTGTGCCCTGCGCGGCGAGGTCGTGCCCCAGTTCGCCGCGCTGGTCACCGCGCTCGGCACGGCGGCCGAGCCCGCGGCCCGCGCCGCACTCACCGCCGTCGGGCACACCTCCGGGGCCGCGATGGTCCACGGCGCCGCGCTCGCCCTGTCCGCCCTGCACACCGAAGGAGTCGCCGCATGACGACGACGCACGTCGAGGTCCGGCCCGGCGCCTACGCCGACTCGGTCACGCTGCTCCGGGTCAGCCGCACCGCCCAGCAGCTCGACGGGGTGGTCGCCGCGCAGGTCGCCATGGCCACCCCGCTCAACGTCGACGTCCTGACCGGCATGGGGTTCTCCGTGCCCGCCGGGACCGGCGCGAACGACCTGGTCGTCGCCCTGCACCTGACCGGTGACGACGCGCTGCCCGCCGCCGTGGCGGGTGTCGACCGCGCGCTCGCCGAGGCGACTCGCCCGGCGCCGGACGGCGGGGCCGGTGCGGTCGCGCCGCCGCGCACCACCGCCACGGCGCTGGACAGGGCACCGGGCTCGGTCGTGCTCGTGTCGGTGCCCGGGCCGCACGCCACCGTCGAGGCGATGGACGCCCTCGACGCCGGCAGCGATGTCATGATCTTCAGCGACAACGTGCCGGTGGAGCAGGAGGTGGCGCTCAAGCAGGCCGCCGCGCAGCGATCCCTGCTGGTCATGGGCCCGGACTGCGGGACGGCCGTGCTGGACGGGCTCGGCCTGGGGTTCGCCAACGTCGTCGAGCCCGGCCCGGTGGGGCTCGTCGCCGCGTCCGGGACCGGGTGCCAGCAGGTGATGGCGCTGCTCGACCACGCCGGGGTCGGTGTGCGCGCCGCGCTCGGCGTGGGCGGGCGGGACCTGTCCGCGCCGGTCGACGGCCTCGCCACCCGGGAGGCCCTGCGCCGCCTCGACGCGGACCCGGCCGTCGTGCTGATCGTGCTGGTGTCCAAGCCCCCCGCCGCCGAGGTCGCCGAACGGATCGACCGGCTGGTCGCGACGCTCACGACGCCGGTCGAGTACGCGCTGCTCGGGCCGGGCAGGCCCGACCTGACCGCGGCGACCGAGGCCGCCCTGGTCCGGCTGGGTCGCCCCGTCCCGGACTGGCCGGTGCACGGCACCGCGCGGCCGGCGTCCGGCGGGCACCGGCTGCGCGGCCTGTTCGTCGGCGGCACGCTCGCCACCGAGTCCGCGCAGATCGCGGGCGAGGACGCTGCCCGGGCCGGCCACACCTTCGTCGACTTCGGCGACGACGAGTGGACCCGTGGCCGCGCCCACCCGATGATCGACCCGACGGTGCGCCTGGAGCACCTCGCGGCCGTGCTGGCCGACCCGGAGACCGCCGTCGTCCTGCTCGACCTGGTGCTGGGGCACGGCGCCGAGCCGGACCCGGCCTCCGTGCTGGCCCCCGCGATCGCCGGGTCCCGGGTGCCGGTCGTCGTCTCGGTCGTCGGGACCGGCGCCGACCCGCAGGACCTGGCCGCGCAGATCGACGCGCTGGTCGCGGCCGGCGCGGAGGTCCACCTCTCGCACGCCGGCGCCACGCGCCGGGCACTCGCACTCCTGCCCGCCGACACGACAACCGGAGCCGCCCGATGACCAACCCCTCGCTGGTGAGCACCGGCACCGACCTGCTCGCCGACGCCGCCGCCGACCAGGCGGTCCCGGTCACCCGGGTCGACTGGCACCCGCCGATGGGCGGCACCGCGGCCGATCTGGCGACCGTCGCCACCGACCCGCTGCGCCGGGCGGCGAACGAGCGCGCCCTCGCCGCGATGCTCGACGTCACCGCGACACTCGTCGACGTCGCCCCGGCCTCGGAGGTCCTCGGCCTCGCCCCGGGAGAGTTCCTGCACGCCGGGCCACCGATCACCTGGGAGCGTGCATCCGGCCCGCTGCGCGGTGCCCTGATGGGCGGCGCCGCGCTGGAGGGACTGGTCACCGACCCGGAGGACGCCGCGGCGCTGTTCGCGTCGGGTTCCTCGGTCTCACTGGAGCCGTGCCACCACCGCGGGGCGGTCGGCCCGATGGCCGGCGTCGTCACCCCGGGCATGTGGATGTTCGTGATCGAGGACCCGGCCACCGGCCGCCGGGCCCACTGCTCGCTCAACGAGGGGCTGGGCAAGGTCCTGCGCTACGGCGCCTACGGCCCGGAGGTGATCCGGCGGCTGCGCTGGATGGGCGACGTGCTGGGCCCGCTGCTGCGCGGCGCCGTCCGGGCCCGGCGGGACGCGGGTGAGCCGGTCGACGTGACCGGCGTGCTGACCCAGATGCTGCAGATGGGGGACGAGGCGCACAACCGCAACCGGGCGGGGACCCTGATGCTGCTGCGGGACCTGGGCCCGGACCTCGTCGCGACGGCGGCCGCCGCCGGTGTCCCGAGCACCGACGTCGCGGAGGCACTGCGGTTCGTCGGGGGCAACGACCACTTCTTCCTGAACCTCGCCATGCCCGCGTGCAAGCTGGCCCTCGACGCAGCCCGGGACGTCGACGGCTCCACCATGGTGGTGGCGATGGCGCGCAACGGGACCGACTTCGGCATCCAGGTCTCCGGCACCGGCGACGAGTGGTTCACCGGCCCGGCCCAGCTGGCCGACGGCCTGTTCCTGGGCGACTACGGCCCGGCAGACGCCAACCCCGACATCGGCGACTCGGCGATCACCGAGACGGCCGGGATCGGTGGCTTCGCCATGGCGACGGCCCCGGCGATCGTGCGGTTCGTCGGCGGGACCGTGCCGGACGCACTGGCCACCACCCGCCGGATGCGGGAGATCACGCTCGGGGAGAGCCGGCGGTGGACCGTCCCGATCCTGGAGTTCGCCGGTGTCCCCAGCGGCATCGACGTCACCCGGGTCTGCCGTACGGGCATCCTCCCGCAGATCAACACGGGGATGGCCGGACGGGTCGCGGGCGTCGGGCAGGTCGGGGCCGGGCTCGTGACCCCGCCGGCCGAGATCTTCGCGAAGGCGCTCACCCGGCTGGCGGAGCGGACGGTCCTCAGACGCGGCGCAGCAGCCTGACGACGACCGTGGTGATGATCAGCCAGAGGATCGCCGCGACCCCGTAGTTCAGCGTGACGGCCATCTTCGGCTGGGCCGGGGTGAACAGGTCACCGAGGCCGAGGTTCAGCTGGGCCGCCCACGAGGAGATGTACTCGGTGAGGAAGTTGGCCGGGTTGGCGTCGAGCAGGGTCAGCACGATGTGCGCGACCAGGATGGCCACGATCACCAGGCCCACGATCCGCACGATCGTCGCGATGATGCCCACGCCCTGCCGCACGGTCGTACCCACGGTTGCCGCCATCACACACCCCTTTGTCTCCGACGGCGTCATGGTCGCACCGCCGTGCCCTCACTGCCCCCACAACGAGGGAGAACGCTCTCGGTTGTGATCACTTCGTTGCGTGCCGTCGTCCGGGTGACACCAACGCCGGTCCGGGACAGCGGGTTGCCGTGCAACGGAGGGTCGGGTCTACGGTGGGGGCATGGCGCGCCTGCTCCTTCGCCGCCGCGGCGGGGTCTGAACCGACCGGCCCCTCGTCGCGGGGTTTCGCGTGTCCGCCGGTCGCCACGACCGTCCGACATCCAGGAGCAGTTCCCGTGACCACCTCTCCCGACGCCTACGAGGCCCGCGCCCGCAGCAACGTCCGTACCCCGCAGGGCGCACCGCACGCGACCCAGCCGGCCTGGAACCGCCAGCGCGGCTCGCAGATGCCGGTGCACCGGTACAAGCCGTTCCATCAGCTGGTCGAGCCGGTCTCGCTGCCGGACCGCACGTGGCCGGACAAGGTCATCGACACCGCGCCGCTGTGGTGCGCGGTCGACCTGCGTGACGGCAACCAGGCGCTGATCGACCCGATGAGCCCGCTGCGCAAGCGGCGCATGTTCGACCTGCTGGTACGCATGGGCTACAAGCAGATCGAGGTCGGCTTCCCGGCGGCGAGCCAGACCGACTTCGACTTCGTCCGCGAGATCATCGAGGACGAGGCGATCCCGTCCGACGTGCAGATCCAGGTCCTGACCCAGGCCCGGCCGGAGCTGATCCAGCGGACCTTCGAGGCCTGCGAGGGCGCGCACTCGGCGATCGTCCACCTCTACAACTCGACGTCGATCCTGCAGCGCAGGGTCGTCTTCCGCTCCGACCGCGCGGGCATCACCAAGATCGCCACCGACGGCGCGGAGGAGGTCGCGAAGTTCGCCGAGAAGTACCCGGCGACCGACTGGACCTTCCAGTACTCGCCGGAGTCCTACACCGGCACCGAGCTGGAGTACGCCGTCGAGATCACCAACGCGGTGAGCGCGATCTGGCAGCCGACGCCCGAGCACCCGATGATCGTCAACCTGCCGGCGACGGTCGAGATGGCGACGCCGAACGTCTACGCGGACTCCATCGAGTGGATGCACCGCAACCTGGCCCGTCGCGACGCGCTGATCCTGTCGCTGCACCCGCACAACGACCGCGGCACCGGCATCGCCGCCGCCGAGCTCGGCCACCAGGCCGGCGCCGACCGCATCGAGGGCTGCCTGTTCGGCAACGGCGAGCGCACCGGCAACGTCGACCTGGTCGCGCTGGGCATGAACATGTTCACCCAGGGCGTCGACCCGCAGATCGACTTCTCCGACATCGACGAGATCCGCCGCACCGTCGAGTACTGCAACCAGCTGCCGGTGCACGAGCGCCACCCGTGGGGCGGCGACCTGGTCTACACCGCGTTCTCCGGCTCCCACCAGGACGCGATCAACAAGGGCTTCGCCGCGATGGAGGCCGACGCCGCCGAGGCCGGGCACCCGGTCGCCGACCACACCTGGGAGATCCCGTACCTGCCCGTGGACCCGAAGGACATCGGCCGCACCTACGAGGCCGTCATCCGGGTCAACAGCCAGTCCGGCAAGGGCGGCATCGCCTACATCATGAAGACCGAGCACCAGCTCGACCTGCCGCGACGGCTGCAGATCGAGTTCAGCCACGTCATCCAGGCCTTCACCGACACCGAGGGCGGCGAGGTCGAGCCCAAGGCGATGCGCGACGCGTTCGACGTCGAGTACCTGGGCCGCGAGACCCCGCTCAAGCTGGTGCGCCACCGCGTCCACAGCGACGGCGAGGGCCGCGACGAGATCGTGGCGACGGTGCGCGTCGAGTCCGACCTGCACGAGATCGCCGGGTCCGGGAACGGGCCGATCGCGGCGTTCGTGGACGCGCTGGCCGGGATCGGGTTCGACGTCCGGGTCCTCGACTACCACGAGCACGCGATGGGCGGCGGTGACGACGCCCGCGCCGCGGCCTACGTCGAGTGCGCCGTCGAGGAGAAGGTGTTCTGGGGCGTCGGGATCGACAGCTCGATCACCAGCGCCAGCCTCAAGGGCGTCGTGAGCGCGATCAACCGCGCCCTGCGCTGACGCCCTCCACCACCGCGCGAAACGGGCCGTCCGCACGAGAGGTCTCGTACGGACGGCCCGGTCACGGGTGACCGGTGGGCCGATCAGCGGCCGATCGCGTCGCCGAGGGTGATCTGCGGGCCGGGTACCTCCGGGCCGCTGCCCGGGCCGACGGCGGCGTCGGCCTCCTCCGCGGTCACCTCGTGCGGGGTGATGACCCCGTCGCGGATGGCCTCGGCGTGGTGGCAGGCGACCCGGTGCCCGGTGGTGTCGCCGTCGAGCGTCCGGAGCTGCGGGCGCTCGGTGGAGCACCGGTCCTCCTGACGCCACGGGCAGCGGGTGTGGAACCGGCACCCGGCGGGCGGCGCGGCCGGCGACGGCAGGTCCCCGGACAGCAGGATCCGCTCGCGGGTGTCCTCCACCGTCGGGTCCGGCTGGGGCACCGCCGAGAGCAGCGCCCGGGTGTAGGGGTGCAGCGGGCCGTCGTAGAGCGCGCGGGCGGGTGCCTCCTCCACGATCGACCCGAGGTACATCACCCCGACCCGGTCCGACACGTGCCGCACGACGGCCAGGTCGTGCGCGATGACCAGGTAGGTCAGGCCGAGCTCGCGCTGCAGCGACCGCAGCAGGTTGAGCACCTGGGCCTGCACCGACACGTCCAGCGCGGAGACCGGCTCGTCGGCGACGACGAGGTCGGGCTCCACGCACAGCGCCCGGGCGATCCCGATGCGCTGGCGCTGCCCGCCGGAGAACTCGTGCGGGTAGCGGCGCAGGGCCGACTCGGGCAGCCCGACCGCACGCATCAGCTCGGCGAGCCGGTCCGGGCCGGCCTCGATCCCGTGCGCGGCCAGCCCCTCGCGCAGCAGCGACCCGACCGACTGGCGCGGGTCCAGGCTGGACATCGGGTCCTGGAACACCATCTGGAACCGGCGGCGCATCCGGCGCAGCGGCTCCCCGGTGAGCGCGGCGACGTCGGTGCCGTCGAAGGACACCGTGCCCGCGGTCGGCTCGGTGAGCTTGAGGATCGCCCGCCCGAGGGTCGACTTGCCGCAGCCGGACTCACCGACCAGGCCGTAGGTCTCGCCGCGCTCGATCCGCAGCGAGACGCCGTCGACGGCCTTGACGTGCCCGACCGTGCGCTGCACCAGCACACCCCGGGTGATCGGGAAGTGGACCTGCAGGTCCTCGACCTCCAGCAGGGGGCTCATGCCGTCGCTCCGATCGGCTCGGGGTTGTGGCAGCGCAGCAGCCGGCCCGCCGCGTCGTCGGCCACCGGGGTGACCGAGGTGCAGGTCTCCAGCGCCCGCGGGCAGCGCGGCGCGAAGGCACAGGCGTGGTCCCAGGGCAGGTTGTCCGACACCGACCCGGTCATCGCGGGCAGCTCCGCGGCGGGGTCGGAGTCCAGCCGCGGGATCGACCGGATCAGCCCGGAGGTGTACGGGTGCCGCGGACCGCCGAACAGCGCGTGCCGCTCCGCGCGTTCCACGACCCGGCCGCCGTAGAGCACGTTGACCCGATCGCAGAGCCCCGCGACGACGCCGAGGTCGTGCGTGATCATGATCAGCGCCGTCCCCGTCTCGGCGACGAGCTCGCGCAGCAGCTCCAGGATCTGGGCCTGAATGGTGACGTCGAGGGCGGTGGTCGGCTCGTCGGCGATGAGCAGCTTCGGCCGGCAGGCCAGCGCGATCGCGATCAGCGCGCGCTGGCGCATCCCGCCCGACATCTGGTGCGGGTAGGCCGACACCCGTCGGGCCGGGTCGGGGATGCCGACCCGCTCCAGCAGGGAGACGGCCTCGCGGCGGGCCTCGTCCTTTCCCATCCCGCGGTGCCGGGTGAGCGCCTCGGTGATCTGGACGCCCACCGACACGACCGGGTTCAGCGACGACAGCGGGTCCTGGAAGACCATCCCGATGTCGCGACCGCGCCGCTCGCGCAGCTGCGCGTCGGACAGGGTGAGCAGGTCGGTCGGGCTACCGGTCCCGTCGTCGAACGTCACGGAGCCGCCCACCCGGGGGGTTCGCCCCGGGAGCAGCCCCATGATCGCCAGTGAGGTCACGGACTTGCCGCAGCCGGACTCGCCGACCAGGCCGACGACCTCACCGGGGCGCACGTCGAACGACACCCCGTCGACGGCGACGACGTCGGCCTCGCCCCGGCGCACGAAGCGCACGGACAGGTCCTCGACGGACAGCAGGGGGTTCATCGGCGTCCCTTGGGGTCGATGGCCTCGCGCAGCGACTCGCCGAGCAGCGTGAACCCGAGCGCGACGACGATGATCGCGATCGCCGGGTAGACCGCCAGCCCGGGCCGGACGTCGAGGTAGGGCTGTGCGGAGGCGAGCATCAGGCCCCACTCCGCGCGGGCCGGGTCGGCGTCGCCGAGACCGAGGAAGGAGAGCGCGGCCGCGTCCAGGATCGCCGTCGCCAGGGTCAGCGTGGCCTGGACGATCACCGGGCCGATCGCGTTGGGCAGCATGTGCCGCAGCACCACCGCCCGTCGCTTCACCCCGAGCGCGGTGGCCGCGAGGACGTGGTCGGAGTCGCGCTGGGCGAGCATCGACCCGCGCAGCAGCCGCGCGAAGATCGGCACGTTCACCAGCGCGACGGCGATGATGACCGTGGTCTGGCTGGGCCGGGCCGCCAGCGCCGCGACGGAGATGGCGAGCAGCAGCGACGGGATCGACAGCAGGACGTCGGTGACCCGCATGAGGACGGTGTCGATCCAGCCGCCGAAGGCCCCGGCGAGCACGCCGATGACCAGACCCACCGCTAGCCCGAACACGGTGGCGAGCACGCCGACCAACAGGGTCTGGCGCGACGCCAGGATCATCCGGGAGAACTCGTCGCGGCCGTTCTGGTCGCTGCCGAGCGGGAAGCCCGGCTGCGGTCCGGGGATCGCGCCGGGGCGGAGCTGGTCGAGCAGCTGCGGGAAGGCCTGGGCCGGGTCGTGCGGGGCCAGCAGCGGCGCGAACACCGAGACCAGCACGAACAGCCCGATGATCACCGCACCGACGATCGCGGTGGGGCTGCGGCGCAGCCGGCGCAGCGCGTCGGCGGACAGGCTGCGGCCCGCGATGTCGTCGATCCGGTCCCTGCGCCGTTGCGCCCAGGTGGTCGGTGCGCTCATCGCAGCCTCACCCTCGGGTCGATCACGGCGTAGGACAGGTCGACGAGCAGGTTGACCAGCACGTAGATCAGTGCGCCGAGCAGCACCACGGCCTGCAGCCGCGGGTAGTCGCGGCGCTCGATGCCCTCGGCGATCAGGGTGCCGATGCCGGGCCGGTTGAACACCTTCTCGGTCAGCACCGCGCCGGCGAGGAGCAGGCCGGTCTGCAGGCCGATCGTCGTGGAGACCGGCAGCAGCGCGTTGCGCAGGACGTGCCGGCCACGGACGGTGCCCGGCGCGAGACCCTTGGCGTTGGCGGTGCGGACGAAGTCGGACTCCAGCACGTCGAGCACCGAGGCCCGGGTGATCCGCACGATGACGGCGAGCGGGATCGTCGCGAGCGTGACGGCCGGCAGCACGAGATGCATCAGCGAGTCCCAGCTGGCGTCGAACTCGCGGGTGAGCAGGCCGTCGAGGGTGGGGAAGCCGGTCACCGAGGTCGCGTCGATGCCGGTCGACTGCAGCCCGGACGGCGGGAACAGACCGAGGTCGACGGCCAGGAACTGCTTGAGCACGTAGCCGAGGAAGAACACCGGCACGGCGACGCCGACCAGCGTTCCGACGATGGTCAGGTTGTCCCAGATCCCGCCGCGGTGGCGGGCGGCGAGGTAGCCGAGCGGGATCCCGAGGGCGACGGCGAGCAGCAGCGCCGCCAGGGAGAGCTCGATCGTGCCCGGCAGCGCGCGGCCGAGCTCGGTGATCACCGGGTCTCCGGTGACGAGGGAGGCGCCGAAGTCGCCGGTCAGCGCCCGGCCGAGGTAGTGCAGGTACTGGATCGGGATGGGTTGGTCCAGGCCCAGTGTCTTGTTGAGTGCGGCGATCGACTCCGGGGTCGCCTTGTCTCCGAGCAGCGCACCGGCCGGTCCACCGGGCAGCGAGCGCAGCCAGGCGAACAACAGCACGGACAGGATGAGCAGCGTCGGGACGACCTGGAGCAGGCGGCGCGCGACGAAGCGCAGCATGCGTGGATGTCCTCAGTGGTGGGAGGCGGGACACGCGGCCGGGCGCCGCGGGATCTCCGCGGCGCCCGGGGCACGGTCAGTTCTTGCTGACGGAGACGAAGCGCTCGTCGGTCAGCGGCGACGGGATGAGGCCCTGCACGTTCGGTCCGACGACGATCGCCGGTCCGGTGGTCAGGATCGGCACGGCCGGCAGGTACGTGGCCATGATGTCCTTGTTGGCCTGCTGGTACGCCGCAGCATGGCCGGCCGGGTCCGGGATGGCGTCGGCCTTGGCCAGCTCGGCGAACATCGCCGGGTCCTGCGGCCCGAACTCGGCCTTCTCCCGGCCGAAGAACGTGCCGACGAAGTTGCCGGCGTCGTTGTAGTCGCCGGTCCAGCCGAGCAGGTGCAGGTCGTGCTTGCCGGCCTTCTGGACGTCGTCCTTGTAGCCGCCGTTCCACGGCCGCGCGACCGGGTTGACCGTGATGCCGACGGCCTTCAGGTTCGCCGACATCGCCGAGAACAGGTCCGCCGGGTTCGGCATGTAGGGGCCGGGTGATCTCGGTCGGGTAGTAGAAGTTCAGCGTCAGGTTCTGCGCGCCGGCCTCCGCGAGCAGCTGCTTGGCCTTCTCCGGGTCGTACGGGTACTCGGTGACGTCGTCGGCGTAGCCCGCGACGGTCGGCGGCATGAACTCCTTCGCGACCGCGGAACCCTCCGGCATCTTCGTGCGGACCAGCGACTCGCGGTCGATCGCGTAGGCGAGCGCCTGGCGGACCCGCAGGTCCTTGAGCTTCGGGTTGTTCTTCGTGTTGATGCCCATGTAGAGCAGCGAGAACGGCTGGCGGATCAGCACCTGGTCACCCTGGTCCTTCAGGGTCTGGTAGTCCGCGGGGGACGGGTAGTCGTAGCCGTCGATGGTGCCGGCGGCCAGCTCCTGCTTGCGGGCGTTCTCGTCCGGGATGATCTTGAAGATGAGTCGGTCGAGCTCGGCCTTCTCGCCCCAGTACTGGTCGTTGCGGACCAGGGTGATCGTGTTGTTCGCCTTGTCGAAACTCTCGAACTTGAACGGGCCGGTGCCCGTCGGGTGCTCGTTCGCGTAGGCGGGGTAGGTGAAGGAGTCACCGCTCTGGGTGACGGCGTCGGCGTCGTACTGCTCGAGCGCCGTCGGGCTGGAGATCGAGAACGACGTGAGGCCGAAGGCGGCCGGGAACGCGCCCTTGAACTTGTTCAGTGTCAGGACGGCGGTGTTCGGGCTCTGCGCCGTGCAGGACTTGTAGAGCGGTGCGCCCGAGGCGTCACCCTCGTTCTTGGCGAAGCCCTCGAAGACGTCGCCGTAGTAGATCATCTGGCTCTGGGCCGCGGCGCCCTTCATGTTGAACCAGCGGTCGAAGTTCGCGCAGACCGCGGTCGCGTCGAGCGGCGTGCCGTCGTGGAACGTGACGCCCTCGCGGAGGGTGAACGTCCAGGTCTTGCCGTCCGGAGTGGACTTCCACTCGGTGGCCAGGCCGGGCTCGAGCTCGGTGGTCCCTGGCTTGTAGGTGATCAGCGTGTCGAACATCTGCCGCGCCGGGCGGAAGCTCTCGCCGTCGTCGTTGAAGATCGGGTCGAAGTTCTTCGGCGCGCCGGCGGCGCCGAAGACGAACGTCCCCCCTGCGGCGTCGCCGCCCGCTCCGCGCTCCGAGCTCGCGCAGGCGGTCATGCCCACTGCGAGCACGCCCGCCATGACCGCCGTCATCCACCGTCTGCGCATTCCGGTCCCCTCGTCGGCAGAGGTGTCCACCCGATGTGCGCGTGAGGACACCTGATGACGGGGAAACCTATAGCGGTCCGTTACCAACCGGTAGACCCTTGCGTCACGATAGTGCTACGAACTGGTACGCACGTCCCGTTCGCCCGACCCCTCGACGACGGCCGTCCGGTGCGCGTCCCGGTGGTTCGCGACCGCATCCCGTGAGGCGTCCTCGTCGAGCGCGGCGGCCCGGACCTCGGCGAAGACCTCACGGTAGGTGCGCAGGTCGGTGGGCGATTCCAGGAACGACTCCCGTGCGTGCCCCTCGGTGTGGACGACGTCGGGTCCGAGTGCGTCGGGGACGGTCAGGATCGCGAAGCGGCCGGCGTGGGCGCGCTGCGACCCGGCGTCGAACGGGAGTACACGCAGCGTCACGTCGGGCAGCTCCGACAGCGTGAGCAGCCGGTCGAGCTGCTCGGCCATCACCGCGGGACCGCCGGTCGCGCGGACGAGCACGGCCTCGTCGACGACCACGTCGAGCACCAGCGGCGGTGTCGCAGTGAGCGCCTCGTGGCGACGACCGCGCAGCCGCACGAGCTGGTCGATCTCCCAGTCCGGGCGACCCGGGAGCCGGGCGCGCAGCGCGGCGTGGGCGTAGGCGGGCGTCTGGAGCAGCCCGTGCAGCACGGTCAGGTCGAACGCGGCGACGGCGGTCGCGTCGGTCTCGGCGGCCGCGTAGCGACCCGGCGACGGCAGGAAGTGCGGGTCGCTGCGTAGGCCCTCGGTGAACGGCTCCCACCAGCCACGGGTACGGCTCTCGGTGACCAGCCGTTCGAGCATCTCCGCCTCGACCCCGGCGACCCCGCCGTAGACCTCGACCAGCGCGGCGACGTCGGCCGGACGCGGCACCCCCTTGCCGTTCTCCAGCCTGCTGATCTTCGACGCCGAGCAGCCCACCCCGGCCGCGGCGTCCTCCAGCTTCAGCCCGGCGTTGACGCGCAGCCGGCGCAGCTCGGCACCCAGCCGTCGTCGTGCGCCGGTCGGCTCCTGCTCCACCCCGCACCCCTCCCCGGTCCCGCCGTGCAATCTACAGCTCCGTGCAATTCCCTGAGTCCGCAATTGCACGGGAGCGCTCCGTCGGGCATGCTGACATCACCCGGACGTGACGGCAGCCACACCGACCGTGGCGGACGGGGACCACGGACCGACCGCGACACACGAAGGGAGATGGACATGATCCGCAGGACGCAGGTGCCGCACACAGGCACGTACCACCGCGCCCGTACGGGGCGGTGGTCGCCGTGATCGCGCTGGTGGCAGTGGCACTGGCCGGGCTGGCCACGCTGGTCCTCTCGGCGATCGTGATCGGGGTGACCGACCGGCGCCAGAGCGAGGCGTGGCGTCGGATCGCCGAGCAGCGCCGCCGGGAGTGGGAGCGCAGGCAGCGCCAGCTCCACGGCCGGTCGCACCACGTGGACGCGTGGGGCGACGAGGACACCGACTGAGGCTTACCGAAGGAGCATCAGCCCCGCTGAGGCTCGCCGAAGGAGCATCAGCCCCGCTGAGGCTCGCCGAAGGAGCATCAGCCCCGCTGAGGCTCGCCGAAGGAGCATCAGCCCCGCTGAGGCTCGCCGAAGGAGCAGTCGGGATTTCACCAGGAAGGAGGCGCAGCGGCGGGGGGTTGCTGCGCCGGGTGGCCGGTCACGACCGGGGCGTCGCGCCCGGTACGGACCGGCCGTTCCGTGTCCGGGTCTACAGGGCCCGTCGGCCGGCGAGCGCGCGGCCGAGCGTCATCTCGTCGGCGAACTCCAGGTCGCCGCCCATCGGTAGACCGGACGCGAGCCGCGTGACGCTCAGACCGGGGAAGTCGCGCAGCAGCCGCACCAGGTAGGTCGCTGTCGCCTCACCCTCGGTGTTGGGGTCGGTCGCGAGGATGACCTCGGAGATCTCGGTCTCATCGGTCGCCGGACCGGTGCCGCCGAGGCGGGCGAGCAGCTCACGGATCCGCAGGCTGTCCGGGCCGATCCCGGCCAGCGGGTCGAGCGCACCGCCGAGCACGTGGTAGCGGCCCTTGAACTCCCGGGTCCGCTCGACGGCCAGGACGTCCTTGGGCTCCTCGACCACGCACACCAGCGTCGGGTCGCGCCGCGCGTCGGAGCAGTAGCGGCAGCGGGTGTCCGACGCGACGTTGCCGCACACGTCGCAGAACGCGACGCCCTGCTTGACCGTCTGCAGGACCTCTTGGAGCCGGTTGATGTCGGCCGGGTCCGCGGCGAGCAGGTGGAACGCGATGCGCTGGGCGCTCTTCGGACCGACCCCGGGCAGGCGTCCCAGCTCGTCGATCAGGTCCTGGACCGGTCCTTCGAACACCTCAGGCGCCCGGGAGGCCCAGGCCGCCCATGTCGAGGCCGCCGGCGAGCGGGCCCATCTTCTCCTGCTGCAGCTCCTGCGCACGGCGCACCGCGTCGGCGAGCGCGCCGGCGACGAGGTCCTGCAGGGTCTCGACGTCCTCGGGGTCGACGACCTTCGGGTCGATCCGCACCGAGCGCGGCTCCAGACCCGCAGTGACGGTGACCTCGACGAGCCCGTTCCCGGCCTGGCCGGTGACCTCGGCGGTCGCGAGCTCGGCCTGCGCCTGCTGGAGCTGCTGCTGCATCTTCTGGGCCTGCTGCAGGATCATCTGCATGTCGGGCTGACCGGGTTGCACGCGTACCCCTCGCTGTCGGGTCCGGCTCGCGCGATCGGGGGCTTCCCCGGCGCGGACGTGTCGTTCTCCAGGGTAGACGTGTCAGGCTGACCGACCGTGCGCGCCCTGATCCGTTCCGCCACGGCCGTCCTCCCGCTCGTCGTCGCGTTGGTGTGCGCCGGCTGCGGTGCGCCGGCGCCGGTCCCGCCTCCCGTCGACGCGGCCCCGCGACCGGCCGCGACGACCCGTTCGCTGCCGACCACGCCGGCACCGGTCCCGCGCCCGGTCGTGCTGCTCGACCCCGGTCACAACGGCGGCAACGCCGCGAACGAGGCCGCGGTGAACCGGCCGGTCCCCGACGGGCGCGGCGGGACCAAACCGTGCAACACGACCGGCACCTCCACGAACGCCGGCTACGCCGAGCACGCCTTCACCTGGGACCTGGCCGGGCGCGTGCGGTCCCGGCTGGAGGCCGCCGGCGTGCGGGTGGTCCTCACCCGTTCCGACGACGTCGGTGTCGGCCCGTGTGTCGACGCCCGCGGGGCGGCGGGCGCCCGGGCCGGCGCGGCGCTGGCCGTGTCACTGCACGCGGACGGCGCGGCGGCCTCGGCCCGCGGGTTCCACGTCGCATACGCCGAGCCCGCCGTGCACGGGACGGGACCGGCGTCGCTGCGCCTGGCCACCGGGCTGCGGGACGCGCTGCGCTCGGCCGGGTTCGCCCCGGCCGGCTACATCGGCCGAGACGGGCTCGACGGCCGCCCGGACCTGGCCGGTCTGAACTCCTCGACCGTCCCGACGGCGCTGGTGGAGGCGGTCAACATGCGCAACGCCGGCGACGCCGCCGTGCTGACCGACCCGGCCGGGCGGGACCGGATCGCGGCGGCGGTGACCGCGGCGGTGCTGGCACAGCTGCGCCGCTGACCGCGCTCCGTCCGGGCCGGGGTCAGCGTGGGTCGAGTTTGCGTGCTCCCAGGTGCGAGGTGAGGATCTCCAGCGCGGCGGCCTCGGGGTCACGACGGGCGCCCGGCGACGCCGCCTCGGCGGCGGCCTCGGCGAGCATGTCCTCCTCCTCGGCGGCCTGGTTCCGCACCGGGGCCGGTCGTGCGCCCGGACCGTCGCCCCCCTGCGGTCCGGCATCACGAGGGTCCGGCGGTGCATCCTCCGGCGGCGGTTCCGGCGGCAGCGGGACGTCGGAGTCCCCCGCGGGACGGCGAGCGGGGCGCCCGCCCTGCTCACGCTGCGGGGCGTCGCGCTGCGAGGGACGCTGCGGCACCGCCCGCTGGGCGCGGTCCGGTGCGGCGGCGCGACGCGCGGTCGCGGCCTCCCCGGTGTCGCAGTGGACCCGCCACTGGACCCCGAGGACGGCGCGCAGGGCGTCGGCGATCACGTCGGTGTTGCGTGCCTCGGACAGTCGCCGGGCCAGCGGCGGGGCGCCGATCGCGAGAACCAGGGTGTCACCGTCGACCGCCCGGACGGTGGCGTTGACCAGTAGCGCCTCCGTGCTGCGGCTGCGCTGACGGACGGCGGCGAGGATCTCCGGCCAGACCCGGCGGACCGCGGTCGCGTCCAGCGACGACGCCGACGACACCGGCTGTGCCGACTCCGGCGGCACGGCGTCGGGGGGCGCGCCGTCGCGGGGCGGAGCGGGGCTCCGGGACGGGGCCGCCTGCGCTGCCGGTTCTTCGGTGCCTCCGGCACCGGCGCCGCCCGGGCCGGGATCGTCCGCCCGCCGGGCGCCGTCACCGGGGCCGTCGGCCTGCCGGGCGGGCTCGCCGTCCGTGTGCCCGGTACCAGTGGCGGGAGCGTCCGCCGCGGGGCCGTCCGCCGGGACCGGGCCGTCGCCCACCTCGGGGGCGACAGGGTCGGACTCGGCAGGCGCCGACACGGCGGGGACGGACGAGTCGGGCACGGGGGCATCGGGCACAGGGACATCGGGGACGGAGGCCGGAGCGTGTTCCGCGGAACGCGGGTCGGCCTCCGTCCGGTCGCCGGAGCGTGCCGGTGCGGCCGGACCGGCGGCCTCGTCGTCGCGTTCCGCGGAACGCGGCCCGTCCGCAGCCCTGGTCACCGCGGGCCGCGGTGCCGACTCGTCCGGTCGCGCCGGCGCCGGGGCGGGAACGGCGGCCGGGGCCCCGGCGTCGCGTTCCGCGGAACGCGCCGGCACGCCGCCGCCCGCACCCGGGGCCGCGCCGTCGGAGGTGGGCGCCGGCGGGCGCTCGCTGGGCCGCACGAACCGCTTGGCGGCGCCGTCGTCGGACGGGCCGGCGGGGTCGGGGGCGATCGCGTTGCGCCGCTCGATGCGCTCGAGGCGTTCGAGCAGGCCGCCGTCAGAGGTCGTGGCCGCGGGGAGCAGCATCCGCGCGACCAGCAGTTCCAGCAGCAGCCGCGGCGCGGTCGCCCCGCGCATCTCGATCAGGCCCTGGTGCAGGATCTCGCCGTAGCGGGTCAGGGTCGCCGGACCGAGCCGGGCGGCCTGGTCCGCCATCCGGGCAAGCTCGTCCTCGGCGCCGTCGACCAGGCCCTGCTCCGCGGCGTCCGGCACCGCCTGCACGAGCATCAGGTCACGGAAGCGCTGCAGCAGGTCCGAGGCGAAACGCCGCGGGTCGTGCCCGGCCTCGACGAGCCGGTCGACCGCGCCGTAGACGGCGGCGCCGTCGGCCGCGGCGAGCGCGTCGACCGTGTCGTCGATCAGGCCGGAGTCGGTCACCCCGAGCAGCGCGACCGCGTGCTCGTAGGTGACGCCCTGCGGCCCGGCACCGGCGAGCAGCTGGTCCAGCACCGACAGCGTGTCCCGGGCCGAACCACCCCCGGCCCGGATGACCAGCGGGAACACCGGCGGCGCGACGGTCACCTGCTCCTCGCCGCAGATCTTCTCCAGCAGCGAGCGCATCGTGCCGGGCGGGATCAGCCGGAACGGGTAGTGGTGGGTCCGCGACCGGATCGTCGGGAGCACCTTCTCCGGCTCCGTCGTCGCGAACACGAAGACCAGGTGCTCCGGGGGCTCTTCGACGATCTTGAGCAACGCGTTGAAGCCCTGGGTGGTGACCATGTGCGCCTCGTCGACGACGAACACGCGGTAGCGCGACTCGGCCGGCGCGTAGAACGCCCGGTCACGCAGCTCGCGCGCGTCCTCCACACCACCGTGGGACGCCGCGTCGAGCTCGACGACGTCGATGCTGCCCGATCCCTCGGGTGCGAGCGCGATGCACGAGTTGCAGACGCCGCACGGGTCCGGGGTCGGCCCCTGCTCGCAGTTCAGCGACCGCGCCAGGATGCGGGCCGAGGACGTCTTGCCACAGCCCCGCGGCCCCGAGAACAGGTACGCGTGGTTGATCCGCCCCGCGGTGAGGGCGGTGGCCAGGGGCTCGGTGACGTGCTCCTGCCCCACGACGTCGGCCAGCTTGGCCGGGCGGTACTTGCGGTACAGAGCCAGAGCCACGAGGGGAAGGCTACCCAGGGGTCCGACACTTCGGGGACCCGCTCGGAGACAGAAGGGGACCCCGCGCACCCGCCAGAGCCTGTTGACCCTTGCTGCCTTCCGGCCCTGGGGGAGTTCACAGGATGGACGCCGCACGGGGTCCGCGGACAGTGTGCCACGGACGGCGCCGTCGGGCGGCGAGGGGGCCGCGTCGGATCACCGAGGGCGTCGCGTAACCTTCTTGGCGGAGGATTCGCCTAGTGGCCTAGGGCGCACGCTTGGAAAGCGTGTTGGGAGCAATCCCTCACGGGTTCAAATCCCGTATCCTCCGCCAGCCTGAACAGGCAGAACGCCGGGCGGCTCCCACGCGGAGCCCCCGGCGTTCGGCGTTCGGTCTCATTTCCAGTCTCACTTGTCATCCGGTCGGCCCCGGATCGGACCGCCCACGCGCCGGGCGACGTCGCTGCGCACACCCACTACGGCACGTTCGCCTCCCTCGGTCACGAGACGCCCGGCTGCACAGGGGTGGTCTGCACCCATGCCCGACGGTTCGTCGTCACGATCCGGAACCCGGACCGCTTCAGGAACGAGACCAGGTCGGACTCGTCGAGTTCGGTGTATGCCAGCAGCCGATCTGCCCGGGCGAGCCGCAGCCACTGCGCAGCGGTGGCGAGGAGCGCGGATCCCACACCTTGCCTGCGCATGGACTCGGTGACGTGCAGATTCCCCACGTCTGCCCACCCCGTCGGAGCGGACAGCCGTCCTGCGCCGTTGACGGTTGTGTCGATCTCCACGTATCCCGCCTCCCGCCCATCCGCCAGGGCGGTGAAGCGGGTGCCGCACTCGCCGAGGGTCCGGAGGATCGTCAGGTCCTCACGGACGTCGGCGGGCAAGTCCGAGACGTCGGCCAGTAGTACCTGCTCGCTTCGACGACTCACGAACCCGAGTCCGTCGAGTAGCTGACCGATGTGGGGCCACTGCTCGGCGACGCCGGTCAGGCCGGGTGCGGGGAGAGTGAAATCGGCCAGCACGGCCTGGACGCTCCAGGAGCGCATGACGGTCAGCGCCGCATCGGCCACGGAGCGGCCCGCCAGTTGGGCGTCGGGCCAGTAGGTCGCGTCGGGCCACTGCAGGAGCCACCGGAGTTCGCCCGTGCCACGCAGGTCGGGGCCGACGCCGGAGTGGTCGGCGTAGCGGACCATGTGGGCAGCCGCGATTTCCGGCCGCGCTGCTCGGCGACCAGGGTGGCTCGTTCCTGGACCCACGGGTCGACGATGAACTCGTCCGGTTCGTGTTCGAGCCGGCTCAGCACCGCGTTGACGGTGATCGACACTCCGGGCATCACGGCGTGGGCATGGCCGTTGACCAGGTCGGTGAGCTGATCGCGGTCGCTTCTCCGGAACGGCCGGACGGTGATCGCAGACATGGGTCTCCCTCGTCGACATGTCGTCGGAGATCCGCTGCCTGTGCGGTACCTGTTCACCGTAGCCGGTGGACCAGGTGGGTCGGAAGATCGAAGGGCTCCGCCCTGGAACCCGTCACCGCCCGGAGAGCAGGACCGGCTCGGCAGCTCTCCGGAATCTCGCGATCGCAGCCACCGTGGAAGGTCTCTGGTGGGACTGACAGCGACGGAACACTCCGGGCGTTCGTGGATCAGCCGACGTTGCCTGCCACAGTGGTCGTTCCGCGCACGCAACAATCGGAGACTCCTGGTGCTGGTAGACGTCCTTTCGTCCGGCCCGGGCGAAGTGATGCTGCTGGTCGCCACCGCACTGGTGGTTGCGGAATCGGCACTACTGATCGGCGTCGTGATGCCGGGGCTCGGAGTGCCGATCGCGGTCGGTGTACTCAGCGCGGCGGGCGCAGTACCGTGGACGGCCAGCGTCCCGTGCATCTGTATCGCGGCCGTGCTGGGGCGTCTTCTCGCATTTCTCCGAGGCCGGAGCAGTGATCTGACTTCGACCCTCGCCCGTGTGCGAGACGTCCCGATGGTCCGCTCGTGTCTCGAGGCCATCGCGTCGCGACCCCGCACCGTGGTGGTGTTGTCCCAGTGGTTCGCCGTCGTACGGACCCTCGTCCCGCGGCTGGTGGTTTCTGAGCTGTCGCTCCGCGCGTTCGTTCTGGTCGCGGCACCCGCGGCGGTGGCGTGGGCGTCGACCGCGCTCTTCATCGGTCGCCTCCTTCACGACAGTTCCCGGCTCGCCGCCGGAATCGTTCGCGTGGACCAGGCGCTTGCCGTTGCGATACCCGTGCTCGTGGTGCTGCTCGCAGTGGTGTCCTGGCGCAGGGCCAGGACACGCCGGAGATCAAGCCTCGGTCGCGATGGCTCCGAGACGCCTCCATCTCCCACCTGATCGGCCGGCGGTCGAACTGCCCGCCAGATCATCGGGACACGCCATCATCACAGCAGTACAATTCGCAACTCTGCCCCCTGACGCCGCCGGTGGACACATGCGACGATTCGTCACGCGGGTGCGGGCAGCCGTAGGCAGGACGCGATCCTTTCCACCGGAGGCAACCCCTCCGACGGTCCCCTTCGAGGAAGCCCCGAGGTTCACAGGAGATCGACAGGTCGGCACTCCACTGGTACACCCACCTGCTCCCCGCCTCCGACGCATGCTCCGTTGCATCCGGAAAATGGAAGTGGACCGTGCTGCGTATCGACCTCTTCCTGCTACTCCTGTCGACGGTGTTCCTTCCCGATGCGCTCAACGACGGCGGGGCACTGGCCTGGCTCGCCATAGGGGTGCTGGCGCTCCTCGTGGGAACAGCCGTCAGACATGACATACGGCGCCACGAGGGCACGGAATCCCCATGACATCTCTGCGACGCCGTGGCGTGCTCGTCGTCAGCGAGGGTCGAGCAGACAGAACTCGTTTCCCTCGGGGTCACGCATCACGATGTAGGGCGCATCCCCCGGCTGGCCGACATCGGCCCTTGTCGCACCTCGCGCCGTGAGCGCATCGACGGTTTCGTTCTGATCATCCGCGTACAGGTCGAGGTGCAGTCGATTCTTCCCCTGCTTGACCTCGGGCACCGAGATGAAGAAGAGCGACGCACACTGAGCCTTTCCCAGTAGTGGGGAGCGGCTGGCGGCGACACGCCGGGGGCGTGGAGGTGCTCAACGAGGGTGCGGGACCCCGGTAGAAGAGATCGGTCCGCTCAAAGATCGACTCACCACCGAGGTCCCGCGTGCCCGATCCTGTCACCTACACCGCCGTGCTCCCGATCGGGGAGCCCACCGCGTCCATGTTGTCGCGGCTGTTGGCCGAGGAACGCCTCCGGCGCGGGACCCGGCGCGGGCGTCGGGCGCTGGACTGTGACCGCCACGCGGTGCTGGTGCTGCGCTGGTTCCTCGACGCGACCCGGGTCGCCCAGCTCGCCGCCGACAACCAGCTGAGCCTGTCGAGTACCTACCGCTACCTGCACGAAGGTATCGACGTTCTGGCCGCCGCCGCGCCTGGACTGCCCGGCGCGCTGCTCGCGGCCCGCACCGCCGGGCACACCCACGTTCACCTCGACGGCACCGTGATCCACACTGACCGCTCCCGCACTCCCGGACCGACCCCGGGAGTGGATCTGTGGTGGTCGGGTAAGCACCACGTCCACGGCGGGAACGTTCAGGTCCTCACCGCGCCTGACGGGTGGCCGTTGTGGACCTCCCCGGTGCGCCCGGGCCGCGAGCACGACACCACCTGCGCCCGCGGTCACCCCGGCCTGCTCGACGCGATCGAGGGCTGGACCGACGACACCCACGTCGTGCTCGCCGACCTCGGCTACGAGGGTGAGAACACCCGCCTGACCTGCCCGTTCAAGACCCCCACCGGCGGTGGGCTGTCGGTGGACAAGCGCACCGTCAACACGCTGCACTCCGCCGTCAGGGCTGTGGCCGAACGCGGGAACTCCCTGCTCAAGACCACCTTCAAGGCGCTACGCCGGGTCAGCTTCTGCCCCTGGCGGATCGGCGCGATCACCGCCGCCGCGCTCGTCCTGCTCCACGTCGAGCACGACCGAACCACATGATCAACCAGCACCTACTGGGAAAGGCTCACTGGCGCTCGGGCTGGCGCACCTCCACTCCCGCAGGGCGCCAATCGACTACCTCCCAGGCGAGCGTCTCCGCCCACCATTGCGCGAGAGCGGCCGGATCGCGGGCGTCGATCGTCAGCGCCTCCCAGCGAATCGCCATGACCGGACCTTAGAGCGTGTTTGAGACGGGTCGGCGTGTCTGCGCTGGATGCGTCCGGGTGTGGTCCATCGTGGAGGAGTGGCTCGGCGTAGGCGGCGGTACCCCTCGGACACCAGCGATGAGCAGTGGGCGTTGATCGAGCCGCTGCTGCCAGCGGCGGGGGCGGGAGGCCGGCCGGAGAAGCACGCGCGCCGTGATGTGGTGGATGCGATCCTCTATGTCGTGCGCGCCGGGTGCGCGTGGCGTGCTCTACCAGTTGATTTCCCGCCGTGGCAGACGGTGTACTGGTACTTCAACCGGTGGGAGCAGCAGAGGGTCACCGAGCAGATCCTCCCGATCGTGCGCCGTCAGCTACGCGCTGATGAGGGCCGCGACCCCGAACCCAGCGCGGGGATCATCGACTCGCAGTCGGTGAGGAGCGCTGACACGGTCGGGCGGGACACCCGCGGCTACGACGCCGGGAAGAAGATCAACGGCCGGAAGCGGTTCATCGTGACCGACACCCTCGGCCTGCTGCTGACCACGATGGTGTGCTCGGCGTCGGTGCAGGACCGCGATGGCGCCAAGTCGACCCTGCTCGACCTCTACCTGCGCACGAGGGTGCGGTTCGTCTACGCCGACGCCGGGTTCGCCGGGCGCCTGCTGGACTGGGCGACCACGATCCTGCACACCAGCGTCGAGATCGTGCGCAAACCGCCTGAGCAGCGCGGATTCGCCGTCCTCCCGCGGCGGTGGGTGGTCGAGCGGACCCTGGCCTGGGTCACCGCGCACCGCCGCCTGGCCCGGGACTACGAACGCCACCCCGCAGTGTCCGAGGCCATGATCCGCTGGGCGGCGATCAACACCATCACCCGCCGCATCGCCCGTGGCGAACCCGCCCGACGCCAGCAGAAGTACGTAGTCACACCCTCAACATGATCTTCTCAAACACTCTCTCAGGGCACCTAGCTGTGATGTCCATGGACGTTGTTCCAGGTTGAGCTGATGACGGCCTGTCGCTGAGACAGGCGAGGACCCCCGGTTGTGAAGTGGAGCTGTCTAGGAACCGCTTCACCAACCGGAGGCCCTTGTGACCCACGCTAACGCTGCGCTGACTCCGCGTGCCCGGCTACGGCTGGCCCGTCTGATCGTCGACCAGGACTGGACCTGCTCCACCGCGGCCAGAATGTTCATGGTCGCCCCTCGCACCGCCCGAAAGTGGGCTGACCGCTACCGCGCCGAGGGCCCGCCCGGGATGGTCGACCGCAGCTCCCGACCACGGTCGATGCCGGCCAAGACCCCGCCGAGGCTGGTGAAGCAGATCGTGCGACTGCGGTGGCACCACCGACTCGGACCAGTACAGATCGGCGGCCGACTCGCTCTCGCCGCCTCGACCGTGCACGCGGTCCTGCGCCGCTGCCGGATCAACCGGCTCTCCCACATCGACCGGGTCACCGGCGAGCCCCTACGCCGCTACGAACACCCACACCCCGGCTCGTTGATCCACGTCGACGTCACCAAGTTCGGCAACATCCCCGACGGAGGCGGACACCGCTTCGTCGGACGCCGACAAGGCGCCCTGAACAAGCGGTCCACTCCCGGACTGCCCAGGGGAACCGACTACAAGCCGCGCACCGGCAGAGCGTTCGTCCACACCGTCATCGACGACCACTCCCGCGTCGCCTACGCCGAGATCCACAGCGACGAGAAAGCCGACACCGCCACCGGTGTGCTACGCCGGGCCGTGGACTGGTTGAACGCCCGCGGCGTGACCGTCGAACGGGTCCTGTCCGACAACGGCAGCTGCTACCGCTCACACGCCTGGCGTGACACCTGCAGCGAACTGGGCATCACCCACAAGCGAACCCGGCCCTACCGGCCTCAGACCAACGGCAAGATCGAACGTTTCCACCGCACCCTCGCCGACGGGTGGGCATACGCCCGCTTCCACCCCTGCGAAACGGCTCGGCGAGACGCGCTCCCCGGCTGGCTGCACTTCTACAATCACCACCGGCCCCACAGCGCAACCAACGGCCTACCGCCGATCAGTCGCCTGACCAACCTGCCTGGACATCACACCTAGCGCTCACCAGGCGCAGTTGCGCTGCGGAATGCACTCATTGCCCGTTACCGGACACCAGACACCGCTGTGATGAGTATGTGCCGACGTCGGCACGATTCCGCGACCTCAGGGCCTGACCGCGCAGATCACCTCAGCGGCATGCCGCGCGCACCAGCCGCAGCTGCCCGATCTCCGCGGCGTTCTTCGCGAGCTCAGTGTTCACCCAGGCCAGCGTGTGACCGACCGTCATCGCCGGATCCCCCTGCCACGGGAACGGGGCCTCCGCGGCGAGGTCGTCGTCGGACAGTCCGTCCAGGACGTGCGTCCACTCGTCACGCAGAGCGCGCATCCAGACGACGGTGGCGGCGGCGTCGCCCGGCCACACCACGTCGGCGCGGTCGGGCGGCGTGCGACCACGGAGCTGGTCCGTCGTCACCGACCACCACCAGCCGATGTGCCAGGTGAGCCATGCGATCGTCGGGACGGGGATCGGGTCGGGTTCGGAGTCCGCCCAGTCGGGCCGCCACGTCCCGTCGTCGGACGGGTGCACCGTCCAGCAGACGCGGGCCGGCCGCCAGAGGGTCTCGTCGTCGTCGAGCCGCTCGAGGTGGTACTCGAACAGGGCCCACGTCAGGTCGAACTGCCATCGCAGGAGCGGAACGCGGGACGCCGGCATCATCCGAGGCTCCCACGGCAGGGACCCGGCCGAAAGGACGATTCCCCGCGGGCAGAACCGGCCTCCGGACCGATCCGCCCGCGTCGCGCGGTCGCCATGCTGGACCGGTGCACCGACAAGACCTGAGCGCCCCAGCACCCCCGACCGCGACCGACCGGGTCGAGGCCCTCGACGCCCTCCGCGGGCTGGCCCTGTGCGGAATCCTTCCCGTCAACATGATCGCGATCGCCGGGCTGCCGGCCCTCCCGGGCCCCTGGCAGGGCGCGTTGCCCCAGTGGCTCGAGGTCACGGCGCACCAACGCTTCTTCCCGCTGTTCTCGTTCCTGTTCGGGCTCAGCACCGCCCTGCTCCTGGACGGAGCGGCCGGGCGGACCGCCCGTCCGTGGCTCGTGCTGCTGCGCCGGCTGCTCGCGCTCGGTGTGCTGGGCGCCGCACACCAGCTCCTGCAGCCCGGTGAGGCGCTGCTCCCGTACGCGATCGTCGGTCTCGTCGTGCTCCTCCCGGCCTCCTGGCTGCCGCGGCCGGTGATCGCGCTCGGCGGAGCCGTCGCGATAGGCGTGGCGCTCACGTTCACCAGCGGTGGTTTGCTACTCATCCCCGGCCTGTTCCTGCTCGGCCTCGCCGCCGCCCGCTACGGCCTGCACCGCCAGATCGCGGCACCGAACCGGGCCGCGTGGACGGCCGTGCTGGCCGGGACCGTCGTCGCGGCGGTGCCGTTGCTGAGCATCCAGGTCGACACGATCGAGAACAGCGGCTTCGACCAGGTGTCCTCGACCGCCGGGCTCGTCATGGCCGTCGGCTACGCGAGCGCCCTCGTCCTGCTGACGGCGTCCCCGGTCGGGCCGTGGGTCTCCTCGGTCCTCGCCCCGCTCGGGCGGCTCGCGCTGACGAACTACCTCTCGGCGACACTGCTGGTCCTGCTGCTGACCTCGGTCCCGGCGTTCTCCGGCCCGGGTGGGTACCGCGTCCTGCTGCCGTTCGCCGCGGCGATCCTGGTGGTCCAGGTGGTCGCGAGCCGCTGGTGGATGCGGAACTTCCGGTACGGGCCGGTGGAGTGGGTGCTGCGCAGCATCTCCTGGTGGACCCCGGTACGGATGACACCGCCCGACGGCAGCCACCCGGACGCGCGGACCTCCCTCCAGCCGGACGGCCGGGCGTCATGATCGGGTGAGCCACGGCTCGGGTGGAGCGCCGTCGCGACGAGGAGGACCGGTGACCGGCGAGAAGCACGTGCGGGGAACGGACCGCCCGTCCGACGGGATGCGGCTGGAGGTGGCCCGGTGACGGTCGCCGGTGCCCTGTTCGCCCTGGCCGCGCTGTCGGCGACGTTGTGCGTGGTCGGGGTGCTCGTCGAGCGACGACGGTTCCGCAACGCGCTGCTCGGCGGGACGGCGACGGTCCTGCTCCTGATGGCGGTGTTCGCCCAGCTCCTCCGGCTCGACATCGGCGTCATCGAGCCCGTGAGGTGGTGGTCGCGGCGCTGCTGATCGTGGGTGTGCTCGTACTGACGGGCTTCCTGCTCGTCAACGGCGTCGTGATGATGCGGAGGGAGGGGCGACGGCCGGCGAACCTGCTGTCCCTGCTCGCGGGGCTCGCCTGCCTCGCGGTCGTCGTCCTCGTCCCGATCATGGTGCGCGTGGAGAACCGGTTCCTGACGGCGCTGACCTTCGCGGCGCTGCTGCTGGCAGCCTACCTGGGGTTCCTGCTGTGCAGCCTGCTGGCCTACGCCTTCGTCTACGGACGGCTGGACCGCGGGGCCGCCCTGTGGGACCAGGAGCGGGAGCGGGGCGGGAACCCGATGCTGGTGACCTCCGGTGGCCGCGGTCCCGACGAGCCGGTCGCCGAGGCCGTCGCGATGGCCGACTACCTGGTCGCCCACGGCGTGCCGTCGGAGAAGATCCTGCGCGAGGACCGGTCGAGGACGACGCAGGAGAACCTCGAGTTCAGCCGGGCGCTCATGACCGAACGGCTGCCCGACCATCGCTGCGTCGTCCTCACCAACGACTTCCATGCGTTCCGGGCCGCGCTCACCGCCCGCCGGGGCGGGGTGAACGGCCAGGTCGTCGGCTCGCCCACCGCCCGCTACTACCGGCCCAGCGCCACAGCAGCCCGACGGCGAGCAGACGCACCCGTCGAGCGTAGGTCCCGGTCCGACCGGTCACCATCGCTCGCCCCGGGCGCGGCGCTCCGCCATCCTGGTACCGGACCGCCCCCGGCGGCTCCCCGGACGAGACGCGCCGTACCCGGAACGCCAAGACGACGCATCCCCTCCGGAAGGAGTTCGTCATGGCATGGATCTACCTCGTGGTCTCCGGTGTGCTGGAGACGGTGTGGGCCGCGGCGCTGTCGCAGAGCCGCGGGTTCAGCAGGCTCGGCCCGTCGCTGCTGTTCGCGGGCGCGCTGGCGCTGAGCATGGGCGGCCTGGCCCTGGCCCTGCGCGACCTGCCGGTCGGCACGGCGTACGCCGTCTGGGTCGGGATCGGTGCGGTCGGCACGGCGCTCTACGGCATGGCCGCCCTCGGCGAGCCGGCGACGACGGCGCGGCTGCTGTGCCTGCTGGCGATCGTCGCCGGCGTCGTGGGGCTCAAGGTCCTGCACTGAGCGATCCTGGGCCGAGCGGACCGGCGGGGCCACGGAACAACGGCGGGACCGGCCCCTCGTGGGAGGGTGCCGGCCCCGCCGCCGGGGAGCCCCTTACTCGAAGGGCCCGTCCGTCACCAGCCCACCGGCGGGCCCCTCGACGAAGCGGGGGTCGGCCTGCGGGAACTCGGTGTCGGTGCCGTTGACGCCGTCCGGGCGGTCGTCCGGGGAGAACGTGTCCGAGGCGTCGAGGAAGCTCGCACCGAAGGTGTCGACGGTGGCGCCCACTGCGTCGAGGCCCTGGGTCGGGCTCTGGCTGCTCGGGTAGCCGTGCTCGCGGTCGTCGTCCGCCGCGGCGATGCCGGCCAGCGGGAACGCCACGGCGCCGAGGGCGCCGAGGGCGATCAGGGAGCGGCGCATCCGGTTCTTCATCGAATCCGTCCTTCGTCTGGGAAGCAGACCGTTAACTCTAACGGCCTAGTGGAGTGAGGCGTGCGGGGCGCGCCGCACGACCTCACATGGCGCCGGCGCCGGCCTTGATCGCCTCGCGGATGCGGTTGTAGGTGCCGCACCGGCAGATGTTGCGGATCTCGTCGAGGGCCGAGTCGTCGATCGTGCGGCCCTCCTCGGCGCACTGCTTCACCAGCGCCACCGCGGCCATGATCTGGCCCGGCTGGCAGTAGCCGCACTGCGCGACGTCGTACTCGATCCAGGCGTCCTGCATGGGGTGCAGCGTGTCGCCGTCGGCGAGACCCTCGATCGTCGTGACCTCGTCGGAGTCGGAGAGGTCACCGACCGGGGTGGCGCACGGGTTGAACGCCTTGCCGTTGATGTGGCTGGTGCACGCCTTGCAGACGTTGATCCCGCAGCCGTACTTCGGGCCGGTCACCCCGAGCAGGTCCCGCAGGACCCACAGCAGGCGCACATCGTCCTCGACGTCGACGGTCACGATCTCGCCGTTGAGCTTGAAAGTCTGGATGGGCATGGGAGACCTCCTGGTCAGCGGGCGAGCGCGAGCCCGTCGGTGGGCGACGGCGGGACCGGCGGGATCGTCGGGTACGGATCGAAGGGCAGCGGCTCGTTGTGCAGGATCGGGAACTCGGTCGGGACCTTCCCGGTCGCGCGGACGTAGGCGCACGCGATCGCACCGCAGGTCGCGGCGACGCCGAACTCACCGGCACCGCCGGGCTCGGGCGCCTCGGAGTTCTCGATCAGGATGATCTTCATCTCGGGCGGGGTGTTCCACTGCCGGGTGTAGAAGTAGTTGTCCCAGCTGGCCTCGATGAAGTGGCCGTCCTCGAGGTGCATCCCGGAGGTCAGCGTCATCGCGATGCCGTCGTTGATGCCGCCCATCATCTGTGCCTCGTAGCCGCGCGGGTTGATGATCAGGCCGCCGTCGACCACGTAGGTCACCTTGGTGACGCGCGGGCCGGTGCGGGCCTGGCGGATCTTGCGGTTGACGGTCTCGGGCCGGCAGTCGAGCTCGACGACCGCGCAGGCGACACCCTTGTACTCGACGTGCATCGCGATGCCCTGGGCGGTGCCCTCAGGCATCGACTTGCCCCAGTCCGCCTCCTCGGCGGCGCGGTCCACGACGTCCTTCCAGCGCGTCAGCTTGGTGTAGGCCGACCGGAACTCGTACGGATCCTTGCCCATCCTGTTCGCGATCTGGTCGACCATCAGCTCACGCGCGGTGGACGTGTCGGGCGAGTAGATGTTGCGCATCGACGAGGTGTTGAACCGCATGTCGACCTCGTTGAGCAGCGAGGTCGCGACTCCGACGTTGTACGGGTTGGTCTGGGTCAGCACGTACAGGGCCTGCGAGACCGTGTAGTTGCCGCCCGGGGCCTTCTGGGCCGCGGCGGTGATCGCCTCGCCGAGACCGGGGTTGCCCTCGGTGGCGACGCTGGTGTGCCGGATCTCGAAGCTCGAGACGGCGTCGCCGCTGACCTGGGCGCGCACCCGGCAGGTGGACATCGGGTGCATCCGGCCCTGGCGGGAGTCGTCGGCACGGGTCCACATGAGCTTGACCGGCTTGCCCATCAGCTGCGAGACCTCGGCGGCCTCCTCCGCGGCGTCGAAGAAGAGCTTCCGGCCGAAGGAGCCGCCGCCCTCGATGACGTGGAAGGTGACCGCGCTCTGCGGGATGCCGAGCTTCTTCGCGATCTCGGCCTGCGCCGCGATCGGGTTCTTCGCCGGGCCCCAGATCTCCGCGGTGTCGCCGCGGACGTCGGCGATCGCCGAGTTGGTCTCGAGCGAGGAGTTGCTCCGGAAGTAGAAGACGAAGTCGCCCTCGAGCGTCTCGCCCGGGACCTGCGGCACGGCCAGCGGGAGCTCTCCCGCCCGCACCTTCTCCAGCACCGAGCGGTCGTTCTCGCCCTCGACCGTCCCGCCGTCCCAGGTCACGTCCAGCGCGTTGACCCCGTCCACGGCCTGGCCGAAGGTCTTCGCACGCACCGCGACACCGGTCGACATCTCCACGACGTCGGTGACGCCGGGCATGGTGCGGACCTCGTCGATGTTGTTCGCCCCGCGCGGGGCCGAGTTCAGGTTCGGGCCGCGGCAGATGACGGTCGGCAGCGCGTCCGGGATCTGCAGGTCCGTGGCGAACCTCTTCGTCCCGGTCACCATCGCCCGCGCGTCGGACTTGGTGCGCGGGGTCCCGATGACGGTGAACTCCTCGCGGTCCTTCAGCACGACGTCGACGGCCTCGTTGACCGCGCTCGACGCCATCTCGGTGAGCTCGCCGAAGGGCAGCTCCTCACCGTTGTTGCCGGTGATGAGGCCCTGCCGGCTCCGCAGCACGTTGACGTCCTGTCGCAGCTCGTTCGCCGCGGCGTCGAGCAGCCTCTTCTGCGCGAGTGCGGCCGCCACCCGGATCGGGGTGTAGGTCGAGAACGTCGTGCTGGAACCGGCGGTCAGCTGGTTGAACACCAGCTCCGGACGGGCGTCGGCGAGCGTCACGACGACCTGGTCGGGGTCGAGGTTCATCTCCTCGGCGATGATCATCTGCGTCGAGGTGATGATGCCCTGGCCGTTGTCGGCCCGGGGCATCGCGAACGAGACGGTGCCGTCGCGGTTCACCTCGATGCGGATGAGGTTCGCCGTCGGCCGCATCGAGTCGCGCAGTGCGTCGAGCAGGTCGTAGAGCTCGGCGGGCAGGGGCGGCGACGGGATCGCCGCCGCGTTCGCCTGCGGGACGCCGGGGAACCACGCCTGACGCCCGATCTCGGCCGCGACGACCAGCGTGGGGGCGGCGACCAGGTAGCCGAGGAACCGCCGCCGGCTGACGTGCTTGCGGTCGCCGGACGCCGGGCGCTCGATGGCGGTGGCGCTGTGAGCGGGCATCGTTGTCCTCTCCGAATGTGCTGCGGTGCACGCCCGGTACGACGTCCGGTGCGGGGAGCGGAGGACGGTCACGGGGCATTCGGGCTCTCAACGACGCGTCTGATTCGACGGTTACGCGTCGGCACGCGCGCTGGATGTCGTGCTAACTCCGCGGGCCGGACTGTTGGACATCCGTTGTTTCGCAGGTCAACGAGTTGGCGTTCAGGGTCCCCTTACCCGCAGATGCGGATGACTCGCCGCCACAAAGACCGCAGGCTGCGGCTACTCCGGCGACGGGGATGCCACTCGTCCGAGTGATTCAGTCGACGGCGGCCGAACCGAATGCCGCTGTCACCCGAAGTGATCGCGCCGGCCGTCCGACTCCGTGTGCCTCGATGTCGTCGACCGCCTCGTCGTCCCAGACCCTCGATCGTGGTGATCTCGTCCGAGATGCGAGCATCGCTGCCAACGTCAGTGGGTGGGCCGAGCGGCGCGCAGAAGCCGGACGAAGGTCCAGGGCAGCACGACCAGCGCACCCAGGACACCGACGATCCCGACGACGATGATCGCCCAGTGCCCGGCGCCCGGCTCCGAGGGCACCACGAGGCCTACTGCCAGCACCAGCGCCGGCACGGCGACGATCCCCGGCCACACCAGGGTGCCGAGCCACTTCTCCCCGACCGTCCAGGAGCGACCGGTCCACAGCATCACGACGCCGGCGAGCCAGCCGACGACGGGCAGTACGAAACCGCCCAGCATCAGCATCAGGACGGTGAGAACGGGGTAGGCGTCCGGGTCTCCGGGGCGGGTGGGTTCCGGGGTGGTGGTCATCGTGGTCATCTCCAGCTCCTGGTGTGGGGGTGTGTACCCACTGTCGCGGCGGAGAGGGGTCGGCCACATCGGAGCCGGGAATGATCCGCGGCCTCGGACCACGGTCGGAGGTGGGCGGGGATCACTCCGCCCGCGCGAGCACGGCCGCGCCGGGCCCCACGAGCTCCCCCGGCCGGACCGGCCTCCCCGAGACCGCGAGGAGCAGGGCCAGCACCGTCCCGGTCACCTCCGTGCCGGACCCGATCACGAGGTCGGCGTCGGTCGCCCGCAGGCAGAGGCCGGAGACGGTCTCGCGAGCGCCCCCGAACGACACCGACGTGCGGGCCTGCACCTGCGCCGCACCGGCGCCACTCCCACGGAGACCCTGCGGCGGTTCGCTAACCTAAGGCCATCGGTAACATTAACATAATACGATGTGCTGACAAGAGAACCCTCGGAATTGACCGATACCGCATCGCCAAAGTGCTCGTCAAATGTGTCGTCATCGAATACAGCGACAGTCAGAATTGTCGCCGTCAGCGTCAGCGTATCGAGCCCTATCCCCAGACAGTATGGCGTGACTCGCCTATCCCGGCGAGCCTCCTCTAGGCCCCTGTATAGGGCCCAGTCCTCGTACACTAGCGGCTCGCCGGAACTACCGTCCCGCTCCGGATCACCGTGTGGGCAGACACCGGATACGTCTTCACCACGCCCACCGGACAGCCGTTGAACCCTCGGACCGACTACACGAACTGGAAGGTGCTGCTCGACAGGGCGGGTGTCGCGGAGAGGCGGCTGCACGATGCTCGCCACACGGCGGCGACCTTCCTGCTGCTGCTCGGCGTCACCGAGCGGACGGTGATGTCCGTGATGGGCTGGTCGAGCACCGCGATGGCCGTGCGGTATCAACATGTCGTGGCCGCCGTCCGCCGCGATGTCGCTGTTCAGGTGGGCGGCTTGCTCTGGCGGCCCCCTGCGTCGCCGACGCCGGAACGCGAACCTGGTCCGTGACCGGACACCTCAAGCGCTGGGCATGCGGTAGTGCCATATGACCATCACAGGTTCCCCTTCAGCCGCCGCCGAGGCAGCTTCCGGAATCATCGGGCCGAGCGACCACGGCCAGGTGTCCCACGGTCCCGGGGCCGACGCCGGCTCCTGAGGCGTAGGGAGTGCCGATACGCGCGGCTCGATACAGCCGACCACCTCGAACCCGTGCTTCAACGCCGGTTGGAGGTGGTCGGCTGCGTGGTGCCGGTAGTTGCGGATTCGGGCCGGTCGCCCGTCCACTCGGACGGCCGGCTGCGAGCCGCGCAGGACAGCCTCAGCGTGTACGTCGGACACGACCAAGTGCCCGCCGGGCCGAACGACCCGGGCGAATTCGGCGTAGACCGGTGCCAAGTCCGTCAGGTGAGCGAGCGCGAGCGCACATACGACGACATCGAACGTTCCATCATCGGCCGGAAGCTCGTGGAGGTCACCGACGTGGAAATCCGCGGCGGGCGCATTGATCTGCGCACGGTCCAACATCTCCGGCGATGTGTCGACTCCGACTACCCGGTGCCCTCGTGCTGCGAGCCGAGCAGCGTGCCGTCCCGTCCCGCAGGCGGCGTCCAGTGCGTCGCCGGGGGGCAGTTCGTCGAGGATCCCCCAGACATGAGGCTCCTCGAGGGCAAACGCCGCATTGTCCGGGGTGTCGTAGGACGGCCCATGCGCGATACCCGGCGTCCAGCTTCGGATGCTCTACCTCGACCGGCGGGCCGAACCGCTCCCGCTCGTCCAACAGGCGTCGAACCTCGGCCAGGCGAGCTTCGACGAAGTCGGGGTCATGCCCCTCACCGAAAGCCCACAGCAGCGCCAGGCCCTCGATACCCACCAAGTAAGCAAGAGGATGTTCGTAAGGCACGACCGCGGAGGCTATACGCGCGCGCCGGTGGTCCGCGACGCGGTTTCGACTGTGGCCCCGGGACGACGTCGAGGCCCGCCCGTGAGGGCAACTGCAACCGGAACTGCAACCAACGACAGAGGGCCGGACCCCCGACTCGGGGATCCGGCCCTCTGACCAGCGGTAGCGGTGGGATTTGAACCCACGGAGGCGTGAACCTCACGCGCTTTCGAGGCGCGCTCCTTCGGCCGCTCGGACACGCTACCGCCGACGAGGTTACTCCAGGCTCAGTCACGGTCGGCGGACGGGGTCCGGCCGAAGAACTCGCGCAGCAGAGCGGCTGCCTCACCTGCGCGGACCCCGCCGACGACCTCGGGCCGGTGTGCGAGCCGACGGTCGCGCAGCACGTCCCACAGCGAGCCGGCGGCGCCGGTCTTCGGCTCCCACGCCCCGAACACGACGCGCTCGACCCGGGCCAGCCCGATCGCGCCGGCGCACATCGTGCACGGCTCGACGGTCACGGCGAGGGTCGTCCCGGTCAGCCGCCACTCCCCCACCACGGCAGCGGCGGCACGCAGGGCGAGCACCTCGGCGTGCGCGGTCGGGTCACCGGTGGCCTCGCGGGCGTTGCAGGCCGCGGCGAGCTCGGTGCCGTCGGCGGCGAGCACGACCGCGCCGATCGGGATGTCTCCGGTCGCCGCGGCGCCGCGCGCGACGTCGAGGGCGCGGCCCAGCGCGAGCCGGTCGGCCGGGCGGAACACTCAGGAGCCGACGAGCTCGTCCAGCGCAGCCGCGAACCCGCACCGGCGGGCGATGGTGTCCAGCTGCTCGTCGGGGTAGAGCTCGAGGTCGGAGACGAGGATCTCCAGCTCGTCGGCGGGCAGACCGAGGTCGGCCACGATGCCCAGGTCACCCTCGGGCCAGGCGTCGTCGAGGGCGTCGTCGTCCGGGGGGAGCTCGACGCGGAGCAGGTCGAGCACGTCGGCGGCGATGTCGTAGTCCAGCGCGGCGACGGCGTCGGAGATCAGCAGCCGCACCCCGCCCGCGGACGGGCGGATCAGGACGAAGAACTCGTCGTCGACGTCGAGCAGGCCGAGCACCGCGCCGGTGGAACGCTGCGCGCGCAGCGCGGCGATCGCCGCGTCGAGATCCACGAGCGCCTCGGAGCCCAGCCGGACACAGCGCCAACGACCCTCCTCCCGGATCGCGGCGACCGCGAATCCGGGCAGGGCGGCGCCACGGGTGTCCGGGGCTGCCTCAACGCTCTGTGTGGGCACGCGTCAACGGTACGTCGCTCCGGGCTTGTGAGTCACGCCACGACCAGGTACGCGTGGTCACACCGGGCCCGCGGGCGCCGGACGGGCTCCGGTCAGCGACGATCGGTCCATGCCCATCACGCCCGCCTCGGTCGCGGGGCTCCCCGGCGGCCTGCTCGAGGCCGCCCGCGTCCTGCAGCCGCGGACGGTGGCGCTACGGCGCGAGCTGCACCGCGCCCCGGAGCTCGGACTGCACCTTCCCCGTACCCGGGACGCGGTGCTGCGCGCCCTCGACGGGCTGCCGCTGCGGATCCGCACCGGCGGCTCGTGCACGTCGGTGACCGCGGTCCTCGACGGCGACCGTCCCGGACCGACGGTGCTCCTGCGGGGCGACATGGACGCGCTGCCGCTGCCCGAGGACACCGGGCTGGACTTCGCCTCGGGCACCGACGGCGTCATGCACGCCTGCGGGCACGACACCCACACCGCGATGCTCGCCTCGGCCGCGCGGCTGCTCGCGGACCGGCGGGACCGCATCGCCGGCCGGGTGGTGTTCATGTTCCAGCCGGGCGAGGAGGGGTTCCACGGTGCCCAGCACATGATCGACGAGGGAGTGCTCGACGAGGACCCCGAGCTGGCCTACGCCCTGCACATCTCCTCGACCGTGCCGACGGGGCAGCTCCACCACCGGCCGGGCCCGATCATGGCGGCCGCGGACGTGCTCCGGGTCCGGGTGACCGGCCGCGGCGGGCACGCCTCGGCCCCGCAGGACGCCTGCGACCCGGTCCCCGCCGCCGCGGCGATGGTCGGGGGCCTGCAGACCCTACTGACCCGCCGGGTCGGGCCGCAGGAGTCAGCGGTGCTCACCGTGTCCCGGATCGAGGCGGGCACCACCGACAACGTGATCCCGGAGACCGCGCTGCTGACCGGGACGCTGCGGACGTTGTCGGAGCCGGTGCGCGCGCTGCTGCACCAGGTGGTCACCGAGCACTGCCGGCACACCGCGCTGGCCTACGGCTGCACGGCCGAGGTGGAGATCGTCCCGGGCTACCCGGTCACCCGCAACGACGACCGGGCGACCGCCGGGCTGGTGCGCGTCGCGGAGAAGGTGCTCGGCCGCGGCGCCTGCGTCGCCATGCCGGATCCGCTGATGGGCGCGGAGGACTTCTCCTACGCGCTGGACCGGGTGCCGGGCTCGCTGGCCTTCCTGGGGGCACGGCCCCGTCGGTCGACCCCGCCCTCGCCCCGCCGAACCATTCGAACCGGGTGGTGTTCGACGAGGCGGCGTTCCCGGCCGGGGTCGCCGTGTACGCCGGTCTCGCCCTGGCCGCGACGGGCTGAAACACGCGACGGCGCCGCGCTCCCGGAAGGAGCGCGGCGCCGTGGGTGCGGTCGCTCAGGCGGTCTCGTCGGCCGAGCCGGCGGAGACGCGGCCGTAGCCCTTCCAGTTGCGCTGGGCGTAGGCGGCCAGCGCGGAGGTGACCGCCAGGCCCACCCCCGTGCTCGCGATGATCGACAGGAAAACGGCGCTCGACACAGCCATGACGGCTCCTCCTCACACGGGCACGCGCCGGGTCCGGTGACCGGGTCCGGATGACCCGGGCGGAGTCGCGACGCTTGCGAGTCCCACGGGCGCCATCTGCGCCCGCCGACCACGGTCCCACGTCGAAAAAGCGCTGTCCCGCCTGCGGAAGCACCGAATCGGATGACTCCGCTCACAGCCACGACGACGCCCCATCCGGCAATGGGAGCGGAGCCTCGTTAACGTCGTGGAGAATTGTTCAAGCAATCGGACAGAACGCCACGGATCGACAGTTCTACGACGAAAGCGTCACCGTGGCGTGCCCAGTCGCCAGGGGGAACGAGTGGACGACACAGCAGACGGGGCGGTCGACGGCGTCACCGTCACCGACCCCGCGACCATGCGCCGCGCGGTCGCGGCGGCCGCGGTCGGCAATATCACCGAATGGTTCGACTTCGGTGTCTACGGTTACCTCGCCACGACCATCGAGGCCGAGTTCTTCCCGCCCGGGCCGCTGTCCCAGGTGGCGGTGTTCGCGACCTTCGCGGTCGCCTTCTTCTTCCGCCCGCTCGGCGGACTGTTCTTCGGCCCGCTGGGCGACCGCATCGGCCGGACCAAGGTCCTCTCGATCACGGTCATCCTGATGGCGCTGGGCACGTTCCTGATCGGGCTCATCCCGTCCTACGCCTCGATCGGGCTGGCCGCGCCGATCCTGCTCGTCGCCGCCCGTGTCCTGCAGGGCTTCTCCACCGGCGGTGAGTACGCCGGTGCCATGACCTTCATCGCCGAGTACGCGCCCGACCGTCGTCGCGGGTACTTCGGCAGCTTCCTCGAGCTCGGCACGTTCGTCGGCTACGCCCTCGGCGCCACCATCGCCTCGGTGCTGCCGCTGCTGCTCAGCCCGGAGAACATGTCCAGCTGGGGCTGGCGGATCCCGTTCTTCGTCGCGCTGCCGCTGGGCATCGTCGGGGTGTACCTGCGGGTCAGGCTGGAGGAGACCCCGGCGTTCCAGACCATGCTCTCGGAGTCCGAGGAGCACGAGGGCACCCAGGTGAAGGACGGCCTCAAGATGATCTTCACGAGGTACCTGCCGACCTTCGTCATGGTCGGCGGCGTCGTCGTCGCCTGGAACGTCACGAACTACATGCTCACCAGCTACATGCCGACCTACCTCGAGACCACGGTCGACCAGCACGGCGGTACCTCGATCGACTCCACGACGTCGTCGTGGCTGCAGATCGTCGTGCTGTGGCTGGCGGTGTTCGTGATCCCGCTGCTCGGGCGGCTCTCCGACCGGATCGGGCGCAAACCGATCATGTGGACCGGAGCCGGCGGGCTGATCGTGCTCGGCATCCCGATGATCCTGCTGATGCAGAACGGCTCGATCCCCTCGGTGTTCCTCGGGCTGCTGCTCATGGGCCTGCTGCTGATCTGCTTCTCCGCCACCAGCCCCTCGACCCTGCCGGCGCTGTTCCCGACCCAGATCCGCTACGGCGGTCTGTCGATCGCGTTCAACATCTTCGTGTCCGCGTTCGCCGGGACCGTGTCGCTGGTGATGTCCGCGGCCGTCCTCGCCACCGGGGACCTGCTGTGGCCGGGCTACTACCTGATGGCAGCCGGGGTGATCGGGGTCGTCACGCTGCTGTTCCTGCCCGAGACGGCGCGGCGCCCGCTGCGCGACGGGCAGCCGTCGGCGTCGTCGCCGGAGGAGGCCCGCGAGATCGCCAGGGAGCTGGCCGCGCGCTGATCACCGGTTGCTGACCACCGGTTGTCGGAGGCGGGGAGCGACGGCAGGCTGAACGCGTGCTGCCGCTCCCCGACCTGTTGTGGGCCCTCGACTCCGGGGAGCTCTCGCCCTCCGAGCACGTCGACGACGTACTGTCCCGGCTGCAGTCCGACACCACCGGCTGCGTCATCGCCCTCGACGCCGACCGGGCCCGGGAGCGCGCCGCCGAGCTGACCGCGCTGTCCGCCGCGGGACGACGGCTGGGGCCGCTGCACGGCGTCGCCGTCGGGATCAAGGACCTCGTCGACGTCGCCGGGCTGCCGACCCGGTGCGGCTCGCGGCTGCTGGCCGACGCCGGGCCCGCGGCCGCCGACGCGCCGGTGGTGACGATGCTGCGGGCCGCCGGAGCCGTGGTCGTCGCGAAGCTCCACACCCACGAGTTCGCCTACGGTCCCACCGGCGACGTCGCGGCCACCGGCCCGGCCCGCAACCCGCACGACCCGTCCCGGATCACCGGCGGCTCGTCCTCCGGGTCCGCCGCGGCCGTCGCCGCCGGGCACCTCGCGCTGACCGTCGGGACCGACACCGGGGCGAGCGTGCGGACCCCGGCCGCGCTGTGCGGCGTCGCCGGGCTGAAGCCGCGGCGTGGGGCCATCCCGGGCGAGCGGGTGTTCCCGCTCGCCGAGTCGTTCGACACGGTCGGGCTGCTGGCCGCCGACGCCGCCTCGCTCGCCGTCGCCCGCACCGCGCTCGGGGAGCCCGGCGCGTCGGCCGCGGCGGTGCTGCCCCGGATCGGCGTCGCCGACGACGACTGGTGGCGCCCGCACGACCCGGTGATCGCCGACGCCGTCCGCGCCGCCGCCGACGCGCTCACCGCGCTCGGCGCACCCGTCGCCACCCAGGACACCCCCGGCGTCGCCGAGCTCGCCGCCACCTACCCCGTGATCACCGGCGCGGAGGCCTACGCCACGCACCGGCACTGGTTTACCGAGCGCCGCGACGAGTACCAGCCCGCGACCGCCGCCCGGCTCGCCCCGCACGCCGAGGTGCCCACGCACGTCTACGTCGACGCCCGGCGCGAGCGCCGCCGGCTCGGGCGCGCCCTGCTCGACCGGCTCGGGGCCTCCTGCGACGTGCTGCTCTGCCCCACCACCCGGCTGCGGGCCGCCCCGATCGGCGCGACCGAGCACGACGGGGTGCCGGTGCTGCCGTCGATGCTGCAGCTGACCTCGCCGTTCAACCTGCTCGACCGGCCCGTCGTCGCGCTGCCGGTGCCGGTACCGGGGCTGCCGGCCGGGGTGCAGCTGGTGGGGATCACCGTCGGCGAGGACGTGCTGCTGGGGCTGGCGCGGGCGCTGGAGGGGGCCCTGCGGTGATCCTGCCGGTGGCCGTGGCCCGCGGAGTGGCCGAGGGCGACGTCGATCGCGTCTACCGCCGGTGGGCGCGCTCCCGGATCGTCGCCGGCTCGACACTGCGGACCGCGGCCGGGGTCGTCGAGGTCGTCGCCGTGGAGGAGGTGGACCCGGCCGCCATCACCGACGACGACGCCCGCGCCGCCGGTGAGCCGTCGGCCGACCGGGTGCGCCGCGCGTTCCGCGGCGCGCCGTCCGACCCGGTGTTCCGCATCCGGCTGCGCTTCGCCGGGACCGACCCGCGGGAGTCGCTGCGGGACGCGACCGGGGACCTCGACGAGGTCGTCGCGACTTTGGACCGGATGGACCGCCGGTCGCGGCGGGGGCCCTGGACCCGGCCCACGCTGCGGCTGGTCGCCGAGCTGCCCGGGGTCCGGGCCGCCGAGCTCGCGGAGCGGGCCGGACGGGACACCCTCGCCTTCAAGCGCGACATCCGGGCGCTCAAGGAGCTGGGCCTGACCGAGAGCCTGGAGACCGGCTACCGGCTGTCCCCGCGCGGGGCCGCGCTGCTCGCCCGTTCATGATCGCCGACTGTGGAGCGTGGAGCGCAGGTCGCTCGCCCCGACACTCCCCACACGGTGATCACCGGGCCGGGAGGTGCGACGGGTGGAGTCCGCGCGGGACCCGGAACGGGTGGTCTCTACCCTCATGACGCATGCGAGCGGTGTGCGTACTGGGGACCGGACTGATCGGTGGGTCGCTGCTGCGGGCCGCGGCCCGCGCCGGGCGTGAGGTCTGGGGCACCGCCGCGTCCGAGCCGACCGCGGCCGCCGCCGTCGCCGACGGGTTCGACGTCACCACCGACACCGACGCCGCGCTGGCCCGGGCCGCCGAGGCCGACGCGCTGGTCGTCGTGTGCGTCCCGCTGACCGCGCTGGAGACGGTGCTGCGGCGGGTCGACGCGGTCGCCCCCACCTGCCGGCTCACCGACGCGGTCAGCGTGAAGGTGCCCGTCGCGGACGCGGTCGCCCAGTTCGCGCCGCGCACCCGGTTCGTGGGCGGGCACCCGATGGCCGGCACGGCCGAGTCCGGCTGGTCCGCCGGGTCCGCGGAGCTGTTCACCGACGCCGCCTGGGTGGTCGCCGCCGACGACGGTCTCGACGTCGACGTGTGGCGCGACGTCGCCGGGCTGGCCTGGGACTGCGGGTCCCGGGTGGTGCCCGCGGCCGTCGACGAGCACGATGTCGCCGTCGCGCGGATCTCGCACCTGCCGCACCTGTTCGCCGCGGTGCTCGCCTCCGTCGGTGCCTGGGAGCAGGGTGACGATCTCGCCCTCGCCCTGTCCGCGAGCTCGTTCGCCGACGGCACCCGGGTCGCCGGGACCCGCCCCGAGCTGGTGCTGGCGATGTGCGAGGGCAACCGGGGCGCGCTGCTCGCCGCCGTCGACGACGCACTGGGCCGGCTCGGCGCGATGCGCGGGGCGCTGGCCTCCACCGGCGGGCTGGCCGCGACCGTCCGCGCCGGGCACGAGGCGCGGACGCGGTGGGCCTCCACCCGCGAGCCGCTGGAGGTGCCGGTCGACCTCGACGCCCCCGACGTGTTCGCCGAGCTGCGCGAGCTCGGCCGCCGCGGCGACGTCGTCGAGCCGGTGAAGCGCTAGAGGCTCACCCGGGACGCGACGCCCGGGTAGTCCAGGACGAACCCGTCGTCGTCGACGGTCAGGTCGGCGACGAACGACCCGCCGGCGAAGCGGACGACACCGGGTGTGCCGGGCGACCCGGCCGTCACGGTGCGGTAGGTCTGCTCGGTGTTCTCGACCGTCAGCGTCGGGAGGTCGACGAACACCATCGGCAGCACGTGCTCGGCGGGCTCGCGGTGCAGGGCGAGGCGCCGGAGCGGCAGCGCGTTGAACACCGGGCTGAAGGCGAGGTCGACGTCGCGGGCGCCGCCGAAGTGGCCGCGGCTGCCGCCGGAGCCGTCGTCGACCAGCCAGACGCCGTCGGTGCTGCGCGAGAGCGTGAGCTGCTGCTCCCCCTCGGCGGTGGCGACGTCGACGGCGAGCCGCGACAGCGTCCCGTCACCCGCGACGACGAGCCGGTAGGACGCGGTGAGCACCCCGCCCTCCCCGCCACGGATGATCCGGCCGACGGCACGGAAGCCGCCGGCAGTGGTCGTGATGCGCGCCGACTCCGTGCCCGCGGCGCCGTCGGTCTCGGGGTCGGATCGCCAGGTCAGCATGACCGCCACGCAGGTCACCTCCGGATCATCGATGTCGCCGCACACCGAACCACACCGCCGCCCGGACCATACGAACGGGTGATGATCGGATGCCCCTCAGCCCGGCTCCCGGCGCACGTCGACGGCCTCGACGTCGTCGCGGATCCCGCGGAACACCGGCTGCCGCAGCCGGCCCGCCGCCGTCCACCCGAGGTGGGCGACCTCGACGACGACCGTCGGGGAGCACCAGCGTGCGTCCGCGGCGTCGGCCCGGGGCGGGAGCCGCGCGAACGGCGACTCCGGCACCTCGGTCAGCCGGGCGGCGAGCAGGTCCTGCACCGCCGCCCCGGCCAGCCCGGACCCGACCCGGCCGGCGAACTCCAGACCGTCCGGGCCGGGGACACCGAGCAGCAGCGCCCCGACCCGACCGCCACCGCCGCCGCGCTCGGGCTTCCACCCGCCCACCACACAGGACTGCGACTGCCGGTGGGCGATCTTCACCCAGTGCGGGCTGCGCCGGCCCGGCCGGTACCGCGAGTCCTCCCGCTTGGCGACGACACCCTCCAGCCCGCGCGACGCCGTCACCTCCAGCAGGGCGGCCCCGTCCGGGTAGAGCGGGGACGCCTCGACGTGCGGGGTAGCGGCGAGGTCGAGCCGCTCCAGGGTGGCCCGGCGCTCGGACAGCGGGCGGTCGAGCAGCGGCACCCCGTACAGGCGCAGCACGTCGAACACCATGAAGGTGACCGGACGCCCGCCCGCGGGACCGTGGATCCGGTGGGCCAGCGCGGCGAAGCTGGGGACACCGCCGTCGAGCAGTACCACCTCGCCGTCGAGGAGCACGTCGGGGGCGAGGTCCACCAGACCGGCGAGCTCGGGGAAGTTCGCGGTGACATCGCGGCCGGAACGGGTACGCAGACGCAGTGCCGGCTCGCCACCGCCATCGGTGACCTCGGCCAGCACGCGCATGCCGTCCCACTTGACCTCGAACGACCAACCGGCGCCGGTCGGGAGGGGTCCGGGGGTGGCGAGCATGGGCTGCACACCGTCATGCTGTCACCATCGACGGCACGCGAGGGGGGACCGCATGCGCGCGATCTGGAGCGGGGCCGTGTCCTTCGGGCTGGTCAGCGTCCCGATCAAGGTCTATTCGGCGACGACCAACCACGACGTCCGGTTCCACCAGGTCCACGGCGAGGACGGTGGCCGCATCCGCTACAAGCGGACCTGCGAGGTGTGCGGCGAGGAGGTCACCTACGCCGACATCGTGAAGGGCTTCGAGACCCCCGACGGCGAGCTGATCACCCTCGACGACGCCGACCTCGCGTCGCTGCCCGTGAAGACGGGGCACGAGATCGACGTGATCGAGTTCGTGCCGAACGACCAGATCGACCCGATGCTGTTCGACAAGAGCTACTACCTCGAACCGGAGACCAAGGCCGCCAAGCCCTACGCGCTGCTGCGCGAGGCACTCGAGGAGACCGACCGCACCGCCGTGGTGAAGGTGGCGCTGCGCCAGCGCGAGACCCTCGCCCTCCTGCGGGTGCGCGGCAAGGCGATCGTGCTCCAGACCCTCATCTGGCAGGACGAGATCCGCGAGCCGGACTTCGACATCCTGGACAACGACGTCGATCTCAAGCCGCAGGAACTGAAGATGGCCTCGTCGCTGGTCGAGAGCATGGGCGCGGACTTCGACCCGTCGGAGTTCCACGACGAGTACCGCGACGCGATGGCCGACCTGATCGAGGCGAAGAAGTCCGACGGCGAGGCCCGCCCGGCGCCCGCCGCGGAGGCCGCCGACGACGGCGGGGACTCGATGAGCGACCTGCTGTCCGCGCTGCAGGCCAGTGTGGACGCGGCACGGTCGACGAAGTCGGACTCCGGTTCCGGATCGACGGAGAAGAAGACCCAGGCCCGCCGGTCCTCCTCCCGGTCGAAGACCGCGGACAAGGACACGGACGCGGACACGAGCGGCGATGCCACCGGCACCGACGACGCGACGCCCGCGAAGTCGACCACCACGCGTCGGCGGTCGACGAAGAAGACCGCCTGACCGGCGTCCCTCACGGGCCGAAGCTGGACTCCGGCGGGGTCTGGTCGTTCTGCAGGGCGCCGAACAGCGCCTGGGCCCGGGTGCGGTCCCAGCGCAGGTTCGACCCGCCCGCACTGCCGCCGATCGGGACGGTCGTCTGCACGCCGTCGCCACCGGAGACGCCCTTCATCCCCCAGGCCAGGCCGGCGAGGTTCCAGATGTGGTCGGAGTCGTCGACGGTGATCGTCCCGGTCACCGCGGACGCCAGCGGGACCATCCGGAACGGGTTGATCAGGGTGAGCGGGCTGGTGGCCTTGCCGAGCAGCGCGGAGAGGAACTCGCGCTGCCGCTTGACCCGGTCGAAGTCCGAACCGGGCGTCGCGCGGGTGCGAACGTAGCCGAGCGCGGTCGTCCCGTCGAGCTCCTGGCAGCCGGCCTGGATGTTCAGCCCGGCCTTCGGGTCGTCGATCGCGCGGGGGACGCACATGTCCACCCCGCCGACGGCGTCGACCGCGCCGACGAACCCGCCGAAGCCGACCTCGACGTAGTGGTCGATGCGCAGGCCTGTGGCACCCTCGACCGACTCGACCAGCAGCTCCGGCCCGCCCAACGCGAACGCGGCGTTGACCTTGTTGCTGCCCTTCCCGGGGATGGGCAGGTAGGAGTCGCGCGGGATGGAGACGAGCACGCTCCCGGAGCTCCCGGTGTGCAGCAGCATGATCGTGTCGGTGCGCTGGCCCGCCGCATCACCGGTGGCGAGGCGCTCCTCGTCCTCGGCGGAGAGTCCCTCGCGGCTGTCCGAGCCCACGATCAGGTAGTTCGTCCCCGACGACGACGCCTGGGAGTCCGCGGGCAGCGCCTGCACCCGGGTCATGTTCTGGTCGAGGTAGACGCCGAACCCGACGAACGCGACCAGCAACAGGATCAGCACGGCCTTCCAGCGCCCGCGGGTGGCCCGGCCGACGCGGCGCCAGTCCGGCATCGACGGGCCACGGGTGACCCGGCCGTCGCGGGGCGCCTGCGACGCGGGATGCACCCCGGCCCCGGCTCCTCCTGCTCCGGATCCGGCGGGGCGCGGCATGACCACCAGGCGCGCCGGCGCGGCGGCCCGGGTCGGCGGCGATGCCCCGGCGGCGCGGCCGAGCGGCGGCTTGCGCAGCGGTCCGCGGCCCCCGCGTGAGGGCGGTGCCCCGGGCTGCTGCTGCGGCGGGGACGGCGGCGGGAGCGGACGGCCCCCGTGACCGGGCAGCGGGTTGCGGGGCTGGTTCGTCCAGCCGGGACTGCCGGGCCGGGCGGGACGGCCACCGCGCGGTGGCTCGCCCTGCGGCGGACGCCCGCCCGCGGGGGGCGGGCCGCGGAAGTCTCCGGCCATGCCTGTCCCACCCTCCGATCCGCCCGGGGTCAGGGCGCTGGTCGCCGACGATACTGCGCACCGGCGTCTCGGGGACGCCGGGCGTGAGGGGCACCCCGTCGACCTGCGGTTCCACCCGACCGGGTCCGCGGGGGATGATCGTCGCCGATGGACCTACCCCTGCACGAGGACGACCTGGACGCCGAGGGCGTGATCCGGGCGTCGGCGATCACCCCGCACCGCCCGGACATGCCGTCCGCGGCGGTGCTGTGCTGGTTCCCCGAGGTCGTCGCCGACGTCGGGACACGCTCCGCGGCGGTGACCGTGTTGCGCAGCGAGCTCGGCCGCAGCCCGGTCTGGCGCACGACCGGGCCCGGCGGGACACCGGTCGCGGTGCTGCACCCGGGCGTCGGCGCGCCGCTGGCGGCGATGTTCCTGGAGCACCTCGTGGCGCTGGGCGTCCGCACCGTCGTCGGAGTCGGGGGTGCCGGGGCGCTGCGGCACGAGCTGACGCTGGGGCACGCCGTCGTCCTGGGCAGCGCACTGCGCGACGAGGGCACCTCGTTCCACTACCAGCCGCCGTCGCGCACGATCGACGCCGACCCGGACGGCGTCGACGCGGTGGCCCGGACCCTGGCGGGGGCCGGGGTGCCGTACGTCGTCGGGCGGTGCTGGACCACCGACGCGGTGTTCCGGGAGACCCCGGCGCGGGTCGCGCGACGCCGCGACGAGGGCTGCGCGGTGGTCGACATGGAGGCGTCCGCGCTGGTCGCGGCCGCGCGCCGGGTCGGGGTCGGCTACGGCCAGGTGTTCCTCGCCGCGGACTCGCTCGCCGGGCCGGAGTGGGAGCACCGCGGCTGGACCGATGCCCGCGAGGCCCGGGCCGGCCTGTTCGGCCTGGCGCTGGCCGCCGCCGAGGCCTGGGACACCGACCGCACGGCCGGGACCGCCGACCGCGCGACCGGGCCCGAGGACAGCGCTGCCGGGCCGGACGTGCACCCGGCGAGCGGGGCCGGCACGCCCTAGCGTCTGCGGACATGCGTGTTCTCGTCACCGGCGGTGCCGGATTCATCGGGTCCCACGTCGCCGACCGCTTCGTCGCCGACGGCCACGCGGTCGTCCTGCTCGACGCGCTGCTGCCGCAGGCCCACGGCGGCGAGGCCCCGGAGCTGGACCACGAGCTGGTCCGGGGCGACGTCCGCGACGGCGAGACCCTGTCCCGGCTCCTGCCGGGGATGGACGCGGTCTGCCACCAGGCCGCGATGGTCGGGCACGGCGTCTCCCCCGCCGACGCCCCCGACTACGCCTCCCACAACGACCTCGGCACCGCGGTGCTGCTGGCGCAGATGCACGCCGCCAAGGTGGACCGGCTCGTGCTGGCCGGGTCGATGGTCGTCTACGGCGAGGGCCGCTACGACTGTGCCGACCACGGCGTCGTCCGGCCCGGGCCGCGCGCGCTCGACGACATCGAGGCCGGCCGCTACGAGCCCCGCTGCCCGGAGTGCGGCAAGGACCTCGAGTCCGGCCTCGTCCCGGAGTCCGCGCCGGTCGACCCGCGCAGCACCTACGCCGCGACCAAGCTCGCCCAGGAGCACCTCGCGAGCGCCTGGGCCCGCCAGACCGGCGGCACCGTGTGGTCGCTGCGCTACCACAACGTGTACGGACCCCGGATGCCCCGCGACACCCCCTACGCGGGCGTCGCGTCGATCTTCCGGTCCTCGCTGGAGCGGGGTGAGGCGCCGCGGGTGATGGAGGACGGCCGGCAGCGCCGGGACTTCGTCCACGTCACCGACGTCGCCGCAGCCAACGCGGCCGCACTCGTCGCCGATCCGGAGCCGACCGGTTTCGGCGCCGCGAACGTCTGCTCCGGCGAGCCGCACACCATCGGTGACCTCGCCGCGGAGCTGGCCCGCGCGATGGACGGTCCCGAGCCCGAGATCGTCGGCGGCGCCCGGCCCGGCGACGTGCGCCACGTCGTCGCCGACCCGGCCTACGCCGCCTCCCGGCTGGGCTTCCGCGCCCGGACCAGCTTCACCGACGGGGTGACGGCCTTCGCGACCGACCCGCTCCGTTCACCGATCGCCCCGAACCGCTGAGGGACGCCGTCCGAACCCCCTGCAGGACCGTCCCGCATCCGGCGGGCGGTGGTCCGGCAGAGAGGTGAGGATCGCGACGTGCACCCGGAGATCGTGCTGCCGTGCCTCGACGAGGCGGAGGCGCTGCCGTATGTCCTGAAGCGGATGCCCGACGACTGGCCGGTGATCGTCGTCGACAACGGCTCGACCGACGACACCGCCGCGGTCGCGCGTGGGCACGGGGCACGCGTGGTCGTCGAACCGCGACGCGGCTACGGCGCCGCCGTGCACGCCGGGCTGGAGGCGGCCACCGGTGAGCTCGTGGCCTTCCTCGACGGCGACGGCTCCCTCGACCCCGACGTGCTGCCCGGCATGGCCGAGACCGTCGCGTCCGGCCGTGCCGACATCGCCGTCGGACGGCGGGTGCCGGACACGGCCGGCGTGTGGCCCTGGCACGCCCGCGCGGCGAACGCGGTGATCGCCGGGATGCTGCGCACCCGCGGGGTCCCGGTGCACGACATCGCCCCGATCCGGGTCGCACGCCGGCAGGCACTGCTGGACCTGCAGATCGAGGACCGGGCCTTCGGCTACCCGCTGGAGCTGCTGCTGCGGGCGGGGGGCGCGGGCTGGCGGTTCGACGAGATCCCGGTCGCCTACTCCCGCCGCGCCGGCGGGCGGTCCAAGGTCTCCGGCTCCGTCACGGGCACCGTCCGGGCCGGGCGCGACATGGTCCGGCTGCTGCGATGACCGGCCCCGTGACCACCGTCGTCCTCGCGAAGGCCCCCGAGCCGGGCCGGGTCAAGACCCGGCTGTGCCCGCCCGCGACGCCGGAGCTCGCCGCGGCGATCGCCTCGGCGGCGCTGCTCGACACCCTCGACGCCGCCGCCGGGGTGCCCGGCGACACCGTCGTCGCGTTGACCGGGGACCGGGCCGCCGCCACCGGGGCCACCGAGCTGGCGGCCGCGCTGGACGGGCTCGGCGTCGTCGCGCAGCGGGGGGACGGGCTGGCCGCGCGGATCGCCGCCGCGCACGCCGACGCCCTGGCGCGCCACCCCGGCCGCCCGACCCTGCAGGTCGGGATGGACACCCCGCAGGCGTCGACCGAGCTGCTGTCCCGCTGTGCGGACCGGCTCGCCGAACCGGGGGTGGACGCCGTCCTGGGCCCCGCGACCGACGGCGGTTGGTGGGTGCTGGGACTGCGCGACCCGCTCGCCGCCGCCGCGCTGCACGGCGTGCCGATGTCGACCGCCGAGACCGGCGACCGGACGCTGGACGCGCTGCGTGCCACCGGGCTGCGGGTGGTCCTCGCCGAGCCGCTGACCGATGTCGACACGGCCGCGGAGGCCGTCGCCGTCGCCGCGCAGGTCCCGGGCAGCCGCTTCGCCCGCGCCGTCGCCGAGCTGACCCTGCGATGTCCGGAGGTGTCGGTGTGACCGTGACCGCCGAAGGCTTCGACATGCCGCTGTCCGGCGCACCGTCGCGCCTGCTCTGCGACGACGGCACCGAGATCGCCCTGGACGTCGACCGCTGGGCCGAGGCCGCCGGTGGCTGCGACGACTGGCTGGTCCGCCACTGCACCGGCCCCACCGTCGACCTCGGCTGCGGGCCCGGCCGGCTGCTCGCCGCGCTCGCCGCGCGCGGGACCGCCGCCCTCGGCGTCGACGGCTCCGCGGTCTCCCGGGTGCTCTGCCGCCGCCGGGGCGTCGCGATGGTCCAGGCCGACCTGTTCGGCCCGCTGCCCGGGGAGAGCAGCTGGTCCCATGTGCTGCTCGCCGACGGCAACCTCGGCATCGGCGGCGACCCGGCGACGCTGCTCGCCCGGGCCGCCCGGCTGCTCGCCCGCGGCGGGACGGTCCTGGTGGAGGCCGACCCGCGCGCCGAGCACAGCTGGCGCGGCACCGCCCGGGTGCTGTGCGGCGGCGGAGCGGGCGAGCCGATCCCGTGGGCCGCGCAGGGCGCGGTCCCGCTGGCGGTGACCGCGGGCCGCGCCGGGCTGCGGGTCACCGACGTGCACCTCGGTGCCCGGGTGTTCCTGGAACTGACCGGGCCGTGAGGCGCCTCGTGCGGTGGCGCAGCCCGATCCGGGGGCCCTGGCTGACCTCGATGTTCGCGCTGCCGCTGCTGGTGGGGCTGCCGGTCGTGGCGTTCACCGGGCTGCTGGACCGGCTCGCCTACGGCCGGGAGCAGGCCATCCCGGCCGCCGACGCCGTCGGCGGGCTGCAGCTGCCGTGGGTCGACTGGCCGGTATCACCGGCCTGGCTGTTCCGCCTCACCGAGGGCCTGCACGTCGGGCTCGGCATGGTGCTGGTGCCACTGGTCCTGGCGAAGCTGTGGTCGGTGATCCCGAAGCTGTTCACCCCGCCCGAGCGCAACCCGGTGCTGCTGCTGGAGCGGTTGTCGCTGGTGCTGCTGGTCGGCTCGATCCTGTTCCTGATCGTCACCGGCCTGCTGAACGTCCAGTACGACTACGTCTTCGGATTCTCCTTCTACGACGGCCACTACGCTGCGGCCTGGGTGTTCCTGGCCTCGTTCGCGCTGCACGTGGTCACGAAGCTCCCGACGATGGTCCGCTCGCTGCGGAGCCGGTCGCTGCGCGCCGAGTTCGCGACACCGCTCGCCGACACCCGTCCCGAGCCGGCGCACCCGCTCGTCGCGCCGGTCCCGGACCCGCCGACGATGTCGCGGCGCGGCGCGATCGCCCTGGTCGGTGGCGGGATGCTGTTCGTCGCGGCGCTGACCGTCGGACAGTTCACCGACCAGCTCCGGTCGACCGCGCTGCTGCTGCCCCGGGGCCGGACGACGGCACCCGGCAGCACCGAGCGGGGCGGGCCGAACGACTTCCCGGTCAACCGCACGTTCGTCGCCTCCGGGATCGCGCCGGCCGCGGTCGGGAGCGCCTGGACACTGACCCTGACCGGCGGCGCGGCACCGGTGGTGCTCGACCGGGCGGCGCTGGCCGCGCTGCCGCAGCACACCGCGGAACTGCCGCTCGCCTGCGTCGAGGGCTGGTCGACCTCCCAGGTGTGGACGGGCGTACGGCTGACCGACCTGGCCCGCGCGGCGGGGGTGACCGACCCGGCGACCGCGGAGGTGCGGTCGGTCGAGGTGGGGAGCCCGTTCTCCCGGTCACTGCTCAACCGCGCCCAGACGCTGTCGCCGGACTCGCTGCTCGCGCTGCGGGTCAACGGCGCCGACCTGTCGCCCGACCACGGCTACCCGGCGCGGCTGATCGTCCCGGCGCTGCCCGGGGTGCACAACACCAAGTGGGTCGCGACGATCGGATTCTCCCGTGCTGCTGTCCGGTAGCCGCCTGCTCGCCGCCCTCGGCTGCTTCGCGCTCGCCGGATGGGCGGCGTACGCGATCGTCTCCGGATCCCCGGACCTGGTCAGGATGGCCTGGTGGTTCGCCGGCGCGGTCCTGCTGCACGACCTCGTGCTGTTCCCGCTCTACGCCGCCGGGGACCGGCTGCTGCTGCTCACGCTGCCCCGCACCCGGGTACCACTGGTCAACCACGTCCGGATCCCGGTGCTCGGCTCCGGGCTCGCGCTGCTGATGTTCCTGCCCGGGATCATCGGGCAGGGCGCGCTGAGCACGCTGAACGCGACCGGGCTCGACCAGGAGCCGTACCGGATGCGGTGGGTGTGGCTGACCGTCGTGCTGTTCGCCGTCTCCGCGCTGGTCTGGACGGTGCGGACACTGCTCGCCCGCCGGGCAGTATCGAGGGCATGAGCGAACCCGTCTTCGACAAGCGTGACCAGCTCGACAAGGTCGTCGCCGGCCTGCTGGAGGGCGAGCGGATCATCGCCGTGTACGACGCGATCGGCGCCGGCACCGGATTCCTCGGCCTGACCGATCTGCGGATGGTCCTGCAGGACAACTCCTTCGTCGGCAAGCGCACGGCGATCACCTCGATCCCCTACGGCCGGATCTCCTCGGTCTCCTTCGTCGCCGACCGGAACCTGCTGGGCCGGTTCGCGAGCTCGAGCCAGATCGCGGTCACCGTCGGGACGGCCGTGCACGAGGTCGCCTTCCGCGGCGACGACAAGGCCCGCCACGCCCACGACGTGATCCTCTGGCACCTGACCCGGTCGTGACCGGGGGCACGCTCGGCGGCGGCGGCCCGGCCGGGTTGCGACACTGTGGTCATGAGCACCGGTCCCGTCCCGCCCGCCACCACCCCGGACTCCACCGACGTGCTCGTCGTCGGGGCGGGACCGGCCGGGTCGGCGACGGCGGCGTGGGCGGCGCGGCACGGTCTCGACGTCGTCCTCGCCGACTCCGCGACCTTCCCCCGGGACAAGGCCTGCGGTGACGGGCTGACCCCGCGCGCGATCGCCGAGCTGGGGCACCTGGGCCTCGGTGCCTGGGTGGACTCCCACGGCACCAACCGGGGGCTGCGCGCGCACGGGTTCGGGCAGGTCCTGGAGCTGCCGTGGCCGGGCGGATCGCTGCCGGCGCACGGCTCGGCGATCCCGCGCACCGAGCTCGACGCGGGCATCCGCCGGGTCGCGCTGGAGGCCGGCGCGACCCCGATGGAGGACGCCAAGGCCGTCGACGTGACGTTCTCCGGGGGCCGGGTCGACTCGGTGGTGTTCGACGACGGCCGCTCCGTCCGGTGCCGCAGGCTCGTCGTCGCCGACGGCGCGCGCTCCACCCTCGGGCGGGTGCTGGGCCGCGAGTGGCACCAGGACACCGCCTACGGCGTCGCCGCCCGCGGCTACGTGACCTCCGGCCGGCACGCCGACCCGTGGATCAGCTCGCACCTGGAGCTGCGTGGCGAGGCCGACGAGGTCCTGGCCGGGTACGGCTGGCTGTTCCCGCTGAACGACGGCCGGGTCAACATCGGCGTCGGCACGCTCGCCACCGACCGGCGCCCGGCCAACATCAAGCTGCGCGGCCTGATCGACCACTACGCGAACGCGCGCCGCGCCGAGTGGGAGCTCGGCCCGAAGGTCGAGCTGGTCCGCTCCGCGCTGCTGCCGATGGGCGGGGCGGTGTCCGGCGTCGCAGGGCCGAACTGGGCGCTGGTCGGCGACGCGGCGGGCTGCGTGAACCCGCTCAACGGCGAGGGCATCGACTACGGCCTGGAGACCGGACGCCTGGTCGCGGAGCTGCTCGCCTCGGGTGCGGACCTGGACCGCGCATGGCCCGCGACCCTGCGCTCGCACTACGGCCTGGCGTTCTCCATCGCCCGCAGGCTCGCCGGGCTGATCACGATCCCCCGGCTGCTGCCGCTGGCCGGGCCGGTCGGGATGCGGTCGCGGGCGCTGATGACGGTGGCGCTGCGGGTGATGGGCAACCTCGTCACCGACGCCGACCGCGACCTCACCGCCCGCGCCTGGCGGGCCGCCGGGAAGCTGTCGGTCCGCCTCGACGACCGGCCCCCGTTCCCCGCCGCCGACCTGCGCACACCGGTCGCGGCGCGCTGACCGCGCCGCGGCGCAGGATCACCGGGTGGTGCTGGCGCGCCGTCCACCCGGGTGACCGGCCCCGGACGGTACGGTCCCCGCCAGGAGGTCCGCCGCGACGGCGGACGGCCGGTGCGCGCGCCCGCGGTCCGGCCGCACCAGCAGACCGGGAGGGCCCGTGACCCGCGGCGACGATCCGGAGCGCACCCGCAGGGACGCGTCCGACCCGTGGCGGACGGGGAACCGCCGGCAGCGGCCGCCGAGCGGCCCCGCTCCCGACCTCACCCGTCGCGTCGGCGGGTCCCGGCCCGCACCGCGGCGCGCCGACGAGGACCCGGCCACCCGCAGCAACGCACCGGACGCCACCCGCCGGGTCGGGCCGCCCCCCGGCCCCGGCCGTCCTGGCCCCGGCGGTCCCGGTGGTCCCGGTGGTCCCGCGGACGGGACCCGGCGCCTCGGGCCCGGCGAGGCCCCGACCCACCACCTCGGTACCCCGCCGACCGCGGCCTACGGCGCCCCGCGGCCGTCGCGCCCGGACGCGACCCGGATGATGCCCGCCCCCATCACCGAGCCCGAGCTGCTCGGCGGCCGGTACCGGCTGGAAGGGCTGATCGGCCAGGGCGGGATGTCCGACGTCCACCGGGCCACCGACACCCGGCTCAACCGCCCGGTCGCGGTGAAGATCTTCGGTGCGGCCGACGACCCGAGTGCCGACCAGCGTTTCGAGCAGGAGGCGCAGGTCATGGCGAACCTGCGCCACCCCGGCCTGGTCGCCGTGCACGACTTCGCCGTCGAGGCCGACCGCGCCTACCTGGTGATGGAGCTCGTCGACGGGCCGACGCTCAAGGACGTCATCGCGTCCGAGGACCTGCCGCCCGAGGACATCCGCCGGATCGGCGCCGAGGTCGCCCAGACCCTGGCCTACGTCCACTCCCAGGGCGTCACCCACCGCGACGTCAAGCCGTCGAACATCCTGATCGACTCCGACGGCCGGGCCCGGCTCGCCGACTTCGGCATCGCCGCCCTGCTCGGGGCCGACGGCCACACCGCGGCCGGCGAGATCATCGGGACGCCGGCGTACCTGTCGCCGGAGCAGGTCCAGGGCCGCCCGGTCGGACCGCCGACCGACGTGTACGCGCTCGGCCTCGTGCTGCTGGAGGTCTGGACCGGGCGGCAGGAGTACCAGGGACAGGGACTCCAGGGCGCCGCCGAGCGCGTGAACCGCGCCCCGGTCGTGCCCGCGGACGTGCCCGAGCCGCTGCGGACGGCGATCGCGCAGTCCACCGCCACCGACCCGGCGCGGCGCCCGGACGCCCGGCGCGTCGCCGAGATCCTGGCCGAGCCGACCGCCGTCGCGACACCGGTCGTCGCACCGGAGCCGGAACCCGAGCAGCGCGACCTCGGCTCGTCGGGGATCGGGAAGTGGATCGCGATCGGCGCACTCGTCGTCGCGCTGCTGGTGCTGCTGCTCGGGTTCCTGCTGTTCGGCAACGACGACTCCGACACCCAGGCACCGCCGACCACCGAGACCAGCGCACCGCCCACCACCGAGACGACCACCGAGACGACCGAGGCCCCGAGCAGCGAGAACGGCGGCGGCATCCAGATCCCCAGCAACATCCCGGGTCTGCCGACGAACCTGCCGTCGCTGCCGACCGAGCTGCCGTCGTTGCCGTCGCTGCCCTCGAACCTGCCCGACCCGGGCCAGATCGGGCAGGACGCGCAGGGCTTCTCGGAGGCGATCCAGCGCTGGTGGTCCGGGATCACCGGGAACTGACGTGTCCCGTCCGACCCGGTGCGGCGCGCGCCGGGCCGGACGGGGACCATCGGAGGTGACACGGGCGCGGTCAGTGCCCGGTGACCACCTGCGGAGGGGTTCTCGGTGAGCGCGAGCACGGAGCAGGCGACGACCGACGCGGCCGGCGGTGCGCAGCCCGCACCGGCGGTGCCGGCGCGGCAGGACCGCCGGGCCCTCCTGACCGCGCTCACGGTCGCCCTGGTGCTGCTGTGCGCCGGTGCCGCGGTCGCCGTCTCGATCGGCGACGACGGCTTCTGGCGGCAGAGCGGGCTGCCGGTGCCCGAGCCGGGGCTGAAGGCGGCGACGGTCGTCGCGAAGGCCCTGGCCGTGGCCGCCACCGCCCTCGCCGCCGGATCGCTGCTGGTCGGCGGGCTGGTCGCGGCCCCGCAGACGTCCGGAACGGTCGACGTCCACGGCTACCGCGCGCTGCGCCGGGGCACCCTGGCCGCCACCGTCGCCGGGGTGTCGGCGATCGCCGCGGGCTGGCTGTCGGTGGCCGACATGACCGGCAACTCCCCCGGCGTCCTGGCGTCGGTGGGCCCGTTCGGGTGGCTCGACGCCGCCGCGACGATCGAGGAGCCGCTGGGCTGGGCGCTCGCCGGTGCCCTGCTGCTGCTGGTCGCCCTCGGGTCGGCGTTCTCGCTGAGCTGGAAGGCCGCCGCCGCGCTCGGGCTGCTCGCCGCCTGCGCGATGGCGGTGCCCGCCGCGGTGCACCCCGCCGCGACCGGGGCCGGGCACGACTGGAGCGGCGACGCCAACGTGCTGCGCGCCGTCGCCGGGACCGCCTGGCTGGGGCTGGTCGCCGCACTGGTCGCGTTCCGCGCGCACGGAGGCGTCGTCGAGGGACGGACCGCGGGCCGGGTCCGCGGCCTGCTCGCGGTCGGCGGGGTCGTGTACCTGCTCGGTGAGGTCGTCTTCCAGCTGGTGGTGACCGACGCCGGGCCGCTCGGCGGGTCGCCCTACGTGCGGGTCGCCGTCGTCGTCGCGGTGCTGCTCGCGGCCCTGGTCCCGCTGACCGCGCTGCTGGCCCGCGGGCTCGTCGCCGACCCGGCCGGACCGGTGCCGGCCCGGTTGCTGCCGGTCGTCGCGGTGCTGGGGGCGACGGTGGCGACGCTGGGTGTCGCGAGCATCCGGCTGGTGCCGCCGCGGTTCGTCGTCGCCGACGACTCGGCGCTGCAGACCCTGATCGGCTGGGACATCACCCGGCCGTTCTCGGCGCTCGCGGTGCTCGTCGACTGGCGCTGGAACCTGCTGTTCGGCACCGGCGCGCTGGTGCTCGCCGGGCTGTACCTGGCCGCCGTGCGACGGCTGGCGGCCCGCGGGGTGACGTGGCCGGTCGGGCGCACCGTCGCCTGGCTGCTGGGCTGCGCGACGCTGCTGCTGGCGACGTCGTCGGGGCTGGGCTTCTACTCCCCGTCCATGTTCAGCGTCCACATGATCAGCCACATGACGCTGAACATGCTCGCGCCGATCCTGCTGAGCCTCGGTGGCGCGGTCACGCTCGCGCTGCGGGTGCTGCGCCCGGCGGGCCGCGGCAACCCGCCCGGCCCGCGGGAGTGGCTGCTCGCGGCGGTGCACTCGCGCGTCGCGAAGGTCGTGACGCACCCGGCGTTCGCGGCGATGCTGTTCGTCGGCTCGTTCTACGTCCTGTACTTCACCCCGCTGTTCGACGGGGCGCTGCGGTTCCACTGGACCCACCAGCTGATGAACCTGCACTTCGTGCTGGTCGGCTACCTGTTCTTCTGGCCGCTGATCGGCGTCGACGCCGCCCCGCACCGGCTGCCGCACCTGGGGCGGCTCGCGGTCATGCTCGCGACGATGCCGTTCCACGCGTTCTTCGGCGTCGCGGTGATGAGCTCCTCCACGGTGCTCGGCGAGAACTTCTACCGCCAGGTCGGGCTGCCCTGGGTGGACCTGCTCGACGACCAGCGCACCGGCGGCGGGATCGCCTGGGCGACCGGTGAGATCCCGATGCTGCTGGTGATGGTCACGCTCGTGGTGCAGTGGTCGCGCGACGACTCCCGGGAGGCCGCCCGCAAGGACCGGCAGGCCGAGCGGGACGACGACGCGGAGCTGAAGGCGTACAACGCGATGCTGGAGCAGATGCGGCGGGGCGGGTGAGCGTGGCGGAGCAGCCGCTCGACCTGGAGCTGCTCGGGACGGTCGTCGCGGAGTACCAGGCCGAGGCACGGGTCGGTGCCGTGCGGACCGTGGGCGAGCGGCTGTCCGTCGACCTCGTCCTCGACCAGACCTGGCAGGAGGACGTCGAGGATCTGGCGCGGACGCACGTCCGGATCGACGCCGCCGGCGTCCTCGGCTGGGAGCTCGCCGGCACCCCGGGGCCGGACGTCACGCACCTCGAGCTCCACGAGGAGCACCCGGCGCTCCGCCTGCACACTGAGATCTCGGACTCGGTGTACGTCCGCGGTGCGCCGCCGGAACCGGAGCTGCTGGCGTACCGGCTCCGCATGCTGGTCGAGTCCGAGACCGGCGGCTGGTACCCGCCGTCGGAGTGCTTCCACCGGCTCGACGACCTCCCCGCGCACCTGGCAGGTGGTCGAGGCCTGATCGCGCGGGGGCCGCGCGGCCTCATCGACGGCATCGCCCGGCTGCTCACCGAGGCCGGGGTCACCGAGGCCGGGGTCACCGCGGACGTGGTGCCCGACCGTCATCCCAGGCGCCGGCACGTCACCGACGGCGGCCCGCCGCCCCGGTTCCTCGACCTCGGCGCGGCGGGCCACGTCGTCGCCACCTCGTTCGCGGCACACGGGGAGCTGCCGGTGAAACCCGTGCTCTGACCAACGGCCCCGATCCGGACGACCGGTCTGTCACACCGGACGATCGGACGGGTACCCGGCCACACCACGGCGAAGGCTGACAGCGTGACCGACACATCCACCTCCACCCGTCCGGACCGCACCGCCTGGGGCGCCGTCGGCGTCATGGCCCTCACGAGCTTCGTCCTGATCCTCGCGGAGTTCCTCCCGCCCGGTCTGCTCACCCCGATGGCCACCACGCTCGGCATCACCGAGGGGCAGGCGGGCCAGGCGGTGTCGGCGACGGCGTTCATCGGGCTCCTCGTCGCCCCGACGATCGGCGCGCTGCTCCCGCGGGTCGACCGCCGCGCCCTGCTGACCGTGCTCGCGGCGGCCGCCGCGGTGTCGAACCTGCTGGTCGCGATCGCGCCGAGCTTCGTCGTGCTGCTGGCCGCCCGGCTCCTGCTGGGTGCCGCGATCGGCGGGTTCTGGGCGATGTCGCTGGCGGTGGCGTCCCGGCTGAGCACGCCGGGCCGGCTCGGACGGTCGATGATGCTGGTCAACACCGGCACCACCCTCGCGACGGTCGCCGGGGTGCCGGTGGCCGTCTACCTCGGTGCGCTGGCCGGCTGGCAGGCCGTGTTCGTCGGTGTCGCGGTCCTGTCCGCGCTGACCGCGCTCACGATCCGCACCGTGCTGCCCCCGGTCGCGCCGGACGCCGCCGACGGGCTGCGACCGCTGGTCGACACGCTGCGCGCCCCCGGGATGCCGCGTGGGCTGGCCGGTCACGTGCTGACCGTCCTGGGGCACTTCGCCGCGTTCACCTACGTCCGGCCCGCGCTGGGGACCGTCCCGGGGCTCGACGCGGGCGGGGTGGCCGTGCTGCTCGCGGTGTTCGGCGCCGGTGGGGTGGTGGGCAACCTCGTCGTCGGGATGCTGGTGGACCGGTACCTGCGGCTGGTGCGGTACGCCGTCCCGCTGGTGCTGGCCGCCGGGGTCGCGTCGGTGGCGACGTTCCCCGCGGTGCTGCCGGTCGTCGTCGCGGGTGTCGCGGTGTGGGGGCTGTCGTTCGGTGCCTGGCTGACGGTCGTGTCGACGTGGATGGCCCGGGTGGTGCCGGACCGGATGGAGGCGGGCGGCGGGCTGCTCGTCGCGGGCTTCCAGCTCGGCATCACCGTCGGCGCCGTCGTCGGCGGGCTGCTCGTCGACGGCGTCGGGGTCCGCGTCACGCTGGCGGCGGCGGCCGTGGTGGCGACGGTGGGTGGGCTGGCGTTCGGGTCCGCGCCGCAGGAGCCGAGCCGGTCGTAGGCGGGTCAGCGGGCCCGGACCGACCGGGCCGAGGCGCGCCACTGGGACGGCGACATGCCGGCTTCCCGCCGGAAGGCTCGGGCGAACCCCAGCTCGGAGCGGTAGCCGACCCGGTGCGCGACCTCCGCGACGGTGGCCGTGTCGTCGGCGAGCAGCTCCCGCCCCACCCCGACCCGGACCGCCGTCAGGTACCCGGCGGGGCTGCGCCCGACCAGCTCGGTGAAGCGTTCGGCGAAGGCGGCCCGGGACATGGTCGCCTCCCGGGCCATGTCGGCCACCGTCCAGACGCGGGTGAGGTCGGCGAACACGGCGCGCAGGGCACGCCCGATGCGCGGGTCCAGCGCGGAGGACAGCCACCGGTCCGCGCAGCAGGGCTGCTGCTCGACCCACATGCGCACCGCGGTCACCGCGATCGTGGTCGCGATCCGCGAGCAGATCACCGTGTCGCCGCTGCGGACCGCCCCGCCGACGGTGCTCCACCCGCACGCCATGCCGCGGACCAGGGCCGCCATCCCCGGCTCGGCGGCCCCGAACGACCGGGCGACCACCGCGTCCGGGAGCGGGCCCTCGTCGGGCCGCCCGGCCGGGGGCCGCGTCAGCTCGACGACGGTGGCCTCGGCGCCGCCGTCGCCGCGGACGGTCAGGTCGGCGTGCCGCGGGACCAGGACGAGGTCGCCCGCCGCGACCGGGGTCCAGCCCTGCTCGGCCGCCGCCCGGACCGCGGCGCGGCCGTCGTGCAGGAAGACGAACCCGGCGGTGTCGCGGAGCACCGTGGACACGGCGCCGTCGGTCACCCGGGATCGGCGGGACCGGCGCAGCTCCCACTCCATGCCGGCGAGCATCCGGTCGAGACGGGAGTCGATCGCATCGGGTAGAGGTGCGGTCACACCGTGATAAGCCACGCTGCCCGACCGGCTATTCCGGTCGGTGCGCAGCGGCTCGTCACGGCCGCGGCGCGGGACCACCTCGTGCGGTCGCGGTGGACGGTGGGCACGGTCGCCCGTTCAGGGGCGAGCCGCGACGCCCAGCCGCGTCAGGCCCTTCTCCAGGTCGCCGCCGAGGATCCGGTCCATCGGCACGACGCGGCCCAGCAGCGCGGCGATCCCCCGCTGCTCGCCGGTCATCCGCCAGACGACCTCGGTCCGGGCACCGTCGGCGGGGACGAACAGGAAGGTCGAGGTGGCGGTGGAGCGGAACGGCTTCTCGAAGGTCACCGCGACGTCGACCTGGTCCGCGGCGTCACCGACGACCTCCATCGTCCCGCGGCCGGCCCGGCGGTTGCCCGACCACGAGTACCGCGCGCCGAGGCCGCGCTCGGGCCCGGAGTACTCCCGGTGCAGGTCCGGGTCGAGGCCCTCCCAGGGCAACCAGCCCCGCCACGCGTGCAGGTCCGCGACGGTCCGGCGCTCGACGAGGTAGCTGCTCACGGCGGTGGAAGCTAGTCCCACGGACCGGATGCGGGAATCCCCCACCGACGGCCCCGGACAGGAGTCAGTCCCGCGCCTCGACGTAGTCGGTGCTCTCCTCGCCAACCGGGGTGCGTGACCCGCCCAGCGCCCCGTCGGCCCAGCTCGCGGCCTTCCGCAGCCGCAGGCTGTTGGTGACCACCAGGAACGACGAGAGCGCCATCGCGGCCCCGGCCAGCAGGGGGTTCAGCAGCCCCGCCATCGCGACGGGGATCGCCGCGGTGTTGTAGCCGAACGCCCACCAGAGGTTCCCGCGGATGGTGCCCATCGTGGCGCGGGCCAGCTCGACGGTCGCCGGGAGCACGCGCAGGTCGTCGCGCACGAGCACGACGTCGGCGGCCTCCAGGGCGACGTCGGTGCCCGAGCCCACGGCGATGCCCAGGTCCGCGGCGACGAGCGCGGCGGCGTCGTTCACCCCGTCGCCGACCATCGCGACGGTGCGGCCCTGGGCCTGCAGCGCACGGATGTGGTCGACCTTGCCGTCGGGCAGCGCGCCCGCGACGACCTCGGTGATCCCACAGGCGGCGGCGACGGCGTGCGCGGCGGCGGGCCGGTCACCGGTCAGCAACACCGGGCGCAGCCCCATCGCGACCAGCTCGGCGACGGCCACCGGCGCGGACTCCTTCACCGGGTCGGCCAGCGAGATCAGCCCGGCGAGAGCCTCGTCGGCGTGCACGGCGACGACGGTGTGCCCGGCCGCCTCCCATTCCGCGAGCCGCGGCGCGAGCGCACCCGGGTCCTCCGGGGGACGACCGACGGTGACGGTGCAGCCGTCGACGGTGCCGCGGGCTCCGAGCCCGGGCAGCGCGATGAAGTCCTCCACCGCCGGGACGTCCGAACCGGCGTGGGCACGGATCGCGACGGCGATGGCGTGCTCGGACCCGCTCTCGACGGCGGCGGCGCGGGCCAGCAGCTGCGCCGCGTCGCCACCCGGGACGGCCGCGACCTCGACCACGGCCATCCGCCCGGTCGTCAGCGTGCCGGTCTTGTCGAGCACGACCGTGTCGGCGGCCCGGGTGGTCTCCAGCGCCCGGTGCCCCTTCACGAAGATGCCCAGCTCGGCGCCGCGGCCGGTCGCGACCATCAGCGCGGTCGGCGTCGCCAGCCCCAGCGCGCACGGGCAGGCGATGATCACGACGGCGATCGCGGGAGCCAGCGCGCCGGCCCACCCCGCACCGGCCAGCAGCCAGCCCCCGAGGGTGAGCAGCGCCAACCCCAGCACCACCGGCACGAACACCGACGACACCCGGTCGACCAACCGCTGCGTCGCGGACTTCTCGGTCTGTGCCCGCTCGACGGCCGCGATCATCCGCGCGAGGCGGGTGTCGGCCCCGACCTGCTCGGCGACGACGACCAGCCGCCCGCCCGAGGCGATCGTGCCGCCGGTGACGGCGTCGCCCGGCCCGACGGCGGCCGGGACCGGCTCGCCGGTCATCGCGCTGGTGTCGACGGCGGCCCGCCCGGTCTCGACGACGCCGTCGGCGGCGACCCGCTCGCCCGGCCGCACCAGGAAACGGTCGCCGACCCGCAGGCGTCGCACCGGGACGCGGGACTCCACACTCCCGGACAGGACGGTGACCTCGTCGGTCTCCAGCACGGCGAGCGAGCGCATGACCCGCCCGGCGGTACGGCGGGCCCGGGCCTCGAAGTACCGCCCGGCCAGCACGAACGTCGTCACCCCGGCGGCGACCTCGAGGTAGAGCGGCCCGGAGGGGTGCAGCACCGCGTCCCACCCGGTGAGGGTCTGCCGGGTGTCGAGGAAGGCCATCTCCCCCAGCGACCAGACCGAGGCCGAGATCACGCCGAGCGAGACGAGGGTGTCCATCGACGTCGTCCCGTGGCGCAGGTTCAGCACCGCGGTGCGGTGGAACGGCCACGCCGCCCAGCCGACGACGGGCAGCGCGAGCGCCACGACCACCCACTGCCAGTACGGGAAGCGCAGCGACGGCACCAGCGACATCGCCAGCGACAGGTCGGCCAGCGGGATGAACAGGATGAGCGCGACGGCCATCCTGGTCCGCAGCCGGCGCAGCGCGGTGTCGTCGGAGGTGGCCTCGTCACCGGTGTCGGTGGGGCGGATCTCGGTGGCGCCGTAGCCGGCCTTGCGGACCGTCTCGACCAGGGTCGCGACCGGGGTCACCGACGGGTACCGGACCAGCGCGCGCTCGGTGGCGAGGTTGACGGTCGCGTCGACGCCGTCGAGCCTGCCGAGCTTGCGCTCGACTCGTCCGACGCAGGCCGCGCAGGTCATGCCGTCGATCTTGAGTTCGACCGTACGGACGTCCGTCTCCGGTGCGGACCGGTCCACGGCGCTGTCGGTACTCACGACCCCATGGTTCTACACGCGATCGAAGATCCGCCACCCGGGCCCCTGACCTGCGACGGACCAGCGCCCCGCCGAACCGTTGCGGGACGAGAGGGCGTACAACTGGTCGTCGGGAGTGGGGCACACGGACATCCGAGGAGGAGACCCTGATGGCCACCGGGAAGCGGAAGGCGGCGGCGAAGAACCCGCTCACCGCGAAGAAGGGACCGTCGCAGTTCACGGTGATCGCAGTGATCGTCGTCGTGGCCTTCGCGGCGGTCGTCGGTGTCGGCGTCTACTGGAAGAACTCCGGGGGCGGGATCGCGGTCCCGGCCAACGCGTCCGCGCAGGGCGTGACCGTCGGCAACGAGGCGGCCCCGAAGACGATCGACATCTACCTCGACTTCCAGTGCCCGATCTGCAAGCAGTTCGAGGCGCAGGCCGGGCAGACCCTCGAGCAGCTCGTCTCCTCCGGCCAGGCGAAGATCGTCTACCACCCCATCGCCATCCTGGACCGGGCCTCGTCGACCCGGTACTCGACCCGTTCGGGCGCCGCGGCGGGGTGCGCGGCCGCGGCGGGGGTGTTCCCGCAGTTCGAGAAGGAGCTCTACGACAACCAGCCCGCCGAGGGCGGCGCCGGGCTCCCGAACGAGCAGCTGGTCGCGCTCGGGCAGAAGGTCGGCGCGGGCGGCGACTTCGCCCAGTGCGTCGACGACCAGCGCTACGCCCCCTGGGTCACCCAGATCACCCAGCAGGCACTGCGCGACGGCGTGTCCGGCACCCCGACCGTGAAGGTCGACGGCACCCAGGTCGACGCGACCCCGCAGGCCGTCGCGCAGGCGGTCGCCGCGGGCTGACCACGCGGGTCCGGCCCCCGGCGGCGGAGCGGACGCACCGTCGGGGTCTGCAATTGCACCCGCAGTAGCATCGTGGGCGACCATCGGCAGGAGCCACCGGAGGACGTGTGGTCATGACCGCGGCACACGGCCCACTCGTCGTCCGCAAACGACTGGGCTGGGCCCTCAAGCAGCTCCGCACGGGGCGCCACCGGCAGCTCTCCGAGATCGCGAAGCTCCTCGAGGTCTCGCCCTCCAAGCTGTCCCGCATCGAGACGGGGCAGGTGGAGCCGAAGTTCCGTGACGTCCGCGACCTGCTGGACATCTACGAGGCATCCGACGCCGAACGCGAGCGGATCCTGGGATGGGCGAACGACGCGAAGGCTCCGGGCTGGTGGGAGCCCTTCGGTCCCGCACCGTCGGGCGTCGACCTGGACATGCTCATCTCGCTGGAGGCGGAGTCCCGGGCCAAGGAAACGTTCAGCATCCCGATCTCCGGTCTCCTGCAGACCGAGGACTACGCGAGGTTGCTCCTGAGCGAGGTGTTCGCCGGTCAGGCCCGGAGCGAGATCGAGCGCATGGTGGAGATCCGCCTCGGCCGGCAGAACGTCATCGAGCCCGACCGGGCCGAGGCCCCGCCCCTGGAGCTCCACGTCCTCCTCGACGAGGTCGCACTGCACCGGTGCGCCGACCAGGAGGTGCTGCGGGCGCAGATCGGCGAGCTGATCCGCCGGGGCGACCAGCCCAACGTCTCGCTGCAGATCCTGCCGTTCCACGCCGGCTGGACGAGCGCGACCAGCACGTTCTCCGTCTTCACGCCACGCCGTCCCGAGACGGACTGGCCGATGGTCAACGTCGAGGGCACGGAGAACGACGTCTTCGTCGACACCCCGCAGGCCGTCGCCGACTACCGGCAGATCTGGCGCCGGCTCCTCGACCGGGCCATGTCCCCCGACGAGAGCCGCGCGATGCTGGAGCGACGGTTCGCGGGGCGGTCCTAGCTGTGATGTCCATGGACGTTGTTCCAGGTTGAGCTGATGACGGCCTGTCGCTGAGACAGGCGAGGACCCCCGGTTGTGAAGTGGAGCTGTCTAGGAACCGCTTCACCAACCGGAGGCCCTTGTGACCCACGCTAACGCTGCGCTGACTCCGCGTGCCCGGCTACGGCTGGCCCGTCTGATCGTCGACCAGGACTGGACCTGCTCCACCGCGGCCAGAATGTTCATGGTCGCCCCTCGCACCGCCCGAAAGTGGGCTGACCGCTACCGCGCCGAGGGCCCGCCCGGGATGGTCGACCGCAGCTCCCGACCACGGTCGATGCCGGCCAAGACCCCGCCGAGGCTGGTGAAGCAGATCGTGCGACTGCGGTGGCACCACCGACTCGGACCAGTACAGATCGGCGGCCGACTCGCTCTCGCCGCCTCGACCGTGCACGCGGTCCTGCGCCGCTGCCGGATCAACCGGCTCTCCCACATCGACCGGGTCACCGGCGAGCCCCTACGCCGCTACGAACACCCACACCCCGGCTCGTTGATCCACGTCGACGTCACCAAGTTCGGCAACATCCCCGACGGAGGCGGACACCGCTTCGTCGGACGCCGACAAGGTGTCAAGTCCCGGGTTCGATAGAGGCTCGGTTCTCACGCTCCGGCGGGTTGCCGGGCGGGTTCTGTGACGGCGTGCAGGGCCTCGTGCTCAACGGGCGGGATCAGGCCGAGCTCGCCGTGTAGGCGGCGGTGGTTGTACCAGTCGATGTACTCGGCGACGGCCAGCTCGAGGTCGTCGGTGCCTCGCCACGGGCCCCGGTTGCGGACGAGTTCAGCCTTGAACAGCGAGTTGAACGCCTCCGCCATCGCATTATCGTAGGAATCGCCGACCGACCCGACTGAAGCCACAGCGTCGACTTCGGCGAGTCGCTCGCCGTACCGCACGGCGACATATTGGACTCCGCGATCCGAATGGTGTATCAACTCGGAGAGGTCCGCGCCCGCCCGTTGCCGGGTCCAGATCCCCATGTTGAGCGCGTCCAGCGCGAGATCGGTGTACAGGTTACGAGAGAGCTGCCAGCCCACGATCCGTCGGGAGAACACGTCCATCACGAAAGCCGCGTACACCCATCCAGAGAACGTGCGGATGTAGGTGATGTCAGCGACCCACAGGCGGTCCTGGGCGGGTGCGGTGAAGTCCCGTTCGACCAGGTCCGGGCGCCTGTCCGCGCCCTTGGCTCGGACCGTGGTGCGCGGCACACGCAGCCGGGACACTCCACGGAGCCCGTTGCGGCGCATCAGTCGTTCCACGGTGCAGCGAGCGACCCGGCGGCCGCCTACTCCGCCTTCCCGACATAACGCCGCCCACACCTTCCGGCTGCCGTAGACGCTGAAGTTGTCGCGATGCACCCGTTCGATCTCTTTCAAAGTCTCGGCGTCGGTGAGTGCCCGCGCCGAGGGCGGTCGCTTCTTCGACGCATGGAAAGTGGACGGGGCGATCGGAACACCGGCGTCCTTCAACACCGCGCAGATCGGCTCGACCCCGAACTGTGTCTTGTTCTCCTCGATATAGTCGAGGACTACCTGCTGGGGCGGTCGAGCTCCGCCGCGAAGAAAGCCGAAGCCGACTTGAGAATGGCGTTCGCCCGGCGCAACTCCCGAACCTCACGTTCGAGCTCTGCGAGCCGGGTCGCGTCGTCGGTGGTCGTGCCCGGCCTGGTGCCGTTGTCGATCTCGACCTGCTTGACCCAGCCCCGCAGCGTCTCCGGGTTGATCCCCAGCTGCTCGCCGATGCGCTTGAAGATGTTCCCGCCCGCGGACGCCGGGTCGGCCTTGGCGTCCAACACGAGCCGGATCGCTCGCTCCCGCAGCTCGTCGGGGTACTTCCTCGGGGCGGCCATCGGTCGATCATCCTCCAGGCTTGATGGTCTCCATCAAACCCGGGACGAGACAAGGCGCCCTGAACAAGCGGTCCACTCCCGGACTGCCCAGGGGAACCGACTACAAGCCGCGCACCGGCAGAGCGTTCGTCCACACCGTCATCGACGACCACTCCCGCGTCGCCTACGCCGAGATCCACAGCGACGAGAAAGCCGACACCGCCACCGGTGTGCTACGCCGGGCCGTGGACTGGTTGAACGCCCGCGGCGTGACCGTCGAACGGGTCCTGTCCGACAACGGCAGCTGCTACCGCTCACACGCCTGGCGTGACACCTGCAGCGAACTGGGCATCACCCACAAGCGAACCCGGCCCTACCGGCCTCAGACCAACGGCAAGATCGAACGTTTCCACCGCACCCTCGCCGACGGGTGGGCATACGCCCGCTTCCACCCCTGCGAAACGGCTCGGCGAGACGCGCTCCCCGGCTGGCTGCACTTCTACAATCACCACCGGCCCCACAGCGCAACCAACGGCCTACCGCCGATCAGTCGCCTGACCAACCTGCCTGGACATCACACCTAGCCGCGCAGACGGTCGAGGTCGAACTCGCCGTTCTTGACCCCGCGGACGAAGGCCGTCCACTCGTCGTCGGTGAAGCCGACGACGATCGCCTCCGCGGTCGTCGACCGGACGCGCACGCCGGCCGCGTCGGCCGCCACCGCGACGCACTCGCCCTTCGCGCAGAAGGAACTGGTGACGAACTGACCGTCGGACACAGTCGACCTCGGCTTCGCATCACGCCGGTCGGGGCCGGCAGCACCGTCGGTGCGGGGAGCGGCACCGACACCCGTACAACGAGCGCCCCCGGCGAAGGGCGTGACCGGCGCTCGGCCGAGGAGAGGTTCACTCGTTCGTCCCGGTCGGGGAGCGTGAGTGGCGTTCAACCCTGGGTGGCGATCTCCCCCGGCGTCGCCGCGACCCGGTTCTCCGCCCGCCGGATCAGCATGATCCCCCCGAGGATCAGCACCCCGCCCGCCACCTGGATCAGGCTCGGGACCTGCGCGATCAGCACCCAGGCCGCCAGCACCCCGAACATCACCTCGGACAGCCCCACGAACGACGCGACCCGCGTGTCGAGCCGTCGGATCGCGATGATCCCCGTGAGGTACGGCAGCACCGTCGCGAGCACGACCAGCATCCCGAGCAGCACCGGCCACGGCACGTCGGTGCCCGCCAGGCTCCCGCTGGACTCCCCCACGCGCCACGGCGTGATGCCCAGCAGACCGGTCACCGTGAGCGTCACCGCGCCGACGACCATCGCGCCGGAGATCATCAACAGCGGTGGGACGCCATCCCGGTCGTCGCCGCCGGGGAGGAGGAAGTAGACGCAGACGCACGCCGCCGAGCCGAGGCCCCACAGGATTCCCGTCAGGTCGACGCGTTGCGGGCCGAACGGGTCGACGACCAGTACCAGTCCGACCAGCGAGACCAGGCAGCCGACGAGCGTCACCGCCGCCGGGGCGGTCCGGGTCCGCGCCCACGTCCAGCCGACGAGCAGCACGGGCGCGAGGAACTCCAGCAGCAGCGCGACGCCCACCGACAGGTGCTGCAACGCCTGGAAGAAGCACAGCTGGACACCCGCGACGGCGGCCAGGCCGTAGAGCAGGACCTTGCGGGCGTTCGGCGCGCTGAGCGGGTACCGGCGCAGCATCACGACCGTCACCGGGAGGAGCAGGACCGCTGCGCCGGCGATGCGCAGCAACGTCGTGAGCCCGGGCGACCAGCCCGCCTCCAGGAACGCCGCACCGAGCGGTCCGGAGAAGCCGTACGCGGCGGCCGAGACCAGCGCCCACACCAGCCCGCGGACCACGTGATCCCGTGTCACGACCGAAGCACCCATAGACTCCTGACACTAGGAACCGACCATGTCAGGGGTCAACATGGAATTCGCCCATGACACCCAGGTGCTGCTCGCGGCGGCCGCGGCACTGGTGAACACCCGTCGGGCCGACCCGGACCCGCTCGACGACGTGCCGGGCTTCGCCGCATGGCTGGCCGAGCAGCCGTACTCGGGGCGCCGCGCCGGCTCCGACGACGAGCGCCGGGCCGTCCGGGTGCTCCGCGAGCGGCTGGCCGGGCTGTGGCCCGCCCACGGCGAGGACGACGGCCCCGACCGCGACGGCACCGTCACCCTGGTCAACGCCATCCTCGCCGAGACCGACGCGCGCCCGCACCTCGCACGGCACGACGGCTGGGACTGGCACCTGCACGTCACCCCGCAGGACGCCCCGCTGGCGGATCGGATGGGCGCGGAGATCGCGATGTCGGTCGTCGACCTGGTGCGCCGCGACGACCTGTCCCGGCTGCGCCGCTGCGCCGCCGAGGACTGCGACGCCGTGCTGGTCGACCTGTCCCGCAACCGTTCCAAGCGCTTCTGCGACACCGGCAACTGCGCGAACCGCGCGCACGTCGCCGCCTACCGCGCCCGCCGCGCCACCCGTTCCTCCGAGTGCCCTTCCTCCGGCGCTGGCGGGCCGGGGCGGGTCAGCTCCGGGCCGTCAGGTGCTCGGTGAGCAGGGCGTTCACCTCGTCGGGGCGCTCGTAGTTCAGCAGGTGGGCCGAGTCGGCGACCTCGGCGTATCGGGCGCCGGGGATCGCGTCGGCGATCTCGTGCAGCGACGACGGCGGCGTCGCCGGGTCGTCCGCTCCCGCCACGGCGAGTGCCGGCACCGACACCCCGCCCAGCTCGGCGCGGATGTCGAAGGCGCCGATGGCGGCGCAGCAGGCGGCGTAGCTCTCGTCGTCGGAGGCGCGCAGCATGTCCAGCAGCCGCTGCTCTCCGGCCGGGTCGCGCTGCGCCCAGGACTCGACGTACCAGGTCCCGGGGCGGGAGCCGACCATCGCGGCGGTGCCGTCCGCCCGCACGGTCGCCGCGCGCTGCGGCCACGAGTCCGGGTTCGGGAAGCGCGCCGCCGTCGCCAGGACCGCGATGCTGCGCACCCGTTCTCCGCCGTGCACGCCGAGCCACTGGCCGATCGCCCCGCCGATCGAGACGCCGACGTAGTGGAAGTCCGCGATCCCGGCGGCATCGGCGGCGGCGAGCGCGCCGCGGCCGAGGGCGGCGATCGTCAGGTCACCGGTGACGGGGGCCGAGTCGCCGTGGCCGGGCAGGTCGAACCGGACGCAGCGGAAGCGGTCGGACAGGGCCGCCACCTGGGCGTCGAACAGATGCAGGTCGGTACCCAGCGACGGGCCGAACAGCACCGCCGGTGCGTCGGCCGGACCGTCCACGACGTGGTGCAGATCGAGTGCCATGTGCCCATCCTGCACCGGCTGCGAATCGCGGCCCGGGTTCGTAGGGTCCTCGACGAGGACGTGTGCGCCACAGGAGCCGCTGGAGAGAGGACCGTCCATGGCCGAGCTCGAGACGTTCAGGATGCTGATCGGCGGGAAGCCGTCCGACGCGGCGTCCGGCCGCACCTTCGAGACGCAGAACCCGTTCACCGGAGCGCCCTGGGCGACCGTGCCGGACTGCGGCCCCGACGACGTCGACGCCGCCGTCGACGCCGCCCGCACCGCGCTCGACGGCGAGTGGGGCGCGATGACCCCGTTCGGCCGCGCCGCCTGCCTGCGCCGGCTGGGCGACCTGATCACCGAGAACGCCGAGGCGCTGGCCCGGACCGAGGTCAGCGACTCCGGGAAGCTGTACCGGGAGATGATCGGCCAGCTGGGCGGTCTCGGCGGCTGGTACCAGTACTACGCCGGGATCGCCCCGACGATCGAGGGCCGCCAGATCCCCACGCCGAACCCGAACTACCTGGTCTACACGCGCAAGGTACCGGTCGGCGTCGTCGCGGCGATCACGCCGTGGAACTCCCCGCTGCTGCTGATGACCTGGAAGGTCGCACCCGCGCTGGCCGCGGGCTGCACGATCGTCGTGAAGCCGTCGGAGCACGCGCCCGCCTCGACGCTGAAGTGGGCCGAGCTGATCGAGAAGGCCGGGATCCCGGCCGGCGTGGTCAACGTCGTCACCACGAACGACCGGGACACCGCCGCACACCTGGCCGGGCACCCGGGCGTCGACAAGGTCGCGTTCACCGGCTCCACGGCGACCGGACGGTCGATCGCGAAGGCGGCCGCCGAGAACCTGAACACGGTCACCCTGGAGCTGGGTGGCAAGTCCCCGCAGGTCGTGTTCCCCGACGCCGACCTGGAGGCCGCCGCGAACGGGATCGTCGCCGGCGTGTTCGCCGCGACCGGCCAGACCTGCATGGCGGGGTCGCGGCTGATCGTGCACGCCGACGTCCACGACCAGCTCGTCCGGCTCGTCGCCGAGCGCGCGGCGACGATCACCCTCGGCGACCCGAACGCCGAGGACACCGAGATGGGTCCCGTCGCGAACGGGACGCAGTACGAGAAGGTGCTCGGCTACCTGGAGACGGCGAAGGCGGAGGGCAACACCGTCGCCTACGGCGGGGCCGCCGAGTCCGGCCTGGGTGGCTACTTCGTGCAGCCGACCGTGATCACCGGGGTGACGCCCGAGTCCACGGTCTACCGGGAGGAGGTGTTCGGCCCGGTGCTCGCGGCGCTGAGGTTCACCGACGAGGACGAGGCGGTGACGCTCGCCAACGACACCCCCTACGGCCTGGCCGGTGCGGTGTGGACGAAGGACGTGCACCGTGCGCACCGGGTCGCGGGGAGGATCCGCGCCGGGACGGTGTGGATCAACGCCTACCGGGTGGTGGCGCCGAGCGTCCCGTTCGGCGGGTTCGGGCACTCCGGGCTCGGCCGGGAGAACGGCGTCGCAGCCGTCGAGGAGTACCTGGAGAACAAGTCGGTGTGGGTGGAGCTGACCGGCGGCACCCGCGACCCGTTCACCCTCGGCTGAGGCCGGGCTCCGATTCCGGGGATGTGCGACCGCCGTGCCCGGGGTCGAGGTCCCGGGCACGGCGGTCCTCCGGCGCCGCGGGCGGGACGCGCGGGCCCGGCGACGGGGAGCGTCGCCGGATCCGGCGGCCACGTCGTGCGGCGTGGAGGTCGGGGAGCGACCACGGAACCGATGCGGACAGCACGCTACGACCGGCGGCGGCCGCCGTTCGCGGACTGAGTCCCCCGACCGGTGGACGGACCCGCGAGCGCGACGGGCGGGAAAGCGTTCCGCCGTCCGGAGCAGTCGGACCCGTCGGTCGCGCGCGGGGCTCTCAGCGGCCGCCGGACAGCCCGCTCCCGGGTGACAGCGGTCGGCACCTCGGCGCCGTCAGGCCAGGACCACCTGCCCGCTCTCGACCCGCACCGGTCGCGAGGTGAGCGGTGCCCGGGCGGGTCCGTCGAGCGGGGCCCCGTCGGAGACGGCGAACAGGCTGCCGTGGCAGGGGCAGGAGATGCCGGCCCCGGAGACCTGGTCGACGAGGCAGCCCTGGTGCGGGCAGGTCGCGTCGAAGGCCAGGACGGTGTTCGCGTCCGGGCGGGTCACGACGACCCGCTGCTCGGCGAAGACCCGCCCGCCGCCGACCGGGACGTCGTCGACGGCGGCGAGTCCGGCGGGCACCGGGGCGGCGGCGCTGCTCGGCGCGGGCGCCGGAGTGGTCGGCTCGGGTGTGGGGGTGGACGGTCCGGGCGCGGCGGGGGCCGCATCCGCGCCGGTCGAACAGCAGCCGGGGGCTCGACCGGTGGGAAGGGAGTCACGGCCACCCCTGCAGCGACGCGTCGGACCCCAGACGATCGAGGTGGGACCGCGACCGACGCCGAGCCGCGGGCGGCAGGTCGGCGTCGGTCGACCGTTCAGTGTGCGGCGCCGAGCTCGAGTGCCAGCACCCCGGTGACGACCAGGGCGATGCCGCCGTACTGCACCGGGGTCAGGGTGTCACCGAGGAACACCGCGCCGATGATCGCGACCAGCGCCACCCCGGCGGCCGCCCAGATCCCGTAGGCGAGCCCGACCGGGATCCCGGCTTTGAGCACCAGGGACAGCAGGCCGAACGCGCCGATGTACCCGGTCACCACCAGGACCGACGGGACGAGCCGGCTGAAACCCTCGGACAGCCGCAGGTTGATCGTGGCGAGCACCTCGAGGGCGATCGCACCGGCGAGGAGCAGGTAGGGCACGGGTCAGTCCTGCTCGGCGGTGTGGCCGCCGAGGTGGCGGGCGAGGAACCGCTCCAGGGTGCGGTAGAGCTCGATGTTGCTGTCGGGGTTGACGAACCAGTGCCCCTCCCGCTCGTTGACCAGGTACTCCACCTCGGCGCCGCGGGCGCGCAGCGCCTCGGCGACCCGGTCGGAGTTGCTGCGGTGCACGCGGACGTCGTTGGCGCCGTGGATCAGCAGCATCGGGGCGGTGATGTCGTCGACCCGGCTGATGGGGGAGCGGGCGAGCATGTCGGCCTCCTGGGCCGGGTCGCCGGGGTCCCCGATGTAGCGGCCGTAGCTGTTGACCACGCCCCTGCGGACGAAGGGGGCGACCCGCCGCGCGAGGTCGGCGAGGTCGGACATGCCGGTGTAGCTGACCGCGGCGGCGAAGCGGTCCGGGGTGAACGCGGCCCCGACGAGCGCGGCGTAGCCGCCGTAGGAGCACCCGTAGATCGCGACGCGGTCGGGGTCGGTGCAGCCCTGCGCGATCATCCGGTCCAGGGCGTCGATGTGCATGCGGCCGGCGAACTCGCCGATCGCGGCCTGGGTGAAGGCCTTGCCGTAGCCGGTGGAGCCGCGGAAGTTCACCTGCAGCACGGCGTAGCCGCGGTTGGCCAGGAGCTGGACCTCGGGGTCGTAGCCCCAGCTGTCGCGGTACCAGGGTCCGCCGTGCAGCAGCACCACGGTCGGTAGGTTCCGGGGCTCCACCCCGACCGGCAGCGTCAGGTGGCAGGGCAGGTCCAGGCCGTCGCGCGAGCGGACGGTGACCGGGGTGACCGGCGCCAGCCGGGCCGGGTCGAGGTCGGGGTGGGTGCGGAACAGGCGCCGCGCGGTGCCGGTGGTGTGGTCGTAGGACCAGGTGGCGCGGTGGTCGCGGTCGTGGGTGAAGTCCACGACCCAGCGCCGGGCGGTGTCGTCGCAGGACACGTGGGCGAGGTCGCCGTCCGACAGCTCGGCCAGCCGGGGCAGGACCTCGGCGAAGTGCGGGTCGAGGGCGTGGATCACCTGGCGTTCACCGAGGTAACGGGCGCCGAGCAACTCCCCGGTCGCCGGGTGCACGATCAGCGACGACGGGAAGCGGGCGTCGACCTCGGGGCGCGGGGTGTCCAGGTCGAACACCGGGTGGCTGTCCACCCCGGTCTGCTCACCGGTGTCCAGGTCGAGCCGGACCAGGCGGGTGCGGTCCGAGCCGCGGGGCGACCCGATCCACAGCCCCGAGCCGTCCGGGGTGGGGACGCACGGCACGGGACCGAAGGGGTGGTCGAGGCCGGAGAACCGCCCGACCGTCCGGATCCCGTCGGCGGTCCGTTCCGAGAGCCGGTGGGTGCCGTCCCCGTCGATGCCGACATCGAGGACCCGCCCGGTCGGTGTGCGCAGCCAGCCGGTGGTGTCGCCGGTGCTCTCGGCGACCGGGGTCGATCGGCCGGTGTCGAGGTCGACCTCGATCAGGTCGATCAGGTCCGGGCGGCGTGGGTTGAGCTGGACGAAGACCGAGGTGGGCCGGTCGGCGCAGAACTGGGTGCCCAGCACGCGCACACCCGGCGCGGGGGTGAGGTCCACTGCGGGTTCGTCCGGCCGGCCGGGGTCGACGCGCATCAGGTGATGGTTCTCGTCGCCGTCGGAGTCCTGCAGATAGAGCAGGTAGCGCGAGTCGGGGCTCCAGAAGAACGTGTCGATGCTGCGGTGGTCGTCGGAGGTGAGCCGACGGGCGGCCGGGTCGTCCGGGGAGTCGGTGTCGGGCCAGTGCCCGTCCAGGTCGCGGACGAACACGTTGAGCCGGTCCCGCCACGGGGCGAGGTAGGCGACGGTCGTGCCGTCCGGGGAGAGCCGGGCCCCGATGCGGGCGGGCGGGGCGAAGAACTGCTCGACGGTGATCAGGTCGGGTGCTGCGGTCGTCGTCATGGCGGACCTTCGGGGTCGCGGGGCGGGCACCCTGGATTCGAATCGGTGCCGTCGCGGCCGGGTCAAGACCTGCCGGTGTGACGTCGGCCATCGGGCCCGTCGCGCCGACGCTCGGGGTCGCGGCGGCGACCTGAGCGGGGTCGGTCCGGTGCCCGGCGGCCGAGGTGCTCGGCCGGCCGGGCGGTGCGAGGTCGTCCGACACGCGCCCTCACGCGTGCGCGGTGAAGTGCCCGTCGTGGGCCTGGCGCAGCCGGTACTTCAGGACCTTCCCGCCGACGGTCTCGGGCAGGGAGTCGACGAACAGCACGTCCTTCGGGCACTCGAAGCCGGCCAGCGTCGCGCGGCAGTGCTCCATCAGCTCCCCGGCGGTCGTGCGGCAGCCCGACCACCGCGGCCCTCGCGACGCCGGGGTGGGTCGCCAGCACCGACTCCACACGCCCTCCGTGCACGGGGTTGGATCTCACCGGTCCAGGCAGTGGGCGGAGATCATAGCGCTGGATCCACCGGGGGCACCGGGGTCGTCGCAGCGGCGGGGCGACGGGGTGACTACTCGTTGATCCTGATCCAGTACTGCTCGAGCGCGGCGTCGAGCCCGAGATGTTCTTGTCTGCCGGCAACGGCAACAGCAGCCGATGTGACCGCATCCTGGTCCAGGCCCTCACCGTGAAGGAAGAACCGCATCCCATCCGACGGCGGGTAAATCTCATCCTCTCCGGCATCGGGCACGGTTCCGTCCCGGCGTCGAGTCCCGCTGCGGTTGGCGAACACCGATCCCATGCGGTGCAGCCACCGGTAGGGCTCGAGGTGTACTCGGTCCTTCTCGAACACCTGCGCCCAGTCCTCGCTGGCCAGAGCCAGGCCGTCGGGGGGTCCTGGTCGGCCTGCTGGTACCGGAACAGCACGTAGAGGTACGCGGCGATCTCGTCTGGGGTCAGGACGTGCACCCAGCCGTTGGTGAAGAACGTCGCCGGGACCGAGATCGTCGTCTTGCGGGGACCGGGGTAGCTGTAGGGGACGATCGGTTCGCCGGCCAGGACGGACTCGGTGCTGAGCCGGAAGCGCTCGTGTCGGCCGCGTGGTCGTGACCTATCGAGTTCGACTTGCCGAACTTCTCGAGGCGGTCAAGGGCTTGGCGGAGCTGGTCGGTCTGGTTGACCTTCTCGCGGCGCGGCGCCCGTGGACCATCCGGACTGCGGGACGTCACCGGCGGCCCGGCGCGGGCGGCCGGGACGGGTGGTCCCGGCGTCCCGCGCCGGGCGGCGCGGCGTGGTGACCCCCCTGGGCGCCCGAACCGCCGCCCGGGGGCGGGGTGAGCGGGCCGGTCGGGGTGAACAGGTCCCCCGCGACGGCGTCGCGGCGCCGGTCGGCGGTGCCCGCCCACCGGTCCGCGGCCGTGTCGGGGTCGTGATCGGGTGCCCGGGACGGCTCCGGGACGGCGGCCCAGCCGCCGCTGTGCTCGGGGCCGCGGGGGTTCGGGATGTCCGCGGGGACCGGGGCGAACCCGACCGGGTCGGTGAGGTCGCGGTCCGCGTGCCGCGAGCGGGGGGACATCAGTACCCACCGCCGTAGCCGCTGCCGCCGGTGGCCGGGGCCTCGGCGGGCGCGGGGGCCGGTGCGGGTGCCGGGTCGGACGCGTCGGTCCGGGCCGCGGTGAACTCCCAGGACCGCACGTCGGCGCGGGCGGTGCCGGTGGCGACGCCGTCGGCGACGGTGTACACGACCTCCGCGCCGTTCTTGCCGGTCAGGCGGGTGGTACCGCTGGGGGTGGCGGTGCCCGTCGTCCAGGACTCGACGCCGCGGTTGTCGCAGACGTAGGCCTTCACCGCGCCGTCGGTGACCCAGCTGTCGACGGTGACCGTCCCGTTCGTCGACCGGCCCGTGTAGGCGACCGTGCCGGTCGCGGCCGGTGCCGGGGCGACCGTCGGAGCGGGCGCCGCCGGGAGGGCGAGCGAGCCCGCCGCCTGGTCGACGGCGGCGGGAGCCGCTGCGGGCAGCGGTTCCGGTTCCGCGGTGAGCACGACGTTGGCCGTCGCGGCCCCGGCGGCGACCGCGCCGACCGCGGCCATGGTCAGGAGGGGCCGGAGAGTCGCATGTCAGCCCACCTCGATCCGGACCGAGTCGAAGGCGGGCGTCTGGTTGGCCCGCTGCATCATCGGGGTGCGGTGCGACCCGTCGCCGGCCCACGACGAGCACTGCAGCTCGCCGGTCTGCTCGACCCCGGGCACGTCGATCGTGACGCTGTCCGGCCGTGCTCCCCCGCCGCCGTCCTCGGTGGCCAGGAAGAACAGCGGGTCGGGCGCCGAGTCCGGTGCCTCGCCCGGGTCGGGCAGGATCCGGCAGGCGGTGTGGAAGTGGCCGCGCTGGAGCCCCTGGCCGTTCAGCAGGGACGCCTCGGCGTAGTAGCCGCCCTGGGCCGCGGGCAGGAACCGGTCGCGGACCAGGTTCCGGGTGCTGACGGTCAGGCGGAACGCCTCCCCCGGGCGGACCTTCGTCGGGGCCTGGGTGATCAGCAGCGACGGGCTGCGGCCGGCGTCGGCGACCTCGCCGAACGCGGTGGACACGCAGCGGGGCGCCTTCTGGAACCCGTCGTGGGCGGTGAGCCTGCTGCCGGAGCAGTCGACGGCAAGGATGTCGAGCGCCGACGGCGCGCCCGGGCCGTTCCCGTCGGCCTTCCCGGCGGCTCCGCCCCCCGCGCCGTCGGAACCCCGGCCGTCGGCGGCACCGGAGCCCGATCCGGAGCCGGACCCCGAGCCGTCGGCACTCGTGCCCGCGTCCGAGGTGCCCGGGCCCGAGGAGCCGGACCCCGTGTGCCCGGAGTGGTCGTGCCCCCCGCCCCCGGAGGAGCCCGCGGCATCGGACGTGACCCCGGCCCCGTCGGACGAGCCGGACCCGCCGGACCAGTCGGACGGCCCGGATGCGACGTTCGCCGGCCGGTCGCCCCGGTCGACGGAGGCGGCCCCGGCGGCGTAGGCGGCGGGCCCGGCGACGAGCAGGCCCAGTGCGAGCGCGGTGACCGCGATCGTCCTGCTGCGACTGGTGGTGGATCTCATCGGTATCGGCTCCTCGGGGCGGTGCGGTGCGCGCCGGTGGTGCGGGAGGGCGGCGCTCCGGTGTCGGTGTCCAGGTCGAGGTCGTGGGGGGTGGCGTCCGCGAGGCCGGGATCGGGATCGGGCCGGGGCCGGACCGGCGGCACGTGCGCCAGCTCGTCCCAGGGGTCGGGCGCGCCGACCGGCAGGGCCCGTCGGGCGCCGTCGCGGGGGTGGCGCGGGGCGGGGACGAGGGCGGTGGCCGGGCCGGCGGCCGGGCGGCCACGCCGGCGCAGGGTCATGAGCAGCCCACCCGCGGCGAGCAGCGCGACCCCGACCACCAGGGCCGGCACGACGACGTCGGTCGCGCTGCGGGCGCCGGTCGGCACCGGATCGGGCGGGGCGGGCAGGGCCGCGTAGTCGACCAGCCCGGTCGACTCCAGGTAGCCGATGTGCCGGGTGACGTACACCGACGCCTCGTTCGCGAACTGCCGCATGAGCTCGTTGCGGGTGCCGACCTTGACGTCGGTGATCACCGGCAGGACCGAGCCGTGCGCGGCGCGCAGGAGCTGCACGAACTGGCGGTCGTAGTCGGTCCCGGTGCGGGCGGTCAGGTCGTTCATCCAGCCGATCTGCTGGTCGTTCGGTCTGCTGGGCAGCAGGACCCCGAGCGGTTCGGCGGTGGAGCGGACCAACGCGTCGAGGTCGTGGTGCTCGACGCCGAGCTTGCGCGCGACCTCGCGGACCGCCGGCGAGGTGGCCTGCTGCTCACCCTGCTGCCCGGTCGGCGCCTCCCAGAGACCGGCGAGGCGCACCTTCTGCAGCAGGTCGCGATCGGCGGGGCCGAGCGGCCCCCACCTGGTCTGCGTCCATCCCTGCTGCTGGTCGGTGGAGGCCGAGGTGGCCACCCAGTACTGGGCGAGCGCGACCGCGGCGACCGCGGCGACCGCGGCCAGCGCGGCGAGCACCGACCAGCGGAGCGGGCCGGGGATCCGGCGCGACATGGGCTCTCCCCTTCTCAGACCTGGGCGAACTGCTCGGTGTGCACCCGGTCGTCCGGGACACCGAGCGCGGTGAGGGTGGCGAGGACGCCGCCGACGAGCTGCGGCCGGCCGCAGACGAAGTAGTCGAGGCGGCGGGCCGGGTCGTCGAGATCGGTCAGGACGGCGGCGAGCAGCGCGGTGTCGATCGGCCCGGTGGCCCCGGCCCAGTCCGCGGACGGGCGGCGCAGCACCTCGGTGACCTGCAGGTCGATCAGTGTGCGCAGGTGCGCGAGCTCGGCCCGGAACAGCAGGTCGGCGCGGTCGCGGGCGTGCACGACCAGCCGGTACGGCCGCCGGTCGCCGCGGTCGGCGGCCGTGCGCAGCATGCTCATCATCGGCGTGATCCCGACGCCGCCCGCGATCAGCACGAGCCCGGTCGACGGCACCGAGTCCGGGGTGAACGAGCCGTACGGGCCGTCCACCCAGACCGGGTCGCCGCGGCGCAGCTCGCGCAGCCGCCCGGCGAAGTCGCCGGTGTGCCGGACGGTGAACTCGACCCGCCCACGGTCCGACGCCGACGACGCGATGGTGAACGGGTGCTCCTCCACCGACATCCGCTCCAGCCGCAGCCAGGCGAACTGGCCGGGCCGGAACCACGGCCCGGCGTGCCGGCCGGGCCGGGCGAGCACGAGCGTCGACACGGTCGGGCTCTCCGGGCGCACGACGTGCACCCGGAACTCGCCGGTCGCCGCGCGGGCACCCCAGCGGAGCACCAGCACCGCGACCAGCAGCAGGCCGAGCCCGCCGAGCACCGGTCCCATGACGGCGTCGCCGACCAGGTTGTTCAGCCACAGCACGTGCAGCGACGACGCGCCGACGACGACCGCGGCCAGGCTCAGGTGCAGCCAGCGCCACACCTCGTGCGAGCCGGTCCGGACCCCGCGCAGCGCCAGCACCAGCAGCACGACGACCGCGACCGTCGCGAGGGTGGCGGCCTGGCCGCGGGCCGGTGCGGCGAACGGCACGAGCAGTCCGACACGTTCCGGGTGGTCGGCCACCACACAGGCCAGGTGCAGGGCGACGAGCACCCCGGCCAGCACCCCGAGCCTGCGGTGCAGGCCGAGCAGGGTCTCCAGGCCGAGGGCTCCGGAGAGTCCGCGCACCCGGGACGGCAGCACCGCGACGATCACCATCGCCGACAGTGCGAGCAGCCCGGTCAGGACCGAGAGCTGGTGCAGCAGCGGCTGCGGACCGGAACGGAGCATCCAGATCAGCGACGGGCCGACGAGGACCGTGACCAGCACGGATCCCCACACCGTGCGGGCGCGGCGGTGCGCCAGCCAGGCGTCGGCGGGCGGCGGGGTGTCCCGCCGCAGGGGTGCGGTGACCGGATGCGGAACCGGGCGGTTCACCGGCCGCCGGGCGTGCGCCCGGCTGGTGAGGGTGCCCGCAGCGGGCGGGGGTGGTGGGTGCGCGAGCGGTGGACCGTCACCGACCGGCCTCGGGCCGGTCGTGGGTGCGACGCTGCGGTCGGACGGACGCCGGGGGTGCGTCCGCGCAGGGCGGGGCGGGTCATCGGATCACTCCGGTTCGTGGAACCGGCCGGGTGGGGAGCCCGGCCACCGCCACGGCATCCGAGGGGAGCGGGCCGCGGTGCGGTGACACGAACATAGGAACCTCACCGCGGCGGGGTTGCGTTCCTGAGAGCGCCCACCGCCGTCCGGTCGTCGCCGTCCGGCGGGCGGGTCCGATCGCTCCGGTCGGCCTACCGACCTACGGCCGACCGCCGCGACGACTCTCAGGGACCTCACGCTCACCGCGCGCGACCACCGCTGGTCCCGTCCGATCGGCCTCCGACGGCACGCGCTGGGCTGCGGACAGGGCCGACGGCGGCGGCACGTCCGCGCCCGGCCGCGCCCCTGGTCGGGGGCGCGGCCGGGTGACTCCGTCAGGCGGAGACGCGCTCCCCGGCGCGCACGCCCTCGGCGAGCTCGCGGGCGAGCGACTCGACCGCGGACGGCCCACCGGATTCCAGGGCCTGCACGAACGCCGTGCCGACGATGACGCCGTCGGCGTAGGAGGCGACGTCGGCCGCCTGCTCCGCGGTCCGCACACCCAGGCCGACGCACACCGGCAGGGTCGCGTGCTCCCGCGCGCGGGTGACCAGGTCACGGGCCTCGACGCCGACCGAGCGGACGCCGGTGACGCCCATCAGCGACGCGGCGTAGAGGAAGCCACGGCTCGCGCCGACGGTCATCCGCATCCGCTCGGGGGTGGTGGTCTGGGCGACCAGGAAGACCCGGTCGAGGTCGTGCTTCTCCGACGCGGCGAGCCACTCGTCGCAGTCGTCGGGCAGCAGGTCGGGCGTGATCAGACCGGAGCCGCCCGCATCGGCGAGGTCGGCGGCGAACCGCTCGATGCCGTAGCGGTCGACGAGGTTCCAGTAGGTCATGACCAGCGCCGGCGCGCCGGCGTCGACGACCCCGCGGACGGCGGTGAACGCGTCGCGGGAGCGGGCGCCGTTGTCCAGCGCCTGCTGGGTGGCGCGCTGGATGACCGGGCCGTCCATCAGCGGGTCGGAGTAGGGCAGCCCGACCTCGACGACGTCGACGCCGCCCGCGACCATCGCCCGCATCGCCTCGACCGAGCCCTCGACGGTCGGGAAGCCGACCGGCAGGTACCCGACCAGTGCGGCGCGGCCCTCGGCCCGGACCGCCTCGATCCGCTGCTGCACGCTGGCCATCAGACCGCTCCGTCCGTCACGGCGTTGCCCTCGTCGTCGATGAGCTGGAAGTACTTCGCCGCGGTGTCGACGTCCTTGTCGCCACGGCCGGACAGGTTGACCAGCACGACCTTGCCCTCGCCCAGGCGCTTCGCCTCGCATAGCGCACCGGCCAGCGCGTGCGCGCTCTCGATGGCCGGGATGATGCCCTCGGTGCGGCTGAGCAGGCGAAAGGCGTCCATCGCCTCGGCGTCGGTGACCGACTCGTAGCGGGCGCGCTTCATGTCGTGCAGCCAGGAGTGCTCCGGGCCGACGCCCGGGTAGTCCAGACCGGCGGAGATGGAGTGCGAGTCGCGGGTCTGGCCGTCCTCGTCCTGGAGGATGAAGCTGCGCGAGCCGTGCAGGACCCCGACGTCGCCGCCGCCGATCGACGACGCGTGCCGCGCGGTGTCGACGCCGTCGCCGCCCGCCTCGAAGCCGACCAGCTCGACCGAGGTGTCGTCGAGGAAGGCGTGGAAGATGCCCATCGCGTTGGAGCCGCCGCCGACACAGGCGCACACCAGGTCGGGCAGCCCACCGGTCAGGTCCTGGACCTGCTGGCGGGCCTCGACCCCGATGATCCGCTGGAAGTCGCGCACCATCGCCGGGAACGGGTGCGGACCGGCGACCGAGCCGATGAGGTAGTGCGTGTCGGCCACGTTGGTGACCCAGTCGCGCATCGCCTCGTTCATCGCGTCCTTGAGGGTGCGCGTGCCCGAGGTGACCGGGCGGACCTCGGCACCGAGCATGCGCATCCGGGCGACGTTGAGCGCCTGGCGCTCGGTGTCGACCTCGCCCATGTAGACGACGCACTCCAGCCCCATCAGGGCGGCGGCGGTGGCCGAGGCGACGCCGTGCTGCCCGGCGCCGGTCTCCGCGATGACCCGGGTCTTGCCCATCCGCTTGGTGAGCAGTGCCTGACCCAGCACGTTGTTGATCTTGTGCGAGCCGGTGTGGTTCAGGTCCTCCCGCTTGAGCAGGATGCGTGCACCGCCCGCGTGCGCGGCGAACCGCGGCGCCTCGGTGAGCAGGCTGGGCCGCCCCGAGTAGGTGCGGTGCAGCTCGGCGAGCTCGGCCTGGAAGGCCTCGTCGGTCATCGCCGCGTGATAGGCCTGCTCGAGCTCGTCCAGCGCGGCGACCAGCGCCTCCGGGACGTAGCGGCCGCCGAAGCGGCCGAAGTACGGGCCGGTCTGGTCGACCAGCCGCGCCGTGTCCCCGGCCGGGGGAAGGGCGGTGTCGGTCACGAGTACTCCCTGACGGATCGAGGACCCCGATCTCGGGCCGCCGCCGGGCGGGGATGCGCCGGGAGATCGGACGCCCACGACGGTACACCGGGCCCACGACGCCGGACGCGGCACCGGGGGCTCTCATACATCACCGCGACGGTGCCGCGCGGGCGGGTCTCAGACGAGCCGCGGGCGTCCCGCGACCCAGCCCAGCACCATCTCGACGACGATCACCACGCCGAGCAGCACCAGCGACGGCGTCCAGGAACCGGTGGCGCCGTGCAGGACCCCGAACAGGAACGGACCCGCCGCGCCGATGAGGTAGCCGAAGCCCTGCGCCATCGCCGACAGGTCGGTGGTCTCGGCGGACTCGCGGGTGCGCAGCGCGATCACGCCGAGCCCCAGCGGGAAGACCGCCATGCCGGTGCCGAGCAGGACCGTGCACAGCCACGGCGCGGCGGCCGGGGCGATCGCGAGCCCGGCGACGGCGGCCAGCGAGCAGCAGGCGAGCCCGACGATCCAGCCCGACTGCGACGGCCGGTTCAGCGCGATCGGCGGGATGATGAAGCTCAGCGGGATGCCGATGAGGTTGATCAGAGCGAGCATCAGGCCGGCGTCGGTGCGGGTCACGCCGACCGAGACGAACAGCTCCGACAGCCAGCCCATCGCGACGTAGGCGACGCAGGCCTGCAGCCCGAAGAACGCGGTGACCACCCAGGCCAGCGGGCGGCGCACCATCGGGCGTCGCTCCACGGCCCCCGCGGTGCGCACGACCGGCTCCGGCTCGCCGTGCCGGGCCCCGGCGGCCCACACGACGAGTGCGGCCAGCGACAGCAGCGCCCACGCCCCGACCGCGCCGCGCCAGCCGCCGAGCAGCGGCTCCAGCGGCGGGGTGAACGCCGCGCCGATCCCGCCACCCGCGGCCAGCGCCGCGGTGTAGATGCCGGTGACCCGGCCGACGGCGTGCGGGAAGGACTGCTTGACCACCACCGGGATCAGCACGTTGCCGATCGCGATGCCCGCCGCGGCGACGAAGGTGCCGCCGAGCACGACCCACGGGCCGTCGACCACGCGCAGCACGAGCCCCCCGGTCAGGACCGCCATCGCCAGGCCGATCGCGCGGGCCGTGCCGAGGCGACGGGCGAGCAGCGGGGCCGCGATCGCGGCGAGACCGAAGCAGATGGTGGGGACGGCGGTGAGCACACTGGCCCAGATCGCGGAGGCACCGAGGCCGTCGCGGACCTCGCCGAGCACCGAAGACATCGAGGTCACGGCCGGGCGGAGGTTCGCGGCGGCGAGCGCCACCCCGACGACGAGCAGTGGGGTCCCGACCAACGCGCCACGGCGCGACGGCCCGATGTCCTCGGCCCGTCCGGTGGCGATGGTCTCCTCCGCGCGTGTCTCCTGCTCAGCAATGCTCACGAAACAGTATTGTTACAGACGTAGGATGTTCGGATGGAAGGATGTTCCGGTGCCTCTCGTCACAGCGCGCCGCGGTGGCCTGGTCGACCAGGTCATCGGCCAGCTCCGTTCCGCCATCACCGGCGGTGAGTGGCCGGTCGGCGCCCGGATCCCGCCGGAGTCGGAGCTGGCCTCGTCGTTGGAGGTCGGCCGGAACACCGTCCGCGAGGCCGTCCGCGCCCTCTCCCACGGCGGTCTGCTGGAGGTGCGCCAGGGCGACGGCACCTACGTGCGGGCCACCACCGAGCTGTCCGGGGCACTGCGCACGCTGTGCGGCCCGGAGCTGCGCGAGGTGCTGGAGGTCCGCCGCACCCTGGAGGTCGAGGCGGCCCGGATGGCGGCCGCCCGCCGGACCGACGCCGACCTGACCGTCCTGCGGGCCGCGCTGGACGAGCGCGACCGGGCCGTCGCCGCCGTCGCAGAGTGCGGCCGTCGCGGGGAGGAGCCGGACGCCGCGGACGTGGAGGTCGCCGCCCGGGCCGACACCGACTTCCACGTCGCCGTCGTCCGCTGTGCGGGCAACAGCCTGCTCGTCGAGCTCTATCGGGGCGTGGTGGAGGCGGTCGCGGACAGCGTGAAGACCACGATGCCCGGCACCGCGGGCACCGACGACGACATCTCGCACACCGGGATCGTCGATGCCATCGCCGACGGCGACGTGGACCGCGCCGCCCGCGAGGCCGGGGACTTCCTGGACCGGCTCATCGCCGCCCGACCGGGCGTCCCGGACGCCTCCGCCCGCACGGACGGTCCGGCGGCCGGGGCCGGCCCCACCGCCTGACCCACCGCCCGGGCGGCACCGGGCGGCGCTGTGCTGCACCGGGCAGCCGCAGGCCGGGCGCGACGGTCCCGGTCCGGTTACCCTCCTGCGCCGGACCCACCCCGCCCCCGACCCCGAGGAGTGCTCCGGCGTGCTGAAGGGCTTCAAGGAATTCCTGCTGCGCGGCAACGTGATCGACCTGGCCGTCGCCGTCGTCATCGGTGCGGCGTTCACGTCCGTGGTCACCGCCTTCACCAAGGCGTTCCTGGAGCCGCTGCTCCGGTTGTTCTCCGGCGGGGAGAACGCCGTGCCCCCGGGCACGATCCCGCTGACCGACGAGGTGCAGCTCGACTACGCGAGCTTCCTCAACGCCGTCATCACCTTCCTGATCACTGCCGCGGTCATCTACTTCCTGGTCGTCTTCCCGATGAAGTGGCTCCAGGACCGCCGCAGGCGCGACGCGGAGGACCCGGCCCTGGAGACCGACCTGGACCTGCTCAAGGAGATCCGCGACCTGCTCCGCGACCAGGCCGAGCGGGACCGCGAGCGGACCCTCGCGCCGTCGCCCGGTGCCGTCGGGCAGCCAACGGCGCCGGCGCCGCCCGGCTCGCCGCAGGGCCGTCCGCTGCCTCCGCCGCCCGCGCCGCAGGCACCCCGGCCCGGCCCGGTCGACGACGGCCACCCCGAGCCCTACCCGGACACGCCGCGCCGCCCCCGCCACCGCGGCTGAGCCCGGTCCCTCCGGGTCGTCGCCCGACGGCCCGCGAGCAGACGTCGGAGGGTGGCCGTCGTGACGGCGGCCGAGCCCGACCGCCGGCGGCTCGGCCACACGGGCAGCTGGCCGGAACCGCACCCCCGGGTGAGCCTGCGCGAGCACACCCCGGTGCCCGGGGTAACCGTCCTCGAGGTGATCGGCGAGGTCGACCTCGCCGAGGCCGAGGCGATCCGGGTGCGGATGTCGGAGATGCTCCACCGGACGCGGCCAGCGCGGGCCCTGCTGGACCTGTCCGGCGTCGGGTTCCTCGGGTCGCACGGTCTGACGGCGGTGGTCCGGTCCTCGCGGGCGGCCGGCGAGGCCGGGGTCCGCCTGGACGGGGTCACCGGCCCGGACAACCGGGCGGTGATCCGACCGGTGCGGATGACCGGACTGGACCAGGTCATCACCTGGTACCCCGACCTCGACACGGCCCTGGCGGCCTGAGCCCGCACCGCGACGGTCCCGTCCGCGGGCGCCCGTCCGGCGCGGCCGGGTACCCGCGCCGCGGTGCCCCGGGACCGGTCAGCGGCGAGCCGCGAGACGCACCAGGACCAGCGCGGGCCCGGACGGCGCTCGGCCCCGCCGCCAGGCGGCGCGCAGTCGTCGCTGCAGGTCGGCGCCGCGCACCGGGACCGTCCGCAGCGTTCCGGCCGCCACCTCGGCCGCCACCGCCAGACCGCTGATCACCGCCGGGCCCGCGCCGCCCGCGACCGCGTTCTTGATCGCCGTCGTCGAGCCGAGCTCCAGCACCGGGGGCGCGACGTCCCCGAGGGCGCGCTCCAGGAACTCCCGGGTGCCCGAGCCGGGCTCGCGGGCCACCAGCGGCGTCGTCGCGAGCCGCGCCGCGTCCACTGCACGGCGCCGCGCCCACGGGTGGTCCGGCGCGACGACGAGCACCAGCCGGTCCCGCCCGACGACCTGGCCGTCGAGGTCGGCGGGCAGGTCCGGGCCCTCGACGAACCCGAGGTCGGCGTCGCCGGAGCGGACGTCGTCGACCACCTCGGCGGTGTTGTGCGAGGTCAGCGTGACCGCGGTGCCGGGCAGCTCGGCGCGCAGCGCGACCAGCCAGCGGGGCAGCAGGTACTCCGCGACGGTGAAGCTCGCGGCCACCCGCAGCCGGGCCGCCCGGTCGGTGCGCAGCGCGGCGACGCTCTCGTCCAGGGCGTGCGCGGCGTCCAGCACGGCCCGCGCCCGTTCGACGACGAGCGCCCCGTCCGGGGTGAGCCGGGTACCGCGCGGCGACCGTTCCAGCAGGGTCAGCCCGAGTGCGGCCTCCAGCGTCCTGAGCCGGGCGCTGACCGCGGCCTGGGAGATGCCGTGGACCGCGGCAGCCCTGCCCATGCTCCCCAGGGTGGCGACCGAGACCAGCAGGTCGTAGGGCACGAGGTCGGCGACGCGCGGGGACAGGGTCACAACCTCTGATTGTGACTCTGCAACGCCGCGACGGGTACCGCCCGGTCGCCGACCGGCCCACCGTGGGGACATGACCACGCACCTCCGTCCCCCGGTCGCGACCGCTCCGCCGGCGCCGCACGCGTTCGCCCGCCTCGGGCTGCTGCGCGGGCTCGACACCCCGGGCGACGCGGTCCGCTCGTTCGGGCCGAACTGGTTCGCCGCGGTGATGGGCACCGGGATCGTCGGCGGGGCCGCCGCGACGCTGCCGTTCCACTCCCCATTGCTGACCGCGTGGGCGACCGGGGTGTGGGGCCTGGCCTCGGCGCTGCTGGTGGTGCTCGTGGCCGCGACGGTGGCACACCGGGTGCGCTCCCCCGAGCGGGCCCGCGCGCACGCCGCGGACCCGGTGGCCGTGCAGTCCTACGGCGCGGTCGCGATGGCCTTCATGACGGTCGGCGCGGGCGCGGTCCAGTTCGGCCCTGCCGTGCTCGGCGCTCCGGCCGCGCTCGCGACGAGCGCGGTGCTGTGGCTGGTCGGGACGGTGTTCGGGCTGGTCACCGCGGTCGGCGTGCCGTATCTGATGATCACCCGGCACGCGGTCGCGCCGGACGCGGTGTCCCCCGCGTGGCTGCTGCCGGTGGTGCCGCCGATGGTGTCGGCCGCGGCCGGGGCGCTGCTCGTCGTGCACCTGGCGCCGGGCCAGGGCCGCACCACGCTGCTGCTCGCCTGCGTCGCGCTGTTCGGGATGAGTCTGTTCGCGACGCTGGCCCTGCTCCCGCAGATCTGGCACCGGCTCGTCGTGCACGGGGCCGGTCCGGCGGCGGCCGTCCCCACCCTGTGGATCGTGCTCGGCCCGCTCGGCCAGTCGGTCACCGCGGCCGGGCTCCTGGCGAACGCCGCGCCCGGCAGCGTGCCGGAGCCGTACGCGGGCGCCGCGGCGGTGGTCGCGGTGGTCTACGGCGTCCCGGTGTGGGGGTTCGCGATGCTGTGGCTGGCGCTCGCGGCCGCGGTGACCCTGCGGACCACCCGGCGGGGACTGCCGTTCACGCTGACCTGGTGGAGCTTCACCTTCCCGTTGGGGACCTGCGTGACCGGCACGAACCTGCTGGTGGAACTGCTGGGGACGCCGGCGCTCGCCGTCGTCGCGACGGCGCTGTACGTGCTGCTGGTGGCGGCCTGGCTCGTCGTCGGGGCCCGGACCGTACACGGTGCGCTCGTCCGCTCCGAACCTGCTCGCCCCGCGTAGGGGCGTTCAGCGACGCGGGTCGCTGCGGTCGGGGTCCTTGAGCAGGTCGAGCTGGTAGCCGTCGCGGGTGGAGAAGTCGGCCCGCAGCACGAAGCGGTCCCCGCGCACCAGCGTGCGGCGCCACTCGACCGGGCGCCCCTTCGCGCTGCCGAGCCGGGACACCGAGAACGCGGCGGTCGACGGGCTCCCGCCCAGCAGCCGGTGTTCGGCGGGGGTGGGCAGGATCGGCGCGATGGTCTCGTGGCCACCGGTGAGCACCACGCCGCACAGCTCGGCGTAGCGCTGGTAGAGGGCGACCCCGGTGAAATCGGCGTGCAACAGCGGCGCGGCCAGGTCGTGCGGGAGCCACACCCGGTCCAGCGCGAGCGGCTCGCCACCGGCCAGCCGCAGCCGTTCCAGGTGCACCAGCGGTGTCGACTCCTCCAGACCGAGCCGCGCCGCGACCACGCCGTCGGCGCGGACGTCCAGGGAGCGCACGACGCTGCGCTGCTCCAGGCCCATGGCCCGGACGGACTCGTGGATGCTGTACAGCGCGCCCAGGCGCTGGGCGGTCTCGACCGGCGCCGCCTGCCGCGACGGCCGGCCCCGCGTCCCGACGACGCGGCCCTCGTCGCGCAGCACCTTCACCGCCTGGCGGACGGTGTGTCTGCTGACGCCGTACTCCCGGCCCAGGGCGAGCTCGCCGGGGAAGCCGTGGGTGAACGCGTCGGAGTCCAGGCGGCGGCGCAGGTCCTCGAGCAGCTGCTCCCAGAGCAGCCGCCCCGGCTCGCGACGGAGCACGGCGGGTCCGGGGACCGGTCCCGACTCGGCGTCACGCACCCCGCTGAATGTACGGATCGGGCACGCGGACGGGCGATCCCGACCGACGGGTCAGCGGAGCGACCAGGTGCAGGAGCCGTTGAGGACGACCGACTCGCCGTCGAGGATCCGGGCGGCGGCCGGGCCGTTCAGGACCCCGCGGGACACCTCGGTGCCGTCCACGCCGGTGCGCGTGTAGCCGCACTCCCGGCCCGGGTTCGGACCGTCGGTGGCCCAGGTGCCCGGTGCGAGGTCGAGACCGGCCCGGTACACGCCCTCGGTCGCCTCCCGCGCCGGGACGGGCGCGGCCTGGTGGACGGTGGTCGCCTCGGCTCGGTCGTCGCCGTTCACGAACGCCCCGCCCAGCAGCACCACCGGCACGACCAGCGCCAGCAGCAGCCACGGCCACAGCACGGTGCGCTGACCTGCCGCGGCGCGCTCCGCGTAGTACCGCCCGTACGGTCCGGTGCCGTCCATCCACCCGCCTCACGTCCGACGTCACTCTGGTGATCGAAGCGGATACCCGAGAGTGTTACGTCCCGTCCCACGATGTGAGCGGACGAGTGTCGTCATCGATCATCGCCACCCCTCGGATGACGAACCCCGGGGCCGGGTGGAGCAGCACGTACGGCCGGTCGTCACGCCGCCGAGGGCTACCCTCCCCGGCATGGCTTCCCCCGCGGGCGGACCGCACTCGCCCCGCCCCCGCCGCACGCAGGACGAACGACGGGCCAGCAGCCGGGCCATCATCCTCGCGGCCGCCCTCGACGAGCTGTACGAGCACGGCCACGCGCACTCGACGACCGTGACCGTGCAGCGGCGCGCGGGGGTGTCGCGCGGGCGGCTGCTGCACCACTTCCCGAGCCGCGAGTCACTGCTCATCGCGGCCGCGCAGCACCTGGCCGCCGAGCGGATCGCCGACATGGAGCAGTGGGTGGTGGACTCGGAGTACGGGGGGACCACCGGCACCGCCCGCTGTGAGCGGGCCGTGGAGCTGCTGTGGGGCACGTTCATGCAGCCGTATTTCTGGGCGTCGATGGAGCTGTGGGTCGCGGCCCGCACCAACGACGACATCCGTGCCGAGCTGCTCCCCGCGGAGCGGCGCCTCGGCACCGCGGTGGCCCACGTGGTCGCCACCCTGTTCGGTCCCGCGCTGTCCAGCCACCCGGACTTCGACGAGTGCCGCGAGCTGCTGTTCACCAGCATGCGCGGGGTCGCGATGACCTACGCCATCAACCCCCGCGTCCACGAGACCGAACCGCACCTCGCGAGCTGGAAACGCCTGGCCCGCCGGATGCTCGAGGTCGACGACGGCGATCCCGCGGACGCCTCCGGTCAGCACGGCCAGCGGAACGGTTAGCCGACCCCGGCGAACTCCAGCGCCTCGGCCCAGCTCGCCCGCTTCGAGATCAGCCGCTTGTACTTCATGATCTGGGTGGGCCGGTCGATCGTGATCGTCCCGACCAGCCGGTCGCCGCGCCGGTAGAGCGCGAGGAAGCGGTCGTCGCCGCCCTGCTCGGAGGACACCACCCGGATCTCGTCGGCGGCGGGCCGGCCGACGAACTGGATCCGGCTGGAGTACCAGTCCGACCAGAAGTACGGCACCGTGCCGAGCTCGGTGGCGTTCGCCGGGTCCAGCGCGTTCCTGGCGGCCACCGCGCCCTGCTCGGCGGCGGTGGTCCAGTGCTCCAGCCGCATGACCTCGCCGTCGAACAGGTGGTTCGGGAAGTGCACGACGTCGCCCGCGGCGTACACCCCGTCGGCGGCACGCAGCGTGGCGTCGGCGACCACGCCGCGGTCGCGTTCGTGCAGCTCGACCCCCGAGCCCTCCAGCCAGCCGGTGCACGGGGACACCCCGATCCCGACGACGACCAGGTCCGCCGGGACGACCTCGCCCGACCCCAGGCGGACCCCGGTGACCCCGCCGCCGGAGGACTCCAGTCCGTCGACGGTCTCTCCGCAGCGCAGGTCGGTGTCGTGCGCGCGGTGCAGGTCGGCGCAGGCCTTGCCCATGTCCTCGCCGACCGAACGGACCAGCGGGACCGGCAGCGTCTCCACGATCGTCGCGGGCAGGCCGCGCTTGCGCGCCGAGCTCGCGACCTCCGAGCCGATGAACCCCGCACCGATGACGACGGTGCGGGCACCCGCGTCCAGCGCGGAGCGGACGGCGAGCGCGTCGTCCCAGGTCCGCAGCGCGTGCACCCCGGAGAGGTCCTCGGTGCCGGGCAGCGTCCGCGCCGCCCCACCGGTCGCGACGACCAGCGCGTCGTAGCCCAGCTCGGCGCCGTCACCGAGCCCGACCAGCCTCGCCGCGGTGTCCAGCGAGGTCGCCGGGACGCCGAGGCGCAGCTCCACCCCCAGCTCGTCGCGCAGGTGCTCCTCCGTCCGGAACCGCGGGTCGGCCGGCTCCTCACCGGTGTCGTCGAGGAAGGCCTTCGACAACGGCGGGCGGTCGTAGGGCAGGTGCCGCTCGGCCCCGACGAGGGTCACGGCGCCCTGGTGGCCGGCCTTGCGGGCCGCCTCGACGGCCCGGATGCCGGCCAGCGACGCACCGACGACGACGAGGTGCTCCACGGTGTGCTCCTCCGGAGAAGGGTGTGGGGACGCCGGGAGTGGCGGTCTCCCGGCGTCCCCGCGGTGAGGGGGTGTGTGCGGTCAGCTCTCGACGAGGCGCAGCGCCTCGGTCGGGCAGGAGGCGATCGCCGCCTCGCAGGCCGCCCGGTGCTCCTCCGCCGGGGCGGCGTCCAGCACCGCGAGCGAACCGTCGTCGCGGACCTCGAAGAGCTCCGGTGCCTCGGCCTCGCACAGGCCCAGACCGCTGCACTTGCCCTCGTCGAGCTCGATACGCAGACCCATCACTTCTCCAGGGAGAATCGGAACGGCATGCGCTTCACCCCGCGCATGAAGTTGGTGCCCAGCAGCTCGGGCTCGCCGACCTCGAACTGCGGGATGCGGAACAGCAGCTCACGGAACAGCGCCTTGAGCATGGACTTCGCGAGCTGGTTGCCCAGGCAGAAGTGCACGCCGCCGCCGCCGAAGCCGGTGTGCGCCTTCGCGTTCTCCCGGGAGAGGTCGAACTTCTCCGGGTCGTCGAAGACCTTCTCGTCCATGCAGCCCGACGGGTAGAACATGACGACCTTGTCGCCGGGGACGATCTTCTTGCCGCCCAGCTCGGTCTCGACGACCGCGGTGCGGCGGAAGGTCATGACCGGGCAGGCGTACCGGACGAACTCCTCGATCGCGTTGTTGATCCGGCCGTCGAAGTCCTCCATGAGCCACTGCTTCTGCTCGGGGAAGTGGGTGAAGGCACGGACGGTGAACGCCGAGGTGTGCCGGGTGGTGTCGGTGCCGGCGACCGCCATGAGCACGAAGAACGAGCCGATCTCGAACTCGTCGAGCTTCTGGCCGTCGACCTCGGCGTTGATCAGCGAGGTGATCAGGTCGTCGGACGGCTCGGCGGTCTTCAGCTCGATGAGCTCGGTGGCGATGTCGTGCAGGTTGGTCGCGGCCTGCACCTGCACCTCGTCGGCGGCGCGGCCGGCGAGGACCTCGTCGTCGGCCCAGGCGACGATGTCGGCGGCGTTCTTCTCAGTGGCCTCGCGCAGGTGCTCGGGGACGCCCATGATGTCGCAGAAGATGCGGGTGGGGAGCACCTTCGCGACCCGTTGGACGAAGTCGACCTCACCGGAGGGCTCGGCGACGACGTCGTCGATGATCTCCTTCGCGGCCAGCGCGATCCGGTCGTCGATCAGCTTGATCTGCTTGGGCGTGAACGCCGAGGCGACGAGCTTGCGGAGCCGGTCGTGCTTGGGGTTGTCCATCGCGAGGAAGGACTGGGTCAGCTCGAGGAAGATCGGCGGGAGCAGGTCGAACAGGACGCCCTGACCGGAGACGTAGGTGTCGTTGTCCCGGGAGACCTTCACGATGTCGGCGTGGCTGACGACGGCCCAGTAGCCCGGGTCGTCCGGGTCGGGGGTGACCGCGTCGTCGACGGGGCGCTGCCACGAGACCGGCTGCTCGGCGCGGAGGACCTTGAAGCTCTCCTCGCGCTGCTCGGAGGTCTGGTTCCAGAACGCCTTGGTGGAGATGTCGATCGGGTAGTGCTCGGGCTTGCCCTCGCTGGTGGCCGGGATCATGTTCACGGCGTCCGGGTCGTACATCTCCGACTCGAAGTCGGTGGCGTCGAAGGTGGCGGTCATCGGATCTCCTCCGAGCCCGGCGGGGTGCTCCGCGGGCGGAAAGCTGGTGACACACGGTCGGGGACCAGTGTGCGGAGAGGGGTGGGAGCAGGGCGTCTCCCCGCGAGGGCGACGTCGTACCCCCAACGGGAGAGGGAGGGGTCCCCCGGCGCGGGCGGGCGCCGGGGGGACCGGGGTCGGTCTCAGTCGTCGGCGTGACTGAGGAGCACGTCGTACGGCCGGGCGTCGCGGGTGCCGGACAGGTCGAGGTGGACGTTCTTCTCCTCGACGTAGGGGTCCAGCGCGCGCGGGCCGAGCTCGCGGCCCACACCGGACTGCTTGTACCCGCCGAAGGGCACCTCACAGTTGATCTGGTGCGCGTCGTTGATCCAGACCGAGCCGGCCTTGATCTTCTCGGCGACGTCCAGGGCGCGGGAGTTGTCCCGGCTCCACACCGACGAGGCGAGGCCGTACTGGGTGTCGTTGGCCAGCGCGACGCCCTCCGCCTCGGAGCCGTAGCGGATCACCGACAGGACCGGGCCGAAGATCTCCTCCCGGGCGATCCGCATGTCGTTGCGGACCCCGGTGAAGATGGTCGGCTGGATCCAGTGGCCGCCCTCGTAGCCCTCGACGTGGGCCTCGCCGCCGCCCAGGACGGCGGTGGCACCCTCGTCCTCGCCCGACCGGATCAGCTCGAGGATGCGGTCCTTCTGCTTCGCCGAGACGACCGGGCCCATGTCGGTCTCCCAGTCCCGGGTGTCCCCGAGCTGGATCGTGGAGGCCCGGGCGACCATGCGCTCCACGAACTCGTCGTGCAGCGAGTCCGGCAGCAGCAGGCGGGTCATCGACTCGCAGACCTGGCCGGAGTACAGCATGCAGCCGTACAGCACGCCGTCGACGGCGATGTCGAGGTCGGCGTCGTCGAGGACGAGCGCCGGCGACTTGCCACCGAGCTCGAGCGTCACCGCCTTCACCGTGCCCGAGGCCAGGCGCATGATCTCGCGTCCGACGTCGGTGGACCCGGTGAAGCCGATCTTGCCGACGCCCGGGTGCGACGCCAGCCGGGCGCCGGCGTCCGGGCCGGGCCCCGGGACGACGTTGAACACTCCCGGCGGCAGGCCGCACTCCTCGGCGATCCGCGCGAACTCCAGCGCCGACAGCGGCGTCTTCTCGTCCGGCTTGAGGATCACCGAGTTGCCGACGGCCAGCGCCGGGGCGAACTTCCACAGGCTCAGCAGCAGGGGGAAGTTCCACGGTGCGATCGCGCCGACCACGCCGATCGGCTCCTTGCGGAGCGTCGACTGGCCGAGCACCGGGAACGTGGCCCGCGGCATGGGCGTCTCGAACTCGTAGTGCTCCGCCAGTCCGGCGAAGTACTCGAGGTGCGGGGCACAGTAGCCGACGTGGAAGCCGGTGGCCTGGCGCACGGTGGCGCCGTTGGCCATGATCTCCAGCTCGACCATCTCGTCGAGCCCCTCGCCGAGCTTGTCCGCGATGGCCCGCATGACCGAGGCGCGGTGCGCCGGGGTGGCGCGGGACCAGCCGCCGTCGTCGAAGGCGGCCTGCGCCGCGTCCACGGCCGCGTCGATGACCGCCGCACCGCCTGAGGCCGCGGTGGCGACGAGCTCACCGTTCTGCGGGTCGCGGATCTCCAGGTGGTCGTTCGAGTCCACGTCCTGGCCACCGATCCGCATCGGGAAGTGGCGGACGGTCGTCCCGGCGGTCATGCGGTCGGATCCAGGACGATCTTGGTGGCCTCGCGCTCCTCGAACATCCGGTACGCCTCGGTCGCCTGCGACATCGGCATCCGGTGCGAGATGAACCGGCTCGGGTCGAGCTTTCCCGCGGCGATCAGCGCGAGCGTCTCGTCCATGTAGTTGGTGATGTTCGCGACGCCCTGGGAGATGGTGACGCCCTTGAGGTAGAGGTCGCCGAAGGGCAGCTCGATGGAGTCCTCGGTGTAGACGCCGGGGATCGAGATCGCACCCCCCGAGCGCACCAGGGAGCAGGCCGAGAGCAGCGCCGACGGGTGGCCGACGGCGTCGATCACGACGTCCGCCCCGCGCCAGTCGGTGAGGTCCTGCACGGCCTCGGCCGGGTCGGTGTCGTCGGCGTTGACCGGGATCGCCCCGATCGCCTCCGCCTCCTTGAGCCGGGCCGGGACCTTGTCCACCACGATCGTCTGCGAGGCTCCGAGCACGTCCGCGGCCATGGCGGCGCACAGCCCGACCGGGCCGGCCCCGACCACGGCGACGGTGTCGCCGGGCTGGATGAACTTGCGTACGGCCTCGTAGCCGGTGGCCATGATGTCGCCGACGAAGAGCTTGTCCTCGTCGTTGCCCTTGCCCTCGTCGGTGAGCTTGCGCAGCGTGCGGTCCGCGTTCGGGACGATCACGTACTCGGCCTGGCCGCCAGACAGGCTGCCGAAGGTCACCCCGAGACCGAAGATCATCGTACCGAAGCACTGGCCGGGTCGGTTCCGGCGGCAGTTGTAGCAGCTGCCGCAGCTCACGACGCACGACGCGACGGCACGGTCGCCCTCGGAGATCAGGTTGACCCCGGACCCGACCGCCTCGATGGTGCCGAGGAACTCGTGGCCGAGGACGACGTCGTCCTCGATCACGATCCGGCCCTCGTAGGGGTGCAGGTCGGTCCCGCAGATCGCGGTGAGGTCGACGCGCATCAGCACGTCACCGGGGTCGGTGATCTCCGGTTTGGGGACCTCCATGACCTCGATCTTGTGCGGCTCGCGGAGCACGACCGCCTTCATGGTCGCCATCTCGTCGGCGCCCCTTCCTCTTCTCGCTCGGGTGAGGCGGATCAGGCGCTCGCGGTCGCGTCCTTCTCGGCGACCAGCTCGCGGTACATCGGGAACAGCGGCTTGGTCAGCGGGACCAGCTTCAGGATCTTGTTGACCGGGCCCTTGGCCTTGACCTCGCCCTTGGCGAGACCGACGGCGAGGTTGTACTCACCGCGCCAGAACTTGTCCCCGGTGTCCGCGCGCATCATCAGGGTGATGTCGGCCTTGTCGTCGTCGGCGCCGGTGTGGACGTCCAGGGCGGGCTCGTGCATCTTGACCCACATCTCGGTGTCCGGATCGGTGTAGAGCACGCGCAGGTTGATGCCGGCGGCACGCATCTTCGGGCCGGACTCGGGGTGGTCGTTGGCCGCGCGGAAGACGCCGCCGATGTAGGTGTCGACCTCGTTGCTGTCGGCGAAGAAGCCCATGGTGATCTCCTCGTTGAGTGCAGGGGCAGACGTCCGGGGGCCGGGCGCTGCCGTCGGACCAGATGGTGGCCGGGGAGCGAGGGGGGTCACATCGCTCCCGGGGGGTGGTTCCGTACTCCCTACGGAGGCACGCTGTGTGACCGGCTGCCCCCGGGAGTGACCGTCGTGGGCCGTCAGGCGGTGGCAGGCTCCGTGTACCGCGCGCGCAGCTCGCCCTTGACGAGCTTGCCGGTGGCGCTGCGGGGCAGCTGGTCGGTGAAGTCCACGCTGCGCGGGGCCTTGTAGCGGGCGATCCGCTCGCGGACGAACTCGAGGAGCTCGGCCGCCAGCTCGGGCGAGCCCTCGACGCCGTCGGGGGTCTGCACGACCGCCTTGACCTGCTCGCCCATCTCCGGGTCCGGCACGCCGATGACGGCGACGTCGTAGACCTCGGGGTGCAGGGTGAGGACGTCCTCGATCTCCTGCGGGTAGATGTTCACCCCCCAGAGATGATCATGAATGCCTTGCGGTCGGTGAGGAACAGGTAGCCGTCGGGGTCGAGGTAGCCGACGTCGCCGGTGGTGGACCAGTTGTCGTGCTCGGGGTGGCGGCCGGCACGGGTCTTCTCCGGGTCGTTGTGGTATTCGAACGGCGGCACGTCGCGCTCGAAGTAGACGGTGCCGACCTCGCCGGTCGGCAGCTCGCGGCCGTCGTCGTCGCAGACGTGGATGACGCCGAGGCCTGCCTTGCCGACCGAGCCGGGCTTGTCCGCCCACGCCGCCGGGTCGATGAAGGTGACGCCGTTGCCCTCGGTCGAGGAGTAGTACTCGTACAGGACCGGGCCCCACCAGTCGATCATCTTCTGCTTGACGTCGACCGGGCACGGCGCGGCAGCGTGCACGGCCACCCGCAGCGAGGAGACGTCGTAGGACGTCCGGACGGCGTCGGGGAGCTTGAGCATCCGGACGAACATCGTCGGGACGAACTGGCCGTGGGTCACCCGGTGGTGCGCGATGTGCGCCAGCGCGGCCTCGGCGTCGAACTTCTGCGCCATCACCACGGTCCCGCCGAGGGCGTGCACGATGCCGCCGAAGCGCAGCGGCGCTGCGTGGTACACCGGCGCCGGCGAGTAGTAGACGGTGTCCTCGCCGAAGCCGTACATCGGGCCGAACACCGCGGTGTAGAGGTCACCGGGCTCGTCGACCTGGATCGTCGGCAGCGCGGGCTTGATGCCCTTGGGGCGTCCGGTGGTGCCCGAGGAGTAGAGCATGTCCGCGCCGCGGGGCTGCTCGGGCAGCGGCCCGTCGGCGGCGAGCTCCGTCGCGGCGCCGAGGGACTCGTGGCCGCGACCGCTCCCCCGAAGGCGAAACGGCGCTCCACGCCGGGGGTCCGCTCCACGAGCGCCTCGGCGAGCTCGCGCTTCGCGGCCGAGACGAACAGCACCCGGGCACCGCAGTCGTCCACGATGTAGGCGGCCTCGTTCGCGGCGAGGTGGTGGTTGATACCGGTGATGTACAGGCCCGAGCGCATCGCCGCCCAGTAGATCTCGAAGACCTCGGGGGCGTTGTCGGAGAGGAAGGCGACGTGGTCGCCGCGGCGCAGCCCGGCGTCGCGCAGGACGTGGGCGATCCGGCGCGAGCGGTCGTCGAGCTCGGCATAGGTCGTGGTGGCGCCGGTCTCGGGCTGGACCACGGCCGGGTGGTCGGGCCGGGTGCGCGCATGGGTCCCTGGGAACACGAGCTGCTCTCCCCTTCGAGAGTGGGTGGAGCGGCGCCGGGCGGGGCCCGCCGTCGCAGCCCGCATCGTGTCGGCACGCTGTGTGACCCGGCATCCCTCCCGAGAGGGTGGTTCCTCCCCCGCTCGGGTGCGGCGCCGTCGCCTGCCGGCCGCGTCGTCACACGGTGCGGCGGTCCCGGTTCCGGCCCGCGAGATGCCCGGCGATCGCGCCCATGACCACGGCGGTGAGCAGGGTGAGGACGAGCTGGGTCGGGTCGAGCCCGCCGGTGCCGAGCACCACCAGCGGCAACACGAGCAGGTACCCGGCGACGGCCGCGCCGGCGCCGTGCACCCGCGGGTCGACGGCGTCGCCGATCCGGTAGCCCGCCAGCACGAACGCGACGACCGCGGTGATGATCAGCCAGGCCGGCCCGACGACCGGGATCTGCGAGCCCAGCGGCGCGGCGAGCCCGCCGATCACGAGCACGCTGAACGCCAGCGAGGCGCCGCGGACCAGGCTGACCCAGTCCACGCGGTCGGAGAACCAGTCGAACCCCGGGACGGCCACGAGGTCTCCCTTCGGTCGCTCAGCGCAGGTGTCGCAGCGCGGAGGGCGTCAGCAGCGGGACGGTCCCGACCACCAGCAGGGCCATCGCCGGGATGGTCTCCCAGCGCCCCGCCACGGCGAGGAGCACCACCGACACAACGGACAGGACGACCGCGGGGTAACGGGCGACGCGGCGGCGCAGCGCCAGGGCGGCGCCCGCCGCGAGGAGCAGCACCGCGAGGACGAGCAGCAGCCAGGTCGGGTACGGCGCCGTCGCCCCGGACGCCACGACCGGGGCACCCTGGCCCGCCAGCGTGCTCGCCGTGTCCTCGTCGACCGTCGGCTCCGGCCGCAGCCCGGCCCGTGCGACGGCCAGCAGCACCGCGGTCAGCGTCCACGCGGCGGCCGACAGGACCAGGGCCCACGGCATCGTGGACCGGCTCCGCACCTGCTCGATCATGACCGCAGGCTAGGGGGACCGCCCGGGCGTAGGCCCCCTCCGCGCGCAGGGACACCCACTACGGGAGAGGGAGTCACCACCGCCGGGAGACGAGCCTGCGGAGCCCCGGGGCGTCCACTGGTGCGATGACCGGTCCCGTGTCCGGCGGCAGGCCGCCCCGCGGGCCGGCGGTCGACTTCACCGACGTGACGACGATGATCGACGACACCCCGGTGCTGTTCCGGCTCGGGCTGCACCTGGCGCCCGGCACCGTGACGGTGCTGATGGGCCCGTCCGGCTCGGGCAAGACCACCCTGGTGCGTCATCTCGCCGGGCTCGTCGCGCCGGGCCGGGGCACCGTCACCGTCGGCGGGGTCGACGTGCACGCGGCCGGCGAGACCGAGCTGCGACGCCTGCGCCGCGGCATGAGCGTGCTGTTCGGCGGCCCGTCGGTCTTCGAGTCGTCGCTGTTCGGATCCCTGTCGGCCTACGACAACCTGACCTACGCCCTCGAAGGCCGCGGTCTGTCCGCGGAGCGGGTCGAGCGCGTCGCCATGCACCGGCTGCGCGAGATGCGGCTGCACGACCGGGCCGACGCACTCCCCGCGGAGCTGCCGGCCCACGGACGCAAGCGGCTCGCGATCGCCCGCACCCTCGCCGTGGAGGCGCCGGTCCTGGTCCTCGACGAGCTGGAGACCGGGCTGGACGCCGCGCACGCCGACACGCTGGTCACGACGGTCCGCGAGCAGCAGAAGCGGTCGGGGGCGACGGTGCTGGTCACCACGCACGACGTCGCGCTGGCCCGGGAGCTCGCCGACACCGTCGCGATCCTGTGCTGCGGTCGGATCGTGGCGTGCGGACCGCCCTCGGAGCTGCTGCACGGAGTCGACGACTCCGACGACTTCGACCGGCGCTTCCGGATCTCGGACCTCCTCGGCCCACCCGACCCGGACGCGACCCGCGCCGAGCTGGAGGGTCCGCGCCGCGGCTCCCGCACGATCGAGCTGGACCCGCGGCTGCTGGTGCCGGCGCTGGTGGTGCTGGCGCTGGTCACCTCGTACTGCCTGTTCCTGCTGCTCACCCGCTGAGCCGCATCCCACCCCCGCCCGGAGGAACCGTGCCCGCCCCGTCCCGCCACCGTGTCGCGCTGCTCCTCGTCGCGGCCGCCCTCTCCCTGGGCTCCTGCACCTCCGCCGAGCCCGCGGCCACCGACCAGCGGTTCACGCTCTCCGGCGCCGACACGACCGTCGACGTCGTCACCTCGGCGTCCGGCGCGGTGCTCGCCGACGGGCAGGGCCGGGTGCTCTACGCGCGCGTCCCGGCAGGTCCCTGCGCCGGTGACTGCCTCGCGCGGTGGCCGGCCTACGTCGCCGACGGCGTGCCGCACCCCGCCGACCCGGCGCTGAACCCGCTGCGCACCGACGTGCTCGGCACCACCCCGACGGCCGGCGGCGAGCAGGTGACCTACGCCGGGCACCTCCTGCACCGGTTCGCCGCCGACACGACGCCGGGTGCGGTGACCGGGCAGGGCGTGGAGGCCTTCGGCGGGACCTGGCTGCCGCTGAACCCGAACGGCGACCCGGTCCCGGCCGCGACCGCCCGCTGACCGCACACACACCGGGGCCCCGGCCGGATCCCGGCCGGGGCCCTCGCATGCGGACGGTGCCGCGGTGGCGCAGCAGCGCCTCACACCAGCGGGACCAGCATCCCGATCACGACGAACGCGACCCCGACGACCAGGCAGGCCGTCGCGCCGCGGCGGATGACCGCGATCCGGTGCCGCTGCAGCTCGGCGGGCATCCCGGGGACGGCGCCCAGCGTCGCCGCGTGCCGGCGTCCCGCCCACCCCATGAGCGCGAGCAGGACGCCGACACCGGCGAAGGTCAGGAGGCCCCAGACGGGGCTCACCCGCCTCCGCCCGGTGCGGGCGGGGCGGTCTGCGGCGTACCGGACGGCAGGCCCGGGCTCGCCCCGGTCGGGGCGGAGTCGGGGTCGGCGGGGAGGTAGTCGTCGGCGTAGCGGACGTCGCCCCCGCGCAGGGAGTCGTTCATCCACTGCCCCCAGAGGGTGATCCGCCGGTCGAACAGCACCAGCTCGCGGAGCCGGTCCTTCACCTGGTCGAAGTTCGCCGGGACGCCGGGGGTCACCGCACCGGACCGGCCGACGTTCCAGCCGAACTGGTTCTGGACCGGGCCGAAGACCTGGCCGGCCGGGGCGTCGAAGGCGGCCCTCGCGTAGTCGGCTTGCAGCTGGTCGGCGCTGATCGGGCCGAGCGCGCCCCCGTTCGCGCGGGTGGCGTTGTCGATGGTGCTGGCCCGCGCGACGGTCGCGAAGTCGGCGCCGCCCCGCAGGTCGGCCGCGATCCGGTCGGCGGCCTCCTTGCTCGCGACCACGATGTTGGACAGGTCGCGCTTCTCGGGGGTGCCGAGCCGCTCGGCGTAGCGTGGGAAGTCGGCGCGCAGGTCGTCGTCGGTGACGGTCACCTCCTCGGTGACCCGGTCGAACAGCTCGCCGACCACCATCTGCTGGCGGACCTCGGTCATCACCTTGTCCTCGGTGGTGCCGACGTTGCCCAGGACCTGGACGAAGTCGTCGCGGGCGCCGGGGCCGTTGCCGAGCTGCTGGGTGATGTACTGGTCGAGGGTCTGGCGAACCTTGGCGTCGGCGACACCGACACCCATCTCGGCCGCCCGGTCCTCCAGCACCATGCTCAGTGCGACGGCCTTGGCGGCGTCGCGGCGGAAGCCGTCCATCCGCACCGGGTCCTCGACCGGGGGCTGGACGCCGTAGAGCGCCCGCAGGGTCTGCACCCGGTCGTCGAGGTCGGTCACGGTCACGACCCGGTCGCCGACGGCGAGTGCCGCGCCGTCGGGGACCTGCTGCATCTTCCACCAGGTGCCGCCACCGATCCCGGCGACGAGGGCGAGGACGAGGACGCCCGCCACGATCCGGCCGGTCCAGGTGGTCCGGACCCGGTCGAGGGCGGCGCCGGCGATCCACGCCAGTGTGGACTTCACTCGCATCACATCACTCCAACGAGCTTCTCCCGGGCGGGGGTACTCGGATCTCCCCCACAGCCCGGGATCCCGGCCCCGGCCGGTGCGGGCGGGAACACCCGAACCACGAGGCGCGCGGCCAGGTAGGACAGCAGTACGGACAGCGCCAGCAGCAGCCCGAACTCGCGCATGAGGGCGAGGTCGGACAGCGCCAGCACGGCGAACCCGGTGCCCGAGGTGAGGGCGGCCAGGGTCACCGCGGTCCGCAGGCGCGCGTCGCGCGTGCGGACGGCGTCGCAGGTCATGACGGTGAACTCGCAGCCGACCGCGGCGGTCAGCGACCCGAGCGCGACGGTGAGCGGGTTCAGCGGGATGCCGAACGCCCAGAGCAGGAACAGGTTCGCGCCCGTCGCGAGCACGGCGGCGAACGCGGCGCGCAGCGCGTCGCGGCGGTGCCGCAGTCCCACCGCGAGCACCAGCGCCGCCGCGACCAGGCCGGCGGTCCCGGCGAGGTAGCGGTCGGCCGAGACCAGCTCGTAGCCCTGCACCGCGACGGCGGGCAGACCGGACACCTCGGCGACGAAGCCGGGCGGGGCCGGCGGCAGCTCGGCGGTGATCGCGTCGGTGAGGTCCCGGAGCCGGTCGAGGTCGTCGAGCCGGACCCCGAACGACAGCACCGCGACCTGCCCGTCGGGCCGCAGTACGGCACCGGTGAGGTAGGGCGGCAGCAGCCGGACCCCGGCGCGGATCTGCTCCTGGTCCGGGGTGAGCCCGAGGAACGACAGCAGCGACGGCGCCGAGAGCGCGGGGCGCGCCTCGTCGCCGTGCAGCCGCACGATCCCCTGCTGAGCGGTCGTCATCCACTCCCAGGCCTGCGGGGTGAGCACGTCGCCGGTCCCGTCGGCGGAGCGCAGGACGACGGCGAGCTCGCCACCGGACCCGAGGACCTGCTCGACCCGGGTGGCGTCCGCGACGGCGGGCAGCCCGGCCGACAGCGCGTCGACGCTGGTCTGCAGGGGGAGGAAGGGCAGCGTGGCCCAGCCCCCGGCCGCGACGAGCCCGGCCAGGACGACGGCGACCAGCCGCGACCGGCCCGGCCGCGCGACCGGCTCGCCGGCGGCGGCCGGGGTCCCGGCCACCGCGCCGGCGGCGGGGGTGCCGTCGGACGGGCGGTCCGGTCCGGCCCACCCGCCGGGTCGGTAGACGAACCAGCCGAGCGCCACCGCGAACGCGACACCCAGGGCCAGGGTCGACCCGAGGTCGCGCACGAACGGCAGCGGCGAGAGCAGCAGAGCGGCGAACCCGGCCGCCGTCCCCGCCGCGACGACGACGACCGTCCGCGGCCGCGCCCCGCGGGCGAAGTAGGTCGGGTAGTAGCTGCCGAGGCCCACCAGGACCGGCAGGAACGCGACCACACCCAGCGAGACCGGTCGCCCGGCCCAGCCGAGCACGGCCAGCGTCGCCGCGGTCGCGGCGAGGGTGACGGCCAGCGGGATCAGCCGCCGTCGCCGCCGGGTCCAGGGCACCAGGAACAGGCACAGCCCGATCGCGACGACCGCGACCGCGCCCAGGACCGGCGCCTCCCGGTCCACCGCGGTGCCGAGCGAGGCGGTGATCGCGGGGACGCCGGAGACGGTCGCCTCGGCGGGCAGCTGCGCCCGCGCGACGGTGTCGTTCACCGCGGCGACGAGCTTCTCGGTCCCGGCCTGGTCGAGTCCCTCCCGGGGCCGGACCAGGATCGCCAGCGACCGCTGGTCGGGGACGACGTAGCGCCACTGCGGGCGCGGCTCGCCGCCGGACGCGAGGATCGAGTGGTCGATGAAGCGCTGGTTGCGCAGGGTCGGCAGCCCGACCGGCATTCCCTGCACGATCAGCGGGCCGTAGCGGGCGTCGAACGCCGCGACGGCCGCGTTCCCGGCGGCGACCGGATCCTCCCCGCGCTGCTCGGCGGTGATCGCCGCGGCCCGCTGCAGCCCGTCGCGGCGGCCGGTGAGCTCGGCGAGCAGCTTCTGCGACTGCGCCGCCAGCTGGTTCAGCGTCGTCGCCGGACCGTAGACCGACGCGACGTCGGGCAGCTGGGACAGCTGCCCCTCGACCCCGAGCACCTGGGGCAGCACGTCGCGCTCGAGCAGGCCGGGGGCCTGCGGGGCGCGCAGCAGCACGACGATCGGGTCGCCGCCGAAGGACCGGGCGAGCTCGGCATAGCGCTGCACCGACGGGTCCGACGACGGCAGGAACGACTCGACCCCGGTCTCGACCTTCACCCGGGACACGCCCGCCACGGTCAACGCCACCAGGGCGAGGACCACGATCAGGCCCAGTGCGGAACGCCCCGAAGGGCGCAGCGCCACGAGTGCGGCCCTACGCCCTTCGGGGGTCGCACGGGACGGGCGGCTCATCCGCCGAGCCCCAGGAGTCCACCGCCGGACGGTTCCGGCGCCGGCGCGTCGCCGCGGGCGGCGTCGCCCTCGGGCTGCGGCCCGACCGTCGGGGCCGGTCCGGGGGGCGGCGAGTCGTTCGCCGGTCCGGGGTCGGCCACCTGCGGCGGCGGCGCGTCGTCCTCGGGACCGACCTGGGTGCCCGGCCGCGGGTTCGGGTTGTTGTCGTCCAGCAGCGGGATCTCGTTCAGCGGGACGGGGTTGCCCGCGAACGACTGGGCGTGGAACACCAGCATCACACGCAGGAGCGTGCCGTTGGCGTCGCCGCGCGACACCGCTTCGCCGAAGTTGGTGAAGAACTGGTAGATGTCGCCGCCGTAGGGCTTGAGGTACTCCAGCATCGGGTTGAGCTGGAGCAGCGCCCGGTCGGCCTCGGGCAGCAGGGCGCGCAGGTCGTCGGAGAACTGCGGGACCCGGTCCAGGGTGACCGGGGCCTTGCCCAGGGCGGCGTCGAGCGACGGCAGCAGCCCGCGCAGGTCGCGGGTGGTCGCCGGGAGCTCGTTCAGCGCCGCGTTGAGCGCGGGCGCCGCCCGGTCCAGGTTCGCGGCGACCGGGCCGAGCCCGCCGGCGAGCCGGGACAGGTCGTCGCTGGCGTCGTTCGCCGCCTTCAGCGTCGGCGGCAGCTCCCGGACGGTGTTCTCCAGGTCGGTGCGGCTGCTCGCGGTGACCTCGGTGACCAGGTTGGCGTCGGTGACCAGGTCGGCGATGCGGCCGCGCTGCACGTCCAGCGCGGCGAGCACCGCGGCGGTGTTCTGCGACAGCTGCTCGAGGTCCTCCGACTGCGCGGCGAGCGCGTCGAGGGCGGTGCCGCCCTCGCGGCCGAGCTGGCCGAGACCGGCCAGCGCGCCGTCGACACCCGCCTGCGTGTCCTTCGTGGCCGCCCCCAGCGACTGCAGGGTGGAGGCCAGCGCGACGCGACGGTCGTCGGGCAGCGTCCGGATCAGGTCGTCGAGCAGCACCGGGGACATGACGGCGCCGTCGGGGAGCCGGCCACCGTTGGGCAGCTCGGCACCACGGCCGTCGACGAGGGACACGTAGGTCTCCTCGACGAGGGTCTTCGAGTTGATCCGGCCGGTGACGCCCTCGTGCAGCGGGATGGCGTTCTCGTCGGTCATGTTGACGACCACCTCGGCGCGCCCGTCCGGGGTCGCCTCGATGGTCAGGACCTTGCCGACCTTCACCCCGTTCAGGGTGACGTCGGACTGTGGGACCAGGTTGTTGACCTTGTCGACGTGGAACGCCGTCGTGTACTGCTCCTGGGTGTATCCGGGCACGTAACCGCCGACCGAGGTCCAGAAGAACAGGAACACGAACGCCGACGCCGCGGTGAAGGCGAGCAGGATCGTCGTCCTGATCGCGGGGAGCGCGGAATGGGGGATCTTCATCCGGGGGTCACCTCCTTACCGGGGCGTCTGGGTGAGCTCGTCGGCGCCGGGCGCTGGGATGGTGGTCGGGCCGAACTGGAGCAGGCCGCGGAGGATGCCGCCGTTGGCATCGCGCAGGCTGGTGACCGACGACGTCTGGTAGACGAAGGCGTTCAGGTCCGGCAGGTACTGCTGGAGACCCGCGGTGACCGGGTCGAGCCGGCCGGAGATCTGCTCCAGCGCGGGCAGCGTGCCGTTCAGGTCGTTCACGAACGGACGCAGGTCCGCCGCGACCGGCTTGAGCTTCTGCGCGACCGGGCGGGCCTTGTCGACGGTGGTGTCGAGCGTGTCGACGGTGTCGGTCAGCCGGTCCAGGGCGCCGGGCAGCTGTTCCGAGGCGGCCAGCACGTTGTCCAGGGTCGGGTCGAGCTGGTCGGACAGCTGCTGGACGTTGCCGGTGGCCGCACCCAGGTTGTCGACGACGCCGGGAAGCTGGTTCAGCGAGTCCCGCAGGGCCTGGCTCTGCGCGGACACCGTCCGCAGCGTGGTCGACAGCGAGTTCGCCAGGGTGGTGAGCCGCGTCTCGTCGCCGCCGACGGCGGTGGACAGCTGCCCGATCGAGGTGACCAGGCGGGCGAGGTTCTCGCGCCGCAGGTCGAGCTGGTCCACGACCGGCTTGAGCCGGTCCACCACCTCGGTCGTGGCGCGCACGCCCTGCGGGAGGTCCTGCGGCGCCGTCGCCAGCGCCACGTCGGAGGCCTCCAGCAGCGACTGCACCGCGGCCAGCGCGTTCTGGTCCAGGTGGGCCAGGGCCGCGTCGATCTGCACCGGCGGCTTCGCGTTGGCGACGGGGAGCACGCCGTAGTCGTCCAGGACCGTGCCGGCCGGCGTGCCCGGATCCATCTCGATGTACATCTCGTTCAGCGGGCTCTTCGGCCGCAGGACCACGGTGGCGTTGTCGTAGACCGGGCCGTCGTAGTCGGTGCGGTCGATCGCCAGGAGTACTCGGCCGGTGCCCTCCGGGGTCAGCTCCGAGGAGCGGATGTCCCCGACCGGGACGCCGGACATCCGGACCTCCTGGCCGCGGCCCGGGGCGAGCGCCGGGGTCTCGGTGAAGGTCGCGTAGACCATCGTCTCGTTCGCCCAGGGCGTCACGAACCGCTGCTGGGACAGGATGTATCCCCCGCAGACCAGGCCGAGCACCATCACCACGCCGAGCGCGATGACGTTGCGGCCCAGGCCCGGCTCGTTGCGGACCCGGTCCACGGCCGAGCGCACCCGGGCGCCGAGGCCCCGCGGGGCCTCCGGCTGCGACGTGGGAGTTGCCGTCATCATCGACCACCCGTCCCGTGGAAGATCTGCTGGAACATGTTCTCCAGGCTCACCGAGCCCAGGCCGGGCACGGTGCCGAGACCGGGGCCGGGGTGGAAGGACACCGCGTGCCCGTTGGGGTCGACGTAGGCGCCGGTCCGGTTCAGGTTCGAGAACATGTGACCGACCTCGTCCTTGAGGGGGACACCGCGGCTGTCGACCGCGGAGTAGGGGCCCTCGCCGACGAACGGGGTGTTCAGCGAGTCGAGGACCGGCCCGTTGAGCCGCTCCAGCGGCGCGGGCAGGTCGTCGAGGACCCGGGTGGCGCCCTCGCTCGCCGGGATCAGTCCCTCGACCAGCGGCCGGGTGTCGACCAGCGCCGCGCGCAGGTCGGAGACCAGCGGGCGGGCATCGGCCAGCACCGGCTCGGCGCGGCCGAGGAGCCCGTCGAGCTCCTGGACCGCCGGCCGGGCCGGGCCGGCGGTGTCGCGCAGCTTGTCCAGCGACACGTTCAGCCGCTTCAGGCCGGCGTCGGTGGTGTCGAGGACACCGGGCAGCCGGTTGACCGCGTCGGCGACCGGGCCGGAGGTCTCGGCCATGACCTGCGTGGTGTCCTGCAGGTTCGCGACGATGCCGTCGAGCTGGCCGGGCTCACGGTTGAGCGCTCCGGTCGTCCGCTGCAGACCGCGCACGACGTCGGTCAGGTCCTTCTCCGGCTGGGTGCCGCGCAGGGACTCGATGACCCCGGCGCCGGGGCCGAGGGTCCCCGGCGCGGCGGCGAGGAGCTCGTGCAGCGCCTCGTTGCCGCCGGCGTCGCCGAGGGTCTCGTCGAGCTGGGTGATCGCGGTCGTCGCGCCCTTCAGCGCGTCGGGCTGCAGCCGCTCGGCGACGTCGTCGACCTCGGTGGGCAGCCGGGTGCGGTCCACCGGGATCTGCTCGGTCCACTCCGCGGAGCGGTCACCGCCCGGGACGATGTCGATGTAGAACAGGCCGGACAGCAGGGTCGTGGGCCGCAGTCGTGCCGACGGCCGGTCGCCGACGGCCTCGACGACCTCCGGGTCGACGACGACGGTCACGATCGCGCCGCCGTCGTCGGCCGGGTCGACCGAGCTCACGACACCGGAGTCGACACCCGCCACCTTCGCCTTCGACGCGTCCTCGAACAGGAACTGGTTCGCGGCGAAGTGGATGGTGCGGGTCTGCGAACCGGTCAGCTTCGCCATCAGCGTCTTGACCTGGGGCTTGTAGAGACCCAGGACCAGTGACACCAGCATCAGGCCGATGACGGCGAGCGCGGCGACCCACAGCGGGAGGCGGCGCCGCAGCCGCGGCGTCGAGGCGGGGGCGGTCATCAGTTACCTCCGAGAAGGCCGCCACCGGCGGTGCTGTCGCCCTGGCCCGGCTGCTCCTGCGGGGTCCGGTTGGACGGGCCCGGGGCGGGCAGCAGGCCCAGCGAGGCGTCGTTCGGCGCCTGGCCGGGGGCCGGGTAGGGATCGCCCGCCCGGGTCGGGTCGGGCAGGCCCGCCGCACCGGTGAAGGACTCCGGCCGCACCATCAGCGTGAACCGAAGGTGGTGGCCGGCGGCGTCGCCGTCGGACAGCGCGAAGCTGGCGTGGGTGAACCACTGCGCGATCTCCGGCGAGTAGGGCGCCAGGACCTGCAGCGGGGTGTTCGCGAACCCGACGCCCTGGGTCACCTTCGGCGCGACGGGGCGCGCATCGGCGACCGCGGGGGTCAGCGAGCCGAGCGCGGGCACGGCCGAGTCGGAGACGCCGGGCAGCTTGTCCAGCGGCCGCGGCCCCTCGACCAGCACGCCCCGCAGGTCCGGAGTGGAGTCGCCCAGCGAGCGGGCGCCGGGCTGCAGCTGCGTCATCGCCGAGTTCGTCGACGCGAGCGGCTGCTGCAGGTCCTCCAGCGCCCGGCGGGCGGCGGGCAGCGCCTCGGGGGCGATGTCCAGGGTGTCGGCGAGCGCCTTCCCCCTGTCCGCGTTGATCGCCGCGAACGTGGTGTCGAGCTGTCCGACCAGGGAGGAGATCTCCTGTTCCCGGCCGGCGAAGCGCGAGGACAGGCTCTCCAGCGACTGGAGCATCGAGGTCAGGTCGCGGCCGCCGTCGATCGACAGCGACCGGGCCGTCGTGCCGAGCGAGGGCAGGATCTGCGGACCGGCCTTCGCCACGTCCTGCAGGTCCTGACCGTGTCCGGCGGCGCCGTTGCCGAGCTCCTGCAGCGCGGAACGCGAGGCGTCCTGGGTCGCCGGGTCGAAGACCTTGGCCAGGTCGAGCAGCTGCACGGCGCTCCGGGAGCGCTGCACCGGCAGGACCTCGTCCTCACCGAGGACGCCGGCCGGCTCGCTGCCGATGTCGAGGTCCAGGTACTGCTGGCCGAGACCGGAGCGGCCCGTCACCGCGGCCGAGCCGTCCCGGAAGACCTGCGTGGCGGCGTCGTCGAGCTGCATCCGGACCTGCGGGACGCCGTCGGCGAGCGTGATGTCGTCGACCCGGCCGACCCGCACCTGACCGACCCGCACGTCGTTGCCGACGGCGAGGTCACCGGTGTCCGAGACGGCCGCGGTGCGGAACTCGTGCTGGGCGAAGGGGAGACCCTTCTGGGCGGTCAGCGCGACGTAGAGGAAGAAGCCGGCTGCGACGAACATCAGCAGGCCGATCAGGCCGGACCGGAAGCGCGCGCCGCGCTTGGGCTTGGCACTCGCCATCACTGGCCTCCCAGCAGGGTTCCGAGCGCGCCCTGCTCCTGCTCGGGGCTGAGCCCGGTGGCGCTGCTCTCGGGGGTGGGCTGGCTCTGCAGCAGGGTGTTGGAGTCCTGGCCCGGCTGCGCCGCGGTCCCCGGTCCCGGCTGGGACGGGGCGGGCTGGTTCACCTGCTCGTTGGGGGTGGCGTCGGGCGCGGGCACGGGCGCCGCGTCCGGCAGACCACCCGGCGCGAAGCCGGTGACCGGATCACCGTTGAGGACGTAGCTGGCCCGGAAGTAATGGGACAGCCCGTCCTTCTCGTTCGTGGTCAGCGCCCAGTTCCGGATGAAGCCGAGCACGTTGCCGAGGTTCCCGTTCAGGTCCCGGACGATCGGCTCGGCACCGGTGACGGTGCGCTGCAGGTCCGGGCCGGCGGCCCGGAGCTCCGCGGCGACCGGCTGGGCCTGGTCGAGCAGCTCGCTCGCCCGGTCCAGGACCGGGTCGGCCGAGGCGAGCGCCGGGTCCGCGGAGTCGGCGAAGCGCTGCAGCTCCCGGCTGATGTCCACCAGGTTGTCGGTGGTCGGCCGCAGGTTGCCCAGGGTGACCGCGGTGGACTGCGCCGTGCCGGCGAGCTCGCCGAGGGTGGCGCGGGCGGCGGCCAGGGTGCCGGGCAGCTCCTGCAGGGTCCCACGCAGCTGCGCGTCGCGGGCGGAGGTGGTGTCGAGCAGCGACGTGGTCGAGGCGACCAGGCCGTCGAGCCGCCGGCCCTGGTCGACGGCCAGCGCGCCGGTGACCGGTTCGACCTGGTCGACGACCCGGCCTAGCAGCTCGTTCTGGTCGGACAGCACGGCGACCAGCTGGCTGGTGTCCTGCATGGCCGGGGCCAGCGCGGCGAGGGTCTTCCGGATGTTCTCGCCGTTGTTCTGGGTGCCCTGACCGAGGGTGGTGACCAGCGCGGCCAGCGCGCCGGCCGTCGGGTCGTCCAGGGTGTCCAGGATGTTCTGCAGGTCGGCCTCCTGGCCCGTCCGCTCGACCCCGATCGGCGTGTTCATCGGCAGCTCGGGCGAGCCGGGGGTGCCGGTGTTCAGGTTGATGAAGCGCTCACCGAGCAGGGAGACGGGGGCGACGGTCGCCTTGGCGTCGGCGTGGATCGGCAGGGCCCGGGCGTCGACGCGCAGCGGGACCTCGGCGATCTTGCGCTGCGGGTCGAACTGCAGCTGGCCGACCTCCCCGACCGCGACGCCGTTGATCTTGACCTGCTGGCCGGAGAGGATCGGGCTGACGTCGGCGAACTCGGCGATCACGATCCGGCCGGACTCGGCGTTCGAGATGCCGGCCGCGGCGCCGGTGCCCGCGAGGAGCGCGACGACGCCGACGGCGAGGATCCGCCAGCGGGAGAAGCCCAGGGTCGTGCTCATCGCGGACCCTCCCCGCTGGCGTCGCCGAGCTGCGGCAGGAGCGGCGCACCCGGGCTCTGCTCACCGTTGCCCGAGGTGTCGTCGGCCGAGCCCGGGGCGGGGTTCAGGTTCGGGACGATCCCCGGGGGCGTGACTCCCGGCGGGTAGATGACCGGCGTGGCGGGCCCGGCCTGGGCGAAGATCCGCATGTAACGGCCGTTCGAGTCGAAGTTCTGGGCGGCGGATCCCCAGGTGGAGAGGAACCCGACGACGTTGGGCGTGTAGGGCCGCAGCGCCTCGAGCACCGGGGCGTAGCCGCCGGCGGTCTCGGCGAGTCCCGGCAGGGCGCGGTTCGAGGAGTCGAGCAGGCCGGGGGTGCGGTCGAGGAGCGCCGAGGCCGCCTCGAGGGTGGGCTTGAGGTCGGCGACCAGCGGGCGCAGGTCCTGCAGCAGCGGGGCGAGCTGCTGGGACACGCCGGGCAGCTTCTCGGTCGCCGGGCGCAGGTCCTCGAGCAGTGGGAGTGCCTCGTCGGTGACGCCGGGGACCTTGTTCAGGGTGCCCTGGGCGGTGCGCAGCGTCGGGGGCAGCTTCGCCAGCGCGGCGCGGAGCTGCTCGCGCTGTGCGGCCGTCGCGCGGGTACTGGTGGCCAGCTCGTCGACGACCGCACCGAGGTCCTGCTGGCGCTGGGCCAGGGTGTCAACGGTGCCGTTGAGATCGGTCACGAGCTTGGAGATCGCGGGGCCGTCGGTGCCGATGCCGCGCAGCACGTTGCCGACCGCGGCGAGCGCGGGACCGGCGGTGTTGACGGTCGCGTTGAGGTCCTGCTCGTGTCCGGTGACGGTGTTCTGCAGGGTGCCGACCAGGCTGGTCAGCCGGGCCCGGGTGGGCTCGTCGAGGGCGGCGAGCACGTCGGCGACCTCGGTCGGCTTCGGGAAGTCGCCCTGCACCATGCCGCCGGAGGGGATCTCGGCATAGTCCTTCGGGCCGTCCTGCACGAACAGCAGGCGTTCACCGACGACGGCCTTCCACTGCACATGGACGAACGCGCCGGCGTGCAGCGGGGCCAGCTCGTCCTCGACGGAGAACTCGACGACGGCGTGGCCCTCCTCGGGCCGGACGGACTCGATCTCTCCGGCCTGGAAGCCGTCGATGTAGATCGGCGCACCGGGGATGAGGTTCGGGTTGCCTGCGGGCAGGACGGCACTGACCGTGTAGGGCTGGGCACCGCCGACGGCGACGAACACACCCCCGACCACGAGCAGCGCCACCACACCGGCGGCGAGCTTGCCCAGGACTCCGCTCATCTCAGTCCATCCCGAGGGGTCCGGCGGACTGCCCCGCGAGGAACTGCTTGACGAACGGGTCCTGGTGCTCGAAGGCCTCGTGCGCCGGTCCGTAGTGGACGACCTCGCCCTTCCAGATCAGTCCGACGTAGTCGCTGACCTTGCGGGCGGTCTTGATGTCGTGCGTGACGAGAAGATACGTCCCGCCGTGCTGGTTGTGGACGTCCATGATGATGTCGCAGAGCAGCGAGGTCCGGACCGGGTCGAGGCCGGAGTCCGGCTCGTCGAACAGCACGATGTCGGGGTTCATCACCAGTGCGCGGGCGAAGCCGGCGCGCTTCTTCATGCCACCGGACACCTCGTTGGGCGCCTTGTGCGCGGCCCTGGCCAGACCGACCTCGTCGAGCGCGGTCATGACCGTCTTCTCGACCTCCTTCTCCGACATCCGCGTGTGCTTCCGGAGCGGGAAGGCGACGTTGTCGTAGAGGTTCATCGAGCCGAACAGCGCGCCGTCCTGCCAGCAGACGCCGAACCGGGTGCGCATGTCGTAGCGCTCGTTCTCGCTCATCGACCAGATGTCGACGCCACCGACGTAGACGGCGCCGCGGTCCGGGGCGAGCAGGCCGACCAGATGCTTGATCAGCACCGACTTCCCGGTACCCGACGGGCCCAGCACCGTGGTGATGGCGTCGTGCTGGAAGTTGAAGTTGATGTTCTTCAGGATCTGGGTGCTGCCGAACGACTTGGCGAGGCCCTCGACCTGCAGGATCGGGTCGGTCCCGTGGCGGAACTCCCGCGTCTCGGTCGACCAGCCGGGACCACGGGTGGCCGTGGCCTGGGCCCCCCCGTCGTGGACGGGTGGAATCTGCTGGGTGGGGTACTCGGAGTCCGGCCGCATCGGCCGGGGCTGGTTCGGCGAGGTCACTGATCCTCCTGGACGACCTGGCGCGCACCGGCGCGGGGGCGCCGGCACGCGGACCACGTGCTGCGGGGAGCGGTCCCGGAGGCTTCCGGGGACCGTGGACGCGCGGACGCGTCCTGCGGTGGTGCGGGAACGGCACTGCGGTCCGGGAGCGGGAGCGGTGCCGTGCGGTGGACCGGGCGGCGGGGAGCGACGTCCGGTCCGTGGCCGGGCTGGGGAGGGCCGGGCCGTGGCGGGGGTCTTCGTCGGGGCGGGTCGGGGGTCTCGTGCTGGGCGAGGGGGTCGTGCTGCGCGAGGGCGCTCCGGGGCCCGGCCGCCGGGGGAATGGTGCGGCGCGGGCTCCGGCCGGATCAGTTGGCGATCGGGGAGTTCGTGTCGAGCCCCCAGAAGGCCAGGGTGCCGATCGCTCCGATGGCGGAGATCAGGACCAGATTGATGATCATGGATTTCGCGGTGGCGCGGCCGACACCGACCGGTCCCCCGCTGGCGTTGTATCCGTAGTACAGGCCCACGCCGACGATGACGATGGACTCGACCATGACCTTGGTCAGGGCGGCCATCATGTCGTAGGGGCTCTGGTACAGCCAGAACAGGTAGAGGAACCCGCCGGGTGAGACGCCCCCCAGGTTCACCACGGTGACCAGGTACATCGCGACGTAGAGGATGGCCAGGCCGACGAAGTACATGAACGGCACGGCGATCACGGTGGCCGCGATCCGGGTGCCGACCAGGAAGGACTTGGACTTGATGCCCATGACCTCCATGGCGTCGATCTCGTCGGAGATCCGCATCGAGCCGATCTCGGCGACGTAGCCGCAGCCGACCTTCGCCGCGAGGATCCAGCCCCACATGTAGGGCGACAGCTCGCGCAGCCCGCAGTAGGCGTCGAAGACCGCCGAGTAGAGCGGGGCGCCGATCTGCTTGAGCGTGTAGCTGGCCTCCAGGCCGCACTGCCCGCCCATGATGAACATCATGAACCAGATGATCAGAGCGGAGCTGAAGATCAGGATGCCCGCCTGGCGAAACACCTCGGGCACGTAGCGGCGGAACATGTCCGGGAAGTCCCGGACGACGTCCGCGGTGAACCGGCCGATGTCGCCGGCCTCGTTCAGGCCGTTCTTCAGCTTCCCACTCATCGAGGAGAAGCTGACGTCCACGCCCTGCTTCTCCGGAGCCCGGAGCTCGGGCTCCTCGGGTCCGCGGCCGGGGCCGCGGTCGTCGAGCTGTGTCATACCACCCTCCTCTACTTGTAGACGCTCATCTGCGGGTTCAGGCCGAGCATGGTCAGCGTGAACACGAAATTGATGATCCAGATGCCGGCGAAGGCGATGACGACGGCCTGGTTGACCGCCCTGCCCACGCCGATCGGCCCACCCTTGGCGTTCATGCCGATGTAGCAGCTGACGACACCGATGATCAGGCCGTAGAAGGCGCACTTCACGACGCTTCCCCACAGGTCGACCGTGTTGAGCAGGTCGAACAGGGAGCCGTAGTAGGCGGCGTAGCTGGCGTCGAAGATCGGGCCGGCCGCGACGTAGCCGCTGACCAGGCCGACGACCAGCGCCAGGATGTCCAGGATGGCGGTCATGATCGTGCAGGCGAGCACGCGGGGCAGCACCAGCGTCCGGACCGGGTCGACGCCGAGGACCTCCATGGCGTCGATCTCGTCACGGATGCGCCGGGCGCCGAGGTCGGCCGTGATCGCCGTGCCGACGACTCCCGCGACGACCATCCCGTTGATGAACGGGGCGAACTCGCGGACCGACGCGAACTCGAAGAAGGCGCCGAGCCGGTACGGGATGCCGAAGGTGTAGAAGATGGCACCACCGGTGAGACCCGGTGCACCGAACCCGAACCCGAACGCGGCGAGGGACATCGGGAGCCAGGTGAGCTTGAGGATGTCGAAGCACTGGTCGCGCGTGTCGCCCCAGAAGCCGACCGGCTTGCGGATGGCGAGGACGAACACCCTGACCATCAGCTGCCACATCTCGCCGGCGGTGACGAACGGATCGGCGACCTTCCGCAGCACGCCCGACCCGCCGGAACCCGCCGTCCTGCGCGGTACCTCGACGGTCTCGTCGGGCGTCTGGGCGAGGGTCCCAGGCGTGGTCATAACTCTCCTTCGAGTGCGGGGCCGGAAACAGTCCGGATCCACCGATCAGCAGTCTCGCTCCGGCGGGGAGGGGCCACACCTCCCGCTGGGGGCGGATCACCCTCTCCCCGGGGGGGTATCGGTGGCGCCTGCATCCGGCCGAGTGTCGACCTCCGTACGGAGCCTCCGGCGCTGGATCAGCAGCGCTGCGCCGAGGACGAGTGCGGCCAGCAGGGCTCCCACCCCGAGACCTCCGAACAGCGCTCCGGCGACCGGGTGGACCCGGGCCACCAGGGGCAGGACGACGGCGCCGGCCACCACCAGGGCGCTGGCGGTCAGCGCGTCGCGGGCCGGCCAGGTCGGCGAACGCCAGACCCGGACGAGCCCGATCAGCCCGGTCAACCCCACGGTCAGCAGAGAGCAGCCGAGCAGGTGCACCACCGCGGGGTCGCGGGGCGCCCGGGTGGCACCTCCCACGGGTGTGGGCACGAGGGCCTCGGGCGGGCCGAGGACGTCGAGGGCGCGGACGAGCCGGTCCTCGGTCGGTGCCGGGCCTGCCGTGCGCGCGACCTCGGTCCAGACGTGCGACCGGAGGTCCTGGCGCCGGGTGAACGACAAGTGGCGGGAGGCGTCGTCGAGCCGGTGCAGGTAGTCCCGCAGCGGCAGGGGCAGCCCGCCCCGTGACGTACCGGCGCCGGCGGTCACCGGTAGCCGACCGGACCGGTGGACTGCCGGCCCGCCCGGTCGTGCTCGGCCCGCAGCCAGTGCGAGACGGCCTCGGCGCGGTTCGCGGCGCCGAGCTTGCGCAGGATGTGCTTGACGTGCGACTTCACGGTGCCCTCGGAGATCACCAGTCGGGTGGCGATGCGGGCGTTGGTGTCGCCGGTGGCCATCAGCCGCAGGACCTCGACCTCCCGGCGGGTCAGCGACGGGTCGACCGGCGCCGAACGCAGGAACCCGTCGACGACGCTTCGCTGCGGGCCGGTGGCCGCGCCCGGGGCACCCTCGGTGATCCGGCCGTTCTCGCCGTGCCCCCACCAGCCGTCGCCGAGGTCGCCCTCGCGGGCGTCGGTGATGCGGCGGGCGAGCCGGTCGACGTCGGCGCGGATCTGGGACATCTCGTCGAGCACCATCGTGCGGGTCAGCGCCTGGCCCAGCCCCTGTGCGTAGAGGGTGAGCAGCTGGCGGTCGAGGGTGTCGACGTTGCGCTGCTGGTAGTAGCAGTCGCCGTGCACGAACCCGGCGACGACGCCGTGGACCACGATCGGCGCGGCGCAGTAGCTGCGCGACATCGAGGCGTCGGCGATCGGCTTGTTGACCCCGGGGCGCTCCTGCACCTCGTCGACCATCAGCGACGTGCGGCGGCGGACCATCTCGGTCTCGACGATCCGGCCGTCGAGGGGCTGCGGGTGGGTGCGGCCCAGCGCGAGGATCTCCTCGGCCCAGGCCGGGTCGCGCTCCACGTGGACGCGCTCGGGGATCCAGAGCGAGTCCGCGACACGGGAGACGATCGACCGGTCGAAGCCGAGGCCACAGGCGGTCGCCGCCGCGGTGTCCAGCAGGGCGGTGCTGGTCCGGGCCTCGCCGAGCTGGGCGAGCGCCGAGCGGACGCGCTGCAGCGCGCGGTCGGAGTGGGCCAGCTGGTCGAGCAGGAGCTGCTCGTCGATCTCCTTGATCTCGCCGAGCATGCTCACCAGCTCCGGCGACGGGGTCGAACCGGATCCGAGCGAGGCCATGGCCTCGGCCCACACCGCGCGCAGCACCCCGCGGGCCGAACCGAGGTCGACGACGTGCTCGGGGTGCGGCAGGCGGCCGTCGTCGAGCTGGCGGCGGGCGGCCAGCAGGACGTCCACGACGCGTGCGGCCTGGGGCCGCGACATCCGACGGCCCTGTCCGGGCCAGCGGCCGCCGGTGTCGCAGCGACGCATGAACGCCACGCGGCTCGTGCTCTCGCCCATACCGTCCTCCTCCTCGTTGAGGCGGTGTCGACGTCACCATCGACCCCGGGGTGTGTTGCTCTCCCCTGCAACGAGGTGGGGACGCCCGGGTTGCGACCGCCCGGATCCTCGGATCCGCCTCGCTTACGGTCATCTTTGACTGTTTTACAGCGCGACAGAAGTCACGTCCACTGCAAATCAACCGGGTTCTGCCACCCGAACACGCAGGTGAATGCCCTCCCGGAGGCATGGTTCGGTCACGAAGAGTGCAGATTCCGAGCGGTCGGACCGTTTTTCCGCCGTGGCGCGCCCAGGCCGGTCGCGCGCCGCGAGGTTCACCCGATGGGGTCACCGGGTCAGTGCCCGCGAGGCGCTGCTGCGGGCCTCGAACTACTACCGGACCGCGGACTTCTACCGCCGCGAGGACCCGGCCCTCGACCAGGAGTCCGTCCGGCTGCAGACCGCGTCGCGCCGGACCTTCGCCGACGCCGCCGCGCTGCTCGGCACCCCGGCCCGCGCCCTGGAGATCCCCTTCGCAGGCACCACGCTGCCCGCGTACCTGTTCACCGTCGACGGCTCGGGCGTCCCGCGCCCGACCGTGATCTACCACGGCGGCTACGACTCCACCCTGGAGGGGGACTACCTCGCCCTCGCCGCCGGGGCGCTACGGCGCGGCTACAACGTGCTCGCCTTCGACGACCCCGGCCAGGGCGCGACCGTGCGCGCCGGGCTGCACTTCCGCCCCGACTGGGAGGCCGTGGTCACCCCGGTGGTCGACCTCGCGGTCACCCTGCCCGAGGTCGACACCGAGAAGATCGCCCTGGTCGACACCGGCCTCGGTGGCTACCTCGCGGCCCGCGCCGCCGCCTTCGAGCACCGCCTCGCCGCCTGCGTGCTCCGCGACGGCGTCTGGGACATGTACGAGACCGTGGCCGGCGTGGCCGCCGCCGCAGCGGACGCCGGTGGGATCGAGGCACTCGTGGCCACGAGCACCTCGGCGCGCTGGCTCGTCGACAACGGGCGCTGGACCTACGGGGTGGCGACCTTCGGCGACCTGCTCGAGGCCACCAGGGCCTACACCCTCGACGGCGTCGCCGACCGGATCACCTGCCCCACGCTGGTGATCGAGGCCGAGAACGACCAGTTCTTCCGTGGTCAACCACAGCGGGTCCACGACGCGCTGACCTGCCCCAAGGGCCTCGTGGTGTTCCCGGAGGACGAGGGCGGCGGCGAACACTGTCACGAGGGCGCCACCCTGCGGTTCCACCAGGTCGCCTTCGACTGGCTCGACGGCGTCCTCGGGGGGCGTAGCCCGCAGCGCCTCGAAGGAGAAGGACTCGTCATCGTAGAGGAACCTCATCGGACCCTCCCAGGTGAACAAGACGGAACCGTTCCGTCTCGTTCGACGGTAACAGACGGAACGGTCCGTTCCATTGAGCCCTTTTCAACCTGCCGTTCCGGCAGCTCAGGGGCCTGGTTGTGTGGGTGCAGACGCCGAGCTGGCGAGCCGGTGACCTGTGCAGCTGTGGTCAGAGCAGTTGCGCTGCAACCTTCGCGATCTCCTGACGCAGAAGCTCGCTGGTCAGGTTGAAAAAGGCTCATTGTCTCGGTTCGTCCGGTGGGTGGTTCCGGTCACCCGGACCTGAGGAGTCGGCCGTCGTCGGATTAGGGTCTCCGGCACACCCGTAGGAGGGGGAGCTCGACGATGAAGTCCTTCACCGGTCGTACCGCCGCGATCACCGGAGCCGGGTCCGGCATCGGGCGCGCGCTGGCCCGGCGCCTCGCGGGCGACGGCTGCCACCTCGCCCTGGCCGACCGGGACGCCGCGGGCCTCGCCGAGACCTCCGCGCTCGCCGGGCCGCAGGTGCGGGTCACCACCGCCGAGCTCGACGTCGCCGACGAGAAGGCCGTCTACGGCTGGGCCGACGCCGTCGTCGCCGACCACGGCGCGGTGCACATGATCGTGAACAACGCCGGCGTCGCACTGTCCGGGACCGTCGGGGGCCTGTCCCTCGAGGACTACCGCTGGATCATGGACATCAACTTCTGGGGCGTGGTCCACGGGACCAAGGCGTTCCTGCCGCACCTGGAGGCCGCCGGGGCGGGGCACGTCGTCAACCTGTCGAGCATCTTCGGCGTCGCCGCGCAGCCCCTGATGAGCGGCTACAACGCCAGCAAGTACGCGGTCCGCGGGTTCACCGAGTCGCTGCGCCAGGACCTCGAGCTCACCGGCTCCCCGGTGTCCGCGACCTGCGTGCACCCCGGCGGGATCCGCACCAACATCGCGAAGGCCGCTCGGGTCGACGACAGCGTCGCCACCGCCACCGGCAAGCCCGCCGCCGCGGCCACCGCGGAGTTCGAGCGGATGCTGAACACGACCCCCGACCGGGCCGCGAAGACCATCCTCGACGGCGTGCGACGCAACCAGCGCCGTGTCCTCATCGGACCGGACGCCTGGGCCATCGACTCCATGGTGCGGCTGCTGCCGACCACCTACCAGCGGATCGTCACCGGGGCCGTGCGCTCGCGACGCGGAAAGGGCTGATTCCCCGGTGGGCCCTGGCTAGGGTCGTAGGGCCGGGTGACCCCCGGCACACGACCCGAGGAGCCCGCCCATGAGCCCCGAGCAGCCACCCCTCACCGCGTTCGGCCCGGACTTCCCCTTCCCCTACGACGACTGGCTGGCCCACCCCGCCGGTCTCGGCCGGGTGCCACCGGACCGGTTGGGGTCCGAGGTCGTGGTCGTCGGGGCCGGGATCGCCGGGCTCGTCGCCGCCTACGAGCTGATGCGCATCGGGCTGCGGCCGGTCGTGTACGAGTCCTCGCACCTGGGTGGGCGGCTGCGCTCACAGCCCTTCGAGGGGGCCGACGGGATCGTCGCCGAGCTGGGCGGGATGCGCTTCCCCCGCTCCTCGACCGCGTTCCACCACTACGTGGACCTGCTCGGGCTGGAGACCGCGCCGTTCCCGAACCCGCTGACCGAGGCCGCCGGCAGCACGGTGATCGACCTGCACGGGCGGACGTACTACGGCCGGACCCTGGCCGACCTGCCGCCGTTCTTCACCGAGGTCGCCGACGCCTGGGCGAGCGCCCTGGAGGAGGGCGCGGGCTTCAGCGACCTGCAGCAGGCGATCCGCGAGCGCGACACCGCGCGCATCCGGGCGCTGTGGGCGGAGCTCGTCGAGGTGTGGGACGACCGCACCTTCTACGACTTCGTGTCCACGTCGAAGGCGTTCTCCGACCTGTCCTTCGCCCACCGCGAGGCGTTCGGCCAGGTCGGCTTCGGCACCGGTGGCTGGGACTCGGACTTCCCGAACTCGATGCTGGAGATCCTGCGGGTGGTGCTGACCGGCTGCGAGGACGACCAGCAGCTGGTCGTCGGCGGGGTGGAGCAGGTGCCGCAGGGACTGTGGACGCGCACCCCCGACGACCTGGTGCACTGGCCCGCCGGGACCAGCCTGTCGTCGCTGCACGGGGGCGGGACCCGCCCGGGCGTCGCCCGGCTGCACCGGCTCGACGCGGACACGATCCGCGTCACCGACGTCTACGGCGGCACCCGCGACGTGTCCGCGGTGCTCACCACCTGCCAGAGCTGGCTGCTGTCCACCCAGATCGACACCGACGAGTCGCTGTTCGGCCAGGACGTGTGGATGGCCCTGGACCGCACCCGCTACATGCAGTCGACCAAGACGTTCGTGATGGTGGACCGGCCGTTCTGGCGGGACATCGACCCGTCGACCGGCCGCGAGGTCATGTCCACCACGCTGACCGACCGGCTCACCCGCAGCACCTACCTGTTCGACAACGGACCGGGCCGGCCCGGGGTGATCTGCCTGTCCTACTCGTGGATGAGCGACTCGCTGAAGATGCTGCCGTACCCGGTGGAGAAGCGGGTCGAGCTGGCGCTGGGCGCGCTGCGGCGGATCTACCCGTCCGTCGACATCGGAGCGCACGTCATCGGCGACCCGATCACGGTGACCTGGGAGTCCGACCCGCACAGCCTGGGTGCGTTCAAGGGCGCCCTGCCCGGCCACTACCGCTACAACCGTCGGATGTACTGCCACTTCGTCCAGGACGACCTGCCGGCGGCCGAGCGCGGGATCTTCATGGCGGGCGACGACGTGTCGTGGACCCCGGCCTGGGCGGAGGGTGCGGTGCAGACCGCGCTGAACGCGGTCTGGGGGATCGTCGCGCACCTGGGCGGGTCGACCCCGCCGGAGAACCCCGGCCCCGGGGACCGGTTCGCCGAGCTCGCGCCACCGACGCTGCCGGACTGACGGACCTCGTCGGCCCGGGCGGCAGCGGCGCGCGCCGGACCGGCACGCGGGCGATGTCCTCGCCGTCGGCCAGCCGCATCGACGGGTACGGCCGCCCGCCGGCCTCGCCGAACCCGGGTCACGGGCGCAGCACGACCAGCAACGCCGGGTGGTCGGTGGTGCGACGCAGGTCGATCACCCGGGCGTCGGCGGCCGAGGCCGCGGGGGTGACGACGACGTGCTGCACACCGTCGTCGGCGGCCGGGACCGACCCCTCGGGCACGCAGGCCGCAAGGTCCGGGTCGCCCGCCGACCCCAGGTTCAGGTCGGCCCCGACGACGACCGGGCCCGCGTCGTCGCGGGCCCGCAGCCCGGCGACGACGATGCCGAACAGGTGGGCGCACTGGGCGCGGGTGACGGCCCGGTCGGTGTAGGCCAGGTGCGAGGTGCACACCCCGACCGGTCCGCCCGCGGTCGCCGTGTCCAGGCACAGCCAGGCGCGCTCCTCGGGGTCGCGCGGGTCCTGAACCGGGTGGATCCCCGCGCTCGCGACGGTCGACGGCGCGCGCGAGACCACGCCGATGCCGTACTCGTCTCCGTTCGCGCACCGGTAGGGCGACCCGGTGTCGCGGTCGCGGGCCGGCTGGAACGACGACGACGACGCCGCGCCCGGTGTGCTGCCGGCAAGGACCCGTTCGAGCTCGGCGACGTCGGCCCGGCAGACCTCGTTGAGGGTGACCGCGTCCGGCACCTCCCTCCGCAGGACCTCTGCGGCCGCGGCGACGGCCTGCCCGGTCCAGCAGCCGGCGATCCCGCTGTTGCACAGGTTCATCTGGATCACCGTCACCGTGGGTGGTTCCAGCGGAGCGGGCTCGCGGGCCGCGCCGGACGCGCAGGCGGCGAGGACCGGGAGCACCCCGGCGACGACGGCCGCGCGCCATCGGCGGGACCGTACGGGGGCGGAGCGGAGGTCGGGCACACCGCCATGATCTACCGGAAGGCGGTCGCGCGCCCCCGGCGAACCCGTCCTCTTCCGGCTCCGCGGCAAGCCACGGGGCACCGGCGACGTCCGCCGTGCACGGGGAGAGGCTCGAGGGCGAGGTCGGCCGCCCACCACGACGGTGACGCGACGGTGCACGACGCGAGAAGGCCCCGACCGGGAGCCCGGTCGGGGCCTTCTCGCGTGTGGTGCGCCCGAAGGGATTCGAACCCCTAACCTTCTGATCCGTAGTCGGCGTGACCACCTCGGCATGGCGGGGGATCGAGGTCGCGACCTGCACCACCGGCGCAGGACCGGGCAGGACAGGTACCGGTGCTGTGCAGTTCGTGGACCGACTCGGGGACCGCCCAGGGCGGGCTGGACTCAGTACGAGTGGTGGGGCGGGTCACCCAAGACGACGTCCGCGCCCTCGTCGACCGGTGGGCGCAGGTCCCTCTGAGGAGTTCCCAGCCCCGGACGGTGCGCGCGCCCCGCCGGTGAGGGTGGCGCCCACAGCACCGGAGCACGCGCTCGCGACGCCGCGCCACCGGTGTCCGGGGGGGACGGGTAGCCCGCCGACGGAGGGCCCGCGTGATCACGAGGGTCATCGTGTGCGAGTCCGGCCAGAGGCGACGTGGTCAGGTCGTCCCGCGCGGCTGACCAGACCGCCCGAACGCCGGGCCCGGTCGGCCCGCTGGAGCGACCAGGTCCCGTCCTGCCCGCGCACCGCGCACGAGTGCCATGGAGTCGTCCAGGCGTCGTCGGCCCGCACCAGGCGCACCCCCAGCTTCGACGCCCCGGCAGGATGGGGGTGGATCGACAGCCGCACGCCGTCGGGGAAGCGGTCGGCGATCAGCGCGCTCCACGCGTTGCTGCGGGCCACGACCCAGTAGGCGCGCTCCCGGGACCGGCGCTGCAGAGCCGCGCGGCTGCCCTCGTGACCGGCGGCGTCCTCGACGAGGAACCGCACGATTCCCAGGTAGAGCGCACGCTCGGAGGGGTCGGTGCGGCAACGCTGCCGCAGCTGCTCCACCGACGGGGCCCACAGCCGGTCCAGCAGCGCACGGCGCTCGTCGTGGCTGCGTCCGGGGTAGGCGTGGGAGAGATCGAAGAACTCGAACCCGGGCAGCCGCTCGGCGGCCGCGAGGGCGCGCAGGGCGGCACCGTAGTCGTCGACGTGCGGGTCGGGCACCCCGATGAGGTCGGCGAAGACGTGCCCGTCGGAGCAGACGAGGACCCGCGCACCCGGTTCGTGCACGGCGGCGATCTCGGCCCGGACCCGGTCCAGGTGGTGCAGCGACAGCCGCTCCCCGGCGTCGGGGAGCCTGCCGAGCACTTTGGCCGGGTTCGGGGACTTGCAGGGGAATGCCGGCAGCACCAGGCGCAGCGGCGTCCCGGCCGCGACGGCGGCCCGGATCTGGGCGCGCTGCGGGTCGAACGCGGACCGCGGGGGCGCCGGCTCGTCGCGGGGGGCGCGCCGGTGGCGCAGCAGGATGTCGAGGACGTCCTCGACGACGGTGTCGAGGCGGGTCCGGTCGGCGACCGGGTCCGGGGCACAGGTGATCAACGATTGTCCGATCGGCGGGCCGCCATGGGTGGCGACGGTGTGGTGGGCGTCGGTCGGGTCAGCGGGCATGCGCCGACGCGTCGTGGGTCACTCGCAGTGCGCGGACACCGCGGCCCAGCACGGCCGGGGTCCAGTCGAGTGCGGCGGGATCGGTGGCGAACCGCATGCCGGGCAGCCGGGCGAGCAGGGTGCCCAACGCGACCTGCAGCTCGACGCGGGCCAGTGCGGCACCGGGACAGAAGTGGATGCCGTGTCCGAACGCGAGGTGCGGGTTGGGCTCGCGGTCGAGCACCAGCTCATCGGCTCGGTCGAACCGGCGCGGGTCGCGGTTGGCCGCGCACAACGACACGATCACCGAGTCCCCGGCGGGGACCTCCCGGCCGTGCAGGTCGTCGGTCTCGGCGAGGAACCGCCAGGTGGTGAGCTCGAACGCGCTGTCGTAGCGGAGCAGTTCCTCCACCGCGCGCGGCAGCAGCGCCGGGTCGGCGGCGAGGCGGTCGAGCTCGTCGGGGCGGTGCAGCAGCGCGACCAGTGCGGTGGTGATCTGGTTGGTCACCGGCTCCTGCCCGGCGACCAGCAGCTGGAACACCATCGAGTCGAGCTGCTCAGCGGTGAGGTCACCGGCGTCGCGGGCCGCGACGAGGCGGGTGAGCAGCCCGTCGCCGGGCAGGTCACGGACGCCGTCGACGACGCGGGCGATGTAGTCCTGCAGCCCGTGCAGCAGCCCTTCGTAGTGGGCGCGGCGCGGGTCGGTCGGCCCGACCGGGGCGACGACGCCGCCCCACTCCCGCCGGAACCCCGACGCCAGCTCGTCGGGCAGCCCGATCGCGAGGGCCAGCGCGGCGAAGGGGAAGTGGGCGGCGAACCCGCCGACCAGGTCCACCGGCCCGTCGGTGGCCGTCAGGTCGTCGGCCAGCCGGTCGGCGATCTCCTGCAACCGGGGGCGCAGCTCCTCGGCTGCCCGTGGGGTGAAGGACTCGGTCACCAGCCGTCGCATGACGGTGTGCGTGGGTGGGTCCTGGTGCAGCAGGTGGACCTGCAGCTGGGAGTGCTGCGGTTCGGGCATGATCGACGCCCGGGCCCGCCACCCGTCGTTGCCCAGGCGGTGGTCCTTACCCAGGCGCCGGTCGTTCAGAGTGGCGTGGGCGGCGTCGTAGCCGGTCACCAGCCAGGCGTGCACACCGGACGGGAACGCCACCCGGTGGACCGGGCAGCGCTCGCGCAGCTCGGCGTAGAGCGGGTAGGGGTCGCGCTTGTAGTCCGGTCCGACGAGCGGGACCGGCTCGGTCTCGGAGGCGGTCATCGGTGTCCTCTCAGATCCGCAGCTCGGGACGGGCGACGTCGAGCCACAGGGCGAGGTCGACGACCCGCTCCAGGCGCAGCCGGGTGCCCCAGTCGAGCCCCTCGGCGGGCGCGTCGAGCAGCGGGTCGATGCGGGTGCGGTCGACGACGTCGGTGACGCCGTCCACGGTCAGGGCGTCGCGGGCCAGCTCCTGCAGCCCGGTGGTGTAGCCGGGGTCGTGGGTGGCCGGGTAGTGGTTCTTGGCCCGCCACAGCACCGACTCGGGCAGGTGCTTCGCCCCGGCGGCGCGCAGCAGCGACTTCTCCCGTCCGTCACGGGTCTGTTCGCTCCACGGGACCGAGAACGCGTACTCGACGAGGCGGTGGTCGCAGTAGGGCACGCGGACCTCCAGCCCGTGCGCCATCGACAGCCGGTCCTTGCGGTGCAGGAGCTGGCGCACCCAGCGGGTCAGCGACATGTGCTGCAGCTCCCGGGAGCGGTGCTGGGCGGGCGACTCGTCGTCGTGGTGCGGGACGGCGGCCAGCGCGTCGGCGTAGGTGTCGGCGCGGAACTCGGTGATCCGCATGGCGGCGGCCAGGTCGGGGTGCAGCGGGACGGCGGCGTCGTCGCCGGTGACCAGCAGCCACGGGAACGTCGCCGCGGCCCGCGGTCGCTCGGCGTGGAACCAGGGGTAGCCGCCGAACACCTCGTCGGCGGCCTCCCCGGACAGCGCGACCGTCGAGTGCTCGCGGATCCGGCCGAACAGCAGGTAGAGCGAGGTGTCCATGTCACCGACACCGATCGGTGAGTCCCGGGCCGCGACGACGGCGCGCCGATGTTCCAAGTCGAGCAGCGCCGCCGGGTCGAGCACGGTAACCGAGTGGTCGGTGCCGATGTGCGCCCCGGCCTCGGCCGCGTAGGGGGTGTCGTGCCCGGTACGCAGCACGTCGCCGGTGAACTCCCGCGCCTGGTCGGCGTAGTCGACCGCGTAGGAGCGCAGGACCGCGTCGGGTCCGCGACGGTCGCGCAGCTCCGCGGCGGCGAACGCGGTCACCACCGAGGAGTCCAGCCCGCCCGAGAGCAGGCTGCAGATCTCGACGTCGGCCTCCAGCCGGGACCGGGCGGCCCGCTCGACGAGCGCGGCGACGCGCTCGGCCGTCGCCTCGGAGGTGTCGGTGTGCTCGTGGAGCTCCAGCTGCCAGTAGCGGCCCGTGCGCACGCCGTCGGTGTCGGCGACCAGCCAGCCGCCCGGCTCCACCTCGTGCACGTCGGCGTAGACGCCGGGCCAGGTCGAGAACAGCAGCGAGTAGCCCTCGCGCAGGCTCTCGACGTCGGCGACCGGGTCGATGCCGGGGTGGGCGAACAGCGCCTTGGGCTCGGAGCCGAACGCGACGCCGCCGGTCGGGGTGCGCGCCCAGTACAGCGGTTTGACGCCGAGCCGGTCGCGGCCCAGCACGAGCCGCCCGGTCGGCTGGTCCCACACCGCGAAGGCGAACATCCCCTCCAGCCGGTCGAGCGCCGCGATACCCCACTCGCGGTAGGCGGCGAGGACGACCTCGGTGTCGCTGCGGGTGTCGAACCGGTGGCCGCGCGAGCGGAGCTCGGCGCGCAGCTCGTGGTGGTTGTAGACCTCGCCGGAGTAGGACAGGACGGTGCGGGTCCCCTCACTGCCGGCGAGCATCGGCTGGACCCCACCGTCGAGGTCGATCACGGCCAGGCGGCGGTGCCCGAGCGCGGCGCGCTCGTCGTGCCAGACCCCGCCGGCGTCGGGCCCGCGGGGGATCTGGGTCGCGGTCATGGCCTCGGCGACCGCCCGCAGCGCCGCCGGGTCGGCGACGGGGACGGGCTCGGCCAGGCCGGCGATGCCACACATCAGGTGTTCTCCTCGGTGGTGGGACGGCCGCGGTGCCCGATCAGCAGCAGCGCGGCGACGACGGCCGTGACGGCCGCGACGGTCAGGGCGGGACGGGTGGCGAGCACCGTGCCGTCGGTGTTCCAGGCGAGCGCCGCGGCGGCAGGGCCGACCGCGAAACCGAGCGCGCGGGCGCACTGCACGCCGGCTCCGGCCGTCGCCATCCGGTCCCGTGCGGCCCCGGCGAGGACGAGCACCTGGGTGGGGCCGCCGTAGAGGCCGGTCCCCAGCCCGGCCAGCGCCACCCGCCAGGCGACGTCGACCGGGGTCCAGGACTCCCCGTCGGGCAGCGCGGCGAGCAGCGCGAACCCGACCGCGGCGAGAGCGACGCCCGCGACCGCCACCGCACGCGGGGAGTAGCGGTCGGCGAGCCGGCCCGCGGGCGGCCCGGCCACGACCATCCCCAGCGGGAACGCCAGCAGCGCCAGCCCGGCGGCGGCGGGCCCGGAACCCCCGGCCTGCAGCCCGACGGCGACCAGGTACGAGGCGGCCGCGAACGCCCCGGCGAGCAGCGCCACGGCTGCGGCGGGCGCGGCGCCGCGCGGTCGCAGCGCCGCGGCGACCGAACGGGCTCCGGGCCGCGCCGCCCATGCGGTGAGTGCGGCGGCCGCGACCACGACCGCCGCGGTGACCACCGCTGTGCCGGCGAGGACACCGGTGGCGACCGCACAAACGAGTCCGAGACCGGCGACCAGCAGTGCGGCATCGGCCAGGCTCGCCCGGTCCGGCCCGGCGAACCTCCCGGCGGGGATCCGGGACCGGCGGACCAGCACGACCGCGACCAGCGACACCAGTACCGCGGGGACGAACGCGACGCGCCAGCCGACCAGCTCGATCAACGGCCCGCCCACCGCGGGGCCCAGCACCCCGCCGACCGGCCCGGCCGTCGCGGGCACCGCCATCGCCCGGCCCCGACGCTGCGGGGCGACCGCGGCCATCGCGAGCACCGGCATGAGCACCATCAGCACCGCGCCGCCGACACCCTGCAGCCCACGCAGCCCGACCAGGACCGGCAGCGACGGCGCGACCACGGCCGCGAAGTTCGCAGCGGCGAAGACCCCGACGGCCGCAATCAGCGCGGGCCGCACGGCGACCCGGTCCAACCACCGTCCCGCGGGCAGCAGCAACGCCACGGCCGGGATCGCGTAAGCCAGCACGACCCACTGGACCGGCCGGGGATCGGCGCCGAAGCCGTCCGCGATCCGCGGCAGCGCCACGGTGACGACGTTCATGTCGAACATCGCCACGAACGACAGCAGTCCCGCGACCACAACCGCGGCCCGGTCGTCCCGAACCTGCCCGGGGGGCTCCGACGCCGTTCCGTCCGCGCCCACTACGCACCTCCGATCACCACACCGTCGAGTGACGAGTCGTGACCACACGTGGTCGAGTTCCCGGGCGTTAGGCCCGAACGGCGCGATCCAGGTCACACCGCTGTGACGACGAACGGAGGAACCAAGTGCCCGCACACGCCGACTGGTGAGGCGTTGGGGACGAGTACGGCATGAAGGACGTGTGAGGGTGCGACGACACCGAAGGACGATCACGACGGCACTGGCCGCCGTCGCCACGGTCGTGCTGCTGGCCGGGTGCGGCGGCGAACCGGCCGCCGGCGACCACGCGGGCCACGAGGGCGTGGACATGGGCGGGTCGTCGGCGGGCGGTGCCGGGCACCCGGCCGCGCCCGCCTGCCCCCCGGTGCCGCAGCTCGCGGCCCCGCCGGAGCGCGTGGTCACCATGGACGGCGGCGCCGCCGCGATCCTGACCGAGCTCGGTCAGCGCGAGCGGATCGTCGGCACCGCGGCCCCGGACTTCTTCACCGCCTTCACCGGCGCCGAGCGGAGCGAGCTCGACTCGATCCCGGTGCTGGACACGGGGCAGGGCAACACCGAGTCGGTCGTCGCGGCGAAGCCCGACCTCGTGGTCGGGATCTCCAGCTACAGCTTCGGCGGCTTCGACGGCACCCCCTCGGTGGAGCGGCTGCAGCAGGCCGGCGCGGCCAGCCTCGTGGCCTGCGACGACACCCCGTCGCCGGTGCAGAACATCGACGACACCTACACGTTCGTCCAGCAGGCGGCGACCGTGTTCGGCGCGCAGGCGCAGGGCACGCAGCTCGTCGACCGCATCAAGGCCCAGGTCACCGCCGCGACCCCCGCCCCCGGCACCGCGCCGGTGCGGGTGCTGGCCCTGTCCTCGGCCCCGCAGACCGGCCAGCCCCTGATGACCCAGGGCGGCTCCGGGCTCGCCAACGGCATCCTCACCCTCGCCGGCGGGACGAACATCGCCGCCGACCAGGACAGCGACTTCGCGAGCCTGTCCGCCGAGCAGGTCGCCGCGCTCGACCCGCAGGCGATCGTGGTGATCACCGGCTTCTCCCCGCAGAGCGACGCCGAGCTGACCGCGGCCATCCGGTCCAGCCCCGCGCTCGCCTCGACGACCGCGGTGCGCGAGAACCGGCTGGTCACCGTGCCGCAGTCGATCACGCTGTCCCCCAGCGTGCTCAACGGGCAGGCCGTCGCCACCATCGCGAAGGGCATCCACGGCACCGGATGACCACGCACGAGGAGGCGGCGGGGACCGGTGGCCTGCTGGGCCGGGTGCCGCCGGACCGGCCGGTCCCTGCGACCGGCGGCCTTCTCGGCCGGGTGCCGCCGGCGGCCGTGCTCGCCGGGCTGCTGCTCGCCCTGCTGGCCTCGGTCGTCGTCGCGATCGGGCTCGGCCCGGTGTCGATCCCGCCCGGCCGGGTGCTCGACGCCGTGACCGCCCACCTGACCGGCGGTGTGTCGGGGATCGACCGGGCCGAGGACTTCATCGTCTGGGAGCTGCGCACCCCACGTGTGCTGCTCGGTGTCGTCGTGGGGGCCGGGCTCGCCGTCGCCGGATTGCTGGTGCAGGCCATGGTCCGCAACCCGATCGGCGACCCCTACATCCTGGGGCTGTCGTCGGGGGCCTCGGTCGGCGCGGTCCTGGTCATCACCACGATCGGCACCGCGACGGCCGGGCTGTTCACCCTGCCCGCCGCGGCCTTCGCCGGTGCGCTGCTCACCGGGCTGGGGGTCTTCGTCCTGTCCCGGGTGCGCGGCCGGCTGCACGCGACCCGGATGGTGCTGGCCGGGGTCGCGGTCGGGCAGCTGCTGGGCGGTGTCACCTCGTTCCTGCTGCTGCGCACCCGCAACACCGACGCCCAGCAGCAGGTCCTGTTCTGGATGCTCGGCAGCCTGGCCGGGGCCCGCTGGGATCTGCTCGCACTGTCCGCCGCGATCGTCGGCGTGCTCCTGGTGCCGCTGTGGTGGCAGGCGAACCGGGTCAACCTGCTCGTCCTCGGCGACGACGCGGCGTCGGCGCTCGGGACCGACCCCACCCGGCTGCGGGCGGTGCTGTTCGTCCTCACCGGGCTGCTGACCGGGGCGGTCGTCGCGGTGTCGGGCAGCATCGGGTTCGTCGGGCTCGTCGTCCCCAACCTGGCCCGGCTGCTGTTCGGCGCCGACCACCGCCGCACCCTGCCGGTGTGCGTGCTGCTCGGCGCGCTCGTCGTGGTCTGGTCCGACACCGCCGCCCGCCTCGTTCTCGCCCCGACCGAGCTGCCGATCGGCATCCTCACCGCCGCGATCGGCGTGCCGTTCTTCCTCTGGGTGCTGCGCCGCAGCGCGACCGGGGCGGTGGGCGTGTGAGCGCCCGGCTCGTCGTCGACGGCGTCAGCGTCGGCCACGGCGGTGACCCGGTGGTGCACGACGCGACGCTGACCGTCCCCGACGGTGCCGTCCTCGCGCTCGTCGGGCCCAACGGGTCGGGCAAGTCCACCCTGCTCAAGACCCTGTACCGGGTGCTCAAGCCGCTGCGGGGGCACCTGCTGCTCGGTGACGACGACCTGGCCGCGATGGCGCACCGCGACAACGCGCGCGCGGTCGGGGTGCTCACCCAGGACGACACCGGCGGGTTCGACTTCACCGCCTGGGAGGCCGTAATGCTCGGCCGCTCCCCGCACCTGGGGACCTTCGGCCGCCCCGGGCCCGGTGATGCCGCCGTCGTCGCCGACGCCCTGGCCCGCACCGGATGCACCGCGTTCGCCGCCCGCCCGCTGTCGGAGCTGTCCGGCGGGGAACGGCAGCGGGTGCTGCTGGCGCGCGCGCTGGCCCAGCAGCCGCGGGTGCTGGTGCTCGACGAGCCGACCAACCACCTCGACCCCCGCCACCAGCTCGGGGTCCTGCGCCTGGCCCGCGACATCGGGACCACCGTGGTCGCGGCGCTGCACTCGCTCGACCTCGCCGCGCAGTACGCCGACCTGGTCGCTGTGCTCGCCGAGGGCCGCATCGCCGCGGTCGGCCCGCCGGCCGAGGTGCTGACCCCCGGCCTGCTCGCGGCCCACTTCCGGGTCGACGGGTCGATCGTCGCCGACCCGGTGACCGGGGCGCCCCGGGTGCTGCTGCGCGAGCTGGACGCCGGTCAGGCCACCTCGTGACTACACCGGCACCGGGTGCCGTCCTGACAGCCACAGGCGCACCCCGGTATACAGCCGCACGCCGCGTTACCGACCACGTAGAGGACCGCGCCCGTGCCGGCGCAGCAGGGGCGGGAGGCGCGTACCCCACCGGCGCGAGCCGCGAGCAGCCCGGCCGACAGATCCACCCCGGACACCGGTTCCTGACACCGGAACGCCTCGTGCAACTGCATCAGCCGGTCCGCGACCACTCGGCAGTCCGGACATCGGCGGAGATGGTCGAGGACGAAGGAGTCCTGCGGCCGGTCCTCCCCGTCGAGCGACGCGGACACGGCCTCCCGGCACCGCTCGCAACAGCTCACACCGCACAGGTCGTCCTCATCGACCGTTCGGTTCCCGGAACGCACGCGCGATGAGCGAACCGTTGCCCGGCGACACCGAGGACGCCTACCGCCGCCTCGCCGAGGCCGCCGCGGGTACTGCGCCGGAGACCGTCGCAGCACTGGTCCGAACGACCCAGCAGCAGGTCCAGACCCTGCTCACCCGACTGACCGGATCCATGTCGGTCGAGAGGCTGGCGCTGGAGACCTATCGTCTGACCCTGGGCGTCACACCGGCCCCGCTCGCGGAGGAAGAAGGAGAGCTGGTCGTACTGCAGGTCGCGATCACCGTCGCCGAGCAGGAGGGAGCCTTCGGTCTCCGGTCGGTGTCCCGCGGCGGCGGATCACCGCAGGATCTCCTCGTGACGCTGCCTCGGGACCTGCGGATCGCGTTCGTCCTGACCCAGTCCCTCGGGTTCACCTACGCGCGGGCCGCGACGGTGTGCGACGTCACCTCGGCGGAGATCCGGGCCCGGGTCGCCCGGGCCCGGGAACATCTCCTCGCCCACACCGACCCGCTGCGCACACATCGCGGACCCGGGCCCGGCCGGGCCCGGCCGCGGTGAAGCGGAGCCGCCCGGGAACGCACCCGGCCCTGACGGACCACGTGCGGACTTGCTGGATCGGCACGTCCTCTGGTCGACCTGTCGGGCGGCCCGGCATCGTTCCCGTCATGACACGTCGTACCGACACCGGAATGCCGTGGCCCTCCCCGGAGGACACGCCGCAGACCTACTGGGACGCCTTCCACGGCGGGCTCGATGTCCCCGACCAGATCCCGACCCCCAACCCGCTGCTCGTCGAGGAGGCCTCCCGGCTACCAACGGGGTCGGCCCTCGACCTCGGGTGCGGCACCGGCGGCGACGCGATCGGGCTGGCCGGACTCGGCTGGCGGGTGACCGCCGTCGACGTCTCCGGCGAGGTCCTGCGACGGGCGGAGCTCCACGCCGGGCGAGGGGGTGTGCAGGTCGACTGGCAGCGCCACGACCTCACCGAGACCTTCCCTACTGGGCGCTACGACCTGGTGTGCTCCCAGTTCCTGCATTCGCCCACCGAGCGGCCCGGCCAGCGCACGGCGATCCTCCGGCGGGCCCTGGACGCCGTCGCCCCCGGCGGCTCGCTCCTGGTCATCGGGCACGCCGACATCCCCGCGTCGATGACGGGGACGCCGTTCGACGTGGACCTGCCCGGGCCCGGCGAGCTGCGCGCCGCGCTCGACCCGGATCCCGCGGTCTGGACGGTCGCGGCCGAGCGGACCGTCGACCGCGGGACCGTCACCGGACCCGACGGTGAGCCGTTCGCCCGGGCGGACACCGTCCTGCGGCTGGTCAGAGCCGGATGAGCCCCCGGCGGCGGGACCGCGCCCCGCTCCCCGTCACGGCTGCGCGTACGGCGGAGCGGGGTCGTACTGGATGTAGCGCTGGACCTCCCGGGCGTGGTCGGGGCCGTGCAGCTGCCCGACCACCCACAACGCCATGTCGATCCCGGCCGACACCCCCTGGCTGCTGACGACCCGGTCGTCGGCCACCCACCGTGCCTCCCGGTCGACGTCGACGCCGCGCTCGGCCAGGGCGTCCTCCGCCAGCCAGTGGGTGGCCATCCGGCGTCCGCGCGCCACGCCGCTCGCGAGCAGCAGGAAGGCTCCGGTGCAGACGCTGGTCGTCCAGGTCGCGGTCTCCGCCACCCGGGCGAGCCAGGACAGCAGGACGGGGTTGTCGACCTCGCGGTCCGCGCCGTGCCCGCCGGGGACCACGACGACGTCGAGTGCGTCGTGGTCGGCGAACCGCGCGTCGGGCACGACCTGCAGCCCCTTCGCGCAGCGCAGTGTCCTCACCTCCTGAGCCAGCAGCAGGACCCGGTCGGGTTCGCCGCCCGCCCGTTCCCGCAGGAACGACGACGCGGTGAACACCTCCCACGGCCCGACGAAGTCGAGCTCCTCCGCTCCGTCGAACACCACCACACCGATCGTGCGCGTCATCGTCGTCCCGCCCCGACCCTTCCGGGTCGTCTCTCGACCTCGAGCACACCGACCTCGATATCATCGGATGCGCATGTTCCGTCACGTCCCGTCGGAGGTACCGATGTCCGAGACCGCCTCGTCCTGCAACTGCGGCCCCAGCTGCACCTGTGGCTGTCAGCAGGGCAAGCCCTGCCAGTGCGCGACGAAGAAGTAGCACTCCGGCCTCGTCCGGCTCGCGTTCCGGTCGCGGCGTCTTCTGCGCCGCGACCGCGACCTCCGTGAACCGTCGGCCGCCCGGGTCCCCGGGGTGACAACGGTCTGTCACACCAGTGGTCGGTGGCGTCCATCGCCCGGTTCCTCCGATCACTCGGACAGCGCGCCATCCGGTGTCGTACGGCGGCCTCGGAACTGCTGCGTGAGGGCGTCCACCAGCAGGAACAGGAGCAGGGACACGCCCAGCACCGGGAAGAGGATGCCGAGACCGAGCGCCACCGACCCGACGACGGCCAGCGACACCACCCCCGGTCGCTGCGATCCGCCGGGGGCCGCGGCGCCCGGGCGGGTCGGCCGGCGCAGCCACCACATCCGGTAGCCCCAGACCACGACGACCACGATGCCGAGCGCCAGCGCGACGAGCAGTAGCTGGTTGCCGATTCCGAACAGGATGCCCATGTGCGCCGAGATGCCGACCTCGGCCGCCTGCGCCATGAACGGCCAGTCCGTCCATCGGACGGTGTCGAGGATCGCGCCCGACCCGGGGTCGACGGACACCGCGTCCTGCGCGAGCGGCCAGGACCGCTTAACCTGACCGACCTGCCACGCCCGGCCCGCCTCCGACGGCGGGGTGATCGCGACCGGGTCGGCGATGCCGGCGGCGCGGGCCGCGGCGAGCACCCGGTCTGCGGCGGACCCGACGGCGGCCGGTGCCGTCGGCGGCGCCGCGACGGTGCCGCCCGCGGGCAGCTCGTCCGAGACCGACGGCGTCGTCCAGCTCAGCGCCGATCGCAGTGCACCGACGTTGTCACCGGCGAAGTTCGACCAGGTGAGCCCTGTCGCGGACATGACGAGCATGCCGATCGCGGCCCACAGCCCGACCGAGCCGTGCCACGAGCGGATCCGGACCCGTCCGCGGGCCGCGCCCTCGGGCAGCAGCGTGCGGCGCACCCGGGCCCGGCGACGCCGGCGCACCACCCACAATGCGAGCCCGGACATCGCCAGCACCCACAGCCAACTGGCGGCCAGCTCGGAGTACAGCCGGCCGGCGTCCCCCAGGTGCAGGTTGCGGTGCAGCGTGTCGATCCACGCCCGCACAGGCAGCCACTCGCCGTAGGTGTCGAGGACCGCGCGGACCTGCCCGGTGTACGGGTCGACGAACGCGGTGCGCGCGTAGTCCTCGGCGACCCCCGGGGCGTCGAAGGTGACCCGGGTGGTCGAGTCCGGCGCGATCGGCGGCCGGATCTCGGTGACCGTGCCGCCCGGGACGGCGGCCGCGGCGGCACCCACCTGGTCGCGCAGATCGAGCTGCGTCGGGCCGACCGGGACGTGCAGCGCGTCGCGGTAGAGGATCTGGTCGAGCTGGGGGGTGGTCGTGTAGAGCAGCCCGGTCACCGCCGCGACCAGGACGAAGGGACCCACGAACAGGCCGACGTAGAAGTGCAGCCGCAGCAGCAGCGGCCGCAGGTCCGACCACCACCAGCCGCCCCGTGTCACCGACGTAGCCGGTGGGCCAGATGCGCCTTGCACATGTGAGTCGAGGGTGTCTGACACGGTCATTCCTCTTCTGAGATGTGTCGGCCCACGTGGCCACGCGTGGGATGAACACGGTCGTTGCGTTGAGCTATCTCGTCACGGACCGCAGATAAGGTCGTTCACGGGCGGGGCATGGTTCCCAAGGGTTCGGATCTCACGACGCGATGTCTGATGACTGTCGGTGTCTAATGGGACCGTGGTGCTGTGAGCGGCATACCGTTGGACCCAGTTCTGGGAGGGAAGCTGCGGGTTCCCCGCGCAGAGTTCGCCGCGGTGTGGGCGGCAGCGCAGTCCCGGACCCGGGAGCAGGGCGAGCGCGGCGTGCAGGACTGGTACGCGGCCGGAGTGGTGACGACGTGCCGGTGGCTGGCCGGGGCGTCGCACCGCACCTCGTGGGGCCTCGTTCAGCCCGCCGCGGCGCCGGTCACCCGTTCCCGGGCGACGGTCTACGAGGAGTTGATCGAGGCCGAGTGCCTGGCGGTCGAGCTGCTCCCGCTGCGTCAGCCGGACCTCGTCGCGGACCGCCCGGGGTGGCGGGAGGGGATCCGGGCGACGTTGTGGTGGGCCTGGCGGGGTGAGGGGCCGCCGCCCCTCGACGTGGCCCGCCAGGCCGACACGGAGTGATCCTCTCCGGTTACCAGCCGTTGCTGTACTCGTCGACCGGGGCGTCCGCGACCTCGTCTTCGGCGATCGCGGCGTGGTCGTCGGTGTGCCAGCGGGTGAGTTCATCGGCGCGGGCGAGGTCGTCGCCGGTATCGCGGTAGCGGATCTCGTCCAGGACCCGGCCGGCATGGTCGAGGTGATCGGTGGTCTCGGCGGCGTCAGGCACCCGGACGATGTCCTCGCGGTCGGGCCGAGGTTCGCGTTCAGCGCGCTCGCGGACGTCGTCCCACCTTGTGTCGGCCGCGCCGTCCTCCTGGACGGGCGGGACGTCGTCGTGCTGGTGGAGGTCCTCGGGGTGGGCGAGGTCGGTTTCGGTGATGTCGCGGTGGGCGTCCTCGTCGGCCATGGCGGCCTCGTGGGCGGTCTTCCATTCGGCGGCGGTGACCTGCTGGTCGGGGTCGTCGTCGGCGTCGCGGGCGGACAGCTCGGCCTTCGAGAGTTCGGCCTGGACCCGGGTCTGGGCGGTGTGGGCGAGCCAGGTGGCGCGGGCGTCGTCGATCTGCTGGAGCTGCTCTGCGCGGGCGTCGAGCACGGCGACCAGCGCGGCGGCCTGGGCGGCCTGGTCGAGGATCCGCTGCCGCTCACCCGGGTCGGTGACGGCGTCGGCTTCGGCTCGGCGCAGGGCGGCGGTCTGCTGGTGGGTGGCGGCGGTCTGGCGGGTTCCGGCGAGTTCGTTCGCGACGTAGCGGGGCGCGGCGGCGAGTTCGCGTTCGTAGGCCCGGACGCGGGCGCGGAGCTGGCCGTTGGACAGCTCCAAGTGCTCGCGGTCGATCTCGGGGCGGCCGAGGGTCCGCCACGCGGCGCGGTAGGCGGCGAACTCCTCGACCTGCCCGGGCTTGGGCGCCGGCCCGAGAATGTCACCCTCGTCGTTGGTGTGGCCGCGCATCTCGCGGTACGCGGCGACCCGGCCGACCGCGGCGCACCACTCGTCGCGCTGGTCGGCCTCGGCCGGGCAGGCCCCGAACGCCGCTGTCGCCCAGGCGGGGGGCTCGGTGGCGGCGTCGCGGCCGAGGGCCGCGGCGCGGGTGTCGGCGGCGCGGGCCAGGGCGGTGAGGTAGTCGCTCCACTCGGTGTTGTCGGTGCGGGGTGTCCACTGCGCCCAGGTGTCGCCGACGGGGTCGAAGCGGTGGGCGTCGCGGATGCGGGAGTAAAGCACGTTGGTGAGGTTGCGGGAACCGGTGAGCGGCCCACGATCGACCGCCTCGCCCAGGACCGTCTGGGGGTCGAGGCCGGCCAGCTCGGCGCGGCGCAGCACGCGGGTCAGCGAGGCGGCGCCGTCCTCGGCGGCGATCCGGGCCCGCTGCTCCCCGGTGAGACGACCACCCGCGACGAGATGGTCGAGGTGGTCGCGGGTGCGTTCGGTCGCGGCGAGCTGGGCCGCGTCAGCGAGCAGCTCGGCGGCGGTGCGGGTGCTGGCCGCGTGCTCAGCCGACTCGGTCGCGACCGCCAGAGCGGGGCGCGACAGCGTGATCTCGGCGGTGTCGAGGATGGCGGCGAGCGTGGCGACGGGATCGCGGTGCAGTTCGTGGCGGCGGGTGCCGTCGGCGGGGTCGTCGGGGGCAGTGCGGGTGGTGACGTGCGCGGTGTTCGCACCGCGGCCGCGGGACATGCCGACGTAGAGGGCCGGGGCGCCGGTGTTCGGGGTGATCACCGAGTGCGTGGTGTCGACGGTGGTGCCCTGGGCGGCGTGGACGGTGGTGGCGTAGCCGAGGGCCAGGTCCTCGGTGACGTAGGAGGCGGGCAGCACGAGCCGCTGCCCACCCGCCCCGTCGACCGTCCAGCCAGGTGCGGGGTCGGTGGTGTCGGTGGTGACTTCGATCGAGCCGTCGTCGCGGACGGCGGTGACGCGGTAGGTCTCGCGGTTGATCGGGCCGCGACGGTTGCCGTGCCGCCCGGCCAGGTGCCAGGCGTTGCGGCGGGCCTGGACCAGGTCCCCGACCCCGGCGACGACACCTTGACGGCCCAACCAGACGCCGTCCTCGGTGACGCGGCCGAGGCGGACCAGCTCGGTGCGCAGGGCCGCCGACAGGCGGGCGGCCTGGTCGTTGGTGTCGACCAGCAGCAGCGAGTGCTGCCCGTCGAGGGTGTCGGCCAACCATCCGCGCGCGGCGGAGACTTCGGCGTCGTCGCGGGTTCCGGAGTCGAGGATGCGGCCGTGCTGGTGGTAGGTGCGCAGCACGCTCTCGTCCCCGGCCCGCAGCCGCAACGACGCGTCGCGTTCCCACTCGGCGCTGAACCGGCGGGCGTCAGCCAGCTCGTAGGACGATCCGGCGGTGGCGAGCAGGTCCATCGCCCCGCCCGCGCCGATGGCGGCGAGCTGGCGGTGGTCCCCGACCAGCAACAGCTTCGCCCCGACCCGGTCGGCGTGGGTGTGGATCGTGGCGAGGGCGGCGGTGTCGGTCATCGCGGACTCGTCGACCACCAGCATGTCCCCCTCGCGCAGCCGCCACGCCTCGTCCTCGCTGCGGACCGCGCCGGGGCCATGAAGGCGGTCCTGAGTGGCGAGCCAGGCCGCGACGTTGCGCGCGGTCAGCCCCTCACCGGTCAGCACCTCGGTCGCCATCTGGCTCGTCGCCAAACCGAACACCCGACCGGCCCGCGACGGCTGTCCCGGGTCGTGGTCGTGCAGGGTGGAGTCGGTCCAGGCCCGGGCCAGGGTGCCGACGACGAAGGACTTCCCGGTCCCGGCCGGTCCGACGAGGGTCTCAACCCGGGCGCCGGAGGTGAGGATCCCGCGCACGGCGGCGGCCTGGTCGGCGCCCAGCTCGACGCCCTCGGTCCGCAGCCGCTCCAGGAAACGGCCGGCCGCCGGGCGCGACAACGCGACGCCGTCACGTGAGGTGGTGGCGGCGAGCAGGAACCGCTCGGTGTGGACCTGCTCCGGCATCGCGTACAGCGCCCCACCCGGGGCCTGGTAGGCGGACTGGCCGTTCGCCAGGCGCAGCCCGTCGGGCAGCGCCTCGGTGGCGGGTTTCGCGGTCTCCATCGTCACCGCGTGCTCCAGTGCGGCGTCGGTGAGCTGGTCCAACAGGGCTGCGATCTCGGCCCCGTCGGAGACGCCGAGGTAGTCGGGCAGGGCGGCGTTGACCGCCCGGGTGAGGTCGGCGGTCGTCCAGAACGTCTTGCGGTTCCGGACGTCCTCCAGCGCGAGTTCGATCACCGCCTGTGGGCTGAACGCCATCGGCTCCACCCCGTCGCGGCGGGCGGCGAGGACGGCGTCGGCGATCCCGGCTAGTCCGCCCTCGATGTCCGCGCGCAGCCGCAGGTCGATCCGCGACAGCATGTCGTCACGGTCCTCGCCGTGGTGGGACTTCGCGGCGCGGGTGACCAGGGTGGCCTGCTGGGTCAGCCGCTCGTACTCATAACCGTTCGGGGCGCGGCCGTAGCGGGCTTCGAACGCCTCCACCAGCTCCGTCGCCTTCGCCGTCACCGCGTGGCGGCGGGTGGAGATCAGCGACATCGCCTGCGCCGGGATCCCGACCACCTCGCGGACCTTGCCGTCCGGGCGCATCGCCAGCAGCACCCCGATCGTCTCGATCAGCCGCTCCTCACACGTGCGCTCCCCGACCGCCGCCGCACCCGGGCGCCACCGGTGGACCGCCCGCGAATCCAGGGTCCGCCACGTCCCGTCCGGGCACTCGACCCGGTTCAGAATCGTGTTGTGGATGTGCAGCTGCGGGTCCCGGTCCCGGGAGTCGTGCTGGAAGAACGACGCCACCGTGAACGCGTGCGCATCCACCCACCGACCGGCCGCGCCGCCGTGGTGCCCGACCCGCGAATAGCCGGCCTTGTCCTCCAAGTACGCGAGGGCGGCGTTGTTGCCCGCCCAGATCGCGTCCTCCACCGCCTGGCGGAACTCGCCCCACGCCGCCGCGGTCGTCTCGTCGCCGGCCTGGCGGGCGGCGACCTCGCGGGCCTCGAACGCGGTGTGCAGCAGCGTCACCGACTTCTGCACGCTGAACGTGGCGTCCAAGAAGGCGACGGCGTGCCGGGCGGCCTTGCCCGCCTCGGTACGCAGCTCGGCGCGGCGTTCCGCCGCCGCGTCCGGCTCCCGTTCCAACGCCGCCGCGTACAGGTCGTCCTCGGACAGGTACTTGCGCCCGGTGTGTCCCAACGTTGGGACGCTGTCCCACTGGGACGGATCCCGAAACCCTGCGTGCCGCGGGTCGAGGAAGCGTTCGTAGAGCGCGCGCATGTCCTGGGCGTCGACCAGACCGGCCAGGCCGAGGCGCTCGGCTCCGGCACCCCACCAGCGGCCCGGCGGCTCCCCCTCTGCGACCGCGCCGGTGTAGTAGTTCTCCCGCCCGGTCGCGACCTCCTTCAACAGATAGTCCGGCGAGTAGCCGTTGACGACCTTCAGCACCCCGACCACCCTGAAACAATCATGAAACCGGTCGCGGCCCGGTCGGGAGCGGCGTCGGGGTTCGCGGACCGGCCACAGGCCGGACCGCACCCTCGGATCGTGATGCCAAGGTGTGCTGCCTTTGATCTTGGGGTGTTCTTGCTCTGTTCGGTGTAGTGGATCTCGGTTCTGGTCTTCTGCTCGCTCTCGCTGCTGCTCGTGCTCGTCTCGGTGTGGGTGCTGCGGTTCTGGCTGCTCGGATTCATGGCTGGGTCCTGTTCTGAGGCTCGTCGGGGACGAGGTGCAGGCCGCTCGCGGCCTGCGTGTGGGTGTCGCGGAGCTGCTGGAGCGCTCGGGCTGCGGTGCCCCGCCCGACGTCGGCCATCTCCTGCAACTCGCGCACGGTCGGGAGGGCGCCGTGGCGCTGGCGGTGGGTCGCGGCGGTGGTGCGGGCACGCTCCTGCGCGCCCGCACCCGACCCGCCCGTCCCACCGGCCCCAGAGCCATCCGGCCAGACCGCGGGGCGCGGCGCCGGGTGGGACACCGGCCGCGGCGGGCCCGGGACCACCGGCCCGTCCAGGGCGGGCGGGACGGCCGGACCGTGTCCCACCTCGTCGAGGCGTCCCGCCAGTGTCCGACCGGACGGCGGGACGGTGATCGTCGCCCGGACCCGGGATCCGGCCGTCCCGTCCGGCGCCTGCCGGTCGTGGTGCTCAGGCTGCTCGACGGTGTCGTTCTCGGCGAGGAGGTAGAGCAGGTGCGCGACGACCGCGGCGGCGACCGCGGGCCACGCCCCGACCCCGAACCGCAGCCCAGCCGACACCTCCAGCTCCCCGCCCGCGGTCACGGCATCGGAGGCGAGGTAGACCGCCTGCGCCAACCCCGAGAGCCCGGCCGAGACGACCACCACCGACCAGGCGTAACGGGCCGCCGAACCGGCCAGCCGCGCCGTCGCCGCATAGGCGACCAACGCCAGGCCGTCGGTGATCAGCGGGTAGATCCACGCCACCCCGACCGGCACCCGCGCGGCCACCGCGACCTCGAACAGGCCATGCGCGGTCGCCACCGCGGCGCCGAGCGCGACGGCCAGCCCCGGCAGCCACACCGCGGCCCGGCCCCACCGGCTCACGCTGCTGGTGCTGGTGCTCATCGAAGGGCACCCCCGATCGAGCCGACCGCGGCCGGGGCGTCGGGCTCGGGCGGCATCTGCTCCCGGTGCTGCGACCACCACCCGGTGATCGCAGCCGCGTGCTCCAGCCCCGGCACCGGCACCGGCGCCCCGCCCGGCGCCGACCAGCCGGGGCGGGTCTGGTGGCGCTCGATCGAGCACGACCCCGCGCTCTTACGGACCCGCGCGACGACGCCGGGGCGCTGGCGGTCATGCCAGTCCCCCGCCCCGCTCACCGAGGCGTCCGGGCCCTGGTACGCGGCGCACCAGGCGTGCATGAGCCACAGCAGTTCCTCGACGACGTCGGGGTGCCACAACCAGCACTCCGGCAGCGCCGACGCCCCGTCGGGGTAGCGCAGGAACACCGCCCCCAGCCACACCGTCAGCTTGTCGAGCAGACCCTCGACGTCGGCGGTGTCGGTGGGGGCGAGCAGCCACGACGGGGCGGTCGCCTTCTGCCGGCGCCCGACGACCGCGGCCAGAGTGTCCGCCGTGCGCGCGGCCATCTCCTCCAACCTCTCCACCCGCCCCACCACCGGATCCAGACCGTCGACCCGCCGGTGCAGCTCGTGAACCTCGCGGGCCAGACCAGCCACCACGACCTCCGACGACCCACCCGCGGGCCCGGCCGGCTTCTGCGGGTGCGGGGGCGTGCTCATCGCTCCCACCCCGACCCGTCCACATCCACCGACGACGACGGCCGTCCGTTGGGCGGGGTGTCGTCCTGCTCGACGACCAGGGCCTCGGACTGGGTCCGGCGGACCAGGTCCGCGACGCGGCGCATCTCGGTCTCGGTCAACGGCCGGACCCCGCCCTCGACACCGTCGTCGACGGTGAACCACAACCCACCCACCGACCCCACCGAACCGGCTGCGGCGTCCCGGTCGGAGCCATCGCGGCGGTCGGGGTTCTCGTCCCGCTCGACGGCGTCGATGACCTCGCTCCAGTGCTCGGCGTGCAGCATCGACTCGATGTCCGCCACGTCCCGCACGACGTCATGGCCGGAGTCGTGGCCGGGGTCGAGGTCCGGGATGTCCACCGGTGCCTCCTGCTCGTCGCGCGTCTCGAGTGCCCGGCGATCGCCGGGGTGGTCCTGCTCGCGCGGGTCCTCGTCGAGCGCGGCGACCTCGGCCGCCGCCTCGGCGGCGGCCTGGCGGGCGTCGTGGACAGCGCACGCCTCGCGGTGCGAGCGCTCCCGGCCCTCCCGAGCGACCGTCACCAACCGCGGCTGCGGATCACACGCCGCGGTGTTGGTCAGCTCGTCGAGCCCCACACTGTGGGCGCGGTAACCCCACATCTCCGCGTCGGAGTGCAGCCCGGCCAGCCGGTCCCGCTCGGTGATCGCCGACGTCCCCCGCGCCTCCCGCAGCGCCGCGACCGCGGCCGCATCGGCGCGGGCGCGGGCCTGGGCGACGGTCTCCCCGCCCGCGAAGTCGACCCACCCGAACCGGGCGCGGGCGTCGTCGAGGTCGAACTCGTCGAGCCGCCACCCCGACGACGGCCGGCCATGCACACCGGTCGCGTCGCGCAGGTAGGACGCGACGACCTGTTCGGCGTCGGCCGTCCCGCCGGGCAGCTCGGCGGCCAGCCGCTGCACCGCCTGCGCGGGGGTCCACATCTCGTAGCGCTCGCTCATCGGGTCCACCGCCCGTCACCCGCAGCGCCGTCGGCGGGCCCCGCCGGACCCACAGCCCCACCGGGGCCGGTGCCGGGGGACGGCTCGTGCAGCGCCGTCGCCTCAGCGGCCTGGTCGTGCTCGCTGCCTCGGCGGATCGCGCGCAGCTCGGCGAACATCCGGTTCGACGACCGGACCCGCTCGGCCGCCTCTCCGTAGCGCTCTGGCCACCGCGCGGCAAGCAGGACCAGGAGGCGTTCGAGCTGACCATCGGCCCACACCCGGACGGCCTCGCTGCGGCAGTGCCAGCGGGTCTCGGCCTCGATCCGTCGCAGGAGCCGGGCCCTGCGCCGGACGTCGCGGCGGCGCCACGCCATCTGCGCCCGGCCGATCACCGGCGCGATTCCGCGCCGGATCACCACCACCCGCCCCGCGGGCAGGTTCGCGATCTGCGCCGGGGCCAAAACCGGAACCTTCCGCACGCTGCGGGAAGCGACGCGGCCGTGGTCGTCAGTCGTGGTGACCCGCTCGTCCCGCTCCCCGGCCAGGGTGGACCAGAACTCCAGATCCGCCTTGTCCCGCGTCCCACCGAAGATCATCACCGCGGCGGTGTTGTTCAGGATCGTCGCCGCCTTGTGCTCACCCCACCGGGCCAACAGCTGGGCGCGGGACTGGAACGCACACAGGATCGTCACCCCACGACCACCCATGTCCGCGGTCCACGATTCGAGCGGGACGGGCGAGATAAGGGCGGCCTCGTCGAGGAACAGCCCGAGCGGCGGGTCCAGCCGCCCCTTCGGCTCCCCGGCTGCGAGGCGTCGGGCCTCGCGGGCGATGTGCCCGGTCAGCGCGCAGACCAAGGGGGCGGTCTGGGCCTCCTCGGCGCCGAGCAGGAACACCGTCGCCCGGTCGTCGAGGAGGCGGGCGACGTCGAACCCCTCCCCCGGCTCCGCCGCCGCAGCAGCCGCCGGATGCGTCAGCCACCCCAGGGCAGGCATCACCGACGAGGTGATCGAGGAACGGGTCCGCTCGTTGGTGGTGAGGAACTGCATGACGTCCTGCTCGAACGCCGTCACCCCCGACCGCCGCAGCAACGCGGGGACCTCACGCCCGGCGGTGTCAGGGTCGGCGACCCACCCGAGGACGTCGGCCATCCGCTTGCCGCCGAGGGCCGCGGCGTGCAGCAGCGCGGCCAGGACACGGCGGGCCTGCCCGTCCCAGAACTCCCGGTCCCCGCCGGATCCGCTGGCGACGGCGGCGAGCATGTCGGTCGCGCGTTCGGTGGCGGTGACGGGGTCGGTGCAGCCGGTCAGGGGATCGAACGTGATCGTCGACGCCCGGGAGCCGAGGCCGGCCGGGTTGAACACGAACACCTCACCCCGGTCCTGGCGGCGCAGCGGCCCGCACAGGTCCAGCAGATCGGTCCGGGTCGAGGTCACCAGGGCGGCGCCCGGGGCGTCCAGGACCCGCCCGGCCAGCCAGCCGGTCTTGCCGGTGCGGGGGCCGCCGACGACGATCACGACGTCCTCGACCAACGCCCACACCCGCAACGCTCCGGTGCGGCACAGCTCGACGGCCGCCTCGCTGGTCGCGAGCCGAAGCCGCTGCCACCGCGACAGCGCGGCCAGGGAGGGGCGAACCATGCCGGTGCGGCGGCGGACGGCGAGGGTTCCGGCGTGGCGGACGATGTCCAGCGACGAGGCCACCCCGACCTTGCGGCGCGACCGTGCCGCCCACCGGGACACCGTCGCCGAGGAACGCGACCAGCGGTGCCACACGATCACCCCGGCCAGGCCGACCATCGCCACGAGGGCGGGCCACGAAAGGGCGGTGACGATCGTCGCCGCCGGGAGCAGCGCGACCACGGCGAGGCCGGCGGCCAGCGCGCGGGCGCCGCGCGCCCAGGCGAGTAGGGCGCCCGCGGCGAACGCGGCGAGGACGAGGCTGGTGGAGCTGAACAGGATGCTCATCATCAGTCGTCCCATCCGGTCCGGGCGGACCACGCGGCGATGTCCGCCCGGTGGCGGGCGCAGCCCTCGGCGTGCCCGGACTCGACGTCGGTGGGGTGGCTGCCGTAGGGGCCGGTGTCGGTGACCCGGGCGGCACAGGTGGTGCAGCGCCACGACACCGACTCCCACCGCGGCACGGCAGCTCCGCCGCGTTCGGCGACGTGCTCGAACGCCAGCACCTCCGGCTCGTCCAACCCCTCGAACCCAAGCACCGACGCGACCTCCGCCCACGACGATCCGGCGCCGCGAGCATCCAGGGCGTACTCCCGGCCCTGCACAGCGGCGACCCGCCGGACCTGCACCGCGGCCCGCAACCCCGCCAACGGGTCGGCCAACACGAGGCGGGTCATGCTGCTGTCGCCGATCTGTTTGCGGGTCTCGCGGGTGCCGAACCACTCCACGGCCAGGGACCGGATCAGGTCCCGGACCCGCCACACCCGACGCTCGGCGTCGGTCGGCTCACCGAACACGCCCATCACCGCTCACCCCCGACCCGCGCGCCGACGGCGACGCGGTGGGCACGGCGCAGCTCGGCCGCCCACCGCTCGGCGGTGCGCCGCGTGACCCCGCACTGCACGGCCACCAGACCGGGCTCGGCGCCGGTCGCGAGCGCGGCCCGGCCGGCGTCGCGGTGCCGCGCACCCCGCACCGGAACCGGCACCCGGACCCCGACCGGGCGTCCGTGCCGGGCCCGGCGGGGGTGGCGCAGCGCGGTGCGCTGCGCCTCGGTCAGCCCGCCGGCGATGCCGTGCGGCTGCTCGGCGACCGCCCAGGTCCGGCACGCGGCCAGGACCGGGCACCCCGTGCACACCGCCAGGGCTCGCCGCTCGGCGGCGGCCAGAGCCGCACCGGCGGTCGCGGTCGGGAAGAACAGCTCCGGGTCGACGTCGCGGCACGCCGCGCGCGACCGCCAGTCCAGCTCCTCGCCCCGTGCGGGGCTCGGGTCTACGGTGAACATCTCTCCTACCTCCTGTTGGTTGGTGAGAGCGGCCCGGCGGTCGTGTTCCGCCAAGTCCCCGACGCCGGGCCGTCCCATCTCCTGCGTGCTCGCCTCGTTCACGACGTATCCCCTCGCTCCGGGGACCGGGCCGGGGCGGCGAACAGCCCCGGCAACGCATCCAGCTCCTCCCGCTCCCGGTGCCGGTCGGCCGCCGAGTCCCGGCCCGCTCGGGCCCCGGGCACGACGTCGGCCAGGTGCGCGAGCCGGACCGGGAGCGGCCGGTTGTCCAATAGGCACACGGCGACCTGCCGAGACAGGCACTCTGCGGTTCCCCCGAGATCGTGGAGGGTTCTTATGCCGCGTCTCGGGTGAGGGCGGCGTTCTCGTAGTTGATCGGTGAGAGCCCGGCGGCGGCACTGTGTCGCCGCCGGTGGTTGTAGAAGCCGTAACACCAGTCGATGACCGCCGCCCGCGCCCTACTGATGGTGTCGAAGTCGTTGCGGGACAGCACTTCCCACTCCAGGCTGGAGAAGAACGCCTCCGCCGCGGCATTGTCGAAACACGACCCGACCCGGCCCATCGACTGACGGATGTCGAGCCGCCGACACAGAGCGGTGAACGCGCCCGCGGTGTAGGTCGACCCGCGGTCGGTGTGGAAGATCACCCCGGCGATTCGGTCCGCCCCGCCGCGGGCCGCCACCGCCATCCGGATCGCCGCACACGCCAGCTCGGGGTTCGGGTGCAGCCCCGTGGCCGCGCCGAGCAGCCGCCGCGAGTACAGGTCGATCACCGTGGCCAGATACAACTTCCCGGCCGCGGTGGGGATCTCGGTCATGTCCCCGACCCATCTGCGGTTCGGCTCGGCCGCAGTGAAACCCCGACGAAGCAGGTCCGGGAACTTCGGCGCCGTGCGGTCCTGGCGGGTCAGTCCGTTGTGCCGCTTGATCCGGCGGGCGACCAGGCCCTGGCGGCGCATCGAGTCCGCCACGGTCTTCTCCGACACCCGCCATCCGGCCTCACACAGGTCGGCGTGCAGACGGGGTGAGCCGTGTAGCCGCTGGGCGTCGTCGAACGCCACGGCCACGGCGGCGTCCAACGCGCAGCGGCGCTTCTCGGTCGCGGTGGCACCACCGTCGGAACGCGCGGCGCGGTCGAGCCACTTGTACAGCCAGGAGATCGACACCCCCAACAGGGCGCAGGCCAGCGTGTGCGGCACCCGGTGGAAGGTCCTCTGGTCGGCGATGAAACGGGCCACGCTCACTTCGTCGCCTCCTTGACCCACAGGACCACGGATCGCTTGAGGACATCACGCTCCATCCGCAGCTCGGCGTTCTCCGCGCGCAGCCGCTTGAGCTCCTCGACGCCGCCGCGAGACAGGCCCTCGGTGTCCTCGCGGGCCTCTCGTGCACGGGCCACCCAGTTGCCCAGCGTGCCCTCGTTGACCCCCAGGTCACGGGCGACCTGGGCGATCGGCTTGCCCGTCTCCTCCACGACCCGGACCGCTCCGTCACGGAACTCCCGGTCGTAGCGCTTCCGTACCTCTGGCATCGCTACCCCTTATAGCTGATGCCTCCCCGATCATGGGGGAACCGCACTCCTCCCGACGCGCCACCGGCCACCCGCACCCCGGGCAGCGCCCCGCACCGACGACGTAGTGCTCGACGACGACCTGCAGCCGGTCCGTGCGCCCGGTCGGGCGCAGCAACCGCGGGTCCAGGCCCTCGGGCTGCGCGACCTGCTCGGGGACCGCCCACTCCGGCGAGGGGCGGGCGCTCACGCCGACCACCCGCGCGCCTCGTCCAGCGACGCGATGGCACCGGCGTCGGTGAGCCCGTAGCGCAGCCCCGCCGCCTCCATCGGCTCCGGCACCCGTCCGAACCGGTCGGGACACAGCACCGATCCGTCGGCGTGGGAGAACTCCGGGGACCGGCCGGCGCGGGCGGGCCATCCCGAGGGCGGGGCGTCGATGACGGGGCTGGCGCAGCCCGGACACACCAGGTCCGTCACGTCGACCGGATCGGTCGGGTCGTCGCCCAGGTCCACGACGGGCGGGCCGGGCAGGAAGATCACACTCACGCTGGCCTCCGAGAAGATCAAGGAGGGTCGGCCGGTCCGGCCCCCCGGTGGCGGCGTCCCGTCCGCCACCGCGCCGTCAGGCGCGCACGGCCTCCGAGGCTCGGACTCAAGGGCCGGCCGAAGGCCGGTCGCGCAGCGACGCGCAGCGCCAGCGGAGCGCCCTTGAATCTGAGTGAGGCCGGGCCAAACTCGGGCCGGACGGCCCTCCGCCCCGCCGAAGGCGGGACCCTCCGGGCTCTCGGCCCGCCCGGCCGTGAGGGCGAAGTCTCCCGCTCCGGGCTCGACGGCCGCGCTCACGACCCGGCCCCCGCGGTCTCGGCGCCGTTCAGCGCGGGCGTCGCGGCCCGGTCGAACGCCGAAATGAACGTGCCGATCGCATCAGGCAGACCGGCCCCGACCGGCGTGGCGATGAACAGCACCAACGCGATCAGCGAGAACGCGACCGCACCGGCGGCCACCCGCGCCTTCGCGCAGATCACCGCACCGACGACCATGAACAGGATCAGCACCCCGACGCTGCCCATCAGGACGCCCCGCCCACGATCGTGACGTCCGCGGCCGCGGCCCGGGCGAGCGCTGCGACCTGATCGTGCCGCCACTGCTCGGTCCAGGAGCCAAGGTCGATGCAGCGCCCGGTCGTGAGGATGTCGGCCACCAGACGCTCCAGGACCGCTCCGGGGACGACGTAGCGCCCACCGATCTTGAGTCCGGGAAAGGTCCCCCGCCGCAGGTGCCGGTACAGCGTCGACTCGTCGAGCCGGAGCATCGCCGCGGTCTCCGCCGCGGTGTAGAAGGCGGGCCTGCTCACCGTCGCGTCGGCGGCCGGAACCTCCGCCGTCGAGGTCTTCGTCGTATCCACTCGTGCCTCCCCTGTCGTGGCCTGCCAGCCGATCCAGCAGTGCCAGTGTCACGCTCATATTGAGCGTAGATTGATAGTTCGTCAACACGGCTTCGCACGTGAAGTGCGCGCGGTACTGCGCTCTCGCTACGCTCGCCGCACCTCGACAGGGCGGGAGCGCACGTGAATCAGGACTGGTCCGCGGTGTCGGATGCGATCAAGGTCCGGCTCGACGAGCGCGGCATGACGATGACCGATCTCGCGTCGAAGTCGGGGGTCTCGCTGACGACCGTCCGCGAGCTGGTGCACGTCCTGAACACCCGTCGGCGTCAGCCCAGGACGCTGGTCGCCCTCTCCGTGGCGCTCGGATGGCCTGCCGACCATCTCGGCACCGTGCTGCGCGGCGGTCGCACCGGCGACGATCCGCGGCACGACGACCCCGTGGACGTTCGCGGGGAACTCCGCGACCTCCGACGCCGGGTCGAGGCCCTCGAGCGCGCCGTCGACATGACGTCCTGACCCGTTCATCCCGCTCACCTCCCGGAGCTGCCGCGTCGGTTGTCCTGACAGGAACCAGAGTGGATTTCCGGATTCACCCGCGACAGGGCGCAGTGGGGGGCACACTCGGTCAGACGGCGCACTGATCCGGGGGGTGACCGGCGCGTGGCGAACGAGCGGCTGTCCTCACTGCTGATCGAGGCGGGGTTCCTCGACCGTGCCGGGACGGTCGGCCGGAAGCGGTTCGCCCGCGCCGTCAGTGAGTCTCCAGCTGCGCGGACCGCCGGCCGGAGCTACTCCCACACCTACGTCAGCCGGTGGATCGCCGGGACGGTCCCTCGTGACGACGCGACGCGGACGGCGATCGCGCAGGCGGTGGGCGCTGCGCTCGGACGCACGGTCGCCCTCGACGAGCTCGGATTCCGTCGGCCGACGACGGCGGACCCGCAGGCAGGTCTCGCCTACCCCGGCTCGGCGGAGGACGGGGTCGTGGCGACCGCGCAACTCCTCGACGCCGATCTTGCGAGCGCGCCCGTGGTGCTCAGTGCACCGACGAACGTCGCGGCCTGGAACGAGGCGTCGGTCTCCTGGCTGGTGGGGTCACAGCCGCCGGTCGGCGATCGCACGGAGGGGCCGTCGCGCATCGGGCTGTCCGACGTTCAACGGCTCCGGACGATGCGCGAGACCTTCGACCGTCTGGACAGCACGTTCGGCGGCGCACACGCCCGGAACTCGCTGGTGCAGTACCTCCGCACGGAATTGCCGCTGCTCCTACGGGCCGCGGGCACCGCAGACGTGCGGCGCGCCCTCTTCGCAGCCGCCGGGGAATCGACGCAGCTCGCCGCATGGATGGCGTACGACGCCGGGCTCCACGGAATCGCGCAACGCTATTTCATCCAGGCACTCGGACTGGCGGACGCCGGAGAGGATCGTCTGCTCGCAGCGAGCATTCTGGACGCGATGAGCCACCAGGCGAGTTTCCTCGGTCGATATCGTGAGGCCGCCAACATGGCTCGGGCCGCTCGCCTCGGGACCGACTCGATCGGCATTCCGATCCTGACGTCGCATTTTCACATCATGGAAGCCCGGGCGCTGGCGCGGATCGGTGACGCCGACGCGTGCGACCGCGCGATGGGATCGGCGGTGCACCATTTCGAGCAGCGCCGGGCCGGGGACGAACCCGCCTGGATCAGCTACTTCGATCGGACCGAGATGGCGGCAGAGCTGGCGCACTGCCACCGCGACCTCGGCCGCGCCGACGTCGCGGTGGAGCACGCGCAACGGGCGCTCGCATCCGCGTCCGGCGAGTACGTCAGGAGCGACTTCTTCGTGACGATGGTGCTCGCCGACTCCTTGATCGACCGGGGCGATCTCGACGAGGGATGCCGGGTCGCGGCGGACGCCCTGGAGGTCGGCGAGGGACTCCGGTCGGCACGGTACAGCAGCTACGTGGATGAGTTCAGGGAACGGCTGGTCCGGCACCGGCGCAGCACGGCGGTGCGGACCTTCGCCGACTCCGCTCGACACCTTCGGCTCTGGCGACCGGCGGAATGACGGTCCGCGTGATCAGTAGGCTCCCCAGTCCGTTCGGGGAGCGCCGTTCCGGATGTCGGAGATGCGACGGCCGGCCTCGCGCGCAGTCGCTTGGGACTCCGTGGCCTTCTTGCTCAGCCAGGAGGTCATCGCGATCTCACGCATGTCGGCCAAACACTCGAAACCGGACCACTGAGTGACGTCGTATCCATAGACACGGACGAAGTCCGCGTACTCAGATCGGCTGTGCCAGCCGAGACGCGTCGCGAACAACGCCGTCTGGATCAGATCCCACTCGCGCGGTCCGGTGGCGAAACTGTCGAGGTCGATCAGCACCGGATGTCCGGCGGTGTCGACGAGCACGTTTCCCACGTTCGCGTCCCCGTGAATGGCTCCGTGCGGCAGTTCGAACGGCAACCGTGGAAATGCATCGCGCGCCCACTCGATCCGTTCCCGGAGGAAGCAGGCGTCGTCCGGCGCGAGCCCCGGGAAATCGGGCAGGTCGGCCCCGGCCGGCCCGAACGGTTCGATCTCCGGGAGGTCGAGGTCGAGGTCGTCGGGCGTCGGGAGCTGGTGGAGCCGGCGGATGACGGCGGCGACGTCACCGATCGGCGCGTACGTCGTTCCCGGGGCGACGGACCCCCAGAAGGTGACGGCGCAGCCGTCGACCTCGACCGGCTGCTCGACGTCGACCGCGCGGGTCACCGGGAACCGTTCCGCCGCCAGCCAGCGGGCGACCCGGATCTGCTTCTCCGCGGTGGCGAGCGGTGCCGAGGGCGACGCGACCCGCGCGATGAGGTCACCGGCGATCCGGAACACGGCGTTGGAGCCGATCCTGATCAGCTCGACAGGGCCACGCGGCAGGTCCGCGCGGTCGACTGCCTCGGCCAGAACGCGGCGGGCGAGCGGTTCGGTGAACGACGACGGGGCGCCCGTCGCGAGGTCTTCCATGCCGTCGTCTCCGCTTCGGCCGGACCGGATCGGTTCAGCCCAAGCCTACGCAGGCTCGGCGACATCGCCAGCGCTGCGCGGTGGCCTGCGGACCACCGGCATCCGGCCGCCGATCACGCCGGCCGCCCCCTCATCCGCGGCCGTGACCCATGCCGCGTAGTGCCGCAGGGTGGTGGTGCCGTCGCCGTGGCCGAGCCGTCCGGCGACGGTGCGGAGATCGACGCCCGCGGTCAGGAGTTCGGTCGCCGAGTAGTGGCGCAGCTCCTTCAACCCGGTGTCGATGTCGAGCTTGGCGACCAGCCGGGCGTACCGCCGGGTGAGCGACGAGGGGTCGCGGGGGCGGCTCATGTCCGGCGTCGCCGAGAACAGCCATGTCCGGTCGGTCACGGTCAGCCCGAGCAGGGCGAGCCGTTCCGCGCAGTCCGCGCGGTGCTGGCGGAGCAGCTCGACGGTGGGCGGGTCGATCGAGACCCGGCGCATCTGATGGGTCTTCGTGTCCTTGACGACCATCCCGCCGGGGACCCGGACGTAGTTCTCGTCGAGGCGGACGACGCCCGCGGTCAGATCGATGTCCTCCCACTGGAGTGCGACGACCTCGCCCCGGCGGGCTCCGAGCACCGCGGACAGCCAGACGTAGAGGCCCCACTCCGCGGCCGCGTCCCAGGCCGCCTCGACGATGCGGGCCATCTGCGCGCTCGTCGGCGGGCGCGGCTGCGGCCTCGCCTTCGACGGTGGCCGGACCGACGGCATGGGGTTGAACGCGATCCAGCCCCAGCGCACCGCGGCGCTGCACGCCCCGGAGAGGATCGCGTGGATCGACCGCACACTCGACGCCGCGTAGGGCTTGCACACGTGCCGCTTGCAGCCCGCGACCACGCAGTCGTGCGGGCCCTCGGCCGCGTGCTTCCCGACGAACGGCCGGCCGTTGCACAGTGCTCGGCACCTCCGCAGGCGGCTGTAGAGCGTCTCCAGGCGCTGCGAGGCCTCCCGGACGAACAGCACCAGCGGGACGTCACCGAGGTTCGGGAGGATGTACATCCGGATCTGGGACTCGTAGGTCATCCGGGTAGTGGCGTCGATCTCGTGCTGCTGCATCCAGCGTTCGAGCAGCGCTCCGACGGTGGCCTTGGTGCGGGCGACCTTCAGCTCGTCCGCGTCTGCGAGGAGCCGGGTCCGGATCTTCTCGGCCTCGCGGTAGGCGGCCTTCTCGGCGCGGTCGCCGTCGCCCTCAATGTCGACGCTCTCGCACAACACGATCCGCTCGCCGGTCGAGGGATCCTCACCGGCCGACACACGGACCTCGTAGCACCGGGCCCGGCGGCGGATGCTGCCGCGCTGGCGCTTGACGGGGGCGTCGGATCGGCTGGCCACGTGGCAGAAGCTAGCAAGGTTCGTGGACCGGTTCGTGGACCGCGATCAACTTCCACCGCTGAAAAGAGATCCGGCCCTGACCGTTGTCGCTGGTCAGAGTCGAATCTCGTGTGGTGCGCCCGAAGGGATTCGAACCCCTAACCTTCTGATCCGTAGTCAGATGCTCTATCCGTTGAGCTACGGGCGCGTTGGTGTTTCCAGCGTAGCAATCTTCAGTTGTCGGCCGGCGACCGGTGTATCGACCGCCGTGCCGGTGCGGAGGCTCCGGGATTTGAACCCGGGATGGGGGGGTTACCCCAAACCGCATTAGCAGTGCGGCGCCATAGACCAGACTAGGCGAAGCCTCCCCGGTGCCTGACGGCCACCAGCGAAGACAACACTACACGCGCGTTCCGGTCTTCCCGAACCGGGGTCCCCCTGACCGAGGGACCCCGGTCCGGCGCAGGTCAGGCTCCCGCGAGGGCCACGAACGGGGTCAGCGCGTCCGGATTCTGCAGCGCGCCGGCCGACACCGCCTTCTCCGGTGCGGTCCCGGAGAGGATCTTCTTCACCGGCACCTCGCACTTCTTGCCGTTCAGCGTGCGCGGTACGGCGTCGACGACGACGAACCGGTCCGGCACGTGCCGCGGCGAGAGCTCCTTCCGCAGCAGGGTGCGCAGGGTGGGCTCGACGTCGTCGAGGGTGGTGCCGTCGTCGAGCACCAGGAAGCAGAGCAGGGTGCCCTCCTCGCGGGCGCCGAGCGCGGTGGTGTCGATCACCAGCGAGTCGGCGACGCCCTCCACGTTCTCGACGACGGCGTAGAAGTCCGCGGTGCCCATCCGGACCCCGCCGCGGTTGAGGGTGGAGTCCGAGCGGCCGTAGATGACGTAGGAGCCGCGCGGGGTGCGGCGGACCCAGTCGCCGTGACGCCAGTTGCCGGGGAAGTCCTCGAAGTAGGACTCGCGCAGCCGGGTGCCGTCCGGGTCGTTCCAGAACATGACCGGCATCGATGGGGTCGGCGTGGTGATGACCAGCTCGCCGACGTCGTCGAGCAGGTCGGTGCCGTCCTCGGCCCAGGACCGGACGTCGGCGCCGAGCGCCGCGCAGGACAGCTCTCCCAGCCGCACCGGCACGGTCGGGGCGCTGGTGAGGAACGCGGCGCACACGTCGGTGCCGCCGGAGACCGAGCAGATCTGGATGTGCGACCCGGCGGCCTCGCCGATCCAGCGGAAGCCGTCGACCGACAGCGGGGCGCCGGTGGAGCCGAGCGCGCGCATCGCGGAGAGGTCGTGGTCCTCGCCGGGACGCAGGCCGGCCTTCATGCAGGACTGCACGTACGGGGCGGAGACGCCGAACAGCGCCACCCGGTGCTTCGCGGCGAGCGCCCACAGCGCGCCGAGGTCGGGGTGGCCGGGGCTGCCGTCGAACATCACGATCGTCGCGCCCACGAGCAGGCCGCCGACCAGGAAGTTCCACATCATCCAGCCGGTGGTCGTGAACCAGAAGAACCGCTCCCCCGGCTCGAGCCCGTGCTGCAGGCGCATCGCCTTGAGGTGCTCGACGACGATCCCGCCGTGGCCGTGCACGATGCCCTTCGGCAGGCCCGTGGTGCCGGAGGAGTAGAGCACCCAGAGCGGGTGGTCGAACGCGACGGGGGTGAACTCCAGCGGGCCGGTCTCGGCGGTGAACTCGGCCCAGGTCGTCGTGCCGTCGAGGGCGGCGTCGGGGTCGAGGTAGGGCACGAGGACGGTCGCGCGCAGCGTGGGCAGCCTGGCCTGCAGGTCGGCGACCTTGTCCCGGACGTCGAAGCCCTTGCCGTTGTAGCGGTAGCCGTCGACGGCGACGAGCACGGCGGGCTCGATCTGGGCGAAGCGGTCGTGCACCGCGCGGGCGCCGAAGTCCGGCGAGCACGACGACCAGATCGCCCCGAGGCTCGCCGCGGCCAGGAAGGCGACGAGAGTCTCGACGCTGTTCGGGGCGAGCGCGACGACCCGGTCGCCCCGGCCCACCCCGGCCCGGACGAGCCCGGCGCGGGCGCGGGCGACCTGGTCGCGCAGCTCGGCGTGGGTGACGGTGCGCTCCAGGCCGTCCTCGCGGACGAACTCGACGGCGACGTCGTCGTCGGCGCGGCCCGGGCCGGGGGTCAGGGCGTGCTCGGCGTAGTTCAGCGTCGCGTCGGGGAACCACTGCGCGCCGGGCATGTCCCGCGAGCCGAGCGTCGCCGTCGGGCGGTCGTGGAACAGCACGCCGCAGTACTCGGCGACGGCCGACCAGAAGCCCTCCAGGTCGGTCACCGACCAGCTGTGCAGCTGCGCGTAGTCGGTGACGTCGGTCAGCGGGGCGCTCCGCTCGTCACGTGCCCAGGTGGCGAAGCGGACGATCTCGGTGTCGCCGGTCCGCGTCGGGTCCGGGCTCCACAGGAGCTCGGGGACCTCCGGGTCGGTGACGGTCTGCGGTGACGGCACGGGCGACATGAGCCGAGCATCCCCGACGGCACCTGCCACGCACCAGTGGTCCGGCCCCACCGGGACGGTCAGGCCGCACCGACGATCGGCGGCGCGAGCCGGGCGAAGCCCTCCTGCCGCTCGTAGGGGAAGTGCGGGTACGGCGCGGGCCGGCGGGACACCGCGTCCAGACGGGCCAGCTGGTCGTCGTCGAGGCGCCACCCGACGGCGCCGAGGTTCTGTTCCAGCTGTTCCGGGTCCCGGGCACCGATGATCACCGAGCTGACCGTCGGCCGGGTGGTGAGCCAGTTCAGCGCGATCTGGGGCACCGTCGCGCCGGTCTCGGCGGCGATCGCGTCGAGCACGTCGACGACGTCGTGGAGCAGGTCGTCGGGCACCGGCGGGCCCGCCTCGGCGGTGGAGTGCAGGCGGCTGCCCGCGGGCAGCGGGGCGCCCCGGCGGATCCGGCCGGTCAGCCGCCCCCAGCCCAGCGGGCTCCAGACCAGTGCGCCGACCCCCTCCTCGTGGCCCAGCGGCATCAGATCCCACTCGTAGTCGCGCCCGACCAGCGAGTAGTAGACCTGGTGGGCGACGGGCCGTGCCCACCCGTGCCGGTCGGCGAGGTCCAGGGCCCGCACGAGCCGTCGCCCGGGGAAGTTGGAGACGCCGGTGTAGCGCACCTTCCCCGCGCGGACCAGCTCGTCGAGGGTGGAGAGGACCTCCTCGGGCGGGGTGCCCGCGTCGTAGGCGTGCAGCTGGAACAGGTCGATGTGGTCGGTCCGCAGCCGGCGCAGGGCGTCCTCGACGGCCCGGACCAGGCGCGGCCGGGAGGTGCCGGCGTCGTTCGGGCCGGGGCCGGTGGGCAGCCCCGCCTTGGTCGAGATCAGCACCTCGTCACGGCGGTGCGCGACGGCCGCGCCGAGCACCTCCTCCGAGGCTCCCGCGGAGTAGACGTCCGCGGTGTCGAACAGGGTCACCCCGGCGTCGAGGCAGCGGTCGACCATCCGGCGCGCGCCGGCGACGTCGACCGATCCCCACGCCCCGAACAGCTCGCCGCTACCGCCGAAGGTGCCCGCGCCGAGGCTCAGCACCGGGACCTGCAGCCCACTGCGTCCCAACCGTCGGTACTCCATGACCGTCTCCTCTCTAAAGGAACTGTGGTTCCGTTTGAACGTAGCACGCCAAACGGGACCCTGGCTCCGTCAAGGGCTAGGGTGGGCGCCGTGGCACCGGAGATGAGCAGACCGGGGGGCCGGACCGCGCGGGTCCGATCGGCCGTGCTGGCGGCGGCGGGCGACGCCCTGATCGAGCTCGGGCCGACCGGGCTGGACCTGGCCGAGCTCGCGCGGCGGGCGGGGGTCGGCAAGACGACGGTCTACCGGCGCTGGGGCAGCGTCGCGGCGGTGCTCGAGGACATGGTGTCGGACATGGTCGAGACCTCCGCACCGCGCGCGGACACCGGCTCGCTCGACGGCGACCTGCTCGCCAACGCCGAGCTCGTCCGCGCCACGCTGGCCGACCCACGGCAGGGCAGGCTGCTGACCGCGCTGATCTGCGCCGCCGTCGGCGACGCGGGGACGGCGCGGGCGCTGCGCGGCTTCTACGACGCCCGCACCGCCGCCTGGGAGCCGTGCGTCACCGACGCGGCGGCCCGCGGCGAGGTGCCCGACGGTACCGATCCGGCCGCCGTGGTGCGGGCGGTCTCCGCCCCGCTCTACCACCTGCTCCTGACCCGCGGCGCACTCCCGGACGCCGACGACGCGCGGCGGGCCGCCGTCGTCGCCGGGGTGGCCGCGCGGGCCGGGGCGTTCGTCAACGCAGGTGCGCGTCGAACCAGTTGAGGACCCGCTGCCACGCCTCGGCGGCCGACTCCGGGTCGTCGTCGAAGCGGTAGCCGGTGCTCGGGTAGAAGACGACGTCGGTCGCCTTCCCCGAGGACGCGGCGGCGTCGCGCAGCCGGGCGACGGCGTCAGTGTCCGACGCCTCGGAGTAGATGCCCAGCCAGGGGCAGGTCAGCTCCGGCGCGGTCTCCACCAATGCGGGCAGGCTGGACCACGGCGAGGACTCGATCCCGCTGCCGGCGACGGTGATCGCCGCGCCGAGGGTGCGGTTCGCCGCCACGTGTAACGCGACCGTGCCGCCGAGGTCGAAGCCGAGCACACCCATCCGGTCGGCCTCGAAGCCCTGGTCGCCGAGCCAGCCGAAGGCGGTGTCGCAGTCGTCCATGACCTGGCGCGGGTCCAGGCTGCCGACGTGCTCTGCCACCGCGGCCTCCGAGCCGTCGGCGAGGTCGCCGCCGGCGTCGGCGTCGCGGTAGAGGTGCGGCGCGACGGCTAGCCAGCCGTCCGCGGCGAGCCCGGTGACCAGCAGCCGGATCGAGTCGGTGACCCCGCGCGCCTCCTGCAGCACCACGATCCCGCCGCGGGCGGCGCCGTCGGGTTCGGCCACGGTCAGGCGCAGCTCGCCCCCGTCGGTCAGCGGCACGCCCTCGGTCCGGACAGCGGTGGTCGTCATGTCGTCACTCAACCAGAGCACCGACCCGCGTTTCGACCCCCGACGGATACCGTTGCCGTCATGACGCTCATCCGCCCCGATCTGGACACCCTGCCCGCCTACGTGCCGGGCCGCACCGTCCCCGGGGCGGTCAAGCTCGCCAGCAACGAGGTGGCCGCGCCGCCCGCTCCGGCGGTGCTGGCGGCCGTGGCCCGTGCCGCCGCAGGTGGCAACCGGTATCCGGACCTCGGCGTCGTCGAGCTGACCGGCCGCATCGCCGACCTGTACGACCTCGCCCCGGAGCGGGTCGCGGTCGGCTGCGGCTCGGTGACGCTGTGCCAGCAGCTCGTGCAGATCGGCTGCCTGGGCCCCGGTGACGAGGTGCTGTTCGCCTGGCGTTCGTTCGAGGCGTACCCGATCGTGACCCAGATCGGCGGGGCGGAGATCCGCACCGTCCCGCTGGACGCCGCCTACCGGCACGACCTCGACGCGATGGCCGCCGCCGTCACCGAGCGGACCCGGGTGGTGTTCGTGTGCAGCCCGAACAACCCGACCGGCCCGGCCGTGCACCGCGACGAGTTCGTCCGCTTCCTGGGCGCCGTGCCGCCGGACGTGCTGGTGGCGCTCGACGAGGCCTACGCCGAGTTCGTGACCGATCCCGATGCCGTCAGCGGCCGGCCGCTGCTCGACGAGCACCCGAACCTGGTCGTGCTGCGCACCTTCTCCAAGGCCTACCGGCTGGCGGGACTGCGGGTCGGCTACGCCCTGACCTCCACCGAGATCGCGACCGCGCTGCGCAAGGTGGCGCCGCCGTTCGGGGTCAGCTCGATCGCCCAGGCGGGTGCCGTCGCCGCGCTGGAGCAACGGGAGGAGATGCTCGCCGACTGCGCCGCCGTCGTCGCGGAGCGGGACCGGGTGGCCGCCGGGCTGCGTGGGTCCGGGTTCACCGTCCCGGAGAGCCAGGCCAACTTCGTGTGGCTGCCGCTCGGGGACCGGACCGCGGCGTTCGCGACGCACTGCGGCGAGCGGAAGGTGATCGTGCGCCCGTTCGCCGACGACGGGGTGCGGGTCACCGTGTCCACGCCGGAGGAGAACGACATGCTCCTCGACGTCGCGTCGTCCTTCGGGTCCTGAGAGCCGGTGCTCAGCCGTCCAGCTGATAGCCCAGCCCCCGGATGGTCCTGATCCGTTCGGGACCGATCTTGCGCCGCAGGTAGGACACGTAGACCTGCACCAGGTTGGCCGACACCGGTTCGGTCCAGGCCCGCCGGCCCAGGTCCTCGAGCGCGACCGGCTCGCCCGCCCGTTCGGCCAGCGCGAGCAGCAGCGCGTACTCGGTCGGCGACAGCGCGACCCGGCGGCCGTCGACGAAGACCTGTCCGGCGTCGACGTCGACGGACAGGCCGCCGTGGCCGAGCACCGTCGGCGCCGGCAGGCCCGCGGCGGCACGCAGCCGGAGCCGGATCCGGGACGCGAGCTCGTCCGGGACGAACGGCCGGATCAGGAAGTCGTCGCGGTCGCCGCGCAGCATGCCGATCACCCCGGCCCGCCGTTCGCGCGGCACGACGGTGATCACCGGGGTCGGTGGCGACTCGGACTGGACGGCGCCGAGCAGCACCGAGGGTTCGGGGCCGGGCAGCTCCATGTCGAGCACGAGCAGGTCCGCGCCGCGGGAGCGCAGGGTGTCCAGCAGCTCGATGCCGTCGGCGACGACGACGAGGTCAACGCCCTCCGCGGCGAGGTCCTGACGCAGCCCGCGGCCGAGCGAGGCCGTGCCCGCCGACGGCGGCAGCGCCAGCAGCACGCAGAGCGCGCGCATCTCGGAACGCGGGGCGGGGATCGGGAGGGACGGCGAGACGGGGGGAGCGTGATCGTTCACAGGTCCTGCGGAGGTCGGGGAGCGGGGAGCTCGGAAGATCGTGCGGGGAGCACCGGGGAGGCACCGCCACTGTTCCTCGACCGGCAGCCCGTCACAATCGGCTAACGGTGCGATGTGCCGGGACCGTCTCCCCCATGTGGGTGACTATGAGAGTCCCACTGCTCTGTCCGGCCCAGCGTTAGTACCGAAATGGCGGGATCCTGCTCTTCGGCGCTCTCCGTCGACCTGTCGGCGCGGAGACGCAACCACCCTTCTCAGCGAGGGTGTTCACACTCGGTCACTGTACCTAGAGTCCCTCCTCATGCGACGGAAGAGTTCCGCTGCGGCTGATCAGGTCGACCCCCGCGACCTGATCGCGCGACTCGCCACCGAGCACAGCTCCCCCTCTGTGCCGTCTCCCCGGGGCAGGCATGCCGTGTCCTCCGCCCCGGCGGAGGACACGGCCCGATCCGCCGTACCCACGGCAACCCTGCTCGAGGGCCGGGTGAGCGCCTCCGGGCGGCACCGCGTCCTCGACTCCGAGCACGACGACACCGGTGCCGTCACGGCGGACTCCCCCACCGGTGCCACGCACGGCCGCACCACGACCTCCACCGGCGCCGCGACGGCCGACGCCGAGCGGATCTCCTGGGCCGACACCGCCGAACCCGGCGCGTGGGCGCCGGGCGGCCGCACGACCGGCACCGGGTCCCACACCGTCACCGGGACCGGGACGCGCGCCGTCACCACCTCGGGGGCGCACACCGTCGCGGAGACCGCCACGACCGCCGGGGACACGGCGACCACCGGGACGGGCGCGCACGCCGCGCCCACCGGGACGGGCGCGCACGCCGCGCCCACCGGGCGGACGCCGGGCCGCCGCGCGCGGCGGTCCGCGTCGTCGTCGGCAGCGGGGCTGTCCGGGGCGGAGCTGTTCGGCGGGGCGTCCTCGGCCGGGACGACCCCGGCCCCGGGGACCGAGGTGCCCGCGCCGCGCGCGGAGATCACCGGCGGGGCCATCGCCGGCCTGCACGAGCCCGACGGCCCGGTGTCGGGGACGGGTTCGGTCGTCGCGATCGACCGCTCGCGCCCCGCCCGCTCCCGCGTCCGCCGGTTCGCCCCGCTGGGCGTCGGCGCCGCCGCGGTGCTCGCCGCGACGATGGTGCTGACGCTGCTGCAGCCCGGCACCGAGGACCCGTCGCTGTCCGCGGCGCTGGTGAACGACCCGTCGCGCCGGTCGGCGTCGGACACCACGCTGTCGGCCGGGCCGGTGCTGGCCAACGGGGGCGGTTCCGCGCTCGGCGACGCCGCCCAGGGCGCGTCCGGCCAGATCGGTCAGGCCGTCGCCGCGCAGGAGGCCGCCGAGCGTCGTGCCGAGCAACGCCGCCGCGAGGCCGCCGAGCGGGCCCGCGCCGCCGCGAACTCCGGCGGCGCCGGGGGCTCCGGCGAGTCCGGCGGGTCCCCCGCCGCCGGACCGATCGGCGGCGCCGTCCAGGTCGCCGGCGACGGCATCCAGGCCGCCCTCAAGATGGGCTGGCAGGCGATCGGCGGCGACGAGTTCCTCGGGTCCACCCTCGGCAGCAACTGGTCCCCCTACAACGGCGAGGGGCACGACGGCCAGGGGCGGCGCACCTCCGACGCGATCTCGGTGGAGAACGGCAACCTGGTCATCCGCGGCGATTCGCAGGGCAACACCGGCGGCATGGCCTGGGGCACCCCGCAGAAGTACGGCAAGTGGGAGATGCGCGCCCAGTTCCCGAAGGGCGACAAGCAGTACCACCCCGTGCTCCTGCTGTGGCCGAGCGAGGTCTCCTGGCCGGAGGGCGGCGAGATCGACTTCGCCGAGACCACCAGCGCCAGCGACGACGTGTCCTTCTTCCTGCACTACGGCAGCTCGAACTCGCAGAAGGACGCCAAGAAGCAGATCGACATCACCCAGTGGCACAACTACGCCGTGGAGTGGACCCCGGACGCGATCGTGGGCTACATCGACGGCGTCGAGTGGTTCCGGTCCGAGGACCCGAACACGTTCCCCCCGGGGCCGATGCACGCCACGATCCAGCTCGACTACTTCCCCGACGGTGGTTCGCCCGAGCCGTCGGAGATGCGGGTCGCGTGGATGCGCCAGTACCAGTAGCCCCCACCGGGTGATCACCACGACCGCCCGCCGCCCGGCGCTCCCCACCGGGCGGCGGGCGGTCGTGTGTTCCGCGTCAGCCGGTCAGGCCGCGCCGGGCCAGCAGCGGGGCGATCTCCGGGTCGCGACCGCGGAACGAGCGGTAGGCCTCCATCGCGTCGACGGCGCCGCCGCGCGACTACACCTCGCGACGGAACCGGTCGCCGTTCTCCCGGCGCAGGCCGCCGTGCTCGCCGAACCAGGCGACGGTGTCGGCGTCGAGCACCTCGGCCCAGATGTAGGAGTAGTACGCCGCCGCGTACCCGCTGCCGCCGAACACGTGGTTGAAGTACGTGCTGCGGTAGCGCGGCGGGACCAGCGGGTGCGCGGCCCCGGCCGCCTCCAGCGCCTGCTGCTCGAACGCGAGCACGTCGGTGATCCCGGCGGCCTCGGCCGGGGACAGCCGGTGCCACGCCTGGTCCAGCAGCGACGCGGCCAGGTACTCCGTCGTCGCGAAGCCCTCGCCGTACCCGCGCGCGGCCTGCGACGCGGCCAGCAGGTCGTCGGGCAGCGGCTCGCCGGTCACGTGGTGACGGGCGAACGAGGTGAGGACCTGCGGGTCCTCCAGCCACATCTCGTTCACCTGGCTGGGGAACTCGACGAAGTCGCGCGGCACCGACGTCCCGGAGAACGTCGGGTACTCCACCTCCGAGAACAGCCCGTGCAGAGCGTGCCCGAACTCGTGGAACAGGGTGCGGACCTCGTCGAGGGTGAGCAGGGCCGGCTCCCCGGCCGGGGGCTTGTTCAGGTTCAGCGTGTTCAGCACCACCGGCCGCGTCCCGAGCAGCGACGACTGGTCGACCAGCGAGTTCATCCACGCACCGCCCCGCTTCGACGGCCGCGCCCACAGGTCGGCGCCGAACAGCCCGAGCGGCTCGCCGTCAGCGTCACGGTCGGCGTCGGCGTTCGTTCCGCCTGCGCTGCTCTCACGGACCTCCCACCACCGCACGTCCGGGTGGTAGGCGGGCAGGTCGGTGCGCTCGGTGAAGGAGATCCCGTACAGCTCGGACGCGGCGCGGAACACGCCGTCGGTGAGCACCCGGTCGAGCTCCAGGTAAGGGCGCAGCGCCGCGTCGTCGACGGCGTAGCGCTCGCGGCGCACCCGCTCCGCCTCGAACGCCCAGTCCCACGGCTCCAGGTCGCCCTCGACACCGCCGGCCAGCTCCGCGGCCTCCCGGTCGGCGTTGGCGACCGCCGCGGGGACCAGCGACTCCAGCATCGCGACCGCGGCCTCCGCGGTCCCCGCGGTGGCATCGTCGATCACGTACGACGCGTGGTCGGGGTACCCGAGCAGCACGGCCCGCTCGGCGCGCAGCCGCACGATCGCCAGCACGATGTCGCGGGTGTCGTGCTCCCCGGCCTGCCCGCGGGTCGTCGAGGCACGGAACAGCTCCTCGCGCAGCGACCGGTCGGTCAGCACCGCGAGCGCGGGCTGCGCGGTCGGCAGGACCAGGGTGATCAGCCAGCCGTCGTCGTGGCCGCGTTCGGCGGCGGCGGACGCGGCGGCGGCGATCGCGTCCTCCGACAGGCCGTCGAGCCGGGACCGGTCGGTGACGTGCACGGCCGCGGCGTTCGCCCCCGCCAGCAGCGCCGCACCGAACCGGGTGGTCAGCCCGGACAGCTCCGCGTTCAGCTCCCGCAGCCGAGCCTGCTCGTGGGGCCGAGCCGGGCCCCGGCGCGCACCATGTCACGGTGGCGGCGCTCCAGCAGCCGCAACGACTCGGCGTCGAGGCCGAGGGCGTGACGACGGGCGTGCAGCGCGTCGATCCGGGCGAACAGCCCCGGGTCCAGCGCGATCGCGTCGGCGTGCGCGGCCAGCATCGGCGCGACGTGGGCCTCGATCTCGCGCACCGCCGGCGAGGAGTCCGCCGAGACCCGCGTGTAGAACAGCCGCGCCACCCGGTCCAGGGTGGCGCCGGAGCGCTCCAGGGCGACGATCGTGTCGTCGAAGGTGGGCTCGCCCTCCCCCGCGACGATCGCCGCCACCTCCGCACGCTGCTCGGCCGTCCCGGCCTCGAACGCGGGCAGGTAGTGCTCGTCGGTGATCCGCGAGGTGTCGGGCAGACCCCACGGCAGCGCGCTCGGGGCGAGGAACGGGTTGCTCATGGGCCCGACCCTACGGCCGGGGACCGTCAGGAACCGGCCAGTTCGCGACGCATCGCGAGCCGCGGCCACACGTCGAGACCGCGCGCGGCCTCGTGCTCCCGGATCGCCCGCAGCCCTGGGCCGGGCGCGATCAGCTCACGGAAGCCGAGCCGCGCCCAGTACGGGCCGTTCCACGGCACGTCCCGGTAGGTGGTGAGGGTCAGCGCGGGCAGCCCGCGGTCCCGGGCCCAGCCGGCGAGGTGCTCGACCAGCCCCTCCCCGATCCGCCGTCCGCGCTGCGACGGCAGCACCGACACCTGCTCGACGTGCGCGCAGCCGTCGAAGAGATCGGCGATGAGGTAGCCGACCAGCGGGCTCCTCTCGGTGCCGATGCTCGTTCCGCCTGCGCTCCTCTCGGCCACCCAGGCCCGCCCCGCCACCACATAGGCAGCCAGCACCGCGGCCGGTGGCGGATCGTCGTCGGCGACGACGTCGAGCCCGATCGCCCGGAACGGCTCCCCCGCCGCGCGCTCGATCTCACGCAGGGCGGCGACGTCGGCGACGCGGGCGGCACGGATCACGCCTGCGGATCCTCCACCACCGCGCGGATCCGTTCCAGGGTCGTCCGCATCCCCGCACGGTTGGTGCGCCCGCGAGCCCACCCCAGCAGCGCCCAGTAGACCCGGGTGGCGACCGAGGGCTCCATCCGGAAGGACTCGGTGACCTCGGTTCCCTCGGCGCCGTCCGGAGCGGTGGCCGGGATGAACCGGTAGTGCCAGTGGATGACCCGCCGGTCACCGGGCAGGAGCACGACGAAGCCGAACTCGCGGCCCGGCTCGCAGGCGGTGATCTCGCACGTCGACCAGTAGGTCGGTCCGCGGCCGTTGCGGACGACCTTGCCGCGGAACCGGACGCCGACGGCCGGGCCGGTCGCGCCGTCCAGCCACTGCGCGTCGACGGTCTCGGGTGAGAACCAGCCGGTGTGGCGGATGTCGGAGACCAGCTCCCAGATCCGCTCGGGCGATGCCGTCATGTGGACGGTGACCTCGTCATGCACGACGTTCCCCCTCGGTGCCGCACACCAGGTCGGCGGCGCGCTCCCCGATCATGATCGCGGTCGCGGCCGGCCCGCGCCGCGGCACGCGGGGCAGGACGGAGGTGTCCGCCACCCGGAGCCCGCCCAGACCGTGCACCCGCAGGTCGGAGTCGACGACGGCGTCCGGTCCGGTACCCGCCGGGGCGCTGCCGGACAGGTGCACCGAGGTCGTCAGGTGGTCGCGGATCCAGCCGTCGAGCCGGGTGTCGTTGCCGAGCTCCCAGCCGGCGGGGCCGCCGTCGTCGGGGCCGGCTCGTCCCCAGCCCGCGGCGCGCAGGACGTCCGCGGCGATCCGCACCGCGGCCCGCATCCGGTGCCGGTCGGAGGTGGTGCGCAGGTAGCGGAAGTCCAGCCGGGGCGGGTCGTCGTGGTCCGGGGAGGTGATCGCGAGCATCCCGCGGCTGTCCGGGCGCTGCACCGCGCACATCAGGTGCGCGGGCCCGCCGGGCGCGAACGGGTGCGCGAACAGCAGGATCTCCAGGTCACCGGCCGGATCGGTACCGGAGTCGAGGTGGAGCGCGGCCTGCGCGGCGACGGCGTCGGCGGGCGGATCGGGCAGGCCGCTGCGCAGCGGCAGGAACACCGCGGGATGGTCCGACCAGCCGCGTCCGACCCCGGGCAGCTCGTGCACCACGGCGACGCCCGCGGCCCGCAGTGTGTCCTCCGGGCCGATCCCGGAGCGCTGCAGCAGCGCCGGGGTGCCGACCGCGCCCGCGGTCACGACGGTCTCGGCGGCGTGCAGGGTGCGCCCGCCGACGCGCACCCCGGTCGCCCGGCCACCCTCGATCACCAGGGTCTCGGCCGGGGCTCCGCCGAACACGGTCAGCGTGTCCGTGCCGCCGCTCGCTACGCCTGCGCCCCTCCCGGCCGCCTCCGCGTTCCCCCACGGCGGGGGCAGGTAGGCGGTGGCGGCGCTGACCCGGCGCCCGTCGACGGCGTTGGTCGGGATCGGGCCCGCGCCGGGCGGGCCGCCGGCGTTCTTGTCCGGCTCCTCGGGATGGCCCAGCGCGAGGCAGGCGGCCAGGAACGGGTCGGTCGTCGCGGCGCGCAGCCGGCCCGAGGGGCGAGAGATGCGCAGCGGGCCCGCGTCGCCGTGCCGATCGGAGGTGCAGAAGTCGAGGTCGCGCTCGAGCCGCCGATAGTACGGCAGGACGTCGTCGTAGGACCAGCCGGGGACGCCCCAGTCCGCGAAGTCCGCCGGGACGGCGCGCACGAAGTAGCCGCCGTTGATCGCACCGGAGCCGCCCAGCACGCGTCCCCGCGGCACGGTGCACTCCCGCCCCTGGCACAGCGTCGCCCGGTAGGCCCAGTTGAGGACGTGGCCGGGCGCGGTCGCGGCGAGCGACGCGATCGGGATCGAGTCCGGCGGGACGACGACGGCACCCGCCTCGACCAGGGCCGTACGCACCCCGCGCTCGGCGAGCCGGCCCGCGAGGGTGCACCCCGCGGATCCCGCACCCACCACCACCACGTCGAACCCGTTGGTCATTGCTGCCAGGATGCCTCACGTGACCGACGCTGCACGTGACCTCGCCTCGTTCCTCACCGCGAGCCCGTCGCCGTACCACGCGGTGGCCGAGGCCGTCCGCCGGCTGTCCGCCGCGGGCTTCACCGAGCAGCGCGAGGACGGGCCGTGGGCCGACGGGCCGGGCGGGCGCTACCTCGTGCGCGACGGCACGATCCTGGCCTGGTGGCAGCCCGCGTCCGGGCCGGGCGCACCACTGCGGATCTTCGCCGCGCACACCGACTCGCCCGGATTCAAGGTCAAGCCGAACCCCGACGTCGGCGTCGCCGGGTGGCGCCAGGTCGGGGTGGAGGTCTACGGCGGCGCGCTGTGGAACTCCTGGCTCGACCGCGACCTCGGCCTCGCCGGGCGCCTCGCGCTCTACGACGGCCGCGTCGTCCCGGTCCGGGTGGACCGGCCGCTGCTACGCATCCCGCAGCTGGCGATCCACCTCGACCGCGGCGTGAACCAGGGCCTGACCCTGGACCCGCAGCGGTACCTGCTCCCGATCTGGGGTCTCGGCGACCCGGACGGCGGCGACCTGGTCGAGTTCCTCGCCGTGCGGGTCGGCGAGGACCCGGAGGACGTCGCGGCGCACGACCTGTTCACCTACGACCTCACCCCGCCCGCCACCCTGGGCCGCGACGACGAGCTGCTCGCCGCCCCGCGGCTGGACAACCTGGCCTCGGTGCACGCCGGGATCAGCGCGCTGCTCACCGCGATCGAGCGGGACCCGCGCACCGTCCCGGTGTTCGTCGGGTTCGACCACGAGGAGATCGGCTCGGCCAGTGCGACCGGCGCCGCCGGACCGCTGCTGGAGACGGTGCTGACCCGGCTGGCCGGGGGGTTCGACGAGCGGCACGCGGTGTTCTCGCGGTCGCGCTGCCTGTCGGTGGACGTCACGCACGCCGCGCACCCCAACCACCTGGACAAGCACGACCCGGATCACCTGTCGGTGCCGAACCGGGGGCCGTCGCTGAAGGTCAACGCGGTGCAGCGCTACGCCACCGACGCACCGGGCGCGGCCGCCTGGAAGCGGGCCTGCCGCACCGCGGACGTGCCGAGCCAGGTGTTCGTCTCGAAGAACACGGTGCCGTGCGGGTCGACCGTCGGGCCGATCATGGCGACCCGGCTGGGCATCCGGACGGTCGACGTCGGCATCCCGGTGCTGTCGATGCACTCGGCGCGTGAGCTGTGCGGGGTGCACGACCCCGGCCTGCTGGCCCGGGCGGGTGTGGAGTTCCTGACCGACGCCGGCTAGACCTGCGCGGCGATCCGGGAGCCGGGCACGTAGACGTCGGTGTCGACGATCCGCGACCCGAGCGGCAGCAGCGACACCGGGATCAGCTTCAGGTTCGCCCAGGCCAGCGGCAGCCCGATGATCGTGACGGCCAGCGCGATCGCGGTCACGACGTGGCCGACCACCAGCCACCAGCCGAACAGCAGGATCCACAGGACGTTCCCGATCGCCGACGCCGCACCGGCCCGCGGGTCGCGCACGGCCTCACGACCGAACGGCCACAGCGCGTAGAGCCCGATCCGGAACGAGGCGATGCCGAACGGGATCGTCACGATCAACAGGCAGGCGATGATCCCGGCGGCCGTGTAGGCGAGGAACAGCCAGAAGCCGGAGAGGACCAGCCAGACCACGTTCAGCAGGAGGCGGAGCACGGTTCCAGCATGCCCGTGATATCCGTTTCCTCCTCGGGGATGACCCGGAGGCCGACCCCGGTTCCGGTGATCGACGTGCGCTCCCGGCTCGCGCGGGGTGTCCTGGACCACAGGGTCGATCACGGTCTGTTCGGCCCCCGCTCGGTGACCTGGCGGGTGCACCTCGAACCCGTGATGTGGGTCGCCGGGATGCGCGCACTGCTGCTGCAGTCGCTGGACCCGCGGGTGATGCGCGGGACCTACCAGAACTCGGCGCTGTTCGACCCGAAGAAGTCCTACGCGCGGTTCTAGCGGACCGTCGAGTTCGTCGGGACCCGCACGTTCGAGCCGCTGGCCGACGTCGACCGGGCCGGCGCCCTCGTCCGGCGACTGCACGCCGGGCTGCGCGGACACGACCCCGACAGCGGCGAGAGCTACCGGATCGACGCCCCGGAGGGCCTGCTCTGGGTGCACACCGTGGAGATCGAGTCCTACACCGACATCGCCCGCCGGTCGGGTCTGCTCGACGACGACTCGGCGGACGCCTACGTCGCCGAGAGCGTCCGGGCCGCCGAGGTGGTCGGTATCGACCCGGCGACCGTGCCGTCGTCGGTGGCGGAGATGGCCGAGTACATGGCCGCGGTGCGCCCCCGGCTGCTGATGACCGACGAGGCCCGCCGCGCGGCCGTCCGGCCACGGAATCCGGGTGACCGACGGCCCACCGGGCGCCAGGCTGGCCACATGTACCTGCTGACCGGCATCCAGGCGTCAGGGAAGTCGACCGTGGCGGAGGCGCTCGCCGAACGTCTGCCCGCGCCCGCGGTGCACGTGCACGGCGACCGGTTCCGCCGGTGGATCGTCACCGGACGCGCCGACATGGGCCCGGACGCCGGCCCCGAGGCGCACCGTCAGCTGCGGCTGCGGCACGCCCTCACCGCGCAGGCCGCCGACGCCGGCTTCTCCGTCGTCGTGCAGGACGTCGTGCTCGGGGCGCACCTGCCGGCGACGGTGGCGGCGCTGCGGACCCGTCCGCTGCACGTCGTGGTGCTGGCGCCACGACCGGAGGTGACCGCCCGGCGGCAGGCCGAGCGGGACAAGGTGACCTCGGAGGCGTTCACCGCGGCGGCGCTCGACGCGGTCCTGCGGTCGGAGACGCCCCGCATCGGGCTGTGGCTGGACACCTCGGAGCTGGACGTGGCCGCGACCGTCGACGCCATCCTCGACCGGACCGCGGAGAGCGCCGTCGGCACGGTGGGGACGGTCCGCGAGTGGCACCCCGGGCAGGGCTGGGGCGTCGTCGACTCCCCCGGCGGGTGCTGGGTGCACTTATCGGCCTTCGCGGGCGACGCGGTCCCGGCCGCCGACGACGTCGTGACGCTGGAGTGGGAGGCGGGCGAGCAGGACGGCTTCGCGTTCCGCGGAACGCGGGTGACCCCGCAGGACGACGGCCAGTCCGGTGCCTACCGCAGCTCGCTCACCCTCACGGCCGACCCGTGATCTCCTCGACGACGCTCTCCCCGGTGCCCGGCCGGGACTCCCAGGCCCAGGTCTCGTGGGAACGCAGCCGACCGTCGTCGAGGACCTCGAGGCGGGCCTCGCAGCGACCCGAGCTGGAGCTCCCGTCGGTGGAGACGTGCACGTAGCGGAAGCGCAAGACGTCGCCGTCGCGGGTACCGGCCAGCCGGCCCAGCCGGACGGCGCCACCGGCGTACTCGGCCCAGACCAGGCCGTCGGCCTCGTGGTAGTCGAAGACGGTGGTCCGCCCGACCTCGCCGTCACCGGAGTTGCTCACACCGGCGAACCGGCGACCGTCCACGCTGGGTGCGCTGCTCACCCGGACACCCTGTCACGGAGGATGACCACCGTGGAGTTCCCCGAGACGCGTCGTACGCCGCTGGTCCGGACGTGCACCGACACCGGCGAAGGTCTGTGGAACGAGCTGCTGGGGATCCTGCTGTCGACCGGCACGTCGTTCGACGTCGTCATGGAGGACATGTTCACCGACTGGTCGGTGGAGCGGGTGGTGACGCTCGCGCTGGAGGACGGGCTGCCCCTGCGGCACCCGCTGCTGTTCGTCGACGAGCGGGCGCTGGCCGACCACGACTTCCCGGTCGTCGTCGCCGACCTGCGGGGTGAACCGGGACGGACGTTCCGGATCGCCGCCGCGGTGCTCTCCGGCTTCCCGTCGCCCCGCGCCGGGTTCGCCGACCACGCCGACCACGCGGAGCTGCAGCCCGACCGGACGTTCCGCGGGTTCTGCTGAGCGCCGCTAACGTCGACCTCGTGAGTTCCACCGTCTGGCCGGTCCTGCACTACGACAACCCGGGCGCCGCGGTCCACTTCCTGGTCGAGGCAGCCGGGTTCACCGCATCGGTGGTCGTGCACGACGAGGTCGGCGACGTCGTGCACGCCGAACTCACCCGTGACGGCGGGACCGTCCTGCTCGGCGGCACGAAGCACGACGACGGCGTCCACGCGGGTCTGCACACCGGCGCCGTGTACGTGGCGTGCCGCTCCGACTCCGACGTCGACGCCGTCCACCGGCGCGTCGCGGAGACGGGCGGGACGGTCGTGCGGGCGCCGCACCCCACCTCCTTCGGCGCGGGCGGCCCGACACGCGCCTGTACCGTCGCCGACCCCGAAGGCAACCTCTGGACCTTCGCGACCTACCCCGGCGGCGGCTGACCCGCGTTCCGCGGAACGCGGCCGGGCGGTCTCAGACCCCCGTGCTCCCGTCGATCCGCTCCCGGACCAGGTCCGCGTGCCCGACGTGGCGCGCGTACTCGGCGATGACGTGGGTGAGGACCCAGACCACCGACACCAGGTTCCCCCCGAGGGACCCGGTGCCGTCCGGCCCGGCCTTCTCGACGACCTGTCGAGCCCGGCCGACCTCCTCCTCCCAGGCGGCGCGGGCCTCGGTCATGCCCGCGCTCCCGAGCTCGAACCCGCCGTCGTGGCCGGTCCCGAGCTCGCGCGGGTGCAGCGGCGGCACGTCCTCGCCGCCCAGGACCTGCCGGAACCAGTTCCGTTCGACCGCCGCCAGGTGCTGCACCAGCCCCAGCAGGGTCAGCGACGACGGCGGCACCGACGACGTCCGCAGCTGCTCGTCGGTCAGGTCGTCGCACTTCCCGACCAGGGTGGCGCGGTAGAAGTCGAGCCAGGCGGTGAGTGTGGTGAGGGCGTCGGCCTGCATCGGGGGGTGGGCGCGGTCGGTCATGCCCGTGATCGTGACAGCGGGGTCCGACATCTTCCGCTCCCGGTCGGGCGGTGGTCCACTGCGGTCGTGACCGACACCCCGCCGACCGTGGTGCGCAGCAGCCGGACCGTTGCCGCCGACCCCGCCCGCCAGCCTTCCTGGGACGGCAACAACAACCTCGCCGAGGCCGCCCCAGGTCAGCGGGTGCACGCCGTCGGGGACGTGTTCTCGATGCTGCTGACGCAGGGCACCGTGCGCGAGAACCGGGTCGTCGAGTTCACCGAGGGACGACTGGTCGCGTGGCTGCTCTCGGAGCCGCCGCCCGGGCACCTGTGGCGCTGGGAGCTGGAGCCCGTCGACGACGCCACGACCCGGGTGACCTGCACCTACGACTGGACCGGCCTCGACCCGGACGACGCGTTCCGGCAGAAGCGGGCCCGCGCCACCACCGCCGACATGCTGCGGGCGTCGCTCGACCGGCTCGCCGTCGTCGCCGAGAAGATGTGATACGCGACACTTCCGACGGACGAACGACCATGGAAAGGTGCTCACCTGGCGGCATGGATGCCGAGCAGGTGATCGCCGTTCTGGCCGGGTTCCCCGGCACGCGGATCATCGAGGGCAACGGGGACGCGTTCGCGATCCACGACCCGGACCACGACTACGGGCAGCGCCCCCGGCACGGTTGGGCCACCGTCGTGCGGTCCGACGTGAACGACACCGCGTCCAACCTCGACCGTCCCGGCGCGTTCCGGCTCAACATCGGGCTGCCCACCGCGCGCTACCGGGAGCTGTTCCCGACCGATCCGGGCATTGACCCGGCAACCCGCGACATGCTGTTCCCGCACCCCGTCTACGCGGCGTACCACTGGGTGGCGGTGGTGGAGCCGGACACGACCTGGCCGCAGGTGCGGGAGCTGCTCCACGACGCGCACGACTTCGCCGTCCGCAAGCACGGGAACGCGGTCCGGCGGCGCGGGTGACCGGCGGCGGGCGTGGCGGAAGCGGGGGGATTCGAACCCGGCCTTTTCGGACGCCCGCTTTCCATGCCACGGGGATGCCGGTCGACCCAATCGTGCAGATCAGGAGTCGGTCGTCGACCAGAGGCCCGGTCGCGGCTCGCCGACGGGTCGCGGTCACGGTCGTGGTCGGCTCCCGATGCCACGGCGACATCCCCGTGCTCTTCGGTCGCGATGACATCGACCGGTCACAGATCATGACCGGTGTCTGTCTGCGGGGGCTCGACAGGATGGTCACCGCACGTCACCTGCAGGGTCTCGACGCTCGCGGTCATCACTCGGCGGTGCTCCGCCAGGCGCGTGGACGACCACGGCTCGTCGCCGGCGAGTGTCCGCAGGGAGGGGGACGCAGTTGCCCAGGCCGTGACCATTCCGAGGACCAGGGCGAGAACGTCCACGGCTCTGTCGCCGTACCGGTGCGTGAGGGCGTTCACCTTGGCGCGATAGGCCTCGGCCTCCCCGGCGGTCGCGTCGGGACGTTCCAGATTCGCCCATGTCGACAGGCGAAGGATCGTCGGGTCGACCAGCAGGTGGTCGAACAGACGACCGGCGTAGCCGGGGAGATCGTCCGGGGTGAAGCTGACGGTCTCGGCCAGTTCGACGAGCCCCTGGGCGACGACCCGGTCGAAGAGCTCTTCCTTGGGGCCGAAGTGAACGTAGATCGATCTCTTGTTGGCGCTGGCCCGGTCGGCGATGCGGTCGATCCGCGCTCCGGCCAAGCCGCACTGCGCGAACTCCGACCGTGCGGCGGCCAGGATCCGCCGCTTGGTCTCGGTCGCGTCCGGTGGCACGTCGGCAGTCTACTGACGACGTAGATAACTATCTAGTTATTGACACGACTCCCGAGCGCTGGCACGCTCGTGGACGTATACATCCAGATAGTTACGGAGTTCTCATGTCACAGAAGATCCTGGTCACCGGGGCGAGCTCGGGCTTCGGGCGAGGGACAGTACTTGCTCTCGCGAGGCAGGGGCATCAGGTCGTCGCCACGGCGGAGACATGGCCGCAGGTTCGCGAGCTGCGCGCGGAGGCCGATCGGGCGAACGTCGACCTGCAGGTGATCAAGTTGAACCTGCTCGACCCGATCGACCTCGACCATGCCGGTTCGTTCGACCCGGACGTGCTCGTTCTCAACGCCGGTGTGATGGAAGGCGGCTCGATCGTCGACATTCCGATGCAGCGCGTCCGCGAGTCGTTCGATGTCAACCTGTTCGGCCATCTACAGCTCGTTCAATCGATCGTCCCGAAGATGGTCGCCCGCAAGTCCGGCAAGGTGGCCTGGACCTCCTCCATGGGAGGCATCCTCGTCGTCCCGTTCCTCGGGGCGTACTGCGCGACCAAGCACGCGATCGAAGCCGTGGCCGGCTCGAGGAAGGCCGAACTCGAACCACACGGGGTGAAGGTGGCGACGATCAACCCCGGTGTGTTCGGCACCGGTTTCAACGACACCGGCGCCGAGAGCTACGAACAGTGGTACGACGCGAGCAGCGCCGTGGTGCCGATGCCGGACTTCTCGGAATCGCTGGCCGGACAGGCCGACCCGCAGGAGATGATCGACGCCATGGTCGAGGTGATCCCGGCCTCAGAGTGTGTTTGAGAAGGGTCGGCGTGTCTGCGTGGTGCGGACCTCGACGTGGTCCATCGTGGAGGAGTGGCTCGGCGTAAGCGGCGGTATCCCTCGGACACCAGCGACGCCCAGTGGGCGCTGATCGAACCGCTGCTTCCCGCCGTGGGGGCCGGCGGCAGACCGGAGAAGCACCCGCGCCGCGACGTGGTCGACGCGATCCTCTACGTCGTACGCGCGGGCTGCTCCTGGAGGGCCCTGCCAGCGGACTTCCCGCCGTGGCAGACGGTCTACTGGTACTTCAACCGGTGGGAACAGCAGAAGGCCACCGAGCAGATCCTCCCGGTCGTACGTGGCCAGCTGCGTGCCGAGGAAGGCCGCGACCCCGAGCCCAGCGCGGGGATCATCGACTCCCAGTCCGTCAAAGGCGCCGACACCGTCGGACAGGACACCCGCGGCTATGACGCCGGGAAGAAGGTCAACGGTCGGAAGCGGTTCATCGTGACCGACACCCTCGGCCTGCTGCTCACCACCATGGTGTGCTCGGCGTCGGTGCAGGACCGCGACGGCGCCAAACCGATCCTGCTCGACCTCTACCTGCGCACCCGGGTGCGGTTCGTCTACGCCGACGCCGGGTTCGCCGGACGCCTGCTCGACTGGGCGACTGGGCGACTACGATCCTGCAGACGACGGTCGAGGTCGTCCGCAAGCCGCCTGAGCAGCGCGGATTCGCCGTCCTCCCGCGGCGGTGGGTGGTCGAGCGGACCCTGGCCTGGCTCACCGCACACCGACGCCTGGCCCGCGACTACGAACGCCACCCCACCACCGCAGAGGCCATGATCCGCTGGGCCGCGGTCAACACCATCACCCGACGCATCGCCCGCGGCGAACCCGCCCGACGCCAGCAGAGGTATGTACTCACCCCTGCGACATGATCTTCTCAAACACGCTCTGAGAGGATGTAGCTGTGCCCAAGCCTTACCCCGCCGAGTTCCGGGCCGATGTGGTCCGGGTGGCCCGTTCCCGTGAGGACGGGGTCACCATCGAGCAGGTCGCCACCGACTTCGGTGTTCATCCGATGACGTTGCAGAAGTGGCTGCGCCGGGCGGCGGTCGACGACGGCGCCAGCCCGGGCCGTACCTCGACGGAGTCGGTCGAGCTGCGTGAGGCTCGGAAGCGGATCCGGTTGTTGGAGCAGGAGAACGAGGTGCTGCGGCGGGCGGCGGCCGCGGGTGGAGGCTGCAGCGGCGCGGCTCAGCTCTCCGGACCCTCGCCCAGCGGAGTCCGGTTTCGCACCCCGCGCGGACCACCGGGTCGTCCGCACGACGCCGGCGCATCGCCTGGGCCCTGCGTTCGCGGGTCGCGTGTCCCTCGAGGGACTGGCTCCGCTCCAGACCGAACGCGTCGCGGTAGGCCGCGCGGTCCCAGCCGTGGGTCCGCAGGTGCGCGCCGACCGAGCGGAACCACTCACCGCACAGGTGGCACCGCGCGTGCTCGCGGTCGGCCCGAACCACACCGATCGCGACGAAGAACGGTGTGCCGTCGGGGAGCAGGCCGAGCGGCCGCGACTCGTGCAGGCCGTCGAGTTCCGGTGCCGACATCCCCACCTCCGTGACTAGTCACACTGAGACTAGTTGGATGCCGATGTCGACGTCACGGGGTCGGCACGACATGATCCCCTCGGGTAAGGGTGCACTCATTCGACGACCAGGAGGCGGACATCGGCGACGACGAGAGCGCGGGTCGGACCCGACGGCGGGTGGTCCGACGGCAGCGGCCCCGGATCATCGGGGCGTCGTTGCTGCTGATGGGGCACCAGACCTGCGAGGCGCTGGTCCCGGTGGCGATCGGACTGGCGATCGACCGGGCCGTCGCGACGGGTGAGGTCTCGGCCCTCCTGCTGGCCGTCGGCGGGTTCGTGGCGCTGTTCGCGGTGCTGAACACCTGCTACCGCTGGTTCGCCCGGCTCGCGCGCACGGCGATCGTCGACGAGGCGCACCTGCTGCGGGTCGAGCTCGCGCGGCGGCTGCTGCTGCCGGGCGGACGGGCTTCGGCCCGGCACCGCGGGGAGCTGCTCACGATCGCCTCCTCCGACGCGGACCAGGTCTCCCGGGCGGTGGTCTGGGTGGCCGGGTTGGCCGGAGCTGTCGCCGCGCTCGGGGTGAGCTGCGTGGTGCTGATCGGCATCGACGTTCGGTTGGGGCTGCTGCTCATCGTCACCGCCGTCGTGACAACGGTCGCGCTCAACACGCTGTCCCCGATGCTCGCGCGCCGGGTCACCGGCCAGCAGGAGAGCCTGGCGGCGGCGTCGGCGCTGGCGACGGACCTGGTGACCGGGTTGCGGGTGGTGCACGGGCTGCGCGCCCAGGAGACCGCCATCGGGCGGTACCGGACGGTCAGCCGGGCCGCAGAGGCGGCCGGGATCCGGTCCGGGACCGCAGCCTCGCTGCAGCTCGGCGCGACCGTGCTCGCCGCGACCGTCGTGCTGGTGGTGGCGGTGCTGGCGGCGGGCCTGCTCGCCGTCGACGGAACGATCGGGATCGGCGCGTTCGTCGCTGCCGTCGGGGCCGCCCAGTTCATCGCCGAGCCCCTGTCGGCCGCGGGGCTCTACCTGCGGTTCGGGGCTGCGGCGCTGGCAAGCTCCGGCCGGGTCGGCGCGGTGCTGCACGACGGCGACGGGTCGACCGCGCCGGTGCCGTCCGGGTCTCCCGCGAAGCCGTCGGTGACGTTGGAGATCCCGGTCGTCGGCCGCACCGGGGTCGTCGCCGATCCGGCGTCGGTCGGGGCCCTGCACGACGCCCTGCGTGGAGACCGCCGCGGACCGGTCGCGGTCCGCTGGGTGGGCGGGTCGGCGCCGACCGTGCACGTCGAGCCCGCCCGGGCGCACCTGTTCGGCGGCACCGTCGAGGACAACCTGACCCTCGGGCGCCCCGCGGGCACGGGCGGCGACGTCGGTGCGGCTCTCGTCGCCGCGGGCGCCGCCGACATCGTCGACGCACTGCCCGGCGGGACCGGGGCGACGCTGCGCGACCGCGGTCTGAGCCTGTCCGGCGGGCAGCGGCAGCGGCTCGCGCTGGCCCGGGCCCTGCACACCGACCCGCCCGCACTCGTCCTGACCGATCCGACGACCGCGCTCGACCCGGTCACCGAGGAGGAGGTTGCCGACGGGCTGCTCGCCCTGCGGCACCGCGACGACGGGCCGGACCGGGCCACCGTCGTCGTCACCACCAGCCCGATCCTGCTCGACCGCACCGAGCTGGTCCTGTTCGTCCGGGAGGACGGCGAGGTCGTCGCCGGGACCCACCGCACGTTGCTCGGCGCCGATCCCGACTACCGGCGGAGGGTCCTCGGATGACCGCACGACTGCCGCTCGCCACCGCGGGCGAGGTCCGCCGAACCGTCACCGCACAGCTCGGGCGACGGCGGGGGCTCGCTGCGGCGACCGTGCTCCTGTCCGTGGCCGCGTCGCTCGCCGGGCTCGTCGCCCCTTGGGCGGTCGGCCGCATGGTCGACGAGGTCATCGGTGGCGGCGACGCCGCCGCCATCGTCGGACTGACCGTCCTTGTCGCCGCCGCCGGCGTCGGCGCGGCCGTGCTCACCGCGCTCAGCGGTGCGCTCGTCGCCCGGATCGGGCAGCGGGTGCTGGCCCGGATGCGGGAGGACACGGTGGCCTCGGCGCTGCGGCTGCCCGCCGGCGAGGTCGAGGAGGCCGGGCGGGGCGACCTGCTCAGCCGGGTCGGCGACGACGTCGCGGCGATCAGCGAGGTCGTCGCCGCGCTGCTCGCGCCCTGGGTGGGCGCGGTGCTGACCGTCGTGCTGACGATGGTCGGCCTGTTCGCGCTGGACCCGTGGCTGGCCGTGGCCGGGCTGATGTCGATCCCGGTCTATGTGTTCGCGCTGCGCTGGTACCTGCCGCGCGCCGCGACGCGGTACGCCGCGGAACGCGCCGCGTTCGGCGACCGCACCGAGGCGCTGGTCTCCGCCCTCGACGGCCTGCCGACCCTGCGTGCCTATGGCGCCGAGGACCGGCACGTCGGGCTGGTCGAGGAGTCCTCGCGGCGGGCCCGGGACGTGTCGCGGTCGGTGGTGTGGTTCGCGACGGCCTGGGGGAAGTGGGTCAACATCGCCGAGCTGGTCGGCCTGGTGTCCATCGTGGTCGCCGGGTTCCTGCTGGTCCGTGCCGAGTGGGTGACCGTCGGCGCGGTGACCGCGGCCGCGTTGTACTTCCACCGGCTGTTCAACCCGCTCAGCCTGCTGGTGTCGAGCTTCGACCAGATCCAGTCGGCGTTCGCGGCGCTGCAGCGCATCGTCGGGGTGATCGGAGCGACCGGCCCGGTCGAGCCGACCGCGCCCGCACCGCGCACCGGCGAGCTGCGCGCCGAGGCGGTCATCCACCGCTACCCCGGCCGGGACGACGCCGTACTGCACGAGGTGTCGATGTCGGTGGCCGACGGCGAGACCGTCGCGCTGGTCGGTGCCAGCGGGGCCGGCAAGTCGACCCTGGCCGTGCTGCTGGCCGGGCTGGTCCCGCCCAGCGCAGGCCGGGTGATCTGGGCCGACACCGTGCCGGGACCCGACGCCCCGCTCGTGCTGGTCACCCAGGAGGCGCACGTCTTCGCGGGCCCGCTGATCGAGGACCTGCGCCTGGCCCGGCCGGACGCGACCGACGCCGACGCCGACGCCGCCCTGCGCGCCGTCGGGGCGGACTGGGTCGACGAGCTGCCCGAGGGGGTCGCGACCGTGGTGGGTGAACTGGGCCACGACCTCGACCCGGCGCGCAGCGCCCAGGTCGCGCTGGCGAGGGCGTTGCTCGCCGATCCGGCGGTCGTCCTGCTCGACGAGGCGACCGCGGAGGCGGACAGCCGGGACGCGACCCGGCTGGAGGAGGCGGCCGCGGCGGTGCTGCGTGGACGCGGCGGGCTCGTCGTGGTCCACCGGCTCCGCCAGGCGGCCGTGGCGGACCGGATCCTGGTCATGGACGGCGGCCGGATCGTCGAGTCCGGTACCCATGACGCGCTCGTCGCCGCGGGCGGGCACTACGCCCGGCTGTGGGCGGCCTGGCAGGGGGCGCGACCGCAGGTGCACCCGTGACCGGGCCGCAGGTGTTCGGCGACCTCGTCGACGACCAGACCCGGTGCGCGCACTACGGCGGGCCGCTCGACGTCATCGCCGTGCGCTTCCGCTGCTGCGACCGCTACTACCCGTGCTTCCGGTGCCACGCGGCGGCCGCCGACCACCCCGCCCGGACCTGGCCGGCCGACGCGAGGGCGGAGCGCGCGGTGCTGTGCGGGGTGTGCCGGACGGAGCTGCGCATCGACACCTACGTCGCCGTCGACGGCTGCCCGGGGTGCGGGGCACCGTTCAATCCGGGCTGCCGGTCACACCACGGTCTCTACTTCGACCCGTGACGGCCTGACGGGTGGGCCGGGGCGGCCCCTCCGTCAGGCGGTCCGGTCGTCACCAGGTCCGTAGGGGAGGAACTTCCCGTTCAGCGTGATCACCGCGCGGTCGCCCTTGGGGTCGGGCACCCGCTCCAGCCCCAGCTCGAAGTCGATCGCCGACACGATCCCGTCGCCGAACTCCTCCCGGACCAGCTCCGAGATCGTGGTTCCGTAGACCTGGACGACCTCGGCGAGGCGGTACACGAGCGGGTCGGTCGTGTCGACCGCGTCAGCACCCCGTACCGGTGGAAGCAGTAGTGCCTCCACCGTTCCGGTGTCGAGCTCCAGCAGCTCTCCGGCCGTGACCGCCTGCTGTTCGGTCAGCGTCTGCTGGCCGAGCAGCGCGGACACGGTCCATTCGACCGAGCGGCCGAGACCGTCCGCGATGGTGGCCCAGCGCAGCCCGAGCCGCTTCTTCGCGGCGAGGACGGCACGGCGGGCGTCGAGTCGGGTCGGCATCACTCAGCCCTTCGCGCTGTAGGAGTGCGCGCCCGTGCCGGCGAGCTGTCCGCCGTCGACGATGAGGTACTCGCCGCGAATCGGCGTCCCCGCGAAGAAGGACTCCAGGATCTCGCGGGTCCCGGCCGCGTACCGTGCCTGGGCGGACAGGGTCGAGCCGGAGATGTGCGGCGTCATGCCGTGGTGGGGCATGGTGCGCCACGGATGGTCCTCGGGGGCGGGCTGGGGGTACCAGACGTCCCCGGCGTAACCGGCCAGCCGGCCGCTCTCCAGCGCCCGCACGACTGCGTCGCGGTCGACGATCAGGGCCCGAGCGGTGTTGATCAGGTAGATGCCCCGGCGCATGCTCGCGAGCAGGTCGTCGTCGAAGAGGTTGCGGGTCTCGTGGTGCAGTGGCGCGTTGATGGTGACGACGTCGCAGTGCGGCACCATCGACCGGGCGTCGGGGTGGTAGGCGAGGTTCAGCTCCTCCTCCACCTCACGGGGGAGTCGGTGCCGGTCGGTGTAGTGCAGGCGGACGTCGAACGGGGCGAGGCTCCGCAGCACGGCGAGGCCGATGGGCCCGGCCGCGACCGTCCCGACGTCCATCCCCTCCACGTCGTAGGCCCGGTCGACGCAGTCGGCGATGTTCCAGCCCCGGTCCAGGACCCACTGGTGGGACGGCAGGTAGTTGCGGACCAGGGACAGCACCATCATCACCACGTGCTCGGCGACGCTGATCGAGTTGCAGTAGGTGACCTCGGCGACGGTGACGCCGTGCTCGATGGCGGCGTCGAGGTCGACGTGGTCGGAGCCGATCCCCGCGGTCAGGGCCAGTTTCAGGTTGGGGGCCTTCGCGATCCGCTCGGCCGTCAGGTAGGCGGGCCAGAACGGCTGGGAGATGACGACGTCGGCCTCCGGGAGACGTCGCTCGAACTCCGAGTCGGGGCCGTCCTTGTCCGAGGTGACGATCAGGGTGTGGCCGAGGCCCTCCAGGTAGTCCCGGAGCCCGAGCGCACCGGAGACGCTGCCGAGCAGCGTGCCCGGGACGAAGTCCGTTCCCGACGGGGTCGGCAGGGTCTGACCGTCGGGGTAGCGCTCCAGATGCGGCAGTCCGTCACGGGCGTACTCGGTCGGGTACCCGCCGACGGGGTCGTCGTAGAGCACGCAGAGGACGGTGGCCATGGCTCCTCCTTGAGTCCGGCAGATTCCGCATTAACGGTCCTACTGGCTCTGGAAAGCCGCCGCCGCAATTGCGTAGGAATGAAGCCTCTTGATGGTGTGATCGAGGGAGTCGATCGTCCGTGGTTCGCTAGGCTTCTCCGGTGGCCGGCGACGTTCAGCTGAGGCAGCTCGAGTACCTCGTCGCCCTCGCCCGTGAACGACACTTCGGCCGGGCCGCAGAGTCCTGCCACGCCGGGCAGTCGACGTTGTCGGCCGCGTTGCAGGCACTGGAGCGGCAGCTCGGTGTGACCATCGTGCAGCGCAGCCGCCGGTTCGAGGGCTTCACGGCCGAGGGGGAACGGGTCGTCGGGTGGGCGCACCGCATCCTCGCCGAGAGAGATGCCCTGCGCGACGACCTGGACCGCATGCGCGACGGGGTCTCGGCCGTCGTCCGGCTCGGCGCGATCCCCACCGCCGTGCCGGCGACCCCGGCGCTCACCATCGCCTGGACGGGTGCCCATCCGCGCGCCGGTGTCCGGATCGAGGTCCTGTCGGCCCGTGAGATCGACCGGGGACTCGCCGAGTTCGAGCTCGACGCCGGCCTGACCTACATGGCGGGCGACGAGCGCGGCACGTCCGTGCTCCCGCTCTATCGCGAGCGGTACCTGCTCCTGGGGCCCACGGACGGACCGTTCGCCGGGCGCGACACCCTGCGTTGGGCCGATCTGTCCGGTGTCGAACTCTGCGCGCTCACGCCCCGGATGCAGAACCGCCGTCTCGTCGACGACGCGATCCGCGGGGCCGGCGGCGTCCCTCGGATCGTGGTGGAGTCCGACACCGTCGCCGCGGTCTACGCGCACCTCGCGACGACGCGGTGGTCGGCGGTGATCGCCCACACCTGGTTGCGGGCGTTCGGCGTCCCCGAGGGGATGCGGGCGCTCCCGATCGACGGCGACGGCCCGCGCCCGACGGTGGGGCTGCGCCTCGGCGACCACGGTCCGGCCTCCCACGTCGCCCGCGCGTTCCTGCACGCGGTCGCGGCCGGTGGGGCCGCCGACGACCTCGACGACGGCCGGGCCGCACCGGGTCAGCCGAAGGTGAAGACGTAGGCCGTCAGTCCCTCGCTCAGTCCCAGGTGCAGGGTCGTGTCGCGTAGCTCGGGCTCCTCGATCAGTGGGTAGATCCGCGGTGGTCCGTCGATCGGCACGCTCCGGGATCCGACGCCGTCGATCTCGACCGTCGCGGTGCCGCTTCCGCCGAGCACGACGTAGACGTTGCGCGCCGCGTAGTGCAGGTCGATCGTCGCTCCGGGTCCGGCCAGCAGATGGTCGTACTCGGAGGTCCAGGTGCCGCCGATCGTCACGGCGTCCTTCGGCAGGTCCGAGGACGGGACGTAGCCCGCGGTCGCTTTGCGTGGTGCGAGCCGCGCGCCCTGGTAGTTGATGATCTGGCGCGAGTTCAGGTACGTCTCGCGGGTGGTGCGCTGGTCGGTGACGGTCGCGTCGTCCACGTCGGTCCGCGGGGCGAGGGTCACATCGGGTCGGGCGTCCTGGAGGAGCTGCCGGATCTGGGTCTCGGTCACGTCGTAGTCGCCCTCGCCGAGCTTGTAGGCGCGAACCGTGCCCCGCCCGTCGATGAGGAACCGGGCCGGCCAGTACTGGTTCCGGTAGGCACTGAACATCCGGTAGTCGTTGTCCATCGCGACCGGGTAGGTGATCCCGAACCGGTCGATGCCCGCCGCGACGTTCGCCGGGTCCTTCTCGAACGCGAACTCGGGGGTGTGGATCCCGACGACCTGTAGTCCGGCGCTGCGGTAGGCCGTGTCCCACGCCTTGACGTGCGGGATGCTGCGCTGGCAGTTGATGCAGGAGTAGGTCCAGAAGTCGATCAGGGTCACCTTGCCGCGCAGGTCCGCGGCGGTGAGTCCGGAGGGACGGGCGGTGTCGAACCACCGCGTGACCCCGGCGAAGTCCGGGGCCGGACCGCAGTCGGCGAGTGCGGCCGCCCCGTCGGCGCACCGGCTCAGGGCCTCGTTGCTGCCGTTGCCGTAGACGCTCAGGCGCGGTGCGACCGCCTCGCGCACGGCGTCGTTGTTCGCCACCTCCTTCTGGAGGCCCGCGGTGTAGTCGGGGATCGCGCGCTGCACGACCTCCTGCAGGTTGAACGCGAGCGCGACGGCGAGCAGCAGCATGACCACCCCGCTGACGGCGCGCACGAGCCGGGCCCGGGTCCGGAAGGCGGCGACACGCTCGGACGCCCGGCGTCCGGCCAGCGCGAACACCAGAAGCGGCAGCGTCGCTCCGACCGCGAACGAGAGGGTGAGAGCGACCGTCGGGAGGCCGACGTCGCCGGTCGCTCCTGCGACGGTGATGGCGGTGAGCACGGGACCCGCGCACGGCACGTAGAGGAGGCCGAGCCCGAGACCCAGGACGAACGCGCCCCCCTCCTGGTTCGGAGCCCGCTGCGGGATCCGGGAGAACGGCTTCTCCAGCAGTTCCTCCAGGCGGGGGAAGATCAGGCCCAGCCCGATCAGGACCAGCACGGTGAGGCCGGCGATCCGCAGCACGTCGGCCGGGAGGCCCAGCAGGCTGATCAGCAGGGAGCCGGCGAGGGTGAAGAAGCTGAAGCTGACGACGAGCCCCGCGATCACCGCGTACGGCCGGAGGTTGCGCCGGCGCCGGGTCTCCCGCCGCTCGGCGACCGCGACGCCGGTGCCGGTCGTCCCGTCCGCGTCGGGGACGACGGTGTCGTCCGGGGCGGCGGTCCTCGACGTCCCACCGGCGAAGAAGATCACCGGGAGGACGGGCAGGATGCACGGGGAGATCCCGGTGATCAGGCCCCCGACGAGGCCGATGAGTACGAGTGTGAGCATCGCGGTTCCGTCCGTCGGGCGCCTCGGCGGCGGGTCGAGCAGCGTTCGGGCCCGCGACCCGACAGGTTCGACCCCAGATCCGCGAATGCGTTGTTATCGTGGATTTCGAACCGCTTGCGCGGAAGCATCGAACGTTGCGGTCGAGAGGATGAGGAGCCGACGATGACCACGGCCGAGCAGGTCCGCGTGACGTCCCTGCGGGATGCGGAGGCGAAGGCGTCCGCGCTGTTCGACGAGGTGCTCGCCCGCGGGCTGATCGTCCCCGGGGTGACCGAACGTGAGCTGTCGGACCGGGTCCGCGACCTGGCGGCCGAGATGTTCGGCATCCGGCGGTTCTGGCACAAGCGGATCGTCCGGTCCGGACCGAATACCGTGCACCCGTACCGGGAGAACCCGCCGGACCTCACCCTCGGTGCGGACGACATCGCCTTCCTCGACTTCGGTCCGATCTTCGACGAGTGGGAGGCCGACTTCGGCCGCACCTTCGTCCTGGGTGACGACCCGGACCGCCACCGGCTCGCCGACGACCTGCCGCGCCTCTGGGCGGCGGGCCGCGACCACTTCCGCACGCGCCCGGACGTCACCGGTGAACAGCTGTACGACCACGTCCTGGAGCTGATCGCCGCGGCCGGGTGGGCGCACCCCGAGACCCACGCGGGCCATCTCGTGGGCGAGTTCCCGCACGAGCGGATCGACGGCGAGGAGCGCCACAGCTACATCACGACCGGCAACACGGCTCCGCTGCGGCGGCTCTCGCCGTCCGGGAAGGTGTGCCACTGGATCCTGGAGATCCACATCGTCGACCCGGTCCGCGGCTTCGGCGGGTTCCACGAGCAGTTGCTCGATGTCTGACGGCAGCGTCGGTAGCCGATGACTCAAGACATGTCGTCGTGTGGCGTCGAGGGGTGGCTCGCCACTCGATAGTGTTCCGCGAAAGCGGGCTGATAATCAGCTAGTTGTGATGCCCAGCCAGGTTGTTCAGTCTGGTGATGGGTGCTGCGTTGCCGACCGCGGAGTGGGGCCGGTGATGGTTGTACTCATGGACCCATCCCGGCAGTGCGGCGAGGCGGGCTGACTCGGAGTTGTAGAACTTCTTGAACGCCCGGCCCTCGGCCAGCGTGCGGTGGAAACGCTCGATCTTCCCGTTCGTCTGCGGTCTGTAAGGGCGAGTCTTCTTCGCCGTGATGCCCAGCTCGGCGCACGTGTCTCGCCAGAGATGGGACTTGTAGCAGGCGCCGTTGTCGCTGATCACCCGCTTGACCGTGACCCCGCGGGCGGCGAACCAGGCCACGGCGTTGCGCAGGACCGCGGTCGCGGTCCTCGACGTAGGCGACCCGGGAGTGATCGTCGATCACCGTGTGCAGGTAGCAGGTCCCGATCACCGGGTCGCGCCATTTGCTGCGCGGTGTCCCGGTGCGTTCGACGGTGGCTGAGCGGTTCCGCTCGCCCTGCTGGCGTCCGACGTAGCGCCACCCTCCGCCATCAGGGACCCTGCCCAGCTTCTTGACATCGACGTGGATCAGGTCGCCGGGTGCGGGGTGTTCGTAGCGGCGGATCGGTTCACCGGTCGCTCGGTCGATGTGGGTCAGTCGGTTGATCCGACAGCGGGTCAGGACCGCGTGCACGGTCGAGGAGGCCATGGCAAGCCGGTCGGCGATCTCGACCGGCCCCAGGCGCTGCTTCCAGCGCAGGTGCACGATCTTGCGCACGACCGGTGCCGGGGTCCGGTTCGGCTGACGATGCGGGGCCGAGGACCGGTCATGCATGCCGGCCTGGCCTTCGTCGCGGTAGCGGGCGGCCCACTTGTTCGCGGTACGCCACGACACGTCGTAGCGCTCCGCGGCGCGGGCCACCGACCAGCCGTCATCGACGACCAGTCGAGCGAGCCGCAGCTGGGCGCGCGGGGTGAGAGCGGCGTTGGAGTGGGTACCGTGAGCCACGAAGGCCTCCCTGGGTGGCGGAGCGGTTCCTCGACAGCTCCACTCCACACCCGGGAGGCCTTCACCCGTCTACAGATCAGACCGCCCGAAGCGGCACTTCGCGCCCGAGTCCAAGATCCGCAGACCGGATCGCGTCGACCACGTCGCGGCGCGGGTGCTTCTCCGGGCGTCCACCCGACCCCGCCTCGGGCGGCAACGGCTCGATCAACGCCCACTGGGCTTCGCTGGCGTCCGAGGGGTACCGCCGCTTACGCCGAGCCACCCGCCCACGATGGACCAAAGCCCAGCCCGCTGTCAACGGCGGGTTGGGAGTGACCCCGTAGCGACGGATTGGAACTGACCCCCGGCGTGGTGTGGTGATGGTCAGTCGTTGCTGGCGCGGTTGTGTTTGGCCAGGAGCTCGCGTCGGGCGCGGGTGCGGTAGGAGTCCCCGGACAGGGTCAGGACTTCGGCGTGGTGGACGAGGCGGTCGATCATGGCTGCGGCGACGACGTCGTCGGAGAAGGTCTCGCCCCAGCGGCCGAAGGGCAGATTGCTGGTGACCATGACGCTGCCTTGTTCATAGCGGGAAGCGATGAGCTGGAAGAACAGGTTCGCTGCGTCCTGGTCGAACGGGATGTAGCCGACCTCGTCGATGATGATCAGTTTGTAGCGGCGGATCTTCTTCAGCTCGGCCTCGAGCCGGCCGCTCTGGTGCGCGGCGGCGAGTCTGGTGATCCAGTTGCTGGCGGTGTCGAACAGGACCGAGTAGCCGGCGTGGGCGGCTTTGACGCCGAGCCCGATCGCGAGGTGGGTCTTCCCGATCCCGGGCGGGCCGAGCAGGATCACGTTCTCGCACTTGGCGACGAACGTGCTCGTGGCCAGGTGGGCCAGGATGTCGCGGCGCAGCGAGGGCAGATGGTCGAGGTTGAAGTCCTCCAAGGTCTTGACCTGGGGGAAGTGCGCGGTGCGGATCCGCATGACCGTGCCCTTGGACTCGCGGTCGGCGACCTGGCGCTGCAGCAGCGCGCCCAGATACTCCTCGTGCGACCAGTTCTCCTCACGGGCCTGGGCGGCAAGCTGTTCCCAGCTGGCCGCGATGGTCGGGGTCTTCAGGACCCGGGTCAGGTAGGCGATCATCGCCGGCAGTCCGTCGGGGACCGCGGCCAGCACCGGACCGGCCGGCCCCGAGCTCCCAGCGGGGTCGGTGGTGATCTTCGGTGGTGTGGTTGTCATGAGCTGCTCGCTTCCTCGGCAGTGGAGACGAAGTCGACACCGAACAGGGCGTCGTAGTCGGGCAGTGCGCGCAGGGTCACCGGGTGGCCGTCGAGGTGACGGCGTGCTGCGGCCTGTCGGGTGTTGCGGTCGTGGGCCAGGGCGCGGCGCATCGCCGCGGCGGTGTGCTGGTGCGCCGGGTCGGTGATCACCGCGTGGCGGGCCCAGCTGCGGTCGTGACGGGCGACGACCTGGCCGGCGCAGTAGACGACGACCTCGCGCGGTGAGGCGGCGACATCGACGAACCGGCCGATCATCTGCGGATCCACGGAGTAGTCGTTGGCATCGACGCGGACGTAGTAGTCCCGTGCCAGCCGGATCCGCTGGGCCAGCCCGATCGGCGGGTCCAGCGGCGGCAGCGGAGTCATCGCCGCGTAGTCGTGGGCGAGCACGTCCACCGGGCGGCCGCCGATCGCTCGGACGGTGCGGGTGTTGGCCCGGGCCAGCCAGTCGTCGATCTGGTGGTTGAAGTCGGCTGGGGAGGCGAAGCGACGTCCGGGCAGGAACGAGGTCTCGAAGTAGCCGTTGTTGCGTTCGACCAGCCCCTTGAACTCCGGATCCCGCGGTGGGGCAAGCCGGATCCGGGTGGCCAGAGTGCCGGCGAACGCAGCGGCCGGTGCCGAGACCCGCCCGGTCCCGCCGATCGCAGACTCCCGGTCCCAGACCAGCGTGCGGGTCACCCGCCCGACGTCGCTGATCAGCTGCCACATCCCGGACAGGATGTCCCCGGCCTGGCGCGAGGGGATCATCGTCGCGGACAAGAACCGCGAGTAGCCCAGCGTCATCACCAGCACCGGTAGGACCCGTTCCTGGCCTGGGCCGACGGGGATCGTGGTCTCGGGGAACCACAGGTCGCACTGGGTGATCTCGCCCGGTGCGTAGGCGACCCGGTCGACCGGGTCGATCCCGACATACTCGGGGCGGATCTGGCGGATCCGGTCCTTGAGCACGGTCAGCGAGTGCTCCCACCCGATCCGCTCTGCGATCACCGTGGCCGGCATGCGTGGGAACTGCGCCAGCAATGCCCGCACCTGCGGCTCGACCGCATCCGCCAGCGATCCCCGCGGGCCCCGTTCCCGCTTCGGCGGGCCCGGCGCCCGCAACGCGGAGCGCACCGTGTTGCGGGCCACCCCCAGCCGGCGGGCGATCTCCTTGATCGGGACACCCTCGGCCCGATGCAGACGACGGATCTCGGCCCAGTCCTCCACCGACAACACCCCCTCAGCGTCGTGCAGAGGGGGTCAATCCCAAGCCGACGCTAGGGGGTCAGTCTGAGCCCGTCGTCGACACCAGGCTGTGCGTCTGGTGACCGAGCATCGTTCGGCGTACTCGACCGAGCGTGCCGTGCATGTCCAGGTCGCTGAGTCACTCGGGGTGTCGCGTGAGTCCGTGCGTCGCTGGGTGTCCCAGCACGACGTCGACACCGGCGTCGTAGCGGGCGTGACCAGCGATGACCGCGAGGAGCTGCGGCGGTTGCGGGCGGAGAACAAGCGCCTGCGCGAGGTCAACGAGGTCCTCAAGTCGGCGACGATTTTCTTCGTGGGGGAGCTCGACCCCCGAAACCGCTGATCGTCGCGTTCGTCGATCAGATGCGGGCTGCTGGTCATGCCGTCGAGTCGATCCTTGCTGCCCTCAACACCCTGGGGCTCACGATCGCGGCACGAACCTTGCGGGCCTGGTGCGCTCGGACCGGCACCAGGAACGGCGCCGCCGGCCGGGTCGCGGCCCGGACCGTCACCGACGCCCTGGTCGAAGACGCCGTCCGTGCGGCGGCGTTCACCACCAACCGCGCCGGCGAACCGGTGCTGGCCCCAGAGGGACTTTATGGGCGTCGCAAGATGCTGGCCCTGATCCGTCGAACGGTGCTGCCCGAGGCTGGGTTCGGAGCGGTCGACCGGGCGATGCGCTCGGTGGGGCTGGCCGGAGTGGTCCGCGGGAAACGGCCGCGCACGACCATCCCGGACTCGACCGCCCAGCGGGCCGCTGATCTGCTCGACCGCAACTTCACCGCCTCAGCACCCGACAGCAAGTGGGTCACCGACTTCACCTACGTGCGCACGTATCAGTCGTTCACCTACGTGGCGTTCATCGTGGACTGCTTCTCGCAGAAGATCGTGGGCTGGCACGCCGCGCTCACTCGTGACGTCGAGCTGGTGGACGTGCCGTTACGGATGGCGCTGTGGCGACGTGCCCACGAGGGCAAAGCCGTGGCCCGGGACCAGCTGATCTGCCATTCCGATGCCGGGTCGCAATATACGAGTCTGCGGTTCACCGAGCACCTGCACCTCGAGGGCATACGGCCCTCGGTCGGCAGCGTCGGCGACGCCTACGACAACGCCCTGATGGAGACCATCAACGGCCTCTACAAGGCCGAATGCATCCGCACCCGAGTCTTCCACGACGGCCCCTACCGCACGATCGCCGACGTCGAGTACGCCACCGCCAGCTGGGTCGAGTGGTACAACAACCGCCGACTGCACTCAAGTCTGGGCATGATCAGCCCCACCGAGTTCGAGGCAGCCCACTACGCTGACACAGAACCATCGGCCAGATGATCACTGGCCACCAAACCACCGGCAGTAAAGCCGGGACGGTTCACTGCGCTGGCTGCGGTTCGTCGCCGACCGGCTCGATCTGCACCGCGACCTGCGACTGTCCACACCGGTCACCGCCGCCCGCTGGGACGGCGGGCGCTGGCGGGTGCGCACCGGCGACGGCGAGCTGTCGGCACGGTTCCTGGTCCGCTGCACGGGCGCGTTCACCGCGCCCCGCACCGACGCCGTCCCCGGCCGGTCGGACTTCGCCGGGCCGGTCGTCCACACCGGAGCGTGGCCCGCCCGAGGGCCCGAGTTCGACGGACTGCGGGTCGGTGTCGTCGGCTGCGGGCCGAGCGCGGTCCAGCTGGTCCCGGCGCTGGCCGGGCGGGTCGGCCGGCTCACCGTCCTGGCCCGGACCCCGCGTTTCGTGCTGCCCGCGGCCAACCCGATGTTCGGCTGGCCGGAGCGCGCGGCCTACCGCGACCGGCTGCCCGCGATGCGCGAGGCGGTCCGGTCCACACCGTCCGGCACCGGGCACCCGTCTGTCCACAAAGGACTCCACAGTCTGGGGACGGTCTACGACGAGGACCCGCTGGCGCTGCACCCGGCCCGGCTCGCCGGGCTCGCGTCCGACCCGGCACTGCGGGCCGCGGCGGCCGCCGTCGTCCGGGAACGGATGCGGGCGCGGCTGGGCGACGACCGCCTCGCGGCAGCGCTGGTCCCGGACGGCGACGACTACGGCCTGCGCCCCGTCGCGACCGACCAGGGCTGGCTGGAGAGCTTCCATCGCGACGACGTCGAGGTGCTCCCCGTCGCCCGGAACCCGGTCACGCGGATCCGGCCGGAGGGGGTCGGGCTGGCCGACGGGACCGTCGTCGGTCTGGACGCGATCGTGCTGGCCACCGGGTTCGACCCGGGCGCGACCCGGGCCGGGATCGACGTCGTCGGCCGCGACGGGCGGCTGCTCGGCACCGGCCCGGGCCTGCTCGGGATGGCGCACCCCGGCTTCCCGAACCTGTTCGCGCCGCTGGCGCCGACCCTCGGGTACGGCAACGACGCGGCCTGCCTGCAGGGACAGGTCGAGTGGGTCGACCGGGGGATCGGCGCCCTCGACGCCGACGGCCTGTCGACGATCGAGGCGCTGTCGTCCCCGGCGGAGCCGGTCGCGCCGTACGCGGTGCCCGGCGGGGTCGCGGGCCTGCTGCGGGCCTGCGACAACGAGGCCGCCGCGGGCTACTCGTCGTTCGAGCGGCGCTGACCGTTCAGGCGGACGTCCGGGTCCGGCACGCCGAACAGCATGTTCCGCGACGAGGCCGGCTCCTCGGGGATCCGGTCGACGACGTCGAACAGGTCCATCGCGCCGGTCACCTGGAGTGCGCGCCGTGCGGGCCGGCCCGACCCGCAGTACACCCGCAGCCGCTTGCCCTCGGAGCCCATCATGTCGCGCGACTGGAGCAGCGAGTTCAGCCCCGCCGTCCCCAGGAAGTCCACGCGGGTCAGGTCGAGGATGAGCTCGGGGCCCGCCTCGGACCAGATGCCCATCTCGACCCACAGGTCGGGGGAGGTGTCGTCGTCGATGGCGCCGATCGCGTGCAGCACGGTGGCGCCCGCCGGGTGGCTGGACTGCTCGAAGCGCAGCGTCGGCCCGGGAGCGGCGGCCTGCGCGGCATCCGGCACGGAGCGGTCGTCGTCCGCCATGGTCGAGAACCCCCTTCGGCCACCGGGATCTCCGGTACGTCCGACCAGCATCGCAGCGAGTGGCCGTCACCGCATGTGCTGATCGGCGGCGTCGTGGGCGCGTAGCCTTCGCATCCGACCGCCGACCACCCGCGGGGGCGATCCTCCCGCCGGGACCCGAAGGACCACCGTGAGCGCTACGACCCTCTCCGCCGCCGCGATCGCCGGGATGATCGACCACGCGATCCTCAAGCCCGAGCTGACCCGCACCGAGGTCGACGCCCAGCTCGACCTCGCCGCGCGCTACCGCATCTTCAGCGTGTGCGTGCGCCCGTCCGACGTCGCCCACGCCGCCGCCCGGCTCGCGGGGACCGGCGTCGCCGTCGGCACCGTGATCGGCTTCCCGCACGGCACGACCAGCACCGCGGCCAAGGTCGCCGAGGCGCGGCAGGCGATCGCCGACGGCGCCGCCGAGCTGGACATGGTGCTGAACATCGGCCGGCTGCGGAGCGGCCTGACCGACGACGTCGAGGCCGACATCGCCGCCGTCGTCGGGGCCGCCGACGGCCGCGTCGTGAAGGTGATCCTGGAGACCGCGCTGCTGTCCGACGACGACGTAATCGCCGGCTGCCGGGCCGCCGAGTCGGCGGGCGCGGCCTTCGTGAAGACCTCCACCGGCTTCGCCGGCGGCGGCGCCACGCCCGAGCACCTCGCCCTCATGCGCGCCACCGTCGGACCGCAGGTGCAGGTCAAGGCCTCCGGCGGAGTCCGGGACCTCGACACCGTGCTGGCCTTCCACGCCGCGGGCGTCACCCGCTTCGGCACCAGCGGTACCGCCACGATCCTCGACGACGCCGCGGCCCGCGACGCCGGCGGCGACGCGGCGGCCCGGGTGGACGACGCGTCGTACTGACGGGGCTACCGAGCGGTACACCGGGCCGCCGGATCTGCGAAGCTGACCCGAGCCCGTTCCCGTGAGCCCCGGAGGAGACCGATGGCGAAGCAGCCCCTCCCGAGCTCCTGGTCGCCCGCGGGCGTCACCGGGACGCTGATCGGCGCCGCCCTCGGCACGGTCGGCGCGGCCGTGGAGATCGGCCGCCGGCTGCCCGGCTGGCTGGCCGAGGCCCCGCGCGCGGTCGAGGCGATGCCGTCGGTCGCGGCCGACGTCGCCGCGCTGCCGCGGCGCATCGCCGGTGTCGACGCCGCCCTGACCGGCCTCGCCCCGGTGCTCGACGACGTGCTCGGCCGGGTCGTGACGTTGTGGGACGACCCGGTGACCGTCGAGCGGATCGACCGGCTGACCGCGGCCGTGGTCGAGCTGGCCGGGGCCGCCGGACCACTGCGCGAGCTGGCCGGTGCCCGCGACGACCTGCACCAGCTCGCCGGGCTGCGCGAGGACCTGCACCACCTGGCCGGCGTGCGCGAGGACCTGCACGAGCTGGCCGGGGTCCGGGAGGACCTGCACGAGCTGGCTGCGGTGCGTGGTGACCTGCACGAGCTGGCGGGGATGCGGGAGGACCTGCGGGAGCTGGCCGCGGTGCGCGGCGACCTGCACGAGCTCGCCGCCGCGGTCGGGCCGCTGCGGGAGCTGGGCGGGGCGGTGGCGTCGCTGCAGGAGCTGGCGGGCGCCGTCAGTCCGCTGTCGGAGCTGGCAGGTGCGGTGGAGGCGCTGCGGGAGCTCGGCGCCGCGGTGGGCCCGCTGTCGGAGCTGGCGGGGGCCGTGGAGGCGCTGCGGGAGCTCAGCGCCGCCGTCGGGCCGTTGTCCGAGCTGGCCGCGGTGCGCGGGGACCTGCACGAGCTGGCCGGCGCCGCGGCACCGCTGCGGGAGCTGGCACCGGCCGCGGGTGACCTCGCCGCGCTCGCCGGGGCCGTCACCTCGCTGCAGCGTCTCGCCGACGCCGTCGCCCCGCTCCAGGAGCTCGCCGCCACCCGCGCCGACCTGGCGCAGCTGGCCGGCGCGGTGGAGCCGCTGCGGGAGCTGGCCGCGGCGCGCGAGCACCTGGAGAGCCTCACCGGCGCCGTCCCCGCGGTGCACGAGCTGGCGGCGACCCGGGCCGACCTCGCACGTCTGGCCGAGGCGGTCGGACCGTTGCAGGAGCTCGCCCGCACCCCCGGTGACCTCGCGGCCCTCGCGGGGGCGGTCGAGCCGCTGCGGGCGCTGGCGACGGTGCGCGAGGACCTCGCGGCACTGGCCGCGGCCACCGGAGACCAGGGCGCCGTCCGGCGGATCGCGGCGGCCGTCTCCGACGCCGATGCCGACGGGACCCCGCGGCTGGCCGCGCTGGACGTCAACCTCGCGCAGGCCGCGAGCCAGCTGACCGCCGTCGCCCCGGACCTGCGCTCGGTCGCGGCCCGGATCGACGCGCTCGACCGGCAGATCGGCGTGTTGGCCGACGCGCTCGCGCCGCTGCAGGGCACCACCGAGCGGATCGGCCGCATCGTCGACCGGCTGCCGGACCGCACCCGGCGCCTCGTGACGCGGCCGGCGACGGAGGGCTGAGCGCACGGCGGGGGCGGCGCCGACGGCTCACCCGCGCAGGCGTTCCAGGCCCGGCCAGACCAGGGTCATCAGCGTCGAGGCGAGGTCGTCGGGGTCCGCGCCGTCGCCCGCCCAGTCGGCCAGTCCCTCGGCCGCGCCCGCCAGCGCCGCCGCGAGCGGGGCGGTGACCGTCGCCGGGTCCACGCCCGCGGGGACGGCCAGCTCGGCCGCCAGCAGCCGCGCCACCCGGTCGACGATCCGGGTGCGCGCCGCGTGCACCTCGTCCGCGAGCGCGCCGGTGCGGGCCTGGCGGTAGAGCACCGACCAGCCGTCGCGATGGGTGGTCACACTGGCGAAGAACGCTCGGAGACCGCGGTGCAGGCGCACCTCGGCGTCGACCGGCTCCCCTGCCGCGGCGCCGGAGACCGAATCCAGCAGTCGGTCGGCCTCGCGGCGGATGCACCGCCGCAGCAGCTCCTCCTTCGAGCCCCCGCCGTGCGTGTAGACCATCGGCTTCGACAGCCCCGCCTCGTCGGCGACGCCGTCCATCGACGCGTCGTGGAACCCGTCCCGGGAGAACACGCGCACCGCCGCGTCGAGGACCTGCTTCTCGCGCTGCGCGGGCGGGAGCCTGCGACGGGGTGCAGATGCCATCTCGACAGCTTAGCTACTGCTGCGTAAAGTACGCCTCGTCCCGAGCCGGTACGGCGAGTACCGGACACTTGTGTGAACCACGGCGAGGTGGAACGAGCGATGGCCGACACGGTCGACATCAACGAGCTGGGTCGCAGCGTCGACCCGAAGTCCCTGTCCGACGAGCAGCTGATCGCGACGCTCGGGACGGCTCTGCGCGACGGGAACGCGAAGAACGTCGACCCGTCGCTGTTCGCCCGCCTGGTCAAGACCGCATCGAAGCAGCAGCTGGCGACCGTGATGTCGTCCGAGGTCCGCCGGCCGGTGCTCGAGGCGATCTTCGGCCGGATGAGCGAGTTCTACTCGTCCAAGGGCGCGACGGGGAACCGGCAGGTCGTGCACTGGCACATCAAGGACGGCTCGACGGTCGACAGCTTCCAGACCGTGATGCAGAACGGCACCTGCACGGTCACCGAGGGCACCGACGAGGACCCCCGCACCGCGCTGACCATGCCCGGCACCGAGTTCCTCAAGGTCGCGACGAACAACGCCAACCCGGTGACCCTGTTCATGACGCGCAAGCTCAAGGTCTCCGGCGACGTCGGCTTCGCGACCGCTCTGCAGAAGATGTTCCAGATCCCGTCTGCCTGACGAGAACCGCGACCGACCAGCGGAGAGCTGAGATGACTTCCTTCGAACTGTCCGAGGAGCACCGCGAGCTGCAGGAATGGGTGCACGGCTTCGCCGCCGACGTCGTGCGCCCGGCCGCCGCCGAGTGGGACGAGCGCGAGGAGACCCCGTGGCCGATCCTGCAGGAGGCCGCGAAGATCGAGCTCTACAACTTCGAGACCCTCGCCTCCTTCTGGGGTGACGAGACCGGCCTGTCCATGCCGCTGGTCAACGAGGAGCTCTTCTGGGGCGACGGCGGGATCGGCATGGCGATCTTCGGCACCACCCTCGCGGTCGCCGGCATCTTCGCCTCGGGCACCCCCGAGCAGATGGTCGAGTTCATCCCGCAGTGCTACGGCGACGCCTCCGAGCCGCAGGTCGGAGCGTTCTGCTCGTCCGAGCCCGAAGCCGGCTCCGACGTCTCGGCGATGCGCACCCGCGCCGTCTACGACGAGGCCAAGGACGAGTGGACCCTCACCGGCCAGAAGGCGTGGGCGACCAACGGCGGCATCGCCAACATCCACGTGGTGCAGGCCGTCGTGGACCAGGAGCTGGGCGGCAAGGGGCAGGCCGCGTTCGTCGTCCCGCCGAACACTCCAGGCCTGGAGTCCACCCGTAAGATCAAGAAGATGGGTCTGCGCGCGTCGCACACCGCGGACGTCTTCCTCGACGACGTGAAGCTCCCCGGCTCCTGCCTGCTCGGCGGCAAGGAGAAGCTCGACGAGCGGCTCGCCCGCGCCCGGTCGGGGGAGAAGTCGAAGGGCTCGGCCGCGATGCAGACCTTCGAGCTGTCCCGTCCGACGGTCGGCTCGCAGGCGATCGGCATCGCCCGCGCCGCCTACGAGTACGCCCTGGAGTACGCCAAGGACCGGGTCGCCTTCGGCCGCCCGATCATCGAGAACCAGTCGATCTCCTTCACCCTCGCGGACATGAGGACCGAGATCGACGCCGCCCGGCTGCTCGTGCACCGGGCCGCGTGGATGGGCCGCAACAACGTCCCGTTCACCGCGGGCGAGGGGTCGATGTCCAAGCTCAAGGCCGGCCGGGTCGCGGTGTGGGCCACCGAGCGCGCCATCCAGATCCTCGGCGGCGCGGGCTACTCGCGCGAGCACCCCGTGGAGCGGATGCACCGCGACTCGAAGATCTACGACATCTTCGAGGGCACCGAGCAGATCCAGCAGCTCGTCATCGCCCGCGCGATCTCCGGGAAGCACCTGTCGTGACCTCGGCGGTCCGGTCCGCCGCGACGATCGGCGGACCGGACCGGACCGGTGACGGCTGTGCGGTCCGTGGCTCCGTCACGCGCATCGTGCTTTTCGGCGGACCGACGAGAAGGTGGCGTGCACGAGGCACGGCTGCTGGAACAGGTCGCGACCGGCATCGCGACCGGGCCGCGGGGGGCCACCGAGCTGCCGCTGCGGGACCACACACGCGACCGATGACCGTCGGGGTGGGCACGCACGCCGGGCCCCGGGGAGGATGGAGATCCAACCGGGTCCTGCAGCGGGCCCGCCCGTGCTGTGAGGAGACCACGTGCCGAGCGTGACGTTCCGTGGACGTACCTGGAACCGGGACCGGGCGATGGTCATGGCGATCGTGAACCGGACCCCCGACTCGTTCTACGACCACGGCGTCACCTTCGCCGAGCAGGCCGCCCGGGACCGGATCACCGCGGTCGTCCGGGAGGGTGCCGACGTCATCGACATCGGCGGCGTCCCGGCCAGTCCGGGCACCGAGGTCTCCGAGCAGGAGGAGATCGACCGGGTCGTGCCGACCGTGGAGTGGGCGCGCCACACGTTCCCCGACGTCGCGATCTCGGTCGACACCTTCCGCGCCGGACCCGCCGATGCGGTCTGCGCGGCGGGCACCGACCTGGTCAACGACAACTGGGCGGCCGCCGACGCCGGGATCCTCGACGTCGCCGCCCGGTACGGCGCCGGCTACGTCAGCGCGCACACCGACCACGTCGACCCGCGCACCGAGCCGCACCGCCCGCGCTACACCGACGTCCTGCGCACGGTCATCGACCAGACCGTCGCGCTCGCGGAGAAGGCCGTCGCCGCGGGCGTGCCCGCCGGCGGGATCCTCATCGACCCGGCGATCGACTTCTCCAAGAACACCCTGCACAGCCTGCAGGTCCTGGGCGGCATCGACGAGATGGTCGCGACCGGCTGGCCGGTGCTGCTGGCGATGTCGAACAAGACCGTCGTCGGCGAGTCCCTGGCCGTGCCGCTCGAGGAGCGGCTGACCGGGACCCTCGCCGCGACGGCGCTGGCCGCCGACCGCGGCGTCGCCATGGTGCGCGCCCACCAGGCCCGGGCCACCCGGGAGACCTGCGAGATGGTCGCCATCGTCCGTGGCGAGCGGAATCCCTCGCGGGCGGTGAGACTGCTCGCGTGAGCACGATCCACCAGATCTTCCCGGTGGCCGACGCCGGGCCGCTGTCGACCGAGCAGCTCGAACGGCTCTACGCCTACCCGGACGACCGGCTCCGGCTGTCGGTCAACTTCGTGTCCAGCGCGGACGGGGCCGTCGAGGTCCAGGGCAGCTCGGCCGGGCTGTCCACCCCGCCCGACCGTGCGGTGCTCGACCTGGGGACCGACCTGGCCGACGTCGTGCTCGTCGCGGCCGGGACGGCCACCGCCGAGGGGTTCACGGGCGTCAAGCACAACGACCGGATGGACGACCGGCGCCGCCGCTTCGGGCTGTCGGAGCTGCCGTCGACGGCGGTCGTCACCTCGTCGGGGAAGTCCCTCCATCCGTCGTCGCCGGTGCTGACCGACACCGTGGTCCCCACGGTCGTGCTCACCTGCGAGTCGGTCCCCGCGGACCTGCGCGGCCGGTGGGCCGACGCCGGCGCCGAGGTCGTGCTCACCGGCGACGAGTCGGTCGACCTCGCCGTGGCGGTCGCGGCGCTGGGGGAGCGCGGGCTGCGCCGGATCAACTGCATGGGCGGGCCCGCGCTGTTCGGCAGCCTGGCCGAGGCGGGCCTGGTCGACGAGCTGCGGCTGACCCTCGCTCCGTTCCTCGTCTCCGGGGAGGCCGGGCGGATCGCCCGCGGCGCCGGCATGGATCCGGCGCGCCTGGAGCTTGTCAGCGTCGTCACCGGGGACGACACGCTCCTCATGCGCTACCGGGTGCGCGAGGCGCCGTCGTCCTGACGGGGAACCCCGGAGGGGAGTACCCGATCACGCACGGCGACGTCTGGGGCAGGATGGTCCCGTGTCGCGTCCCTCCAACATGCTGGCGGACGGCGTCGTCGTCCTCAGTCCGCTCGGCTGGGACGACGTGACGGCCCACCTCGCGGGTGAGGACGCCGAGATCGTCCGCTGGCTCGGTGGCGCACCCGCGACCCCGGCGACCGCCCGCGCCCACGTCCGTCGTGCGATCGAACGCTGGGCCGACGACGGGCCGAAGCTGAGCTTCGGGATCCGAGTGGACGGCGGCGCCGTCCTCGCCGGGACCATCGACGTCGACCTCGACCCCGCGGGGGGCCGGGCCGGTCTGTCCTACGGCGTCTACGCGGCGTACCGCCGTCGCGGCCTCGCGACCCGCGCGGTCCGGCTCGCGGCCCGCTACCTGGGCGAACGTGGTGACGTGCGGTGGATCTCGATCGACGTCGACCCGCAGAACACCGCATCGGTCGGGGTCGCGCGGAGGGCCGGGTTCCGGTTCCTGCGCCACGTCGTCGACGACGAGGGATCCTTCGACCGCTACGAGCTCCTCGTCCGCGCGCCGGTGGTCCCGGCGCCGCCGCCGCGCCCGCGGCACGGCCGCCCCTGAGCCCGCACACGACCGCCCGCCCGGTGCCCCGGTCGTCGGGGACACCGGACGGGCGTGGTCGCGGGTGCCGGTCGGGGGTCCGGCACCCGCGGACCGACGTCAGGAGCCGGTCGGCGCCTCGATGTGCATGACGGCTGGGACCTCGAACAGGGGCAGCGCGCCCGTGTCGTCGACCGACGGGAGGCCGGCGTCGCCCACCGAGGGGAGCTCGGGCAGGTCGTCCGTGGACGGCAGCTCGGGGGCGTCCTCGGCCTGCGGCGAGGCGGTGGGGAGGTCGTCGGTGCCGGGCAGCGACGGCGCGCTCGGCAGCGAGTCGGTCGAGGGCAGCTCCGGCAGACCGAGGGCCTCGGCGTCCGGGATCTGCAGCTCCCCGAAGCCGGCGCTGTCCGCGGCGTCCGTCAGGGCGGAGGTGTCCGGGGCGGCCGGGAGCTCGGGCAGCTCGGGAAGTTCGGCGGCCGAGGCCTGGCCGACGAGACCGGCGCCGAGCGCGGCGATGCCGGCGCCGGTGAGGGACAGCCGCAGGGCGGTACGGGCGAGCGAGTTCATGCGCACGTCCTTCCAAGGGGGATCGGGGGAGCGGAGGGTCGACGGACGACCCTCGCCGGGGGACAACGAGATCCACATCAAGCGGTTGCGGTGCGCAGTCGATCGACAGTGATCTTCACCCGTACGGGTGGCAACCTGAGAGGGGTCTCGCACGTATGGGCGAGTGATCGTCGCTCCTGAATGCTTCCGGTGGTCCACTCGCGGTGCTCGTACGCGGGGGAGCAGGATGAGGGCGTGCGCGCGCCGAGCCCCTCCGTCCGCCACTCCGTTCGTCCTTCGGTACCCGTCGCGGGTGCGCTGGCCGGGGTCCTGGGCGGGGCGGGAGGCACCGCCGCGGCCGCGATCGGCTGGCACTACTCGACGATCCTGCTGCACCCGTCGCCGCACCCGGGGTTGCCCGAGCGGGTCGTCGCCGCCGGGGACGGCACCGTCGAGCTGGCGCGGACCCGGCTGTCCGCGCAGCCGGGTGTGTGGGGACTGCGCGGCCCGGCCGGGCTGGCCGTCGTCGGTCCGGTCCTGGACCGCGGGCGCCGCACGGTCGTCCGTGAGCTCCGTGCGGGCCCGGTCCCCGCGATCGGCCCCGCCGTGCTCGACGCCGGCCCGTTCGACCCGGACCCGTCCGCACGAGGGCTGCCCTTCGACGAGGTCGAGGTGCCCACCGACCTCGGGACGGCCCCGGCATGGCGCATCCCTGCCCCGGCCGGAGGGCACCCGCACACCTGGGCGCTGTGCGTGCACGGCCGTGGCGGGACCCGACGCGAGGCACTGCGGATCCTGCCCGCGCTGCACGCGGCCGGCCTGACCCAGCTCGTCGTCAGCTACCGCGGGGACGGGACCGCCCCGGAGTCACCGGACGGGCGCTCGCACCTCGGCGACACCGAGTGGCGCGACGTCGACGCCGCCGCGGCCTACGCCCTGGTCCACGGCGCGCGCCGGCTGGTGCTGGTCGGCTGGTCGATGGGGGCCGCGGTGGGCGGGGCGTTCCTCGACCGGTCCCCGCACGCCGACCTCGTCGACGCCGTGGTCTGGGACGCGCCGCTGCTCGACTGGCGTCGCACGCTGCGCCGGCAGGCCCGCAACCGCGGTCTCCCCCCGACCCTGGCCGGGGTCGCGGCCCGGTTCACCGCACGCCGGATCGGGATCGACCTCGACCGGTTCGACCTGGTCCGGCGTCCGCCCGCGATCCGTCCCCCGACGCTCGTCCTGCACAGCGACGCCGACACCGCAGTCCCGGTCTCGTTGAGCCGGGACCTCGCCGTGACCGCCCCGGAGCACGGCTGGCCGGTCACCTACCGGGAGTTCTCCGGGACCGAGCACACCGGCAGCTGGAACGCCGATCCCGACGGCTACGAGGCCGCCGTGACCGGCTTCCTGCGGACTCTGCGTCCGTCCTGACCCGCTCGTTCCGGGACGGTCCCTGCGGTCAGTGGCCGTTCGTCTGCGACCTGCCCTGACCGATCGGCTTGCCGTGGATCTGGTCGTCGGACGGCGGGGTCGTCGGGACCGGGGTCCCGGGTCCACCTCGCGCTCGCGCTTCAGGAGCGTCGCCCAGCCCCACACCGCGGCCGCGGTCAGCAGCAGGACGGCCACGATCCACGGGGCCCGGCGCACCCGCGCCGGGGTCGGCTCGACGATCTCGGCCAGCGCGTGGCGGGCGTCGTGCACCGAGCCGGACACCACGTCGGACAGGTCGGACAGACGCGTCGAGACCCCTCCGGCCACGGCGTCGGTGACCGCGCCACCGGCGATCCGGCCGGCGTCGGCGAAGGTGTGTACGGCCTCGGTCGCGTCCTTGCGGGCACGGGCCCGCTTCCTCTCGGCACTCATGTTCCGGACCTGCTTCCCACGGATGCGGCTGCTTACTGGCACGATGGTAGTCGTGACGGAACCAGAGAACGCCAAGACGACGGCCGTCCTGCACACCTCCGAGGGCGACATCCGCGTCGTGCTGTTCGGCGACCACGCGCCGAAGACGGTCGCGAACTTCGTCGGCCTCGCGGAGGGCAGCAAGGACTACACGGGCCCGAACGCCAGCGGCGGAGACTCCGGGCCGTTCTACGACGGTTCGATCTTCCACCGGGTGATCAGCGGCTTCATGATCCAGGGCGGCGACCCGACCGGTACCGGTCGCGGTGGCCCGGGCTACCAGTTCGGCGACGAGTTCCACCCGGACCTCAAGTTCGACCGGCCCTACCTGCTGGCCATGGCCAACGCCGGGCCGGGCACCAACGGCTCGCAGTTCTTCATCACGGTGGGCAACACCCCGCACCTGAACCGGCGCCACACCATCTTCGGTGAGGTCGCCGACGCCGAGTCGCGGGCCGTCGTGGACGCCATCGCCCAGACCACCACCGGCCAGGCCGACCGGCCGCTGACCGACGTGGTCATCGAGAAGATCGAGATCGAGCAGTCCTGACCTCGCAGGTCTCCGACCACCGAGTGGACCGGCCGTGGTGAACGGACGACCCGACAGCAGCGGATCCGGGGCATCCGGCGAGCCCGAGGGCGGGCCGGGTTCCCCCGGCCCCGCGGGCACGCCGTACTACCCGGCGCCGCCCGGCTACCCGCAGCCCCAGTGGCCGCCGCCGGGCGCGCCGGGCGGTCCGCCGTCGGGCGGTCCCGGGCCGGCGACGCCGTACGGGCAGACGCCCTACGGATCCGCGCCGTACGGACCCTCGCCGTACGGATCCGGGGAGACCGGCCCGGGCGGTGGGCCCGGCGCCCCGCCCGGCCCCGGCGGCGCGACGGTGTGCGTCCGGCACCCCGACCGCCCCACCGGGCTGGCCTGCTCGCGCTGCGACCGGCCCGCCTGCCCCGCCTGCCTGCAGCCGGCCCCGGTCGGTCAGCACTGCGTGGACTGCCTCGCCGAGGCCGCACGGACGACCCCGCGACGACGCACCGTCGCCGGGGCGAGCCGCACCGGGAAGCCGGTGGTCGTCCCCGGGCTGATCGTCGCGAACGTGGTGGTCTACGTGATCACCGCGGTCACGGCGGGCAGCGTGATGTCCAACTTCCTGTCGCCCCTGTTCGAGGCCGGCGGGCTCGTCCCGCTCCGGGTCGCCGACGGCGAGTACTGGCGGATCATCACCTCGGGCTTCCTGCACATCGGCCCGCTGCACCTGGCGTTCAACATGTACGCCCTGTGGATCATCGGCCGTGAGGTCGAGACGGTGCTGGGGCGGGCCCGGTTCGTCGCCGTCTACGGCGTGTCCATGCTCGGCGGAGCGGCCGCGGTCATGCTGTTCAGTGCTCCCAACGGGCTGACCGCGGGTGCCTCCGGTGCGGTCTTCGGGCTGATGGGGGCACTGTTCGTCCTGCTGCGGCGGTTGAAGCTGCCGACCGGGCAGGTCGTCGCCCTCATCGCGATCAACGCCGTGATCAGCTTCAGCATCCAGGGCATCTCCTGGCAGGGGCACCTCGGCGGGCTGGTCTTCGGCGCCGCGGTCACCGCGGCGCTGGTCCACCTCGGGACGGGGTCCCCGCAGCGCAGGCGGACCCAGGCGCTGGCGGTCTCCGGGCTGACCGCACTCGCGGTCGTGCTGATCGTGGTGCGCGCCGCGGGGCTGCTCGCGGCCGCGGGCGTCTGACCCTGCCCCGCCGTCGCCAGGGGTGGGTCCCCGACCTCTCGGCGCTGCGGTGTCCGTGGAGACGCCGGACCGGGGGTCAGGGGCCGGTCGGGCCGGCGTCGCCGGGGCGGTGTCCCGGGCGCAGGGCGGACAGGTCGTCGAACACCTCGACCGGGTCGGCGCCCAGCTCGGCCCGGCCGAGGATGACGAGCCGCTCGTGGTCGTCGACGTCGCGCAGCTCCAGCTCCAGCAGCACCGACTCGCGGCCCAGCCTGCGGGTCCGCAGCAGGCGCAGGTCGTCCACCCGGCTCCAGGGCACGTGCCGGGTCCAGGTCAGCCTGCGGACCATCAGCCCCTCGGGACCGGCTTCCAGCCGGGGCTGGGCACGGGTTCCCGACGCCGCGGCCAGGGCGAGACCGAGCGCCGCGACACCCGCGACGAGCGCGCCGGCCGCCTCCGCCCCGGAGACGAGCACCGCGACCGACCAGCCGGTCGCGGCGACCGCCAGCACCCAGAGTGCGACGACCGTGCCCACCGGCGTCGACCACCGAAGTCGATCACCCTGCGTGGTCATGCGACGTTGTCCACAGGGTCCATCCACATGGTGGACAACTCACATCCGTGTATTTCCGCTGGTCAACGCCACCGCATGGTCATGAGAAGGCCGATCACGATGAGTGAGAACCCGATGATGAAGTTCCAGTTCCCCAGCGCGAGCATGAACGGGATGGACGGACCCGCCAGATAGTTGATCACCAGCCAGGCGAGACCGAGGATCCACATCGCGACCATGACGGCGATGTAGGCGGGGTGCGTCGGCCCCGCGACCTTCTGTGGGGTGCGGCTGACCGGGGGAGGGGTGTAGGCCGCCTTCTTGCGGACCTTCGACTTCGGCATCTGACCTCATCGCCTGTCGGAGTCGGACACGGGTCCGGCCGGTGCGCCGGCCGGGGGCGGGACCTGCGACGGGGCGCCGTGGTCGGGGCCGACCCGGACAGATCCGCCACCACGGTAGCGCGGCCGCGTCGCCGTCCGGGTCATCCAGGGGGTACAGGCGTCACACGTCACGGGGACGTCGGGCGGTGCGGAGCGGGCGTCAGACCCCGGCGACCAGCCCGGCCATCTCGGCGGACAGCCGAACGACCAGGTCCTCCGGTACGGAGCAGCCGGCCTGGCTCAGCCAGTTCGCCAACATCCGGTGTCCGCCCTCGGTCAGCACGGACTCCGGGTGGAACTGCACGCCGGAGATCGGGAGCTCCCGGTGCCGGACGGCCATGATCAGGCCGGTCTCGGTGTGCCCGGTCGCCTCCAGCTCCGACGGCAGACCGTCCGGCGGGATCGTCAGCGAGTGGTAGCGGGTGGCGGTGAACGGCGAGGGCAGCCCGGCGAGCACACCGGTGCCGTCGTGGAAGACCTCCGAGGTCTTGCCGTGCAGCAGCTCGGGCGCCCGCTCCACGACCCCGCCCCAGGCGGTGGCCAGTGCCTGGTGACCGAGGCACACCCCCAGCAGCGGGGTGCCGCGCTCCGCTGCGCGGTGGATGACCTCGACGCTGCGACCGGCCCGTTCCGGGGTGCCCGGACCGGGGCTGAGCAGGACGGCGCCGACGTCGTCGAGCTCGTCGAGCTCGACCTCGTCGTTGCGCCGGACCACCGGGTCGGCGCCGAGCTGGGCCAGGTAGTGGACCAGGTTGTAGACGAAGCTGTCGTAGTTGTCGACGACGAGGACGCGCACTGTTCCTCCCGGAAGGATGGTCAGTTGAACGGGAACCCGCTGTTGCCGCTGTTGTCCCCGTCGCTGCTGCTGCCACCGGAGTAGCGGCCCACGGTGAGGGTAACGGTCTGGCCGCTGGAGGCCTCGGACCCGCCGGACGGGCTCTGCTGCAGCACGACGCCGTTCTGGGAGGAGTCCGAGACGTCGACCTGACGGATCGACGGGCTCAGCCCCGCATCCTGCAGCGTGCTGATCGCGCTGTCGACACGCTGGCCGACGACGTTGGGCACCTGGTTCTGGTTCCCGCGGCTGATCTGGATGGTGATGGTCTGGTCGGGTGCGACCCGGGTCCCGGCCGAGGGGTTCGTGCCGACCGCCTGGCCGGCCGAACTGCTGCCGTCGACCTCGGTCGTGGAGATCGACTGGAAACCGGCGTTCTGCAGTGTCGTCCGGGCGGCGTCGGCCGACTGGCCCGCGACGTCGGGCACGGCGACGGTCTGCTGCCTGCGACCCACCACCAGCGACACCGCGGTGTTGCCCGAGACCTGCTGGCCCGGCCCCGGGTCGGAGGCGATCACCTTCCCGACCTGGCTGGAGTCACTGGTGTCACGCTCGGTACGGCCGCCGACCTGTAGACCGGCCGCCCGGAGCGTGGCCTCGGCCTCGTCCGGGGACAGGCCCTCGACGCTCGGCACGGTGACCTGCGCGGGCCCGCTGCCGACGTAGACCGTCACCCGGCTGTTCTCGGGGACCTGGTTGCCGCCGCCGGGGTCGGTCCGGACGACCTTGCCGACCTGTGCGACGTCCGACGGCTGGTCCTGCTGGGAGAACAGCAGCCCGGCCTGGGTGATGGTCTGCCGGGCCTGGTCCGGGGACTGGCCGAGTACGTCGGGCACCGCGACCTGGTCCGGGCCCGAGGAGGAGAACAGCTGGAAGCCGACGAAGCCGAGCAGCCCGATCACCGCGAGTGCGACGACCCACAGGAGTGCCTTGCGGCCCCCTCCGCGACGCTCGTCGTCGCCGTAGTCGGGGTGGTGCGGCGGCATCGTGTGCCGGCCGGTGGCCGGGCCGCCCGCGTCGAGCCGGCGCGTCGCCATGGCCTGGGTCGCGCCGTCGTGGGCCATCATGTGCGTGCGCTCGTGCTCGCTCATGACCAGCGGCGCGTGCACCGGCTCGCCGTTGCGCACGCGGATCAGGTCCGCCCGCATCTCGGCGGCCGACTGGTAGCGGTTGGCCGGGTTCTTGCTGAGCGCCTTGAGCACCACCGCGTCAAGTGCCGGGGGCACCGACGGGTTCAGCTCGGACGGTGCCCGGGGGTCCTCCCGCACGTGCTGGTAGGCCACCGCGACCGGGGTGTCCCCGGTGAACGGCGGCTCGCCGGTCAGGAGCTCGAACAGCACGCAGCCGGCGGCGTAGACGTCCGATCGGGCGTCCACGGCCTCACCGCGGGCCTGCTCGGGGGACAGGTACTGCGCCGTGCCGATGACGGCCGCGGTCTGGGTGACGTTCTGGCCCTCGCCCAGTGCACGGGCGATGCCGAAGTCCATGACCTTGACCGCGCCGACGCCGTTGATCATCACGTTCGCGGGCTTCACGTCGCGGTGGATGATGTTGTGCCGGTGCGAGAAGTCGAGCGCGGCGCAGACGTCGGCCATCACCTCGACGACCCGCTGCTGGGTCATCGGGCCGGACGTCTTGACGATCTCGCGCAGCGTCTGCCCGTCGACGAACTCCATGACGATGTAGGGCAGCGTCCCGAACTCGGACTCGACCTCGCCGGTGTCGTACACCGCGACGATCGCCGGGTGGTTCAGCGACGCCGAGTTCTGCGCCTCACGGCGGAAGCGGAGCTGGAACTGGGGGTCGCGGGCCAGGTCGGCCCGCAGGACCTTGACCGCCACGTCCCGGCCGAGCCGGGTGTCGAGGCCGCGGTGGACCTCGGACATGCCGCCGTAGCCGAGCGGGTCGCCCAGCTCGTAGCGCTCGGAGAGCAGTCGTGGTGTCGTCATCGGTTCAGGTTCCCGTACTCATCGAGTCCGTCGGAGGCGTGCTCATCATGCCGGTCGGCGCCCACTGCCGGTCCCGTACGGGCGGCATCTGCGCCGGAGCGACCGTTCGGTGGGATCACCGGGACATCACCGGGCACCTCCGGTCGATCTTGGGCACGGGGGACGGCGAACGGCTCTGCCGGGACCGCCGGTCCCGTGGACCCGGCCGGGGGGGCCGGCCGCGGTCGCCACGGTACCGGGCGCGACCCCCAGTGACCCGGGCCGCATGTCGTCGGGCGAGACACCCCTCAAGATCATCACTGCCAGTAGTACGGCGGCGAGCGTCAGGACCACGAACAGCACGGCCAGCCACGCCTTCGCCCGGCCGGACCGTTGCGGGCCCAGATCGAGGGGGCCGGACGGGTGCAGCTCGGGCATCCGGTCGGCGGAGGCGTTGCGGCGCACCGGCGGACGCGTCGGCGCCGAGCGCTGCTGCCCCGGGAACCCGGGCCCGGTGGGCGGCTCGCCCGGACGACCGCCGGCGGCCGGACCGCCGGCGCGCGGCCCGGTGTGCGGCGGACGCAGTGGGGCGCCGTAGGGCGGCGAGCCGGGGGCACCGGGACCGGCCCGGACCCTGCCGGCGTCCCGCCCGGGGTACGCGGTCCCTGCGGCCCGCCAGGCCCGGCGCCGGGGTAGGGACCGGTGACCGGGCGGGACACGCCCTGGTCCGGCCCGCTGCGGCGGGCGCCGTCGGGGCCGGGGTCGCCGGTGCGCGGGCCGCGGTCGGCGGTGTCGGGACCGCCGGCGGACGGGCCGTCGCCGGTCCCCGGTCCGCTCTCCTGCAGGGAGTGTCGCGAGCCGCTGCCGTCGTCGCCGCGGAAGTCGGGCGCGTACCCGCCGGGGGCGGGGATGCCGGGCGGCGGCGGCCGGTGCCCACGCCGGACCGCGGCGACGGCGTCGGCGAACTCGGCGCCGTCGGTGTAGCGCTGCTCGGGGTCCTTGACCAGCACCGAGGAGATCAGCTCGCGGACCCGCTCGGGGATCTCGTCCGGGAGCGGCGGCGGGTCGTCGCGGACCTGCATCATCGCCACCGCGACGGCGCTCTCGGCGCGGAACGGCCGGACTCCGGCCAGGCACTCGTAGCCGACGATGCCCAGGGAGTACACGTCGCCGGACGGACCGGCCTCCTCGCCGGAGGCCTGCTCCGGTGCGATGTAGTGGGCGGTGCCCATCACCATCCCGGAGCGGGTCACCGGGACGGCGTCGGCGGCCTTGGCGATGCCGAAGTCGGTCAGCTTCACGACGCCGTCGGTGCGCAGCAGGATGTTGCCGGGCTTGACGTCGCGGTGGACGAACCCGCGCTCGTGCGCGGCGAACAGCGCCCGGCCCGCCTGCTCGAGGATGTCGAGCGCCTCGTCTGCGGGGATGGGCCCGCGCCCGATCCGCGACGACAGCGGCTCGCCCCGGACGAGCTCCATCACCAGGTAGGCGGTGCGCCCGCCGCCGGTGGGGCTGTCGTCCTCGCCGTAGTCGTGCACGGCGGCGATCCCGGCGTGGTCCAGCGAGGCGACGGTACGGGCCTCGATGCGGAACCGGTGCAGGAACTCGGGGTCGTCGGAGAGCTCGGCCTTGAGGACCTTCACCGCGACGCTGCGCCCGAGCCGGGTGTCGGAGGCCTCCCAGACCTCGCCCATTCCGCCGACCGCGATCCGCCGGTCCAGCTGGTAGCGCTCGGAGATCAGCTGCCCGGCCGACAGGGCGCTCACGGGACCGCCGGGGACCTGCGCCGGGCCGGGTCCCGCGGGCTCACTGGGCGTCCCGCAGCGCCTCGGCGATCACGGCCCGCCCGATCGGGGCCGCGACGGAGCCACCGGTCGCCTCCAGCGCCCGGTCGCCGCCGTTCTCGACGAGCACGGCCACCGCGACCTTGGGGTTCTCCGCCGGGGCGAACGCCACGTACCAGGCGTGCGGCGGGGTGTTCTTCGGGTCGGTGCCGTGCTCGGCGGTACCGGTCTTCGACGCGATCTGGACGCCGGTGATCTTGCCGCCGCCCGAGGTCCGGTCCTCCGAGCCGACCATCAGGTCGGTCATGGTGCGGGCCACGTCGGCCGGCATCGACCGCGACATCCGGTCGGGCTCGGTGGTGTCGACGACGTCCAGGGTCTGGCTCTGGATCTCCTTGACCAGGTGCGGGGCCATCGTCTGGCCGCCGTTGGCGATCGAGGCGCCGATCATCGCCAGCTGCATCGGGGTCAGCCGGACGTCGCGCTGCCCGATCGCGGACTGCTGGGTGGAGGGGGTGTCGGACATCGGGCCGACCTGCGACGCGGTGACCGGCATCGGGATCTGCAGGTCGGTGCGGCCGATGCCGAACGCCTCGGCCTGGGCACGGAGCTTGTCCGCACCGAGCTCGCCGCCGAGCTGGGCGAACGCGGTGTTGCAGGAGCGTGCCAGCGACTCGCGCAGCGACGCCGTCGCCCCGCCGCCGCAGGCCGAGCCGTTGTAGTTCTCCAGGGTCGTCGTGGAGTCGGCCAGCTGGATGCTGCGGGCGGCCGTGAGCTGGCTGTCCGGGGTGTAGCCGTTCTGCAGGGCGGCCGCGGTGGTGACGAGCTTGAACGTCGAGCCGGGCGGCTCGATCTCGTTGATCGCCCGGTTGGTCCTCGGGTCCGGGTCCTCGGCGCCGTAGCGCTGCCAGGCCCGCTGCTGCTCGGCGGGGTCGGGCGAGGCCAGCGTGTTCGGGTCGAACGACGGTGTCGAGGCCATCGCCAGGATCTCGCCGGTCTGCGGGACCAGCGCGACGACGGCGCCGGTGTACCCGCGGGACGCCAGCCCGTCGTAGGCGGCGCGCTGCACCTCGGGGTCGATGGTGGTCACCACGTTGCCGCCCGCCGGGTCCCGGCCGGTGATGAGGTCCGACAGCCTGCGCACGAACAGCCGGTCGTCGGTGCCGTTGAGCACCTCGTCGGCGGACCGCTCGAGCGCGGTCTTGCCGTACACGGTCGACAGGAAGCCGGTGACCGGCGCGAACATCTCGCCCTGCGGGTACTGGCGCGCGAAGCGCAGCCGCCCGTTCCCCTCGACGCTCTGCGCGAGGACCTGCCCGCCGGCGACGATCTGCCCACGCTGACGCGAGTACTCGTCGATCTGCGAGCGCTGGTTGCGGGGGTCGTCCCGGTACTGGCCGGCCATGACGACCTGCACGTAGGTGATGTTGCCGAGCAGGACCACGATCATCACCATCACGGCGAGGGCCACGCGGCGGACCGGGCGGTTCACGTCTCGCTCCTCTGGGCGGCGTTGGCGGCGTTGGCGGCACCGTCGGCGCGGTTGTCGTCACGGGTGTCGGACCGGCCCGCTCCGGGACGCTGGACGAGCTCGGTGCTGGCCTCGGCGATCGGCGCCCGTGGCTTCGCGGGCCGCACGGGCAGCGGTGCCCTGGCCACGTGCGAGATCCGCAGCAGGATCGCCACCAGCACGTAGTTCGCCAGCAGCGACGAGCCACCGTAGGACAGGAACGGCAGCGTCAGACCGGTCAGCGGGATCAGCTTCGTCACCCCGCCGATGACGACGAAGATCTGCAGCGCGACCGAGAACGACAGCCCGGTCGCGAGCAGCTTCCCGTAGGAGTCGCGCACGGCCAGTGCCGAGCGCAGTCCGCGGGTGATGAGCACCAGGTAGACGAGCATGATCGCGGCCAGCCCGATCAGCCCGAGCTCCTCGCCGAGCGAGGAGAAGATGAAGTCGGACTCGGCGAAGGGCACGATGTCCGGCCGGCCGGCACCCAGCCCGGTCCCGCCGACGCCGCCGGTGCCGAGCCCGAACAGCGCCTGCGCGAGCTGGTAGCCACCGCCGCTGAAGTCGGCGAACGGGTCCAGCCAGATCCGCACACGGGTCTGGACGTGGCCGAACAGGTTGTAGGCGACGACGGCGCCGCCGGAGAACGCCAGCAGCCCGATCACCATCCACGACACGCGTTCGGTCGTGGTGTAGAGCAGCACCAGCACCAGGCCGAAGATCAGCAGCGAGCTGCCGAGGTCGCGCTGCAGCACGAGCACGCCGACCGACAGCCCCCAGGCGACGAGCAGCGGCGCCAGGTCACGGGCACGGGGCAGCTCCATTCCCAGGAAGCGACGGCCCGCGGTGGAGAGCAGGTTGCGCTTCTGGACCAGGTAGGCCGCGAAGAAGATGATCAGCAGGATCTTGGAGAACTCGCCGGGCTGGATGCCGGGTCCGCCCGGGATGCGGATCCACAGCTTGGCGCCGTTGACCTCGGAGATCGACGACGGCAGGAGCGCCGGGATCGCCAGGAAGACCAGGCCGACGAAGCCCGCGGTGTAGCCGTAGCGGGCCAGGGTGCGGTGGTCCCGGACGAAGAACAGCACCAGCGCGAACAACGCCAGGCCGGCGACGGTCCAGGTGATCTGGGCGCTGATCAGCCCACTCGGCACCGGGCTCCCGGTGGCGTCGGCGCGGGCGGCCTTCGCCAGGTCGAGCCGGTGGATCATCACCAGGCCGATGCCGTTGAGCAGCGCGACCGACGGAAGGATCAGCGGATCGGCGTAGGGCGCCAGGAAGCGCACCGCCACGTGTGCCCCCGCGAACAGCACGAGGTACGCCAGGCCCACCCACAGCAGGTCGGTCGTGAGCGACTGCTCCTGGTTCGCCTCGACCAGGACCAGTGCGCCGGTGGTGAGGACGGCGGCCAGGCCCAGCATCAACAGCTCGATGCCGCGGCCGGTGGGCGTGGTCGGCTCCGTGGCGGAGCTGCCCGTGGCCATCAGCCGTCGAGCCGGCAGTTCCGGCCCGGTTCCGGGGTCGCGGTCGGCAGCGGGGTCGTGGTCACCGGCGGGGCGCCGGGCACCTGGACGACCGGGGGCGGCTGCGGCGGGTTCAGCGTCGAGCAGAGCGGGAGCATGCGATCCCGGAGCCGGTCGACGGTCTGCCGGGCACCGGTCTCGCCGTCGTCGGAGACGATGCCGTCGGTGACCTGGCTGCGGACCGCCTGCGGCAGGTCGTCGAGGCCGATGTCGGTGGACTCGACCACCCGCTGCAAAGGGACCCCGAGCACGTTGCCGCGCACGCCCTGGTAGATCGCGACCTGGTTCTGGTCGACGGCGACGTAGTACTGCTGCAGCACCAGGGCCCGGGCGACGAACACGCCCGCCACCAGTACCACGAGCACGCCCAGCAGGGCGAGCGCCGGACGCAGGCCGCGCCGGCGTCGCGGCTGCTCCGCGGCGGCGGGCTCCAGGCGCACCGGCTGGGTGCGGGGCAGCGTGGTGGCGGCGGCGCGCTGCGCCGAGGAATGCGGGGTCCGCTCGTCGTGGCGGTAGTCGCCGTCGCCGGCGCGTGGGTTGCGGCCGGCGGAGCCCCCGATGATCGGGGCGTCGTCGGCGTAGTCGACGTCCACCACGTCGGCGACGATGCAGGTGATGTTGTCCGGCCCGCCGCCGCGCAGCGCCAGCTCGATCAGCCGGTCGGCGCACTCGCGCGGGTCGGCGTAGTCGGTCAGCGTGTCGTGCAGCGTCTCGTCGCTGACCGGGCCGGACAGGCCGTCGGAGCACAGCAGGAAGCGGTCACCGGCGCGGGCCTCGCGGATGGACAGCGACGGGTCGACGTCCTGCCCGGTGATGGCGCGCAGCAGCAGCGACCGCTGCGGGTGCGTGTGCGCCTCCTCCTCGGTGATCCGGCCCTCGTCGATCAGCGACTGGACGAACGTGTCGTCCTTGGTGATCTGGGAGAACTCGCCGTCACGCAGGAGGTAGCAGCGCGAGTCGCCGACGTGGACCATCCCCAGGCGCGAGCCCGCGAACAGGATCGCGGTCAGCGTGGTGCCCATGCCCTCCAGGTCGGGGGCCTCGGCGACGTGGCGGGAGATCGCCTCGTTGCCGTCGTGGGTCGCGTCCCGCAGCTCGGCGAGCAGGTCGTCGCCGGGCACGTCGTCGTCGAGCGGGGCCAGTGCGGAGATCACCAGGGACGAGGCGACCTCGCCCGCGGCGTGGCCGCCCATGCCGTCGGCGAGGGCGAGCAGGCGGGGGCCCGCGTAGACGGCGTCCTGGTTGTTCTGCCGGACCAGTCCGCGGTCACTGCGGGCCGAGTAGCGCAGCACCAGTGTCACGGGGCGGCTCCGGCTTCGGTCGGGGCACGTCGGTCGGATCCCGCGCCGCGGGACCGGTCGGACGGCCGCGGCACCGGGGGAGCGGTCGGTCGCGTCGGGCTCACGGTCGGTACCTCATGGTCGGTCCGTGTCCGTCACGATCGCAGCTCGATCACCGTCTTGCCGATGCGGACCGGTGTCCCCAGCGGGACCCGGGTGGGCCCGGTGACCTTATTACGTTCCAGATAGGTGCCGTTCGTCGACCCGAGATCCTCGACGTACCAGTCGTCACCCTGCTGCGAGATGCGCGCGTGCCGGGTGGAGGCGTAGTCGTCGTCGAGCTTGAGGGTCGAGTCGTCGGCGCGGCCGATCAGGATCGGCCGCGAGTCGAGCGTGATGCGGCTGCCTGCCAGCGGCCCCTGGGTGACGAGCAGCTGGCGGGCCACCTTGCCGCGGCCACCGCCGCGGACCCGGGTGGCCCGGCCCCCGCTGGCACGGCCGGGTGCGGCCGCCCGGAGACCGGACGCCGCGTAGAGGTCGGAGCGGACGACCTGGAGCGCGAGCAGGACGAACAGCCACAGGAGGGCCAGGAAGCCGCCCCGGGTCAGTTGCAGTACCAGTTCCGGCACGTCGTCCTACTCGCCTTCTCGTGTTTCTGCACGTTCCGCCCGCCCGGTGGATCACCGGGCGGGCGGGGACGCACCGCTGTCGCTGCGCGGGTTCCGCTCCGCGGGTGGCTCAGCCCTGGGTGCGGAACACCAGGCTGGAGTGACCCACGCGGATCACGTCGCCGTCGGTCAGCTGGCAGGACTGCACCGGCGAGTTGTTCACCGTGGTGCCGTTGGTCGAGCCCAGGTCGTTCAGGGTCGCGACCTGGCCGTCCCAGGTGACCTCCAGGTGCCGGCGGGACACGCCGGTGTCCGGGAGCCGGAACTGGGAGTCCTGACCGCGGCCGATGACGTGGGTGCCCTCGGCCAGCTGGTAGTTGCGGTTCGAGCCGTCGTCCAGGATCAGCATGGCGGTCAGCTGCGCGGGAGCGCCCCAGCCGCCCTGGCCGCCGTAACCCTGGCCGTCGTAGCCCTGGTCGTAGCCCTGCTGCGGGTAGCCGGGCTGGGCGTAGCCCTGCTGCTGGCCGTAGCCGCCGTCGTAGCCCTGGTCGTAGCCACCCTGCTGCGGGTAGCCGGGCTGCGCGTAGCCCTGCGGCTGACCGTAGCCACCCTGCTGGGGCTGGCCGTAGCCGTCGTAGCCCTGCTCGTAGCCCTGCTGGGGGTAGCCGCCCTGCTGGGGCTGGCCGTAGCCCTGCTGGCCGTACTGGTCGTACCCGCCCTGCTGGGGCTGACCGTAGCCCTGCTGGGGGTAGCCGCCCTGCTGCTGCCCGTACTGGTCGTAGCCGGGCTGCTGCTGGTCGTACCCGGGCTGCTGGCCGTAGCCCTGCTGGGGCTGCCCGTACTGGTCGTAGCCGGGCTGGCCGTAGCCGCCCTGCTGCTGCCCGTACTGGTCGTACCCGCCCTGCTGCTGCTGGCCGTAGCCGCCCTGCTGCTCCTGGTCGTACCCTTGAGGAGCGTAGGTCTGCTGGCCGTACCCGCCGGGTGCGCCCCGGTCGTATCCGTACTGCCCGTTCTCCTCGGGGTGGCCCGGTTGCTGGCTCATGGGTGCTTCTCCTGCGGTGCGTGCTCGGTTGGCGGCCCGACGGGAAGCGTCGGGGTCGACAGCGGAGCGGGTGCGGAATTGTCCCGTGTGCAGCGCCTCGGAGCGCTCCAGAAAGACTACGACCTCACCGTAGGTGTCCCAGCCCTGGTCGGTGAGTTCTTTCGCCACGTGCGACGAGAGGGATCGGACGACCCCGTCCTCGTCGCCCGCCATCCGGTCGAGATCGCTGGGGCTGAGCAGAACGGTGTACCGGTTGGGCGCCAGCTGGCGACCTCCGGCGAGCTGCTCGACGTTGTCCTCGGCTTCCCTCAGCAGTGCCTGTGCGACTTCCTGTGGGACGACACTGCCTCCGAAGACCCGCGCGAAGGCGTCGCCCACGAACCCCTGAAGTCGGCGCTCGAAGCGGTCCACGCGGCCCAAAAGATCTCCTCCATCCGCATCGGCGTGTCGGTGATGTGCGACCGATCGTATCTGTGTTATCCGCCGGGCCCGGCGGGGCCCGGCACGAGCGGGTGATCGGCCCCGCCGTGCCACCGGCGTGCTCCCCTCCGATGTACCCGGCCCGGCGCCGCCGCGCATCCCGTGCCCCGCCCGTCGCGACCCCCTCCGGCCGGTGGTCGACGTGCAGGGGACCCCCCTGCGAACGACCGCCGAGCAGGGTGCTAACTTCCTCGTGTCGCTCGGGCGAGTGGCGGAATGGCAGACGCGCACGGTTCAGGTCCGTGTGTCCGAAAGGACGTGAGGGTTCAACTCCCTCCTCGCCCACCACCTCCCCTCATCGGGGATTCTCCCCCTCCAGCGGTCACCGCCGCTATCGCGAGATCGGTTCCGGGTGTCACCCGTTCCGGTCTCGCTTTTCTCTTTTCCGGGTTCCGGCCACGCTCCGTGCTCGGACGTTGTGCGCCGATCAGGCGTCCCGCAGCGCCGGGCGGTCGGGATGGTCGGCCATCACGAGGACATCGGCGAACGAACCGGGATCGCCCTCGCTCTCGTAGCGGGTGTACGCGGCGACCGTCCACGCGTCCTCGGAGGCCAGCAGACGCCGCAGCGCCGCCCCGCCGACGCGCAGGTGCACGGTCAGCTCGGCCGCCAGGCCCCGGCCCAGCAGCCGCCCGCCGGCGAGCAGCACCACGCCGTCCGGCCCGAGGGGCACCGGCTCGTCGCGGTAGGCGCGGTCGCGCACCGTGTCGCGCAGCCGGGGCAGCACCAGGCCGCTGCCCTCGGGTTCCATCGGGGCGAGGACCTCGCGGCGCAGCGCAGGCTCGTCGAGCCAGCCGTCGAGGAACATGTCCGGGTCGGTGCGGCCGAGCTCCAGGCGGACCGAGGCCGGGCGCAGGAAGTCGTCGGCGTCCACCGCCAGGGCGGTGCGGCCGCCGGCGCGCAGCCGCTCCGCCACCGCCCTGGCCAGCTCCAGCGGGGCCGCGGGCGGGGCGCCGTCGACGAGCACGCGCACCCGGCCGGGCAGCTCCGTGGCGCGCTCGGCCAGGTGCGCCGCGAGTCCCGCCCGGTCGACGGGCCGGAACGCCCCTGCCATGTCGTCCTCCCGGTCCTGGCGTGCCCTCGGTCCCGCAGCGACACTAGGCGGATGGTCGGCGACGGCGCGGGAGCGGTGCTGCGCCGAGCGCTGCGGGTCCTCGAGGCGGTCGCCGAGGCGGGCGACGGGGTCAGCGCCAAGGCCCTCGCCCGCCGGCTGGAGCTGCCGTTGCCGACGACGTACCGGCTGCTCGGGACGCTCGTCGAGGAGGGCTACCTGGTCCGCCTGCACGCCGAGCGCGGGTACGGGCTGGGCTATCGCGTCGTCGGGCTCTACCGGGGGATGACCGACCCGATCGTGCCGCCCGCCCCGGCCCGTGAGGTGCTCGCCGAGCTGCACACCACGGCCCGCGCGGCGGTGGTGCTGGCCGTGCTGCGGTCCGACGACGTCGTCGTCGCCCACACCGAGACCTGTGCGGCTCACCCCGGCCCGGGTGCGGTGACCGGGGAGCCGCTGCCCGCGCACGCGACGGCACCGGGCAAGGCCCTGCTCGCCGGGCTCGACGGCGGCCGGCTGGCCGACGTCCTCGGTCTCGGGCACGGGCCGCTGGCGCCGCTGACCCCGCACACGCTCACCGACCGGCGGCTGCTCGACCGCGACCTGCTGAGGGTCCGCTCGGCGGGGGTCGCGGTGGAGGTGGAGGAGCACGCCCGCGGCCGGGCCGGGCTCGCGGTGGCGGTGCCGCACCCGGGCGGCCGGGCCGCGCTGTCGGTCGTCGTCAGCCGGGCGGACTTCACCGGGCGCCGCTGGGAGCTCGAACGCGCGGTGCGCGAGGCCGCGGTGCCGCTGGCCCGGCACCTGTCCGCCGCGCCGGGGGTCGCCGCGTCCGGCTGAGCCGGCCAGGGTGGCCCGATGGGCGACGGGGTGCGATGGACCTTCCATCATCCGGAAGTGATGTCGGCGGACATGCGGACACGGCGATACGTTCGCCGGATGCCGGAGAAGACAGTGGAGTCGCTCGTCCGCACCGTCCCGCCCTTCCGGGCCGACCACGTCGGCTCACTGCTGCGGCCGCCCGCCCTGCTCGCCGCCCGGGAGCGGCACGCCGCGGGTGAGCTCGACGCCGCGGGCCTGCGCGCGGCCGAGGACGCGGCGATCACCGACGTCGTCGCGCTGCAGGAGTCGGTCGGCCTGCGGTCGGCCACCGACGGCGAGTTCCGCCGCACCTCCTGGCACATGGACTTCATCTACGCCCTCGGCGGCGTCACGAAGACCTCCGGCCGGGTCGAGGTCGCGATGCGCAACGCGGCGGGCCAGAACAACTTCACCTCCGCCGGGATGACGGTCGACGGCCGGGTGCACCTCGACGAACCCGTCTTCGCCTCGGCGTTCGACTACCTCACGCAGGTCACCACGGCGACCCCCAAGCTGACGATCCCCTCGCCGAGCATGGTCTACGCCCGCGGCGGCCGGGCGGTCATCTCCACCGACGTCTACCCCGACATCGAGGAGTTCTGGTCCGACCTGTCCGGCGCCTACGCCGACCAGCTCCGGGCGATGTACGACCGCGGGTGCCGCTACCTGCAGCTCGACGACACCGCGCTGGCCTACCTGAACGACCCGGCGCACCGTGAGCAGCTCGCCGCGAAGGGCGACGACCCGGACACCCAGCACCTGCGCTACATCCGCCAGATCAACGCCGCCATCGCCGACCGGCCGTCGGACATGTACGTCACCACCCACATGTGCCGGGGCAACTACCGGTCCTCGTGGGCCGCGGAGGGCGGCTACGACCACGTCGCCGAGGCGCTGTTCGGCACCCTCGGCGTCGACGGCTTCTTCTGCGAGTTCGACGACGAGCGCTCCGGTGGTTTCGCCCCGCTGCGGTTCGTCCCGAGGGGCAAGCAGGTGGTGCTCGGGCTGGTCACGACCAAGTCCGGGGCGTTGGAGGACCCGGCCGCGCTCAAGCGCCGGATCGACGAGGCGGCGCGGTACGTGCCGCTGGACCAGCTGTGCCTGTCGCCGCAGTGCGGGTTCTCCTCCACCGTCGAGGGCAACGAGCTGACCGTCGACGACCAGAAGCGCAAGCTGGAGCTGATCGTCTCGGTGGCCGAGGACGTCTGGGGCCGCTGAGGGCCATACTCGCCCGGTGGCCTACGACGAGGGTCTCGCCGCCCGCCTCCGCGCCCTGCTCGCGGGGCGGTCGGTGACCGAGAAGAGGATGTTCGGCGGGTACGCCTTCCTGCTCGACGGGCACCTGACCGTGGCCGCGAGCGGGCGGGGCGGCCTGCTCGTACGGGTGGCCGCGGACCGCTCCGCGGCGCTGCTGGAGCGCCCGCGGAGCGCACGCATGGTGATGGGCGGTCGCGAGATGGCCGGCTGGCTGTGGGTGACCGGCGAGCCCGACGTCGACGACCTCGACGGCCCGGAACTCGCCGGCTGGGTCGCCGAGGCGGTCGCGGTCGTGGAGACCTTGCCACCGAAGCGCGTCCGATCGAAGCCCGTCCGATCGGAGCGTCGAGCCGCGGGGACACCCCCACCGGGGCGCCCGCGGGGCTAGCGTCCGTCGGGTGAGCACCGCTGCCGCGTCCCCGCTGTCCGACCGCGTCCTGGCGGGAACGGCGCCGGGCTCGCGGCTGCTCGACGTCGGCTGCGGGGCCGGACGGCTGCTCGCCGACGCGACGGCGGCCGGGCTGGCCGTCACCGGCGTCGACACCGAACCCCGCGCGCTCGCCGCCGCGGAACGGGCCGTTCCCGGGGTGATGCTGCAGGTCGCCGACGCCCACGAGCTGCCCTTCGCCGAGGACGCGTTCGACCTGGTCGCGCTGGTACAGGTGCTGGAGCACCTCACGAACCCGGTGCTCGCGCTGCGCGAGGCGGGCCGGGTGTGCGCGCCGGGCGGTGCGGTGCGGGCCACGGTCTGGGGCACCCCCGACGAGTGCGACGCCGCGGTCATCGGGGCCGCGCTCGCCCCGCTCACCGGGGCCGCGCCCCCGCCGCCGCAGAACAACCCCGGGCCGGACCGCAGCGGCGTCGGCGCGCCCCCGCTGACCGACCCCGCCCGGCTGGAACGGCTGGCCGGGCTGGCGGTCCGGGAGATCGCCGTCGTGCGGGTCCCGGTGGTGCACGACGACGCCGACGACCTCATCGCCGGCGTGCTCGCGTCCGGTCCGGGGCGCCACGCGGCGCGCCACGCCGGCCCCGCCGCCGTCCGCGCGGCCCTGCTCGACGCCCTGGCCCCGTTCACGCACGGCGCGGGCTACCGCCTCACCGACACCGTGCGCGTCCTGGACGCCGGCCCGCCCGCGGGATGATCCACGGTTCGCGCGCTGATCCGTTCCCCGCGCGTGCCGTGACGCGCGCGGACTGCGGATCAGCGCGCGAACTCTGGGCCGAGCGGACTCGGTGGTGCGAGCGGACCTCGGGCGCGCGGTCTCCGGATGCGTGCGCGGACCCGGGGGGCGCGCACACGTCCGGGCCGCGTCCCTCGGGGAGGGGCGCGGCCCGGGGGTCGCGTGCGGTGGTCAGCGGCCGGCGGTCGCCGCCGTCCGGCCGGTCTCGTAGCGGATCTTCAGCAGGCCCTTGCAGTACTCCCCGTTGGTCTCGATCCCGACCCGCTGCAACCGCGCGCGCCGCAGGTGCAGCGGAACCTGCTCGACGGTCACCGCGGTGCCGTCGGAGTGGATCAGCAGCGGTGCGTCGTCGCCGGCGGGCAGGCCGATCGTCCGCCGGCGGGTCCGCATCCGGGTCAGCTCCTCGGTGTCGGCCTCGGTCCCGGCCAGCTCGCCGAGCGTCAGCCCGGCCAGCTCGTCGGGACCCCGGCCGGCGTCGACGAGCGGGCGGGCCACCCGGTCCTGACCGGCCAGCGCGGCCTTGGCCAGGAACGTGTGCCGCAGCTCGTCCAGCTCGGCCGCGGCCTCCCCGTTGATCGAGCCCTCGAAGGACTTGACGAACCCGGCGTGCGCCGCGACCCCACCGTTGATCTCGTCGGAGGCGTGGTGGTCGGCCAGCGTCACCTCCGCCCTCGTCACTCCCGGTACCGCGGTCACCGCGTCGTAGGCGTCGGCGACCATCAGGAACGAGAAGTTCGGAGCGCAGAAGAACGTCGGCAGCCGGAGCCCGACGGTGACCTCACCGGCGGGCGAGACGGTCCACGACTCGACGAAGTCGAGCTCGGTGATCGGCTCGTCCAGCTCCGGGTCGAGCACCGTCCCCAGCGCCGACCACACGGCCTGCCGGAGCGGGCTCTCAGCAGGCCGCGGGGTCACGCCTGCGCCCCCGCTGTGTTGTCGACGAGCTCCTCGCCCGGTGCCATGGGCTCGTCGGCGGTGGTGTCGGGCAGCCGGCAGTCGGCCGGGACCTCGATGTCGTAGAGCTTCGCCGCGTTGAGGCCGAGGATCTTCTTCTTCGACGCGGTGGTGAGGCGCGGGTAGTCGGCGAACTGGTCGTCGTCGGGCATCTGCCAGTCGACCAGGCCCTCGACCTGCCACTTCGGCGTCCAGATGTTGTAGTCGCTGCCGAAGGTCATCTTGTCCTCGCCGACCCAGAACAGCAGCTCGCCCATCACCTTGGCGAAGAACTTCGGACGGGCGTGCATCAGGCCGCCGACGACGACCGACAGACCGGCGTAGACGTTGGGCTCCTGCACCGCCATGAAGCAGAAGTCCTCGATGCGCGGCAGGCCGACGTGCTCGACGATGAAGTTCAGGCCCTGGAAGTCGGTGGCCGCGTGGTCGACGTCGGCGACGTCGAACGCGTCCTTGTCCAGCGGCCAGATCGTCGGGCCCTTGTGGACGTGGATGTTCTTGATGCCCAGCTCCTGGGCCCGCTCCAGGAAGCGGTAGCACTCCGGGTCGGTGAGCTTGTAGCCGCGGGAGCTGCCGTTCCACTCCGCGGTGTAGAGCTTCACGCCCTTGTGCCGGTACTTCGCGCAGTCCGCCTCGAACTCCTTCATACCCTCGTCGCCGTCACGCGGGTCGAAACGCCCGTTGACGATGATCCGGTCGCCCCATTTCTCCAGCAGCGCCGCGTTCTGGTCGGCGGTGTTGAAGCCGTTCTTGTACCACTCCTTGAGGTACGTCGACTGGAAGATCGAGTGGTCGACGTGGCCCTCGATGAAGACGTCGCGCTCGAAGTCGTCCTGCGAGACCTTGAGGTAGTGCTCCCAGTCCCAGTGGGTCTCGGGCGGGCCGAGCTGGTGGTAGCCGTAGAAGCAGTCGATCCAGCCCTTGGCGTACTGCTCGCGACCCTCGACCCAGTTCTCCCTGGAGGCGTCCCAGAAGTGGCTGTGGGAGTCGACGATGAAGTACTTCTCGCCGTCCTTCTCGTACATGTGGTTCCTCCTGCGTCAGCAGCTCTGCTGATCGGTGGTGGGTCAGGGAAAGAACGTTCGTCTTGTACGTACGTATGACTGTCCAGGTCAGGGAACGAGGATCGCCCGGCCGCGGACCTTGCCCGCGTCCAGGTCGTGCAGCGCCTCCAGTGCCTGGTCGAGCTTGTACTGGACGGTGTGCAGGGTGACCTTCCCGGCCTGGGCCAGGACCATGAGCTCGGCCAGGTCGTTGTAGGTGCCGACGATGTTGCCGATGACGTTCTTCTCGCCGGCGACGAAGTCCAGCGTGGGGGCGGACAGGGTGCCGCCGTAGCCGAGGACGAAGTTGTAGCCGGCCGGGCCGGTCATCGCCCAGGCGTCGTTCTCCGCGCCCTGCTCGGCGACGAAGTCGAAGACCACCGTGGCGCCGCCACCGGTGAGCTCCTGGACCACCTCGACCTGGTTGCCGTCGGCGACGACCGTCTCCTCGGCGCCGATCTGCTTCGCCAGCTCCAGTGCGTCCGGGTTCCGGTCCACGACGATGATCTTGGTGGCGGTCAGCGCGGCGAGGGCCTGGATGCCGATGTGGCCCAGCCCGCCCGCGCCCTGCACGACCGCGGTGGTGCCCGGGTAGAGGAACGGCACCGCCTTGCGGACCGCGTGGTAGGCCGTGATGCCCGCGTCGGCGAGCGCGGCGACGTCGGCCGGGTTGGTGTCCGGGTTCAGCTTCACGCAGGACCGCGCGGTGGTGCGCAGGTACTCGGCCATGCCGCCGTCGTCGTTCGACAGGCCGGGGAAGAACGCGTCCCCGGTGCACTGCATGTCGCGCCCGTAGCGGCACATGGTGCACAGTCCGCACGACGGCTGCGGGTGCAGGATGACGGTGTCGCCGACCTTGACGTTGGTGACGCCGTCGCCGACCGCGTGCACCCAGCCCGCGTTCTCGTGGCCGATCACGTAGGGCAGGTCGGGGTTCTGGATGTCGGCCCAGTCCCCGTCGATGATGTGGAGGTCGGTGCGGCACACGCCGGCACCGCCGATCTTGACGATGACGTCGAGCGGACCCTGGATCGTCGGTTCCTCGATCTCGTCGATCTGGGGGTCCTGCTTGTACGCGTGCACCCGCACGGCCTTCACTGGCGGTACCTCCGAGCCTCGGACGCGCGGCGTTGCGCATCGTGGTGGTGGGACTAGGTGTGCCTGCTGTCACATCGATCTCAACCCCGTTGCGCACGACGGACAAGGGGGTTCGTTCTCGCACAGCGAGAACCGTGAGGAAACGGGCGTCGCTTTCCCTGGAGGTTACTGACGAGTAGGGTCGGCTCATGGCTGATGACGCGAGCTGGGTCGCCGGTGCGATGACGCAGGCGGTGCCGTGGGTGACCACCGCCGGGATCACCTTCGGGGCGATCACCACCGACCGGGTCGAGGCGTTCCTCCCCGACCGCTCCGACCAGCACAACCACGTCGGCGGGCCGCACGCCGCGGTGATGTTCGGACTGGGCGAGACCGCCTCCGGCGCGGTCGGCCTGGCCGCGTTCGCCTCGGCCGGGGACCGCGCCGTACCGCTGGTCGTGCGCTCGGAGATCCGCTACCTCAAGCTCGCCAAGGGCGACCTGCGGGCCGAGGCCGTGCTGACCCGCCCGGCCGGTGAGGTGCTCGCCGAGCTCGACGCCGGGAACTGCCCGGAGTTCACCGTCGACGTCACCATCACCGACGCCCAGGGTGTGCAGACCGGCGCCATGACGATCGTCTGGACGCTCAAGCCGACCAAGCGGTGAGCGCCCGTCCGGCCTAGCGTGGCCGCATGGACGTGGTCATCGCCGGAGGACACGGACAGATCGCGCTGCGACTGTCCACCCTGCTCGCCGGGCAGGGACACACGGTGCGCTCGATCGTGCGCAACCCCGACCACACCGACGACGTGACGGCCACCGGCGCGTCCGTGGTCGTCGCCGACCTGGAGGAGGTCGCCGCCGGGGACCTGGCGGCGCACCTGACCGGTGCCGACGCCGTCGTCTTCGCGGCGGGGGCCGGGCCGGACAGCGGCGTGGCCCGCAAGGAGACCGTCGACCGCGACGGCGCCACCCTGCTCGCCGACGCGGCCGCGACCGCCGGGATCCGCCGCTACGTGCTCGTCTCCTCGCCCGGGGTGGACGCCGAGCCCGACCCCGAGCGCGGCGAGGTGTGGGCGGCCTACATCCGCGCGAAGAAGGCCGCCGAGGTCGCGATCCGCGCCGACGGGCGTCTCGACGCGACGATCCTGCGTCCCGGGAGGCTCACGAACGACCCGGGCACCGGGCGCGTCACCCTGGCCCCGCCGCCGGTGCCCTACGGTGAGGTGACCCGCGACGACTCCGCCGCGACCGTCGCCGCGCTGCTGGCCGCTCCGGGCACCGCGGGCACGACGCTGGAGCTGCGCGGGGGCGACACCGAGCTGGGCGACGCCGTCACCGCCCTGGGGTGACATGACACGGCCCTCCTGCGGGAAGGTCGGTGCCATGAGCGAGCAGAGCTACGACGTCGTCGTGATCGGAGCGGGCCCGGTCGGTGAGAACGCCGCCGGCTACGCGGTGGACGCCGGCCTGTCCACGGCGCTGGTGGAGGCCGAGCTGCTCGGCGGGGAGTGCTCGTACTGGGCCTGCATCCCGTCGAAGGCACTGCTGCGCACCCCGCAGGCCGTCGCCGACGCCCGGCGGCTGCCCGGGGTGCGGGCCGAGTTCGACCCGGTGAAGGTCCTCGAACGCCGCACGGGCTTCACCTCCGACTGGGACGACAGCGGCCAGGTGCAGTGGGCCGAGGGTGCCGGGGTCACCGTGCTGCGTGGCCGGGGGCGGCTGGCCGGGACCAGGCGCGTCGTCGTGACCGCGGCCGACGGCACCGAGACCGAGGTGACCGCGCGCCACGCCGTCGTCGTCGCGACCGGCAGCGTGCCGGTCGTCCCGCACGTCGCTGGGCTGGACACGGTCGAGTACTGGGGCTCGCGCGAGGCGACCTCGGTGAAGGAGGTCCCGCGCCGGCTCGGGGTGCTCGGCGGCGGTGTCGTCGGCTGCGAGATGGCATTGGCCCACGCCCGGCTGGGCGCCCGGGTCACGCTGTTCAACCACGGCGACCGGGTGCTGCCCAGTACCGAGCCGCAGGCCTCCGAACGGGTCGCAGCCGGGCTGCGGGAGGCCGGCGTCGACCTGCGGCTGGGCACCGGCCTGGACGAGGTGCGCCGGGCCGGGGACGCGACGGTGCTGCGCGGGGGCGGGGACGAGGTCGAGGTGGACCGGCTGCTCGTCGCGACCGGGCGCCGTCCGGCGACCGACGGGCTGGACCTGGACTCGGTCGGGGTGGGCCTCGGGCGGCGCGGCGAGATCGTCGTCGACGACTCGGGGCTGGCCGCCGGGGACTGGCTCTACGCCGTCGGCGATGTCAACGGGCGGGCCCCGCTCACCCACCAGGGCAAGTACCAGGACCGGATCGCCGCGCACGCGATCGCCGCGCGCGCCGCGGGCCGTCCGCTCGACGACGCCGCGTGGGGCGAGGACGCGGCGACCGCCGACCACCACGCGGTGCCCCAGGTCGTGTTCACCGACCCCGAGGTCGCCTGGGTCGGCCGGACGGCGGCGGTCGCCCGCGCCGAGGGACTCGACGTGCGGGTGGTCGACATGGACATCGCCGTCGCCGGGTCCTCGCTCACCGCGGACGACTGGTCCGGCCGGGTGATCGCCGTCGTCGACCCGCAGCGCGAGGTGCTGCTCGGGGTCACCTTCGTCGGGCCCGGGGTCGCCGAGCTGCTGCATGCGGCGACGATCGCGGTGGTCGGCGAGGTGCCGCTGTCCCGGCTGTGGCACGCCGTGCCGGCATTCCCCACGATCAGCGAGGTGTGGCTGCGGCTGCTGGAGAACTACCGCGCGTAGCGCGCTCGACCCCGCGGGTGGCACGCGCGGCCTCGCGCGTGGTGCCGCGTGGTTGAACCGTCCTGCGGGCCCGGTGTCGACCGGGCCCGCAGGAGCGGACTCAGGAGCGGACGCCCAGGTGGTCGAGCAGGCGGACCTCGAGGCGGTCCAGGTCGGCCGACACCGTGCGGAAGGCGGCCTTGCGGCGGGCGGCGGGCATGTTCTCCGCGGCCCGGACGGCGGCGGCGAGGTCGTGCAGCCGCGGCTCGGTCTCGTCGGCGAACCGCTTGGCGGCCTGGTCGCGGTCGACGGTCCCGTCCTCGCGCAGCTCGGTGATGGTGCGCGCGATCCGGGACAGCCGCGCGTGCAGCCGGCCGCCGGGGCCGGAGTAGCCGCCCAGCTCGTCCGGGGACACGCCGAGGCGCCGGGAGCGGTGGTCGTCGAGGCGGTGACGCAGCGACCCGGCCGCGGCCATCGCGTACGGCGCCAGCAGCGGCGCGAGGACCTTGGCCATGCCCAGGTAGCGCTGGACCTTCTTGGCGTTCCACTCGCGGGCCCTGCGCTCGCGCTCGGCCTGCTTCGCGGCCAGCGTGTCGCTCTTGAGCCTGCCCTTCTCCGCGGCGTGCGCGGCCTTGGCCTCGGCCTTGCGGGCGCTCGCGTCGGCCTTCGCGGCCGACTTGGCGACCTTCCGGTCGGCCGAGCGGGCCTTGAGGTCGGCCGAGCTCAGCAGGCTGTTCGCGGTGGCGGTGCCCTCCCCGACGGCGCGACGCGTGCTGCGTGCGGCCCTGCGGCCGGCCTTCTCCGCCCGTCGTGACGCCGCCTCGGCCTTCTTGCGGGCCTTCACCGCGCGCCGGTGCAGCTTCTCGGCGGCCTTGTCGGCGGTCTCGCGGGTGTACTCGAGGGTCTGGACCGTGGCCGACTGCACCCGTTCCGACGCGTCGACCGCCGCCTCCCTGGTCGCCGCCGCGGCGCGCTCGCCCGCGCTCGGCTTCCTGCGCAGCAGTCCCATGTCGTGTCCTCCCGGGTCGGCTCGGCAGATGATCGCCGTGTCGACGCAGCCTAGGGCCCCGCCCACCGCCCGCGCAGGACCGACACCACCCGGCCGGGGGAACGGCGCGTCACGCGGATCCGGTCCTGTCGGGGGTGGTCTCTACCCTCGGGAGCCGTGAGCACTTCGACCGGACCCCGTACCGCGCCCCGTGTCCTGCTGGACGCGGCGGCGCTGAGCGGGTGCCGCCGTCGGGTGCACCTGGACCACGCCCCGTCGGCGTCGGAGCGGCCGCGGGCGCTGCCGGATCCGGCGATCGAGCAGCGCCGGGCCGACGCGGCGGCGCACCGGGAGCGGATCGGCGAGCTGCTCGCGCGCACCTGGGGTGCGGACTGGGCGAGCACCTGGCCGGACGGCGCGGCCGCGTCCGCCGGGGCAGGCGCCGGACCGCGGGCGGCCAGGGCGGAGCGCACGGCCGAGCTCGTCGCGGCCGGTGCGCCGCTGATCTGGGGCGCGGTCCTGCCCGTCGACGGCGACCGGCGCGGCACCGCGGAGCTGCTCGTGCGCGCGCCCACCGGGGGCTACGTCCCGCTGCTCGTCGTGCGCCGCCGGATCACCGATCCGGGGGAGGGGGCGCGCACCACCGCCGTCACCGACCCGTGGCCGCAGCGGGCCCGGCACGACCCGGACCGCAAGGTCCGCTCCCAGCCGCGAGACCTGCTGGCCCTGGCCCAGCTGACCCGGCTGCTGCAGGCCGCTGGCTGGGCGCCGCCGGAGTCGGCCCCGCGGCTCGGCGGTGTGATCGGGCTCGACGCGGACGTGGTCGTCTGGCACGACCTGCGGGCCGGGCACTGGCCCGGCGGCCGGTCCACGCTGGAGGAGTACGACGCCCGGTTCGCCGACCGCGCCGCCGTCGCCCGGTCCGCCGCGACCGGCGGCCCCGCGCTGGCGGCGCCGTCGCGGATCACCGAGTGCCGCCGCTGCCCCTGGTGGCCGACGTGCGAGGCCGAGCTGGAGCAGGTTGACGACGTCAGCCTGGTCGCCCACGGCGAGACGGCGCGGCTGCTGCGGGAGTCGGGCGTCGCGACCGTCGCGGGGCTGGCCGCGCTGGACCCGGCGGCCCCGCCCGCCGAGCTGACCGGTCCGCTGCCCGGGCCGCCGTTCTCCGACCTCGTCGCGCTGGCCCGCGCGCGCCGGCGGGGTCTCGCCGTCGCCCGCCGGGTGCCGCGGGTGCCGGTCAGCCGCGCCGACGTCGAGGTCGACGTCGACATGGAGAGCTTCGGCGAGTCCGGCGCCTACCTGTGGGGTGCGCTGCTGACGCTGCCCGGCGGTGCCCGCGACGGCGACCCGGAGACCGGCTACCGGGCGTTCGCGACCTGGGACCCGCTCCCCACCCGCGACGAGGGCCGCTCGTTCGGCGAGTTCTGGACCTGGTTCACCGGTGTGCGTGCGACCGCGCTCGCATCCGGGCGCACGTTCGCCGCGTACTGCTACAACGAGCAGGCCGAGAACCGCTGGATGTTCGCCTCGGCGCAGCGGTTCGCCGGGATGCCAGGGGTGCCGACCGAGGCCGAGGTGCGCGCGTTCGTCGCGGACCCGTGCTGGGTGGACCTCTACGGCGTGGTCTCCACCTGGTTCCTGTGCGCGCAGGGCAAGGGGCTGAAGAAGATCGCCCCCGCCGCCGGGTTCTCGTGGCGGGACCCGGAGGCGGGCGGGGAGAACTCCATGCGCTGGTACCGCGCCGCCGTCGCGCTCGACGGCGGGGAGCCCGACCCGGTCCAGCGGGAGCGGTTGCTCGGCTACAACACCGATGACGTGCTGGCCACCCACGCGCTGCGGGAGTGGATGTCCTCGGACCGGGTGCTGGAGGTCCCGCTGGTGAGCGAGCTGCGCGACGCCACCGGGTGAGCGCGTCCGTGTGAGGATGCGGGGGTGGCGCCTCGTGGATACGACCGGATCGGGCCGCACGGCGCGGTCAGCAGCACCCACCATCTCGGCACGGCCGCCGCGGCCACGGTGCTGGCGCGGGGCGGGAACGCCTTCGACGCCGCCGTCGCCTGCGGTTTCGTGCTGCAGGTGGTCGAGCCGCACCTGTGCGGGCCGGGTGGTGAGCTGCCCGCCGTGTTCGTCACCGCGAACGACCCGGTCCCGCGGGTGTTGTGCGCCCAGGGCGTCGCCCCGGCCGCCGCGACCGCGCAGCGGGTGCGTGACCTGGGCTGCGCGATCGTCCCCGGTACCGGCCTGCTCCCGGCGACGGTCCCCGGGGCCTGGGACGGCTGGCTGACCTTGCTCCGCGACCACGGAACCTGGGAGCTCGCGGACGTCCTCGCCCCGGCGCTCGACTACGCCGCGGGTGGGTTCCCGCTGGTCCCGCGGGTGCCCGCGGCCATCGGAACGGTCGCCGACCACTTCAGGACGCACTGGCCGTCGTCGGCGGCGACGTGGCTGCCCGACGGCCGGGTCCCCGCCGTGGGCGAGCGGGTGCGGCTGCCCGTGCTGGCCGCGACGTGGCGCCGGCTGCTCGACGAGGCCGTCGGCCCGAGCCGGGAGGCACGCATCGACGCCGCCCGTGACGCGTGGTACCGCGGGTTCGTCGCCGAGGAGATCGGCCGGTTCGCCGCGACCCCGGTCCGTGACGAGACCGGGCGCGACCACACCGGTCTGCTCACCGCCGACGACCTGGCCGGCTGGTCGGCGCACTACGAGGACGCGCTCGTCGCCGACGCCGGGTCCGGCTGGTCGGTCGCGAAGTGCGGCCCGTGGTCGCAGGGGCCGGTCCTGCTGCAGCAGCTGCGGCTGCTCGCCGGGCTGGACCTCGAACTGCCCGGTGGTGTCGCGACCCTCGACACGGTGCACGCCGCCGCCGAGGCCGCGAAGCTCGCCTTCGCCGACCGAGAGGCCTGGTACGGCGACGGCGCGCCCCCCGACCTGCTCGCCGACTTGCTCTCCGACGACTACACCGACGCCCGGCGGGGCCTGATCGCACCGGTGTCGGACAGCGGGCTGCGGCCCGGCTCGCCGGGTGGGCGCACCCCCCGGATCGGCGACTACGCGGCGACGCCGGGCGCCGGGCGTGGCTCCGGGACGGAGGGTCCGGGCACCGGCGAGCCGACGGTGTCGCGGGAAGGCGTCGCCCGTGGGGACACGGTGCACGTCGACGTCGTCGACGCCGCCGGGAACATGATCTCGGTGACGCCGTCGGGGGGCTGGCTGCAGTCGTCGCCGACGATCCCGGAGCTGGGGTTCTGCCTCGGTACCCGCGGCCAGATGTTCTGGCTGGAGGAGGGGCTCGCCAGCACGCTCGCGCCCGGGCGGATGCCGCGCACGACGCTGTCGCCGTCGCTGGCGCTGCGCGACGGCGTGCCCGCGCTGGCCTTCGGGACGCCCGGCGGGGACCAGCAGGACCAGTGGCAGCTCGCGTTCCTGCTCGCGCTCGTGCACGGCGGGCTGGACCTGCAGGCCGCGATCGACGCGCCGACCTGGCACTCGACGGCGTTCCCCGCGTCCTTCGCGCCCCGCGGCTGGGAGCCGCACGGGCTCGTCGTCGAGTCCCGGCTGGGGCCCGACACCCTCGCCGGGCTGACTCGCCGCGGGCACGCCGTGGACGACGCGGGCGCCTGGTCCCTGGGCCGGATGTGCGCGGTCGGGACCGGAGCCGCCGTCCCCGGGGGCGGCGGGCCCGGGACACTGCACGCCGCGGTCGACCCGCGGTCGGGGGTGGGTGCGGCGATCGCGCTGTAGCCGTCACGCCGCCCGGTGTGGTGCCGGAGACGGAGAACGCCCCGCCCCTCCCGTGACGGGAAGGACGGGGCGTTCCACGTGGAACACGGACGGGTGGGTCAGCGGTGCGCCTCGCCCCGCACGCCCTGCTCTCCCTCACGGACGTGCCGCCCGTTCTGTGATCCGTTGCCCGACGCGGCCCCGTTGCCGTTCGTGGACGTGTGCCCGTCGAGCGGGAGCGGGAACTCCACGTCGGAGTGGGTCACCCGGCCCGGCTCGAGGGCGACCACCGTCGCGACCGGGGCGTAGCCGCTGGTCGCGAGGGTGTAGCTGCCCGCGTGCAGGCCCTCGAAGGCGAAGGTCCCGTCCGGGCCGGACAGCCGCGACCCCACGACGGCGCCCTCGGCGACGATCAGCGTGGCCAGCGCGTGCGCCACCGGGTGCCCGTCGGGCGCCGCGGTGACCCGGCCGGTGAGCCGGGAGCGCTGCGGCAGCCGCAGGTCCTGGACCGCCGTGCCGGAGCTCGGCACCTCGACGCCGACCGCCACCGGGTCGACGCCCTCGCCGGCGGCGGTGAGCGTGTAGCGCCCGGCCGGGACGCCGTCGAGCGCCCAGCGTCCGCCCTCACCGGACCGGCCGGCCGCGGCGACGTCGCCGCCGTGGTCGATCAGCGAGACGGTGACCCCGGGCAGCGGGGTGCCCGCGGCGTCGAGCACGGTGCCGCGGATGCCGCTGCTGACCGACAGCCGCACGTCGTGGCGGACCGGTTCGGTGCCGACCGAGACCGTGGCGGCGTGCGGCGGCAGCGCCGCGGAGGCCGCCACGACCAGGAAGCGCCCGGGCTCGGCGACGACGACGCGGTAGTGGCCGTCGCCGTCGGTGGTGGTGCGACCGACCTGGTCGCCGGACAGCCGGGTGACGGTGACGACCGCCCCGGGCACCGGCGCGCCGGTGCTGCCCTGGACCCGTCCGGTGAGGGTCGGACCGTCGCCACCCGTGGAGTGCAGGTGGTCCAGGCCCGCGGCCGCGGCGGCGTCACCGACGGTGCCGTTGTGCGGCCGCGGCCGGGCCTGGGGTGCCGGGTGCGGCGGCTCCTGCCGGGCGACGACGGGCATCGGCGTGGTGGGCGGCGCGATGTCCGCCCGGCGTCCACCGCCGTCGCCCCGGGTGGCGGGAGCGGGTGCCGGGGCGACCGTCGCGAGTGCCTCGGTCGGGACCGATGCGGCGGCACCACCCTCACCGGCGGCCTCGGCCAGGGCGGCCTGGGCGCCGGACATGGTGCGCAGCGGCAGCTCCCGGATGAACAGCACCAGCACGAAGGCCACCGCGATCACGCAGGCCGCGATGAGGAACGCCAGCGTCATCGCGCTGGTGAAGCCCTCCTGGAACGGTGCGGCCAGCCGCGGGTCGATCCGCTGCAGGAACGAGGAGTCGGCGAGCACCGAGCTGGACAGGCCGCCGGCCTGGCCGGACTGCAGTGCCCCGACGACCTGCGCGTCGGCCGGGTCGGCCGCGACGGCGGGGTCGGTCAGCGCGGCCCGGAACGAGCTGGTGCCGAGCGCGGACCGGATGGCGTCGGCGATCTTGTCGCCGGCGGTGGAGAACACCACCGACAGGAAGATCGCGGTGCCGAGCGTGCCGCCCATCTGCCGGAAGAACGTCACCGACGAGGTGGTGACGCCCATGTCGCGTGCGGGCATCGCGTTCTGCACGGCCAGCACCAGGGTCTGCATGCACAGACCGAGGCCGAGGCCGAGCAGCGCCATGGTCAGGTCGAGCTGCCAGATCGGGATCGACGGCGTGACGGTCTGCCACAGCAGCACCATCGCGATCGTGATGAACGCTGTGCCGATCACCGGGAAGATCTTGTAGCGGCCGGTGCGCGAGGTGAGCTGGCCGGAGAGGATCGACGCGACCATGATCCCGCCGACCAGCGGCAGCATCATGAACCCGGCCTCGATCGGCGTCGCGCCGTGCACGATCTGCAGGAACTGCGGCAGCAGTGCGATGCCGCCGAACATCGCCATGCCGATGAGCAGGTTCAGCACCGCGGAGAGCGAGAAGATGCCGGTGCGGAACAGGCGCAGCGGGATCAGCGCGGCGTCGCCGTAGGCCCGTTCGGCCAGCAGGAACAGCAGCAGGCCGACGACGCCGATGACGTAGCAGACGATCGACGAGGTGGAGTCCCAGCCCCACTCGCGTCCCTGCTCGGCGACGATCAGCACCGGCACCAGGCACAAGGTCAGCGCCAGGGCGCCGGGCCAGTCGATCCGGGCCGGCCGCGGGACGTGCGGGATGTTCAGCACCCGCTGCACGACGATCAGCGCGACGAGTCCGATGGGGACGTTGACCAGGAAGATCCAGCGCCACCCCTCGAGCCCCGCGATCGAGTCCACACCGGACAGCAGGCCGCCGATGACCGGGCCGATCACGCTCGACGTGCCGAACACGGCGAGGAAGAAGCCCTGGTAGCGGGCCCGCTCACGCGGCGGGACGATGTCGCCCAGGATGGTCAGCGCCAGCGACATCAGGCCGCCCGCGCCGAGACCCTGCAGCGCGCGGAACGCGGCCAGGGAGTACATCGACCAGGCGAACGTGCAGGCGATCGAGCCGATCAGGAAGATCGAGATCGCGGTCATGAACAGCGGCTTGCGGCCGAAGATGTCGGAGAGCTTGCCGTAGAGCGGGGTGGTGATCGTGCTGGTGATGAGGAAGGCCGTCGTCGCCCACGCCTGCAGGTTGAGACCCGACAGGTCGTCGGCGATGGTGCGGATCGCGGTCGAGACGACCGTCTGGTCCAGGGCGGCCAGGAACATGCCCAGCATCAGTCCACCCAGGACGGTCAGGATCTGCCGGTGCGTCAGCTCGCCGTCGCCGGTGGTGGTGGCGGGGCGCTGCGCACTGGCGGCAGCGGTGGACATTCTCAGGACTCCTGTGCTTCGAAGGTCTGGTAGTCGTCGAGGAAACGGCCGAGCAGGACGGTGAGGGCCTGGCGGTCGTCGGGGTTCCACGCGGCCAGGACGGTGGCGATGACCTCGGCGCGACGACGTCGCTCGGTCTCGATCACCCGGACGCCTTCCGGGGTCGCGGCGAGCAGCGAGGCGCGACCGTCGCCGGGGTCGGCACGGCGCTCGACCAGCCCGGACTTGACCAACGACGACACCTGGCGGCTGATCGTGGAGGGATCGGAGTGGAAGGTGGCGGCGACCTCGCCGGCTCGTTGCGGGCCGACGAAGTGCAGGTGGGTCAGCACGTGGTAGCCGGCCATGTCGACGATCATCTCCGGCCGGTGCCGCTCGGCGGACCGCTTCACCTGGCGGACCAGCAGGAACAGCTCCCGGACGATCGAGTCGGCGAGTTCCAGGTCGGCATCGGCGGGTTCGGCGGCGGCAGCCTGTGCGGTGCTCATCGCGGACCCCCTCTCGGTAGTGCGTGTACCACGCAACTAGTTGACTCGCGCAAGCATGCGCGGATGCGTTGCGCAATGCAAAGTAATCGGCCGTGAGCTGCACCACCTGGCTGCAGAGCGGATCGCAATCACTCCACAGCGGATCCGGCTGGGTCACACGAAGGGGTGGAGCACACCTCCTTCGAGGTGGGACGACCCGGCTGCCGCTGACGTGGTGACGTGCCACTACCGTGCGGTGCACTCACGCATCGCGCCCGGAGGGACACCGCCCGTGCCGCTCGCACGACACCTCGCCGGACCGGCCCTGCTGGTCGTGACCGCCGCCCTGCTGGCGGGGTGCGCCCAGCCGGGGCAGCTCGGCCACGGGTCCGACGCCGCCCCCTCCGACGACGGGACGACGGTGGAGATCGTCCCCGTCGACCCGGGACCGCCACCGACCACTGCGGTGGCCGTGCCGGGGAACGGCGAGCGGCCGGCGCGTCCGATCACCGGTGCGACCGATCCCCAGGGGCGGATCGAACGGCCCGTGGAGATCTCGACCCCGGGCCCCGCGGACATGCTCGTCCGCGAGGAGAGCCTGCTCCCCGGCGAGTCCACCGGCTGGATCCGCCACCCCGGGACGATGCTGACGGCGGTCCGCGGCGGGACGGTCACGGTCGTGCGGGCGGGCCGGTGCGAGCCCCAGACCTTCGGGGCCGGCGAGGCGTTCTTCCTGGGGGACGGCGAGCCGTCGGAGGTCCGCAACGACGGTGGCGTCACCGTCCAGCTCCTGCGCTCGGGCCTGCTCGCCCCCGGCGCCCCCGAACGCGAGCCCGTCCGGCCCGCCTGCTGACCCCCACCACCCGCCCCCACCCACCACCTCGGAGTGGCGGGCGCGTGAGGGCTCGGATCTGTCGGTGCCCTGTGGGAACATCGTCGGTGGTACCGGGGCAGGGGAGCGGACACCTTGACGACGAAGACGGTCATCGCGGCGGACTACCGTGAATGGCAGGTGAGCCGGCGGATCGAGTGGACCACGCCGGCGGTCGGTGACGAGTTCGAGCACGACGTCGACGCGGGCAACGGCGCGGTCGTGCTGATCCTCGGCACGCTGGCGTTCTTCTGGCTGGTCCTCATCGTCTGGGCGCCCGACGGGGTGGTCTTCCCCTGGTTCTACTGGCTCGTCGTCATCGTCGGACTGGGCTTCTTCCCGTTCCGCTGGCTGCTGCGCAGGCCGTTCACGATCACCGCGAAGACCCAGGGCGGCTACGACCTGCCCCCGGAGAAGTGGACGGGCATGGTGCGCGGGCTCGCCACCGCGCGCGAGGAGACCAAGGTGGTCGTGCGCAGCCTGAAGAACCGCTCGACGCCCGGCCACGCGGACAGCCCGCTGCAGCCGATCAACTAGGAGTCGCGGTGCCCGAACTGCCCGAGGTGGAGGCCCTGGCCCACCACCTGCGTGAGCACGCCGTGTACCGCCCGGTGGCCAGGGTGGACCTGGCCTCGATGAGCGCGCTGAAGACGTTCGACCCGCCGGTGTCGGCGCTGGTGGGCAGGGTGGTGACCGGGGCGTCGAGGTTCGGGAAGTTCCTGTCGCTCGACTTCGCCGACCGGCCCGACGCCGGCCCGATGCACCTGGTCACGCACCTGTCCCGGGCCGGCTGGCTGCGCTGGCACACCACCGCGGGCGTCACCCCGCCCAGGCCGGGCCGCGGCCCGTTGCAGCTGCGGGTGCACCTCGACCAGGTCGGCGGGCCGGGCTTCGACCTCACCGAGCAGGGCACCCAGAAGCGGCTCGCCGTGTACCTCGTGGACGACCCGGCGCAGGTCCCTGGCATCGCGAAGCTGGGCCCGGACGCACTGGAGCTGAGCCGGCCGGGCCTCGACGAGCTGCTCGACGGCGACAACCGCAGGCTCAAGACCCTGCTGACCGACCAGTCGACGCTCGCCGGCATCGGTAACGCCTACTCCGACGAGATCCTGCACACCGCGCGCCTGTCGCCCTACGCCACCGCGTCCCGGCTCGACGCCGCCGCCCGGGACACCCTGTTCGAGTCGCTGCACGCCGTGCTGTCCGACGCGGTGTCCCGCTCGGTCGGCCAGGGCGCCGCCGAGCTCAAGGGGGAGAAGCGCTCCGGGCTGCGCGTGCACGCCCGCACCGGGCTGCCCTGCCCGGTCTGCGGCGACACCGTGCGCGAGGTGTCGTTCGCGGAGAGATCATTCCAGTACTGTCCGACCTGTCAGACCGGGGGGAAACCGCTCGCCGACCGCCGCCTGTCCCGGTTGGTGCGCTAGTGGCGGGCGCGGGAACGGGGGTACTCGCAGTCGTGGACGGATCCACCACGCTCACCCCCTCCATGGCGCTGCTGCTCGTGGTGGCGGTCGTCGTCGCCGTCGTCGCGGTGTTCTTCTTCCTGTGGCAGCGCAACCGACGCAACACGATGGTGTCGCCGCTGGCCAAGGCCACGTTCTCCGCGCTGCACACGGTCGCGCTGGCCGCGCCGGTGCTGCGGGAGGGGCTGTCGTCGCGCTCGGCGTCGCAGGCGCTGCCGTACCTGCGTCAGCTGCTGGAGACCACGGCGATGGCGATGACCGACTCGCGTGGCACGGTCCTGGGCTGGGACGGCAGCGCCGACCAGCACCAGCAGGACGTGCAGACGCTCGCGGACACGGTCGTCCGGACCGGCCGCATGGAGCTGATGAGCCACACCGCCATCAAGTGCAACCAGCCGGGCTGCGAGGTGCGCGGGATCGTCGTCGTCCCGCTGGAGAGCGACGGGAACATCATCGGCACGCTGGCCGCGCTCACCCCCTCGACGGCCGGCCCTCCGGTTCTGCGGGCCACCGGCGAGGTCGCGCGCTACGTCTCCAGCCAGCTGGAGCTCGCCGAGCTCGACGACTCCCGCGCCCGGCTCAACCGGGCCGAGGTCCGCGCCCTGCGCGCCCAGATCTCGCCGCACTTCGTCTACAACGCACTGACCACGATCGCCTCGTTCATCCGCACCGACCCGGCCCGGGCCCGCGAGCTGCTCATCGAGTTCGCCGACTTCACCCGCTACTCGTTCCGCTCGGCAGGCGAGTACACGACGCTGCTCGACGAGCTGAACAATATCGAGCGCTACGTGCGGCTGGAGAAGGCCCGCTTCGGCAACCGGCTCAACATCAAGCTCCAGATCGACCAGGAGGTGCAGAACGTCGTCCTGCCCTTCCTCGCGCTGCAGCCCCTGGTGGAGAACGCGGTCCGGCACGGGCTGTCCGGCAAGCCAAACGGCGGCACCGTCACCATCCGCGCGGAGAACGCCGGCTCGGAGTGCGTGATCGTCGTCGAGGACGACGGCGTCGGCATGGACCCGGCCCGGCTCAACGAGGACCTCGACGACGCCCATCTCTCCGGCGCGCACGTCGGCCTCGGCAACGTCGACGACCGCATGCGCTCGGCCTTCGGCGACAACTTCGGCCTCGTCGTCGACACCAACATCGGCGCCGGAATGAAGATCACGCTGCGGGTGCCGAAGTTCCGGGCGGGCATCCGGGCCTGACCCGGGGGCGTCCGTGGGGGCCCTCCGGCGCCTTGCTGGTCCGTACGGGTGAACCAGGCGAGGGCGAGATGTGCCGATCCGGTCACGCCACGTCACCCTGTGCGCGCGCGTACGGTGGGACGGCATGGACGTCCTGCGTATTCCCGCGGCGGTGACCTCGCGTCTGCCCGGCAGACTGGGGGAGTCGGTCGGCCCCCCGGTGGTGTCGGTCGTGCGGCTGCAGGGCGTCATCAGTGCCCAGGCCGCGCCGGTGCCGCGCCAGGTGCTCAGCATCTCCTCGCTGGAGAAGGTGCTGGAGCGGGCCTTCGCGCCCGAGCGGCTCGCCGCCGTCGCCCTGGTGATCAACTCCCCGGGCGGCTCGCCCACCCAGTCCGAGCTGATCGGGAACCGCATCCGCGCACTGGCGGCGGAGAAGGACGTGCCTGTGCTGGCGTTCTGCGAGGACGTCGCCGCGTCCGGCGGCTACTGGCTGGCCTGCGCCGCCGACGAGATCTACGCCTGCTCCACCTCGGTCGTCGGCTCGATCGGTGTGATCAGCGCCGGGTTCGGGCTCGACGGCCTGATCGAGCGGTGGGGCGTGACCCGGCGGCTGCACACCGCAGGCGGGTCGAAGTCGCGGCTGGACCCGTTCCTGCCCGAGCGGCCCGAGGACGTCGCCTGGCTCACCGGCCTGCAGGAACAGCTGCACGAGCGGTTCACCGGATGGGTGCGCGAGCGGCGCGGCGACCGGCTCGCGACCGACACCGAGCTGTTCGACGGCGAGGTGTGGCTGGGCGAGCGGGCCCGCGCGTTGGGCCTGGTGGACGGCATCGGCAGCGCCCACGACGTCCTGACCGAACGCTTCCCCGACGCCGAGCAGCGCCCGGTGGAGCAACGCAGGCCGTTGCTCGCCCGCCTGGGGGCGGGCGGATCCGCGGCCCGGGCCGGCCTCCCCGGCGGTGTCGCGGGGGCCGGGCACGAGCTGCTCTCCGCCCTTGAGACACGGGCGGCGTGGGCCCGTTACGGGCTGTGACACCGGTGACCGTGTGTACCACGGCCGAGCTGCACCCCGTGTCCGGACGGTCACCGATCCGGTTCGTGCCCTGGCATCACGCGCGTCGGCACGTCACCATGGTCGCGGCGCCGGGCGATCATCGAGCGGATGGGCTTCCCGGCGCAGGCTGAGGAAGCAGGATGAGGAGATCGTGGACAGCAACGACACCACTCGCGGACTGGTCGTTCTCGCGGTGGACGACGAGCAGCCCGCGCTCGAGGAGATGGCCTTCCTGCTCGACGAGGACCCGCGCGTCGCGACGGTCCTCAAGGCCGGCGAGTCCACCGAGGCACTGCGCATCCTGAACGGCCGCCGGGCCGGGGCGGCCGCGGGTCCCGGTGCGGGGGGCGGCGCGGACGTCGCCGAGCAGACCGACATCGACGCGGTGTTCCTCGACATCCGCATGCCCGGCCTCGACGGCCTGGAGCTGGCCCGGGTGCTGCAGAACATGGCCGTGCAGCCGGCGATCGTCTTCGTCACCGCGCACGACGACCGTGCGGTCGACGCCTACGACGTGGGTGCCATCGACTACCTGCTGAAGCCGCTGCGCACCGAGCGCCTCTCCGCCGCACTCGACCGGATCCTGTCGACCCGTCGCAGCGGACCGGTCGAGACCGTCCGCGAGGAGAGCGGTGGCGACGACGAGGTCATCCCCGTCGAGCTGGCCGGCACCACGAAGCTGGTACCTCGTTCCGCCGTGCGCTACGTCGAGGCCCAGGGCGACTACGCCCGGCTGCACACCACCGAGGGCAGCCACCTCGTCCGGATCCCGCTGTCGGTGCTCGAGGACCGGTGGCGCGACGCCGGCTTCGTCCGCATCCACCGCTCGTTCCTGGTGGCGCTGCCGCTGGTCACCGAGCTGCGGCTGGCCGGGTCCGGCTACGTCGTGCGCATCGGCTCCGGCCCGGAGACCGCGGAGCTGCCGGTCAGCCGTCGGCACACCCGTGAACTGAAGGACCGCCTCGTCCGCGCGACCAAGCAGGCGTGGAGCCAGAGGTGAACAGGTCCACCGGCGGCGTCTCGCCGTCGGTGCGTCCGCAGTCCGACCGGGCCGCGGACGATCTCGACGGGTCCGACCGACCCGGCACCGGACCCGACGCGACCGTCGCCGGCCCCCTCGCGGACCAGGGCGCCCCCGCCCCCGCGCCCGAGGACCGCCCGGATCCCGCTCGGTCGCGCCCGTACCCGGACGGCGCCGTCGCCGGTCTCGACGCCTGGAACCCGGCGCTCGAACACCGCAACCGCCGGGTCGCCCTCGCACCGGAGCCGGCCGGGAACGCCATCCCGGCCCAGCCGCGCGGCTCCTACGCGTCCGGTCCCCACCCGCGGCCGGCCGACGGGTACGGGCCCGGTGGCGGCCCCGGGCCGCGCCCGGCCCCCCGGCCGACCCCCCGCCCGCGACCGACCGCCACACCGGGATCCGAGGGGGGCGTTCCGCGTGCCACCGGTCCCGCTCCGGCCGCGCCCGGGCCCGCCGGCGGCCCGATCTCCGGCGCCCCGAGGCCCGGCGCCCCGAGGCCAGGCGCCCCGAGGCCAGGCGCTCCGACGCCCGGCGCCTCGACGCCCACGGCCTCGACGTCCAGCGCCTCGTCCTCCGGTGGCGGCGCGCCCCGTGACACCGCTCCCGACGACCGCGTCCCCGGTCACCTGGGCCCGGTCACCCCGGGTCCCGGCAACCCGGGATCCGGCGACCGGACCTCCCGCGACCGGCAGGCGACCGCCGCGACCGGGGGCCGCGCCGCTCGCCGTGCCCGTCGCGCGGCGGAGGAACCCGCCGACGACGGCGGCGCCGGCTGGCTCCAGGCCGAGATCGCCCGTCGCGTCGCGGACCGGGCCGGGGGGACCGGCCGGCACGCCCGCGTCGACCCGTCCGCGACGCCGCACCGGGACCGTGGGCAGAGCGATCCCGACGACGCGCCGGCGCCCTATCCCGACCACGACGACCCGCCCCGCGGCGCCGCCGCTCGTGGCGTCGCGACCGGGGCCGGGACCGCCACGCCGCCTGCCGTACCCACCGCGCCGCTGCCCGCCCCGACCCCACCCGCCCCGAGCCCGCCCGGCGCGACGCCGCACGACACGACGCTGCACGAGGGCGGCTACGCCCCGGACGACCGCGACCCCGAGGACCGTGACCTCGACGCGCGCGAGACCTATGGCCCGCCGGTCCACCCCACCCGCGCCCGCCCGGCTCGGCCGCGCGCCAACCTCGTGCCGGACCCGTACGCACCGGAGGGTGTGCGCCCCGGTCCCGGCTGGCCGCCGGCCCCCGCCGCGACCCCGGCCCCGGACGTCGCCGACAGCGGTGTGCAGACCCCGGCTCCGGACGTCGCCGACAGCGGGAAGCAGTGGCCCCCGACCGGTGGCGGCTCCGGCCTGCCCCAGCGCGTCCCGGGCGCGACGTCGTGGTCGAGCACCTGGTCCCCCGACCGCAGCGCGCTCCTGGCGGGCACCCCCGACACCGCGAGCGCTGCCGACACCGCGAGCGCTGCCGACACGGCGGACCCGCGCGGCACGGCCGGCACCGGGCTCCCGGCCCGCCCCGGCAGCGCGGACGAGCGCGCAGACGGGACCGAGGACGCGACCGTCGCCGCACCGGCCGACCGGCCGGGGCCCGAGGGATCCACCGAGACCCGCCCGGTCCCCACCCGCTGGTCCGCGGCAGGCCGACGCGATCCCGTCGCCCCGATGCCGTACCGCCCGGACCCCGCCGACCGGCTCGGCCCCGCGGCCGGCCGCACCGACCACGGCGACCACGGCACCGACTACCGCACCGACGACGAGCTGGACGACGACGACCTCCCCGACGAGGACGAGCTCGACGAGGAGCTCGACGAGCTGCGCGGCGGCCCCCTCGAACGCACCGAGGTCATCTGGCGCGCCCCCGAGGTCGACGTCGCCCCGGCTCCCGAGCCGTCGGTCGAGCCCGGTCCCCAGCCGTTCGCCCCGGTCGCCGCGGCGCCCTACACCGGCGCCCGCCCACGCCCGTTCTCCGCCGAGCCCACCGACCCGCCCGCGGCGGCCGAGGAGCCCGGCGACGACGAGCTCGGCGCCGGGCGCGTCCGCATCGTGCTCTCCGAGCGCCGCTCGACCGCGCAGTCCTCGCGCGGGCTGTCCGACGTGCAGGACCCGGGCGCCGTCGGCACCCTGCTGCGCAACTCCCTGGTCCGCACCCAGCTGCTGCTCGCGCTGCGGGTCAGCGTCGTCGCGCTGATCGGGCTGGGCGTGCTGCCCGCCCTGTTCATCGCGGTCCCGGTCCTCGGCCAGATCGAGGTGCTGGGCATCCGGCTGCCGTGGCTGCTGCTCGGCGTGCTCGTCTACCCGTTCCTGCTCGGCCTGGGCTGGTGGTACGTGAGCTCCGCGGAGGCGGCGGAGCAGGACTTCGCCGACGACGTGGCCGATCGATGAGCCTGACCGCGATCCTGTCGCTGGTCGCGATCGTCCTGGTGGCGGTCGCGTCCTCCGTGATCGGCTCCATCGCCCACCGGACCAGGCTGACCTCGGACTTCCTCGTCGCGTCCCGGTCGGTGCCGTCGCGGCTCAACGCCGGCGCGATCTCCGGCGAGTACCTGTCCGCGGCCTCGTTCCTCGGCATCGCGGGGCTGATCCTCGTCCAGGGTGTCGACGCGCTCTGGTACGCCGTCGGCTACACCGCCGGTTACCTGTTCCTGCTCCTGTTCGTCGCCGCGCCGCTGCGCCGATCGGGCGCCTACACCGTCCCCGACTTCGCCGACGCCCGGCTCGCCTCGCCGATGCTGCGCAAGGTCTGCGCAGCCGTCGTCATCGTCATCTGCTGGCTCTACCTGCTGCCGCAGCTGCAGGGCGCCGGGCTGACCGTCGGCATCGTCACCGGTCTGCCCGACTGGATCGGCTCCGGTGCGGCCGGGGTGATCGTGGTCGCCACCGTCGCGCTCGGCGGGATGCGCTCGGTGACGTTCGTGCAGGCGTTCCAGTACTGGTTCAAGCTGACCGCGCTCGCCGTGCCGGCCGTGATCGGCCTGGCCGTCTGGCTCGGCGACGGCCACACCTTCGCCCGCGACGAGCCGCCGGAGTTCCGCGAGCCCACGACCGTCTCGGTCGCCACCCCGGTGACGCTCGAGGCGCGGCTGGCCGTCGACGTCGTCGCCCGCGGCACCGTCGACGGGCAGCCGGTCGACGGCCCGCTGCGCTGGGTCGCCGGATCCACCCACGAGGTCACCGCCGGGACCGAGCTGCGGTTCGCCGCGGGCGCCCCGGTGCCGGTCACCCGCGGTGCCCCGACCGACGACGAGAGCTGGCTGCGCCCGTTCGCCGGCTCCGATCAGCACCAGCTGCTCGCGACCTACTCGCTGATCCTCGCCACGTTCCTCGGGACCATGGGCCTGCCGCACGTGCTCGGCCGCTTCTACACCAACTCCGACGGCCGGGCGGCCCGTCGCAGCGCCGTGCTCGTCCTGGCGATGCTGGGCGGCTTCTACGTCCTGGTGACGCTGCTCGGCGTGCTGTCGCGGGTCTACACCCCGCAGCTGCTGGTCACCGGCCGCACCGACGCGGCGGTCCTGCTGCTCCCGACCGCGATCCTGGGCAGCGGGCTGCTCGGCGCGCTGGTGGGCGGCCTCGTCGCGGCGGGGGCGTGGGCCGCGTTCCTGTCGACGGCGTCGGGCCTGCTGGTCAGCCTGGCCAGCGTCGTGTCCACCGACGTGCTGCCCCGGCACGGCCGGATGACCCGGCGCTTCCCGCTGGCGACGGTGCTCGCCGGGGTGCCGCCGACGATCGTCGCACTCGTGCCGACCGGCCTGAACTTCGCTGAGGCCGTCGCGCTGGTGTTCGCCGTCGCCGCGTCCACGTTCTGTCCGCTGCTGGTCCTGGGCATCTGGTGGCGCGGGCTGACCGATGTCGGCGCGATCGCCGGGGTCGTCGTCGGCGGGGTGGTGTCGGCCGGTGCGGTCATCGCGGCACTGGCCGGGGTCGACGTCTCCGGGCTCGGCCCGCCGGCCGACTGGATCGGGGTCCTGTTGTACCGGCCGGCGATCGTCAGTGTGCCGCTGGCGTTCGCGACGATGGCGCTGGTGTCCCGGTTCACCCGGGCGCGCCGCCCCGTCGACGCGGGCCAGGTGCTCCTTCGCCTGCACGCACCCGAACGGCTGGGGCTCATGCGGGACCGATTGGACGACAGGGCCTGACGGGTCTCCGCCGAACGGGTCTACACAGCGTCACCGATCGGACGGGACGGTTCGTCCGGACCGGGGTTCTCGTCGGTATCGGCACGCAACGACGTTCCCCGACGCGATATCCGGTCGTTGTTCCGGGTGAAGTGTGTCCCCCGGGGACGCGCCGCGGTCCCCCGGCCACGACGCGGCCCGGCTCCCCGCAGCACGACCCCCGAAAGGAACCGGCGCCATGAGCAGCCCCGCAGAGCGCTCGGCCGGCACGATCTACCAGCAGGTCCAGGCGAGTCCCGAGTTCCGGGCGTACCGCAGCCGCCTCCGGCGCTACGTGTTCCCGATGACCGCGATCTTCCTCGCCTGGTACCTCGCATACGTCGGTCTCGCCAGCTACGCCCCCGAGTTCATGTCCATCCGGGTCGTCGGCACGATCACGGTCGGGCTACTCGTCGGCCTCGGCCAGTTCGTCTCCACCTTCCTGATCACGACCCTGTACGTCCGGTTCGCCGAGCGTGAGATCGACGGCCCGAGCGCCGAACTGCGCGCCCGGGTCGAGCAGGCGGAGGTACGCGCATGACCACGTTGTCCCTCGCCCAGGCCGAGTCGGTCGGCTCGGTCACGGCGAACCTCGGGTTCTTCCTGCTGTTCGTGATCGTGACCCTGATGATCGTGCTGCGGGTGAGCCGAACCAACGCCACGCGTGCCGACTACTACACCGGTGGGCACGCCTTCACCGGTCCGCAGAACGGTACCGCGATCGCCGGTGACTTCCTGTCCGCGGCGTCGTTCCTCGGCATCGCCGGGGCCATCGCGCTCTACGGCTACGACGGCTTCCTCTACTCCGTCGGCTTCCTCGTCGGCTGGCTGATGGCGCTGCTGCTGGTGGCGGAGCTGCTGCGCAACACCGGCCGCTTCACGATGGGCGACGTCCTGGCGTTCCGGATGCGGCAGCGCCCGGTCCGCGCGGCCGCCGCGACCTCGACGCTGGTCGTCTCGCTCTTCTACCTGATCGCGCAGATGGCCGGGGCCGGCGGGCTGATCTCGCTGCTGCTGCAGATCCCGAAGACCGACAAGCTCTCGCAGGCGCTGGTGATCGTCGTCGTCGGCGGGCTGATGGTCGTCTACGTGCTGTTCGGCGGGATGAAGGGCACCACCTGGGTGCAGATCATCAAGGCCGGTCTGCTGCTCACCGGTGCCGCGGTGCTGACGACCTGGGTGCTCGGCCGCTACGGGTTCAACCTGTCCGCGGTGCTGGAGCAGGCGACGGAGAACTCCGAGCGCGGCGAGGCCATCCTCAACCCCGGTCTCCAGTACACGAACAAGATCGACTTCATCTCGCTCGGCCTGGCCCTCGTGCTGGGCACCGCGGGCCTGCCGCACATCCTGATGCGCTTCTACACCGTGCCCTCGGCCAAGGAGGCCCGCCGCTCGGTGGTCTGGGCGATCTGGCTGATCGGTATCTTCTACCTGTTCACGCTGGTGCTCGGCTACGGCGCGACGGCGCTGCTGCCGCCGGGGACGATCACCCGCGCGAACCAGAACGACGCCGCGCCGCTGCTGGCCTACGCGCTCGGCGGCGAGATCATGCTCGGCCTGATCTCGGCGGTGGCGTTCGCGACGATCCTCGCCGTCGTCGCCGGGCTGACGATCACCGCGTCCGCCTCGTTCGCCCACGACGTCTACGCCAACGTGCTCCGCCGCGGCACCGCCACGCCGGACGCCGAGGTGAAGGTCGCCCGCACGACCGCGCTGGTCATCGGCCTGGTCGCGATCGGCGGCGGGATCGTCGCCAACGGGCAGAACGTCGCGTTCCTGGTGGCGCTGGCGTTCGCCGTCGCCGCGTCGGCGAACCTGCCGACTATCCTGTTCTCGCTGTTCTGGAAGCGGTTCAACACGACCGGCGCGCTGTGCAGCATCTACGGCGGCGTGATCGTCTGCGTCGGCCTCATCGTGATCTCCCCGGCCGTGTCCGGGTCCCCGACCTCGATGGTGCCGAACGTGGACTTCGCGTTCTTCCCGCTGTCCAACCCCGGCCTGGTGTCGATCCCGGTGTCGTTCGCGCTGGGCGTCATCGGCACCTTCCTCGGCGGCCGCGAGCGCTTCAACGCCGCCCGCTTCGCCGAGATGGAGGTCCGCTCGCTCACCGGTGCCGGTGCGGTCCGCGCGACCACCGCGCCCAAGGAGGCGCCGAGGCCGACCGCGGTCCCCGCCGAGGACCTCATCGGCATCCCGCGGCGCGAGACCGAGGGCTCCGGTCGGCACCGCTCGCAGCCGCGTCCGCAGCCCCGGCCGAACCCGGGGCAGCGGCCGCAGACCAGCCGCCAGGCCGGCGAGCTGTTCGGCAACACCGGTCTGACCGGTGTCCAGCCCGTGGTCGGCGCCGACGGACGTCCGGACCGGTACGGGACGGGCCGCCCGCCGGGACCGCAGGGCACCGGCGGGTACCGGCCCGCGCAGGCCACCGGCGGGTACCGGGCCGTGCAGCCGCCGCTGGACCCGAACGAGGTGACGATCCCGCACGGGTCGCTCTACCGCGACGACGGCCGCTGAGCCACGCCGCTCACGGCGGGTTGACGGGGTGGCGTGGCAGGATGGCGCCATGTCCGACCCGGTTCCCGCCGTGAGCGTGTCCGCTCTCCCCGCCGACGCCCCGATGCTGGACGTCCGCGAGCTCGACGAGTGGACCGCCGGGCACGCCCCGCACGCCCGTCACCTGCCGATGTCCGAGCTGGCCGCCCGGATGGGCGAGGTCCCCACCGACGACCCGCTCTACGTCGTCTGCCGCTCCGGCGGCCGTTCGGCCCGGGTCGTCGCCTACCTGACCCAGCAGGGCTTCCCGGCGGTGAACGTCGAGGGCGGCATGCAGGACTGGGCCGCCCAGGGCCGCACGATCGTGACCGACGACGGCAGCGCCCCCCGGATCGCCTGACCCGTGTCCGCGCCGGCGCCCCGACGGCCGGGCCCGCCGTGCCCACGCTGCGGCCGGACGGCTCCCCCCGGTGGGGGCGCGTTCTGCCCGTGGTGCGGCCGCTACCTGGCCGCCCTCGACTGGGTCGCGACGACGCCCGGTGGCCCGGCCGCCGAGCCCGCCGCCCGTCGGGAGCGCTACACCGGTCCGCCCCGGTACCGCACCGTCCCGCGCTGGGGCCTCCCGGTGGGGCCCTGGCGGATCGCGCCGGTACCCGGCGAGGGACCGCTCCGGCCGGTCGACCGGGCCCGCGCGCTGGCCGCGCAGCTCGTACCCGTGCTGTGGGTGGTCGTCGTCGTGTCGGGGATCGCCGCCGTCGCCGAGGTGTGGCGGTACGTGCTCCTGCTGTTCAGCCGGTCCGACGCGTTGTCCCCGGAGGCCGTCGGCGTCTCCGACGCGCTGGTGTGGTTCGGCGGCTGGTCCTCGGTGGTGGCGACGATCGCCGCCGGGGTGCTGATGATCTCGTGGAGCCTGTGGACCTACCGGGCGGCCGCGGACCGTGCGGGGACGCGCGCCTGGCGGAGCCGCCGGTGGGTCGTCGCGGGCTGGGTGGTGCCCGGCTGGAACCTGGTCGCGCCCGGTTCGCTGCTGGCCGAGACCGAGCACACCGCACTGGACCTGCCACCGGAACGGCGGCCGTCGCCGTCGCGGGAGCTGCTGGTCTGGTGGGCGCTGTGGGCGGCGTGCGTCGTGCTCGGCGCGGTGGTCCTGGTCTGGCGGTTCCGCACCGGCACGCAGGCGCTGGCCGACGGGGTCGTCCTGCACGCCTGGGCCGACGTGCTCGCTGCGGTCACGGCGTGGCGCACGATCCGGGTCGTCCGCATGCTCACCGCTCTGCTGGAGACGCGGCCGCAGGGTCCCCGGCAGCTGCTGGTGTCGGTGCCGGCGGGAACGGCGGGCGCGGCGACGGCGGGCGCGGCGACGGCGGGCGCGGCAACGGTGGGCGCGGCGACGGCGGTCCCGATTGGGACGGCGGCCCCGCAGGCAGTGCCGACGGCGGCATCGGGCCCGACCGCGGCGGTGGACCCGGCGGGCTGAACCCGGGCGGGCTCGGCGGGCCGAACCCGGAGGGGCCCGGCGGGCTGAACCCGGGCGGACCCGACGCCGGAGCGGCCTCCGGCCGGCCCGCAGGCGTGGTCGGCGGGACCGGTGCCGAGTGGTCCGGCACCGGCGCGGAGGTGGTCGGCGTGGCCGCCCAGCCCGCGGATCCGGGACGGACCGCCGTCGACGGGCCCGCAGTCAGCGCCGCATCGGAGACCTCCTCCAGCAGCTTGCGCACCCGCCGCACGGCCCGGTCCGGGCCGCGCACGACCACCGACAGGGCCAGCCGCCCGCCGTGCGGGTCGGCGACGGTCCGCAGCACGTGCCGGTCCGGGCCCGCCTCCAGGACGAGCCCGAGCCGCCCGCCCGCGTTCGGGGCGAGGGCCAGCGCGATCCGGACGAGCTCGGCGTGCGCCGCACCGCGAACCTCGTCGCGGTGGTCGTGAGCCGCGGGGACACCCCGGCCCGTCCGCCCGACGGCGGTGTCGGGCCCGCAGACGTCCAGCACCATTCCGCTGTCCACGTCGAGCAGGGCCGCCGAGCGGATCCGCGGGTCGAAGAACAGCGGGCCCAGCACGGCGGCCAGCCCGTCGGTGCGCACGGCGACGGCGTGCCGGTGACGTCCCATGGGAGGCGTGGTCGCGGGGGCCTCAGCGCTGCTGGGCGGGGAAGAACGCCTGGCCCTGCGGCTGCGGCGCCCCGGCCTGCGGCGAGGTCATCGCGAACTGCTGCTCGATGACGCGCAGGTCGCGGCGGGCCATCGCCAGGTTGGCCTGGGCACGGTTGAGCACGAGGTAGAAGAACAGCTGCTCGTCGGTGCCGCGGATGATCCGGATCAGGTGGTACTGGGTGTCGAGGGTGATCAGGATGTCCTCGATGTTCTCGCGCAGACCCAGCTTCTGCATCACCTCGAGCTTCGTGCGGACGACCTCGGAGTTCCCGGGCGCGGCGACGTCGAGGTCGAACTCGGGGCTTCCCCCGCGCGATCCCAGCGTCATCCCGCTCTCGAAGTCGACGATCGCGACCGCGAACGCGCCCTTGATGTTGGCGGCCATGTCGAGGGAACGATCGATGTTGTTCATGTCAGGAGCCTTCCGCGCGGCAATCGCCGCGACGATCTCGGGGAGTCTGCGCCGCGATCCGTTCCGCATTTCACGAAGAATGATCTCGGATCTTTCCGGCGCCGGGGCCGACAACGATAACGCGCAATTCCGGAGCGTCAACACCCCGACGCCGACGACGGGTCCAGCCGGCGCAGTGCGGCGAGGATCCGGGACATGGTGCCCAGGTCGTCGGCCCACCTGCCGCCCTCGGGGGTGGCTCCGGCGTGCGCGTCGTCACCGTCGGCCGTGGCGGGGGGATCTGCCGCGTCGGAGGGCTCGGCGGGTCCGGGCGCGCGCCGGGGGAGCGGGACGGCCGGCGCCGGGGTGCGCTCGGCGTCCGGCACCGGCGAGGGCGACGGCACCGCGATCGTCGCCGGTGGGGTGTCCACCTGCCCGGGAGGTGACGTGGCGGGGGTGACCGGCCGGACCCGCATCACCGGGCGGGTCGCGACCGGCGCCCCGATGGGGGCCGTGACCTGCTGATCAGTCGATGTCGGTGTCGCTTCCGGGGTTCGTGCCGGTGTCGCGCCGGCCGGACGCAGGGCCCGGCGGGCCAGCGCGACCGGGCTGCCGGACCGGTCGAGGTGGGCGTAGGCGAGCAGCGGGGCAGCGCCGTCGCGGGGCAGCGCCCGCAGGAGGTGGTGGTCGCCCTCCCGGGTGGTGACCACCGCGTCCTCGAACACCGGTCCCGGTCCGCCGACCTGCGCGGCGCCCCAGTCGAGCACCTCCGCGAGGCCGGGCACGGCCCGCTGGCCCGCGTCCGCGACGAACTCCCCTGTGGCGGGGTCGGCGACGCAGGCGTAGCCCGTCCCCGGCACGCCGAGAACGGTGCGCAGAAGTTCTGACCACGATTCCATCGCCGACGATTCCACCACGTCCTCGGGTTGTCGTCGACGGCGGTGCGCGTCTTCTCCGATGCACCTTCCCGGCCGTGATTGCGTGGCGCCGTCGACAACGATCCGACGGCTTCCGGGAATGGACCGTTCGGCTCTCACATTGTTACGACATTCGGTTCACCGGGTGCTGCCCGTGGTCAGTCGCAGCTCCGCCCAGCCGCGCATGACGAACCGCGGGCGCCGGACCGGCTCGCCGTCGACGGCGGCGTCGGGCAGGCGTTCCAGCAGCGCGCGCAGCACCTCGGCGATCTCCAGCCGGGCCAGTGGGGCACCCAGGCAGTAGTGCACCCCGGCCCCGAAGCCCAGGTGGGGGTTGGGGGAACGGCCGACGTCGAGGCGGTCGGCGTCGTCGCCGAAGACCGAGGGGTCGCGCCCGGCCGCGCCGAGCAGCGTCGCGATCCGGGTGCCCGCCGGAACCACGTGGCCGGCGATCGTGGTGTCGACGACGGCGGTCCGCTCGAACAGCTGCAGCGGGGCGTCGAAGCGGATCAGCTCCTCGACGGCCGTTCCGACCAGTCCGGGGTCGTCGAGCAGTCGTCGCCACTGGTCCGGGTGCCGGAGCAGGGCGTGCACGCCGTTCCCGACGACGTTGACCGTCGCCTCGTGGCCGGCCATCAGGAGCAGCACCGCGGTGCCGACCAGTTCGTCCTCGTCGAGCCGGGTCCGGTCACCGGTCTCGTCGTCACGCACGGCCAGCAGGTCGGCGAGCAGGTCGCGGCGACCGGCCGGGTCGGTGGCGATCCGCCCGGAGCGGCGCTCCCCGACCAGCTCCCGCAGCAGGGCCGTGAAGTCGGCCGACGCCTGCTCGGCCGCGCGCCGGCCGTCGTCGCCGGGGTCGGGTTCGTACATCCGCACGATCGCGTCGGACCAGTCCCGCAGCGGCGTCCGGCGGTCCTCCGGCACACCGAGCAGGTCGGCGAGCACGGCCACCGGCAGCGGGGCGGCGACGAGCTCGACCAGGTCGGCGGGGGCGCCGTCACGGACGCGGGCGACCAGGTCGTCGACCAGGGCGCCGGCCCGCGCCCGCACCAGCGGGGCCAGCCGCTCGGTGTGGCCGCGGGCGAACGCCGAGGCCACCAGGCGTCGCAGCCGGGTGTGCGGCTCGCCCTCCCGCTCCAGCAGCGAGTTGCGGTGCAGCAGGTTGAACGCGGCCAGCTCGGCCGCGGGCTCGGCGTCGGACCAGATCCGGCCCAGCCCGCGGTCGCGCAGGACGGCCGAACAGGCCGCGTGCGTCACCGCGACCGGAACGCCCAGACCGGGGTGGTCGTGGACCGGTCCGGCGGCGCGCAGGGCCGCGTAGGTGGGGTAGGGGTCGGCGAGGAAACCGGGGTCGGCCGGATCGAAGACATGCACGACCCGCTACCTTGCCCGGCGATGGGTAAGAAGACGCGCAACCGTGCCAGCACCGCCGACGCGGGGGACAACCCCCGCCGGCCGTGCCCCTGCGGCTCCGGCAAGCGGTACAAGGCCTGCCACGGCGCCGGTGACGACGTGATCGTCATCCGGCCGTTCGAGGGCCTCGCGGCGGAGCCCGACCTCGTCGCCATGCGGGAGTTCCTCCCGTCGGCGACGGCGCCCCTCCCGGTCCGTTCCGGCGGGCCGGTCACGCTGGCCTCGGTGCTGCCGGGCGCGTCCGCCGCGATCGTGCGCGACAACGGCGAGGTCCTGCTCGGCATGCAGGTCCAGACCCGCTCCGGTGACCTCTCGGCCGACCTGGCCGGGGCGCTCGCCTGGGCGCGCTCGGCCGAGCCGGGATCGTCGCTGCCGGTCGTCGGCGCCGGGCGTCACACCGGTGAGAGGCTGCAGGACGTGCTGGAGCCCGGCACGCCGCTGGAGCCGACGGTGCACGCCGACTTCGCGTGGTGGCTGCCGTCGGAGAGCCCTGACCCCGAGGCTCAGGCGATGCTGGAGCGCGCCAACTCGGTGGTCATGCCGACCGAGGCGGTCACCGCCGACGGCGTGCGTGGCGCGTACTGGGTCGACACCGGCTCGAAGGCGCACGTGCGCTGGGTGCGGACCGAGGACGAGACGACCCTGATGGCGGCGCTGGCACGGCTGTCCGGCGAGGGCGGCCTGGAGCTGGGCGAGGGTTCCCGCTACGCCGGGTCGTTCCGGGCGCACGGGCTGCTCGTCCCGGTCTGGGACGTCGACCGGGAGATGCACTCCTCGGAGTGGGCGGGTCCCGCCGCGGAGTTCGCGAAGCGACTCGACGAGGCGGTGGCCGGGCTGGACGCCACGCCGCTCACCGAGTCCGAGCACCGGGCGCGCGACGTGCTCGCGGGCAAGCAGATCACCCTGCGGTAGTCGCACGGACGCTCCGGCGCCCCGCTGCTCGGGGGGCCGCCGGAGCGGCGCTGCGGACCGACGGACGGGCGCTTACAGGGCGCCGCCGGCGACCGGCGGGGTGGCCGGGTCGCCGCCCCCGCCGTTCGTCATCTCGCGGGCGACGAAGTCCTCCACGTGGAAGAGGTCGTCCCCGGCGCGACGGACGATGGTGAGCAGCGTCGTCATCGAGGCGACCTCCTCGACCTGCTCCTTGAGGAACCACTGAAGGAACTGCTCGCCGAGGTAGTCGCCCTCGTCGCGGGCGGTACGGGCCAGCGTGGTGATCTGCTCGGTGACCTGCTTCTCCTGGGTCAGCGCGAGCGAGACGAGCTCCTCGACGGAGGAGAACCCGTTCTGCACCTCACCGACCGACGGGATGGTCGGGGTGAGGTCGTTGTCCATCTGGAACTGGACCATCATCAGCGCGTGGTTGCGCTCCTCGAGCGACTGCGCGTAGAAGTGCGCGGCGAGCTGCGGGAGGTCGGCGTCGTCGAGCCAGACGGCGATGGCGAGGTACTGCTGGCTCGCGGTGAACTCGCTGCGGACCTGGTCGCGCAGCAGGGCGTGGAACTTCGATTCGTCGGTCATGACATCCAGGTTACCGACCGCCGGCGTTTCCTGGAACGGCTCCAGAAAGGGCGTCCGTCTCAGTTGGACAGGGTCACCTCTCCCCTGCTGAGGGCCGCTTTCCCGGATCAGAACGGGAGGACGCCACCCAGCAGTGCGTACCCCACGAACGCCACGACGTCGATCAACAGATGGGCGCCGACGAGCGGCCACAGCCGGTTCGTCCGCTGCCAGTAGCGGGCGAACACCAGGCCCATGACGAGGTTGCCGACGAACGCGCCGATCCCCTGGTACAGGTGGTAGCACCCGCGCAGGACGGCGGCCGCGAACGCCGAGCGGTTCTCCGACCAGCCGAGCCGCCGCAGCCGGGTGAGCAGGTAGCCGATCATGACGACCTCCTCCGCCCAGGAGTTCGCCGCCGCGGACAGCACCAGCACCGGGATCCGCCACCACTGGTCGGCCAGCGTGCTGGGCGCGACGTCCGGGGTGATCCCGGCGAGCCGTCCGACCAGGTAGAGCCCCAGCCCGGGGATGCCGATCAACGCGGCGAGGCCTGCGGAGTGCGTCGCGTCGCGCCACGGCCGCCGCCCGTCGAGCCCGACCCGGCCCAGCGCGATGCCCGCCCGCAGCAGCAGGTACGCGGCCAGCGCGCCCCATCCGGCCAGCTGCAGCGCGCGGACCAGCTGGACCGCGAGGTCGATCCACGCGTCGGTGGACGCCGGCGCGTTCAGGGTGACCTGCTGGTCGGCGAGCGGGGCGGGGTTCAGGAGGGCCTCGAGCAGCGACAGCGCGCTGCGCACCGCGGACAGGCCCAGCGTCACGGTCAGGACGACGGCGATCTCCAGCCCGATCAGCCGTCGCTCGCGGGGGTCGGTGGCGACGCCGGGGAAGGACGGGGGTGCCGGGCTCAGCCAGTCCCGCAGGGGCCCACGCGGTCGTGCCGGGGCCGGTCCGCTCGTCATGGGGCGATCATCGCACCGGGTGCCGGACGGCTCCGCGGGCCGAGCCGTAGGGCGGCGGTCGGTTCGTGCCGCAGCCCGGCGATGCACCGTGCGCGCGGTGATCGATGGCCCGTGATCCACTCCGCGCGCGGTGATCCGTTGTCCGCGCGTGTCCGGACGCGCGCGAGCCGCGGATCACTGCGCCCCCTGCGGATCACTGCGCGCTCTGCGGATCACCGCGGGCTGCGGATCAGCGCGCGGGCCGGGGACCGCGGGCGGGCGGTGGGCGGCGTGACCGGGCGCTCGTCGGGGCCCGGCCGTGGCCACGCCGGGGTGCGTACCCTGGTCCGCGTGATGCGGCTGCTGCTGTCCCCGAGGTGGATGGTCTGGCACGTCCTCACACTCGGCGCGATGGTCACCTGCACCTGGCTGGCCATCTGGCAGTGGGGACGAGCGGGATCGGCGATGGGCTCGGCCCTCAACGTGGGCTACGGCCTGCAGTGGCCGCTGTTCGCCGTCTTCTTCGGCGTCATGTGGTGGCGCTTCCTGAGCATGGAGATCGCCGACCTGCGCGCGGCGGAGGTGGCCGGCACCTCCGGCGACTCCGCCGGGGCGATGGACACGGATTCGCCGACCGTGCCGGCGCAGCAGGCCGCCGGCGCGGCCCCGTCGCCGGTCGCCGGGACCACCCCCTCCGCGCTCACGACGACGGCCAGGACAACGGCCGCGCCGATGCCTGCCGCGCCGACGGCCACGACACCGGCCGCGCCGACAGCCACCACACCGGCCACCACGCCCGCCGCGCCGACGGCTACGACCCCCGACGGGACGATCCCCGACGGGACGACGGCCGCCCCCACGCCGGCCGGGACGACGGCCACCCCGGCCGGGCCGTCGCCGTTCACGTCCCGCCCGGCGAACGCCGTCCCGCCCCGCAGCACCGACCCGCAGCTGCGGGCCTACAACGAGGAGCTGGCCCGCCTGGCGGTCCGGCACCGGGAGGAGTCCACCCCGTGACCGTCGCGACCGCCCTGAAGGCCTACCGGATCTCCGCCTGGGTCACCGGCGTCGGCCTGCTGCTGCTGACCTTCTACGCGATGCCGGCGAAGTACCTGTTCGGCGACCCGCGCCCGGTCGCGCTGATCGGGATGGTGCACGGCTTCCTGTACATGATCTACATCGTGTGCACGCTGATCCTCGCCGAGCGCTGCCGCTGGAAGCCGGTGTTCGCCGTCGTCATCCTGGCCGCGGGCACGATCCCGGTCGCCTCGTTCGTCGCCGAGCGCAAGGTGACCCGGAAGGTGCAGGCCGAGCACCTGGCACCCGCCGGGCCCTGAGTCCGGCTCAGCGTCCCCCGGCCGGGCAGCCCACCAGCTCGGCGAACCGGCGTTGCAGTTCCTCGGGGGTGTCTGCGGGCGCGGAGAACGCCAGCCGCACGTCCTGGGTGCCGGTCGCGGTGGGCACCCGCACGCGGAGCCCGAAGCGGTCCACGCCGACCGGACGGATCCGGCCGCCGACGAACCCCAGCCCGTCGGGCAGGTGACGGCGCAGCGCGCACAGCATCTCCGGGTGGGCCCGGTCCAGGTGCTCCAGCCATGCCTGCTCGACCCGGCAGAACGGGTCGGGCTCGGCCGCCGCGAGCTCGGCCGGCGAGACCGGTGCGCAGCCCTCGGCGTCGGAGTACACCGCCGACGACGGGCGCAGCCGCAGCAGGGTGGCGCCGCGCCCGGCGTCGAGGAGGTTGGGGTGCGGGGCCTTCTCGGCGAGCCGCAGGGCGCGCTCCCGGCCGGTCGTCGGGTCCGGCTCGTGCAGCGTCCCGACCAGCCACAGCAGCTCCCGGACCGGCTCGTCGAGCGGCACCGGCGTGCTGCCGGTCAGCTCGAGCATCACCGGGAGCCCGCCCGCGGTGAGCCGGGTGCGCTCGCGGAGCACGTGGTCGTCGGGCAGCAGCAGGTCGGTCGTGCCGTCCGGCCAGGTGTAGTGCATCAGCGGCGCACACGGTTCCGGCTCACCGGTGCCGACGAGTGCCGCGCGGCCACCACGGGTGACGAGGCTGCGGGCTCGCTCGGCGACGGCGGGCGTCGGGGGGCGGCGCACTCGGGTCGTTCCCACTCTCACCTCCGATTAGGTAACCCTTACCTAAGCAGGAGGAAGTGTCGCCTGTCCAGTGCCGCGTGACACAGGGGGACAACCCCCTCTGCGTGCGCTCCGTGACCCGACCGTTAGCGTCTGTCGACGTGATGACCGTGCCCTCGGGTTCCTCAGCCGACCCGTGGCCGATCCGTCCGCTGCTCGCCGCGCTGGTCGACGACACCAGCCTGCTGCAGCCGAGGACCGTCGCACCGGGCGTCGACGCCGTCGTGTCGCGCTATCTCGCCGCCCGCGACGGCCACTACGGAGGCCTCGTCGGACGGCTGGTCTGTCCCGCGTCGCAGCTGCCCGCCGTCGTCACCGAGCTCGCCCGTTCCGCGCCGAGCAGGCCCGCGGAGATGGCCCTCGTCGTCGACACCGGGCTGGGCGCGGTGCCGAAGGCGCTGTCGACGGTGTTCTCGCGCTCCAGCCTGCTCACCCCGAGCACCGTCGAGTGCGTCGCGCCGCCGGACGTCGACGGGGTCTGGCTCGAGCGCGTGTCGGAGTTCGTGCCGGACGAGGTGACCCCGGTCGTCGAGCCGCGCCGCCCCGTCGAGGGCGACGCCGACGGCACGCTCGCCTGGCTCGCCGCCGTCCGTAAGGTCGCCGAGCACGGCTGCACCCCGAAGATCCGCCTCGGCGGGCCGCGCGCCTCCGACGTGCCGGAGATCGTCGACGTGCACAAGTTCCTGCTCGCGGGTCTGGAGAGCGGCACCGGCGGGATCTCCGCGCAGGGCATCGACCGGATCGTCCGCGAGGACCCGTCCGCCTCGACGCCCCGCGGCCGCCACGGCCTGCTGAACCTGATCGCCGCCGTCGCGCGGATGACCGGGGTCAGCGCCTCGCCCGACCCGGCGGAGGACGCCCTGTCCTGCACCGACGGCGAGAAGCTCGCCCGGGAGCTCGACGAGCTGCCCGAGGCCGCCGTCGAGCAGGTCCGCACCGTCCTGCCGCGCTGCGGGGTCGACCCCGAGCCGGTCCCGATCGCCGACCTCGTCGCCCTCGGGCTGCTGGACTGATCAGGACGCATCGGATGCGGATCGGATTCCTGGGGCCGCACGCCACGTTCACCGAGCAGGCCCTGCTGACGCTGCCCGAGTCCCGTGGCGCCGAGCTGGTGCCGCTGCCCGGCGCCCCCGCGGTGCTGGCGGCCGTCCGCGACGGCTCCGTCGACGCCGGCTGCGTGCCGATCGAGAACACCGTCGAGGGCGCCGTCCCGCCGGTGCTCGACGGGCTCGTGACCGACCCGCCGCTGGTGATCGCCCGCGAGGCCCGGATCGCGGTCCGGTTCTGCCTGATGGGCCGCACGGGCACCACGCGGGACGCGATCCGCTCGGTCGCCTCCCACGGCCACGGCATCGCCCAGACCCGCGGCTGGCTCGCCGAGCACCTGCCCGGCGCCGAGGTCCGGGTCAGCTCCTCCACGGCGGAGGCCGCGGCCCAGGCCGCCCGGGGCGAGGTCGACGCCGCCGTCGCCGCCCCGCTCGCCGCCACCCAGCACGGGCTGGAGGTGCTGGCCGACGACATCGCCGACAACGCGGGCGCCGTCACCCGGTTCGTGCTGCTCACCCGCCCCGGCCCGCCGCCGCCGCCCACCGGCTGGGACCGCACCACCATCGCCGCGACGACCACGAACCGGCCCGGAACTCTGCTCGGCCTGCTCACCGAGATCGCGGTCCGCGGGATCGACCTGACCCGGATCGAGTCCCGCCCGGTGAAGGACCGCCACGCCGAGTACTGGTTCCACCTCGACTGCTCGGGCCACGTCGCCGACCCGGCGATGGGGGAGGCCCTGGCCGCGCTGCACCGTCGCTGCGACCGGCTGATCTACCTCGGGTCGTTCCCGCGATCCGATCCCGCACCGGCCGCCCCCGCGGCCGGGGTGGGGAGCCCCGTGGCGGCGCTCGGCGTCGCCACCATCGACGACTACGCCGCGTCCGAGCGCTGGCTCGCCGCGGTCCGACGGGGAGCCGACACGTGAGCCACCCGACCGACGACGAGCACGACGGCGCCGCCTCCTTCGCCGCCGTCGGCACCGGCAGCCGGACCGCGCAGGTCCCGCCGGACGACGGCACGCTGCGCCTGGTGCTGGTCCGGCACGGCCGCACCCCGTCCAACGTGCGGCACCGCCTCGACACCGCGCTGCCCGGACCCTCGCTCGACGAGCTGGGCCGCGCCCAGGCCGAGGAGGTCGCCGGCCTGCTCGCCGGCTGGCCCGTGCGGGGCCTGTACGCGTCACGGGCGACCCGCGCGCAGGAGACCGCCGCCCCGATCGGGCGCGCGCTCGGCTGCGGGGTCACCCTGCTCCAGGGCCTGCACGAGGTGTCGGTCGGAGACCTCGAGGGCCGGGAGGACGACGACGCCCGCGCCGCGTTCGACGAGGTCTTCGAGGCCTGGTGGGACGGCGAGGTCGACCGCGCCATGCCCGGCGGCGAGTCCGCCCGCGACGTGTGGGACCGGGCGCTGCCCGACCTCGCCGCGGTGACCTCCGGCGTGTCGGAGGGGGCGGTCGTCGTCGTCAGCCACGGGGCGGCGATCCGGGTCCTGTCGCTGGCGCTGCTCGGCGGGCACGACGGCTCCGGGCCCGGCCACTCCGACGTCACCTACGGCCGCGAGCGCCCCGTCCCCAACACCGGCCGGGTCGTGCTGCGTCGCGATCCCGGCGGCTGGGTCCCGGAGCTGTGGGACGCGATGCCCGGTGGGCGGCGCGCCACCCACCGGTAGCGGCCGGCCGGCTCAGCCCCAGCCGAGCTCGTGCAGCTTCTCCTCGGAGATGCCGAAGTGGTGCGCGATCTCGTGGACGACGGTGATCGCGACCTCGTCGACGACCTGCTCCTCGTCGTCGCAGAAGTCGAGGACGGCGTCGCGGTAGACGGTGATCCGGTCCGGGAGCTCGCCGGCGTAGTCCGCCGTGCGCTCGGTCAGCGCGACGCCCTCGTAGAGCCCGAGCAGGTCCGGCTCGTCGGGGTGGCGCGGCTCCACCAGCACCACGACGTTGTCCATCGCCGCGGCGAGCTCGGCGGGCACGAGGTCCAGCGCCTCGCCGACCAGTTCATCGAACCGGTCGGCGGGCATCACCACCGGCACGTCAGTTGTCCGACAGCCCGGGCAGGCCGGGTGGGATGTCGAGGTCGGGCCGCCCGGCACCGCTGTCGGGCGCGGCGGGCTGTTCGGCGTCGGGCTGCTGGACCGGGGCCTGCGAGCCGGGGGCCGGAGTGGCCGCACCGTCGGTGGGTGCGCCCCCCGGGGTTCCGGGCGCGGACGGCGCCGGGCCGGCGGGCTGCCCGGACACGACCAGGTCGCCCTTCACCGAGCCGGTGATCGAGGCGAAGCCGCTCTTGTCCGGCAGCAGGGTGCCGATGCTGCAGTTGACCTTGCGGCTGCCCGCCTTCCAGGACTCCTCGGAGAGGTTGCCCCAGTAGACAACGAGCCTCTTGGCGTCGATCACGGTGTCGTTGCCGGCGAAGGTGTTGGCGGCGGTGGTGCAGGCGGGCTGGAGGAACTTGTCCTGGTCCTCGACGGTGGGCCAGGCGTCCGGGAACTGGGTGCCCAGGTCGACCAGCCCGACGGCCTCGGCGGCGTGCGGACCGGCGCAGTCGGTCGGGTCCCCGACGGTGCGGCCGTCGATGGCCAGGCAGGTGCCCACCGGCTGGACCGCGGACTGGTCCTGCGCGGCGACCTTCCCGGTGATCGGGAACATCTCCCCGCTGCGCGAGGCCATCTGCAGGCCGCAGCGCATGCCCTTGTCGCCGCCGTCCCAGCGCTGCTGTGACGGCTTGAGCGCGCCCACCCGGAACTTCCCGTCCGGGTCGAACTTGCCGTTCAGGTACTTCGTGACCACCGGGGTGCAGCGGTCGGCGACGAGCTTCTGCCAGGCCCCGTCGGCCGGGAACGTCGGCTGGTCGGTCAGCACGACCCTTCCCGCCTGCTCGAACAGGTGCGGCCGGGCACAGTCGACGGCGGCGGTGTCGGTCGCGTCGGACCGGGTCCAGTTGAGGCAGGTGCCCGGGGTGTCCGGTGGGGGCGGCAGCGGCGGGGGCTCCTCCACCTTCGGGACCCCGGAGGACGCGAACGACCCCAGGACCGGCACCTCGGCGCCGAGCAGCGAGTCGACCGACGCGACGGTCAGCATCAGCAGCGCACCGACGAGGATCCCGATCCCGACCCGGCGGGCCCCGAGGAACCCGCTCCGCCCGGCGCCCGCCCCTCCGGCGGCATCCGACGACCGTCGCCGACGGGTCGGGACCACCGGGGTGGCCGACGGCCGGGACAGCACCGAGGTCGTGCCCTGCCCGCCGTGGACGGCGGTGCGGCCGGTCGCGTCGGGCCGGTCGGAGCCGGCGGGGGAGCGGGAATCCATGACGCCCCCATCATGCAGCCGGGGTCGGCCCGGCTTCACCCGGCCGGTGCCCCGGCGCGGCGGTCGGTCGGCCGGATGCTGTGAACGAGCAGGTCCGTCCGGTGCGACGGGGTGGCGCGACCACTCGTCCAGGTGGTCGTGGGCGAACCGCCGCCGAATCGTCATCCGGGAACGACCGGTGGTCGTCGGTCGGTCCCGGTACGGTGCGCGCGGGGGACAGGAGTGACGATGGGGGACCAGCGATGACCGACGGACCGCGCACCGGCGGCGGCCCGGACGACAGCACGCCGCCCGCCGGTACGCCGAGTGCGACACCGGGCGGCGCGCAGCCGTCGGGCTCGCAGCCGGCGACGCCGGCCCCGCAGACCGACGGATCGGCGCCGTGGGCGAACCCGCCCGCCGAGCAGCCCGCCGAGGCCCCGCGCGGCCGGATCCGGCAGCAGGACGGCAGCACCACGCCCCGCGAGCCCACACTCGCCGAGAAGCGGTCCCGCGAGCAGAAGCTGCGCGCGGACCGCGAGGCCGTGCGCCTCAAGGAGGCCCGCTCCAAGACCACCAAGCGGGTGCTGATCGGCGCCGGGGCGACAGTCGGTGTCGTCGCCCTGATCGCAGCGGTCTACGCGGGCTCAGGTGGGGCCTCGGAGGAGGAGCGGGTCGCCGACGCGCGCTGCGTCGACAACCAGGGCGTCGTCGTGCCGGACGAGAACTGCAGCGGCGCCCAGAGCCAGGGCCAGGTGTCCACCGGTGGCGGCGGCTTCGCCTTCGTGCCGATCTTCCTGGGCGGCGGCGGCCGCCAGTACCACTACAACTACGGCGGCACCGGCGGTGTCGGGCAGGTCGCGACCGGGGGGACCGTCTCCCCGCCGCCCAGTGGCACCACGGTCCGCAGCGGCACGACCGGCTCGACCATCGGCTCGGCCACCCGCAGCGGCACGATCTCCCGGGGCGGTCTCGGCGTGGGCGGCGGATCGTCGTCGTCCTCGGGCGGGTCCGGCTCGTCCAGCGGGAGCTGAGGGCGTGCGACGCGAACGCGGCACCCCCCGCCCGGACTGGCAGCGCACCGTCGCCGAGCAGGGGCTCGCCTTCGGCACCCCCGGCCGGGACGGCTCGGGCAACGAGCGGCCCTACTGGGACGAGTCGGTGCACTACGTCTTCGAGATGGACGAGATCCTGTCCCTCGAGGCCGACGTCGAGGTGCTCCAGTCGATGTGCTTGTCGGCGGTCGACCACGTCGTCACCACCGAGCGGTTCCGGGACTTCGCGCTGCCCGAGTGGTGCTGGGAGCAGGTCGCGCAGTCCTGGCGCCGCTCGGACCCGCACCTCTACGGCCGCTTCGACCTGCGCTACGACGGCTCCGGCCCGGCCAAGCTGCTGGAGTACAACGCCGACACCCCCACCTCGCTGCTGGAGGCCTCGATCCTGCAGTGGCACTGGCTCCAGGACGTCCACCCCGGCGACGACCAGTGGAACTCCCTGCACGAGAAGCTCGTCGAACGCTGGGGCGAGCTGAAGGGGCTGCTGCCGTCGTCGGAGGTGCACGTCACCTGGTCCGGCGCCGAGTCCACCGGCGAGGACCACATCACCGTCGGCTACCTCCAGGAGACCGCCGCCGAGGCGGGCCTGGACACCGTCGGACTGTCCATCGAGGACATCGGCTGGGACTCCGCTCTGGACCGCTTCGTCGACCTCGAGGAAGCTCCGATGTCGACGGTCTTCAAGCTCTACCCGTGGGAGTGGATGCTGACCGACGAGTTCGGCAAGCACGTCACCCGCAGCCTCCCCGAGACACTGTGGCTCGAGCCGCTGTGGAAGACCCTGCTGTCGAACAAGGCGCTGCTCGCGGTGCTCTGGGAGATGTACCCCGGGCACCCGAACCTGCTGCCCGCCTCGCTCGGCAACCCCGGGATCCTCACCGAGTACGTCCGCAAGCCCCTGCTGGGGCGCGAGGGCGCCAACATCGCGATCGTCGCTCCCGGCTACGAGACCGCCACCGGCGGCGTCTACGGCGACGAGGGCTTCGTGTACCAGATGTTCGACCCGCTGCCCGAGTTCGACGGGTTCCGGCCCTGCCTGGGCGCCTGGCTGGTCGGTGACACCGCCGCCGGCCTCGGTATCCGTGAGACCGCCGGCCTGATCACCGACGACGGTGCGGCCTTCGTGCCGCACCGCATCCCCGAGTCCTGACCGTTCCGCTCTCTGCTCCGCTCCCTGCACACCCCCGCTCCCGGAGGTACCTCCCGTGATCCTCGCCCAGGCGTTCGACGCCACGTACTGGGGCTTCCTCGGCCGCGGTGTCGGCGCGATCCTGCTCTACGCCGTGATCGGCACCCTGCTCATGCTGATCGGCTTCTGGGCCATCGACCTCACCACGCCCGGCAAGCTCCCGGCGATGGTGCGCGGCGGCCTGCCGAACGCGGTGACCATCACCTCGGCCGGCATGCTGTCGATGGCGTTCATCATCGTCACCGCGATCTACGGCTCCTACGGCTCGCTGCTGCAGGGTGTCGTGTCGTCGCTGGTGTTCGGCCTGATCGGGATCGTCGCCCAGGTCGCCGCGGTGCGGCTGCTGGAGTGGGTGACCGGCATCGACATCGGTGAGGTCATCCAGTCCGACGAGCCGCGGGCGGTCGCGAAGGTCGTCGCGGCCGCGCACGTCGCGCTCGGCCTGATCGTCGCGGTCGCGGTCTTCTAGCCGCCCGTCCCGGCCGGACCCGCTTCCCGGTGCCGCTCAGGCCAGGGCGGTCAGCACCTCGACCCTGGCCTGCGGCGGCGGCATCGCGGCGATCTCCGCGCGCACGTCGCGGGCGGCGGCGGCGAGCTCGCCGTCGTGCAGCAGCCTGCGCAGCGCGTCGGCGGTGAACGGGCCGCCCAGCCCGGCGCCGCGGGCCGCGACCAGCTCCGCGTTGTGCCGCCGGTCGCCCGGACCGGGCAACGCGAGCTGCGGGACGCCCGCGGCCAGCGCGGCCAGCACGTGCGCGGCGCTGCCGTCGTGCAGCACCGCGGCGCAGGCGGGCAGCAGCTCGTCGAGCGGGACCCGCCCGACCGTGCGCACACCGCGTCGGCCGTGGCGCAGCAGCCGCGCCGGGGGCCGGACGAGCACGAGTTCGCAGTCCGGCCCGTCGTCGCGGAGGTCGTCCAGCGCGCGTACCGCCGAGGCCTGCAGATCGCCCCGCAGCGGCCCGCCGCCGCGCAGCACCAGCACCCGCGGCCGCACCGAGGGGCCGCTCAGCCACGCCGGCAGCGCCGACCGGCCCGAGCCGCGGGCCCGGCCCGGCCGCACGGCCAGCGCGTCGCGTGCGCCGACCAGGCTCGACGGGGCGATGGTCAGGGCGATCGCCGGCGGCGGGACCCCGCGCAGCCCGTGCCGCAGCCGGGCCCGCTGCAGCGGGCGGGAGTCCAGCAGCGTGCGGACCAGCGCGAACCCGTCGAGCAGGCCGTTCTCGTGCAGCACCGCGGGGACGTCGTGCCGGGCGGCCGCGAGCGCTCCCGCGACGGCGAGGGGCTCGTACACCACGACGTCGGGCCGCCACTGCTCGGCGACGGTCACCAGCGCGTCGGTGAGCTCCTCGTTCACCGGGCCGAACAGCGAACGCACCCCGGCGTCGCCGCCGCGCCCGGCCAGCTCGGCCCGCGCGGTCACCGGGTGCGCGACGAGCGAGCGCGCGGCGAGCCTGCCCACCCGCAGGCTGCGTGCGACGTCGATGAACGGCAGCGGGTCCGCCCCGGGGAGCGGGTGCGCGTCGCCGCCGCCGGCGAGCAGCACCTCGTGCCCGGAGTCCCAGAGCGCGTGGGCGAGCGGCAACAGAGGTGTCAGATGCCCCGACAGCGGGGCCGCCACCACCAGAACACGCACCGTCCGAGGGTAACCGCCACGCGGTCGTCCGGGGGCCGTCTCCGGGCGGTTCCGTACGCTCCGGGTGTGATCGTCGAGAACGCGCCCCGGCTCGTCGCCACCGACGTCGACGGGACCCTCCTCGACGACGGCGGCGTGGTCACCCCGCGCACCGTCGCCGTGCTGGAGCGGGCGGTCGCCGCCGGCGCCGGGTTCGTGCTGGTGACCGGCCGCCCGCCGCGCTGGATCCCGCCGGTGCTCGCGCGTCTGCCCGAGGGCCTGGTGCGGCTGTGCGTGTGCGCGAACGGCGCGGTGCTCTACGACGCCGTCGACGACGTCGTGCTCGGCGCGCACACCCTGGATCCGGCGGCGATCGGCGAGCTCGCCGCCCTCGCCGCGGAGCTGTTCCCCGGCTGCGGGTTCGGCGTCGAGCGCGTCGGGAACGCCGAGGGTGACGACGGCGTGCGGGGCGTCGTCGACCAGTTCCTCACCGACCCCGGCTACGTGCACGCCTGGGGCGAGCACGACGGCGGCTCCACCAGCCGCGAGGACCTGCTCGGGCACCCGGCGACGAAGGTGCTGATCCGCTCCCCGGAGCTGACCAGCGAGCAGATGATGACCGCACTCGCGCCGAAGGCGGGCGGGCTGGCCGACCTGACGTTCTCGCACCCGTCCGGGCTGATCGAGGCCTCCGCGCCCGGGATCACCAAGGCGACCGGTCTGGCCGAGGTCGCCCGCCGGCTCGGCGTGAGCGCGGCGGACACCGTCGCGTTCGGCGACATGCCCAACGACCGGGAGATGCTGCGCTGGGCCGGGCTCGGCGTCGCGATGGGCAACGCCCACCCCGACCTGGCCGGCCTCGCCGACGAGGTGACCGCCCCGCACACCCACGACGGGCTCGCCGAGATCCTGGAGCGCTGGTTCTGAGCGCACCCGGCGGCGTTCACCCGCGCGTCGACGAGCGGTCATGCGCGGTCCGCCGGGCCGCCCCGGCCCGGCCCACCACCCCGCCCGCGCGTACCATCACCGGCTGTCATCGCCCGCGAGCCGGGTGCCAGCGCCCGCGCCAGGAGGCCCCACCCGTGGCTGACACGGCAGACACCCTGGACGGGTCCGGTCCGCAACCGCCCGCCGACGTCCCGCCCACCGGCGAGGTCGCCGTGCTGGCGTCCGTGCAGGGCGTTCTTGCGAACGACACCACCGTGCGGGTCGCCCGCGGGATGTCGCTGTTCGGCGAGCACGCCGCCGGCTGGCTGGCGATCGGCGTCCTGGGTGCCGCGCTGGACCGTCCCCGCCGTCGCGAGTGGCTCGGCTCCGCCGCCGCCGTCGCGTTCGCGCACGGCGCCTCGATCGGGGTCAAGCGCGTCGTCCGGCGCCGCCGACCGGACCACCCCGCGGTCCGGGTCCTGGTGGGCACCCCGAGCCGGCTGAGCTTCCCGTCCTCGCACGCCACGTCCACCACCGCCGCCGCCGTGCTCTACGGCGGCCTGCTGGGCATGCGCTCCCGCCCGGTGGCCGCGGCGGGTGTGGGCCTGATGGCGCTGTCGCGCCTGGTCCTCGGCGTGCACTACCCGACCGACGTCGCCACCGGCACCGCGCTCGGCGCGGCCGTCGCCGGTACCGCGCGACGCGTGATCTCACGCAACCCCACCACCGGAGGGTGAGCGCATGACCAGCACCGACCCCACGAAGGTCGACCACGACGACTCCGAGAAGGAGAAGGTTGCCCGGGCCGCCGACCCGCAGACCCCCGTCGTCCCGGACGCACCGGACGACGCGGGCGCGCCGGAGGGCCACGAGGACGAGGCGGCCCCGACCGCGGTCGCCGCCGAGCACGCCCCGCACGTGCCGATGGACCCGTCCGAGCGGACCACCGCGATGGTCGCCCGCGGCCTGCTGAAGACGATGCGCCCGCGCCAGTGGGTGAAGAACGTCCTGGTCTTCGCCGCGCCGTTCGTCAGCGGCCAGCTCTTCGACGTGCCGGTCCTCGTCGACTGCCTGATCGCCTTCGTCGCGTTCTCGCTGGCCGCGTCCGGCGTCTACCTGGTCAACGACGCGCTCGACGTCGAGGCCGACCGCGCGCACCCGACCAAGCGCCGCCGCCCGATCGCGTCCGGCATCGTTCCGGTGCCGCTGGCCTTCGTGGCGGCGGGCGTGCTGTTCGCCGGCTCGATCGCGCTGTCGTTCGCGGTCACCTGGCAGTTGATCATCGTGCTCGCCGTCTACGTGGCGGTGCAGCTGTCGTACTGTCTGTGGCTCAAGCACCAGCCGGTGCTCGACATCTGCATCGTGGCCTCCGGCTTCCTGATGCGGTCCATCGCCGGCGGTGTCGCCACCGGGATCCCGCTGTCGCAGTGGTTCCTGCTGGTCACCGGTTTCGGGTCGCTGTTCATGGTCGCCGGCAAGCGCTACGCCGAGATCAACCTCGCCGAGCGCACCGGCGCGAAGATCCGCAAGTCGCTGGAGAACTACACGGCGTCCTACCTGCGCTACATCTGGTCGCTCTCGGCCACCGTCATGATCGTGATGTACGGGCTGTGGGCGTTCGAGATCCGCGAGGACCACAACTCGGTCTGGTCGGTGCTGTCGATCGTGCCGTTCGTGGTCGCGGTGCTGCGCTACTCCGTGGACGTCGACCGGGGGACCGGCGGCGAGCCGGAGGAGATCGCGCTCGCGGACCGGGCGTTGCAGGTCCTGGCGCTGGCCTGGATCGCGATGCTCACCCTGGCCGTCTACAGCTGACGCCGACGCCTCCCGGGCCCGGTTCCCCGCACGGGGGCCGGGCCCGCGGTGCGTCAGTACGCGGGGTGTCGGCGCCCGGTGTGCCAGGACCAGGTGTGCGCGAGGCCCTCGGCCAGCGGGGTCGGTGCGGGCAGGCCGAGCGCGGCGATCCCGCGCGACGGGTCGAGGCAGCTGCGGCGCAGCTCCCCGGGCCGGGCCGGCAGGAACTCGGGGGCGAACTCCTCCGGCGTGAGGTCGGCGATCGTCCCGATCGTCGCGGCCAGCTCGACGATCGTGGACTCGGTGCCGGTGCCGACGTTGAATACCTCACCGGCCAGCTCCCCGGCCGCGAGCCGGTCGGCCGACGCGAGCGCCGCCCGCGCGACGTCGCCGACGTAGAGGAAGTCGCGGGTCTGACCGCCGTCGCCGAACACGGTCGGCCGGGACCCGGTGCGGGCCCGGTCGCAGAACAGCGAGACCACACCGGCGCCGCCCGCCGGGTGCTGGCGCGGGCCGTAGACGTTCGCGAACCGCAGCACCAGTGCCGGCAGACCGTGCGTCCGGACGAAGAACCGGGTGTAGCGCTCCGCGGCCAGCTTGCTCATGCCGTACGGCGACTCCGGCTCGGCGGGCTCAGCCTCGGTCGTCGGCAGGGGGGCGCCGTCGCCGTAGATGGCACCGCCGGTGGAACACACGACGACCGCGCCCGCACCCGCGTCGCGGGCGGCCTGCAGCACGCTCAGGGTGCCGAGGACGTTGACCGAGGCGTCGTGCACCGGGTCCGCCATCGAGCGGCGCACGTCGATCTGGGCGGCCAGGTGGAACACCGCGTCCGGGCGGTACTGCGCGCCGAGCGCGGTGAGCGCGGCGGTGTCGCGGATGTCGAGCTCGGCCATCGTGACGCCCGGGGCGAGGTTGTCCCGCGTCCCGGCGGAGAGGTCGTCGACGACGAGGACGTCGTCGCCGCGGGCGAGAAGGGACTCGACCAGGGTGGAGCCGATGAAGCCGGCTCCGCCGGTGACGAGCGCGCGCATACCTGCCTTCCTCCGGGGCGGACGGTGTGTGCACCCGGCTGCGGCACACGGTAACCGCGGGTGCCCCGGGCGCCTCAGCCGGTGGAGCGGGCGGGCTCCGTGCCGCAGGCGGTGATCCGGTAGAGCGTGCTGCCGCCCCCGGAGAGGACGGGCTCGAACCCGAGTGCACGGTCGATCTCGGACAGCCCGGGGTAGGTGTCGGCCCGCGGGTCCCACGGCCACCAGGTGACCGGGCCGTCGATGACGTAGTCGACGCCGGTGGCCCGCACCGCGGGACAGACGACGGGGTCGCGGGCGGCGTCGTGCAGCCGCAGCCGGATCAGCTCCTGGTCGGGCGTCCAGGTCCCGGACAGGTGCGGGAAGAGCACCTCGCGCCCGGTCAGCGGGTAGAGCAGGCCGTTGCCGGTCCACGGGTTCGCCGCGACGACGGCGCCCGGTTCGGTCGCCCGGCCCGCCGCCTCCAGGAACTCCCGCTGGCCGGGCTGCAGCACCCGGCCGGTCTCGTAGCGGTAGGCGTCGGCGATCACGGCGGCGTGCACGCCGATGCGGAACCCGCCGGTGAGCAGGACCAGCGCCGCGGCGAGGACGGCGACGACCGGGACGGCCGTCAGCCGTCGTCGCTCCGGGGTGGTCTCCGCCCGCCGCACCGCGGTCACCGCACGGACCACCAGGCCCGCGGCGCCGAGCACACCCAGCGTCGCCAGCGGCACCCCGGTGATCGGGACCATCGCGGCGAGCCGGTGCGAGTCGTTGTACCACGCCCCGGTCAGCGCGGTGACCAGGTCGCCCTCCCGGGCGACGGCGAGGGTGTAGAGCAGCGCCGAGGTCAGGTGGGCCGGCACCAGCCACGCGGTGCGGGCGTGCCGCAGCGCCAGGACGGCGCCGACCACGACCAGCACCGACACCACGACCAGCTCGGGCCGCTTGTTCGTCCCGTTCCACAGCACACCGGTCAACGCCTCGCGAGCCCCCATCGAGGCCTGCCAGTCGAACGTCCGGACGCCGGCGAGGAAGGGCGACCACGCCAGCAGCCACACCACGGCAGCGACCGCGGCGAGCGCACCCGCCGGGGCGAGGGCCGCCGTGGCGAACCGGCGCTCGCGCACGTGCCGCACCGTGCTGAGCCCGGCCGCGACCACCACCGGGGACAGACCCAGCACGAGCAGGCTGACCGCGGCGTTCGGATGGGCGAGCGCCAGCGCCGGGACGGTCGTCGCACCGAGCAGCAGCGCCCGGGCCCGGCCGACCACGCTGTCCCGGGTCAGACCCAGCGCGGTCACCCCGGCGGCCAGCCCGGCGGGCACCAGCGCCAGCCCGAGCAGGTTGGGCCACAGGACGCCCCAGTTCATCAGCAGCCACGGCATCGCGGTGAACGCCGTCGCGAGCACCGGGGTGACCAGCAGGGCACCGGCCCGAAGCCCGACGATCTGGCGGACGAGCAGCGTGCAGGACAGCGGCCACACGACGGCCGCGGCGGCGAACGCGGCGAGGTTCGACGCGGCCGGGATCGACGCGCCGGTGCTCGCCACGACGAGCGAGACGACGTCGTGCCAGGCGGCGGGGTAGGCCGACGGCACGCCGGGGCTGTTCAGCTCGCCCAGCGTCAGTGACGACGCGTCGCCGGTCTGCAGGACCCGGGCGACCGCGCTGTAGTGGTAGATCGCGTCGTAGGTCGGGGAGACCGCGTCGACAGGACCGAACGCGAGCACCACGGTCAGCCAGCCGATCGCGACGGTGACGGCCACGCCGACCGCCAGCGCGATCCCGCCAAGGGGGCCGTCGGGTCCCGTGCGCAGCAGGAACGGCGGACGGTCGGCGAGATCGCCCGCGTCGTCACCGGGTCCGGACCGGGACCGGCCCGCCCGCCGCCGGAGCCCCGCGGTCACCGCGGCGCACAGGAGCGCGAGCACGGCGGTGACGCCCAGCACCGGCCACGGTCCCCACGGCACCCCGGCCCGGCCGGCCAGCACGGCGGTGGTCGCGATCAGCGCGACCGACACCAGCGGCCCGGCGCCCCAGCAGACCGCTCCGCGCAGTCCCGCGACGCGGGCGACGAGCGCCCCGGGCAGGACGCACCAGGCCGCGGTCACCAGGGCCACGGGGACGGCCTGTGCCCACGTCATCCCCGGCTCCGCGCGTCGTCGATCGGCAGCCGCATCCGGCGCACCCTACGAGCGTCGTGCCGCGCGGCGGGACGCGCGGTCGCCGTGTCACCGTCCGCGACCGGATCGTGTCCCGTGCGGATCGCCGCTCAGCTCCTGGTGGAGCGGGCCGTCCCCACCTCGTCGGCGGAGGGCTCGGTGACGGCCGCCCGGTGCCCGTCTGTCCCCGCAGCGCGCTCCTCCAGGGCGGTCAGCCGCTGCTCCAGCTCGCTCTCCCGCCGGGTCAGCTCCGCGTCCCGGACGGCGATCTGGCGGGCCAGGTTCGTCAGGTGCTGGCTGATCTCCCGGTCCCGCAGGTAGGTGTTCAGCATCCCGAACACGAAGGCGACCACGAGCAGGTAGACCAGCAGGTCCGTGCCGCGGCCGATGCCCACCGCCCGGGCCAGGTAGGTCAGGTCGTTCGGGCGCAGGACCGCGTAGATGTTCAGCACGATGAACGCGCCGAAGGCGATCCGCTTGCTCGCCCGCACGCCGACGCTCTGGCCGCTGCGCACGAAGTAGACGAGCGCGCCGACCGCGGCGGCCAGGAGCAGGATCTGCAGGATCACGGTGTTCGCCTCCTGGGTCATCGCTGCCGTACCGACAGGTCGAACAGGATGTTCACCCCGTTGAACAGCGACTGGCCCTTGGATCGTGAGTACTCGGTGTAGCGGATCGTGACCGGGACCTCGCGGATCCGCCACGACGAACGGGCCAGCGACGCGACGATCTCCGACGCGTGCGCCATCCCGTTCATGGTGATCCGCAGGTCCTCCGCGACCGCGCGGTTCATGGCCCGCAGCCCGTTGTGGGCGTCGGTGAGCTTGAGCTTGCGGCTGGCCGGGGACAGCGCCGCGACGGTGCGCAGCACCAGCCGCTTGAGCGGCGGGACCGGCTCGGTCGACTCGAGGAAGCGCGAGCCGAGGACGACGTCGGCCTCGCCGCCGCGCAGGATCGCGGCCATCCGGACGGCGTCGGCGACGTCGTGCTGGCCGTCGGCGTCGAAGGTGACGATCCGCTCCGCCCCGCGGAGCAGGGCGTAGTCGATCCCGGTCTGCAGCGACGCGCCCTGCCCGAGGTTGATCGGGTGCCGCACGAGGTGCGCCTCGGTGCCGGCGATGCGTTCGGCGGAGGAGTCCCGGCTGCCGTCGTCGACACACACGACGTTCGGGAAGGCCGTGCGGATCTCCGCGACGACCTCGGCGATGACGGTGTCCTCGTTGTACACGGGGACCACCACCCAGGTGCCGGTGTCGGCGACCACGTCCCACTCCCTCGTCACTGACCGGCGGCCGTGCACGGCCGCACCGCAGAGGCTATCGGTCCGGGTATCCGAGCCGTGCGACGGTGGGCAGGGTTCGGGGCGAACGTGATGTTCCGTACCGTTCGTGACATGGACCCGAGAACGCTGCTCGAGGTGATGCTGGCCGATCTGGACAGCGCGCCGGAGCTGTACCGGCCGACGGACTTCTGGCGGACCGGGCTGGAGAAGGTGGTCGCCGACCTGCGGGAACGCGGGTTCGCGGAGTTCCGCAGGCACCCGTCGGCCACGTTCTTCTACGCCCCGCAGTACGCGCCGGTGTCCAGGCCGGCGGCGATGCTGTCGCGGGCGTTCGGGATGCTGGGCGGCCCCGGCGCGCTGCTGCGCGGGCGGATCGACCAGGTTCCCGTCGCCCGGGCCCACCACGCCACGGTGACCGCCCTCGACCCCGCCGACCGGTCGCCGTCGCTCGCCGGGTTCAGCGAGTCGACCGCCGGCGCCCCCGCCGAGCAGCTGGAGTTCGACGGCCGCCGGTTCAGCCGGTCGTCGCTGAACTACCTGCGCGGGCTGGTCATGCTCAAGCGGGCCGTGCCCGACCTCGACGTCTCGACCGTCCTGGAGATCGGCGGCGGGTTCGGCACGCTCGGGGAGATCCTGCTGTCGGGCAACCCCGGACTGCGCTACATCGATGTCGACATCCCGCCGGTCGCCGCCGTCGCCACGCACTACCTGCGCGAGGCGCTCGGGCCGGAGAAGGTCGGCGACTACGCGGCCACCCGCGAGCGCGAGAAGATCGTGATCGACGAGCTGGAGCACCCGGCGACCGTGCTGTGCTCCTGGCAGCTGCCCCGGCTCACCGGGACCGTCGACCTGTTCGCCAACTTCATCTCCTTCCAGGAGATGGAGCCCGAGGTGGTGGCGAACTACGCGAACCTGGTCACCGAACTGGGGGCCCGCTGGCTGCTGCTGCGCAACTCCCCGACCGGCAAGCCGGGAGTGCGCGAGCCCATGCTGCGGCGCCACTACCTGGAGATGTTCGACCGGTTCGAGCTCGTCGACTCCGACGCCGGGCTCTACGGCCAGGACTGCGAGGGCACGGTGTCCGAGGTGATGGTGCTCGCGCGGCGCTCGTAGGGTGGCGCGCATGCGCACCCCGGACCCGATCGAGATCGGCGGCCACCTCGTGGGACCCGGCGAACGACCGTTCGTCATCGCGGAGGTCTCCGGCAACCACAACGGCTCGCTGGACAGGGCGCTGGAGATCGTCGACGCGATCGCCGGGACCGGGGCGCAGGCGGTGAAGTTCCAGACCTACCGGGCCGACACGATCACCATCGACGCCGACGGCCCGGCCTTCCGGATCCGTGACGACCACGGTCTGTGGGGCGGGCGGAACCTCTACCAGCTCTACGAGCAGGCGCACACGCCCTGGGAGTGGCACGAGCCGCTGTTCGCCCGTGCGCGGGAGCACGGCCTGGTGCCGTTCTCCAGCCCGTTCGACCCGACGGCGATCGAGCTGCTGGAGTCCCTCGACGCGCCGGCGTACAAGGTGGCCTCGGCCGAGCTGGTCGACCTGCCGCTGATCCGGGCGATGGCCGCGACCGGCAAGCCGATGGTGATCTCCACCGGGATGGCGACGCTGGCCGAGATCGACGCCGCCGTCGCCGCCGCCCGCGAGGGCGGTGCGACGCAGATCGTGCTGCTGGCCTGCACCGCCTCGTACCCGGCGGACCCGGTCGACGCGAACCTGCAGACGATCCCGGCGTTGCGCGAGGCGTTCGGCGTGCCGATCGGGCTGTCCGACCACACCCCGGGCATCGGGGTGCCGGTCGCCGCCGTCGCGCTCGGCGCGGTCGCGATCGAGAAGCACGTGACGCTGCGGCGTGACGACGGCGGCGTCGACTCCGACTTCTCCCTGGAGCCCGCCGAGCTGGCGTCGCTGGTCACCGAGACCGACGTGGCTCGCCGCGCGATGGGCCCGGCCCGGTTCGGCCCCCGCGAGTCCGAGCGCGACACCCTGGCGCTGCGCCGCTCGCTGTGGGTGGTCGCCGACGTCGCCGCGGGCGAGAAAGTGACCGCGGACAACGTCCGGTCGATCCGCCCGGCGGGTGGTCTGCACACCGACACGATCGGCACCGTCCTGGGCCGGACCTTCACCCGCGACGTCGCCCGCGGCACCCCGCTGACCTGGGACCTGATCTGAGCGGAAGGCTCAGTGCAGGGTGCCCAGCGCCGCCTTGGTGAAGGGCACCAGCTCGGACTCGCGGCCCTCCAGTACCTTGCTGCCCCACTCGGGGTCGGCGAGCAGCGCCCGGCCGACGGCGACGAGGTCGAACTCGTCGTCCTCCAGCCGGTCGAGGAGCTTCTCGACGCCGCTCACGTCGGCGCGGGCGTCGGCGCCGGCGAACATCGCCGGGTCGAAGACCTGGTCCAGGCCGACCGAGCCGACGGTGATCGTCGGCAGCCCGGTGACCTTGCGGGCCCACCCGGCGATGTTGAGCTCGGCGTCGGCGTCGGGGAACTCCGGCTCCCAGTAGCGGCGCCCGGACGCGTGGAACGCGGTCACCCCGGCGTCGGCGAGCGGGGTCAGCACCTCGGTCAGCTCGTCGGGGGTGGCGGCGAGACGCGCGTCGTAGTGGTTGCTCTTCCACTGGGAGAATCGGAACACGACCGGATAGTCGGGCGCGACGCGTTCGCGGACCGCGGCGACGATCTCGGCGGCGAAGCGGGCGCGCTCGGCCAGGCCGCCGCCGTAGCCGTCGGTGCGGCGGTTGGTGCGCTCCCACAGGAACTCGTCGATCAGGTAGCCGTGCGCGCCGTGCAGCTCGACGCCGTCGAAGCCGATCCGCTCGGCCTGCGCCGCGGCCTCGGCGAACGCGCCGACGATCCGGTCGATCCCGGCGAGGTCCAGCGCCTGCCCCGCGCCCTCGGTGCCGTCGAGCGCGACGCCCGACGGGCCGACGGACGGGGCCTCGGGGAACGGCGGCTTCCCGGCCTCGCGGGTGATGCCGACGTGCCAGAGCTGCGGCATGATCCGGCCGCCCGCCTCGTGCACCGCCTCGACGACCGTCGCCCACCCGGCGAGCGACGCCTCGCCGTGGAAACGCGGGACGTCGGCGGAGTCGCCCGCGGACGGGTCGTCGATGTAGGTCCCCTCGGTGATGATCAGGCCGGTCCCGGCGGCAGCCCGGCGGGCGTAGTAGGCCGCGACGTCCTCGCCGGGGAGGCCACCGGGAGAGAAGTACCGGGTCATCGGGGCCATGACGATGCGGTTGGCCAGCTGTGCGGAGCCGAGCGAGTACGGACGGCCGAGCAGCCGTGCGGCGCGGGTGGACACGAGGCACTCCAGGGGGATGAGCCGTCCAGGCACGTCGGCGGGTCCGGGCGGAGGCGTCAAATGGTTCCTGTCAAAGATACAGATGGGCCGGCGAAATGCAACAGTGACCATCGCCGTTTCGTCCGGGCAGGTAGTCTGAGGCTCCGACCGGGGAGGTGACGTCGTGCTGGACATCCGGTTCTCCCGTGCCCTGCAGGCGATGCTCTACCTCGCCGTGGCCGCGGAGGACGACGGGTCGACGGTCAGCTCCGGGCGGCTCGCCGAGGCCCTCGGGACGAACTCGAGCCTCGTGCGCAGGCTGCTCGTGCCGCTCGGGGCCGCGGGTCTGGTCGAGTCGACGAAGGGGCGCAGCGGTGGTGCCCGGCTGGCCCGGCCGGCCGGGGAGATCACCCTCGCCGAGATCCACCGCTGCGCGGTCGGGGAGAAGCCGATCTGGGCGTGCAGCCCGGAGACCGAGCACGTCTGCCCGGTCACGCCGCACGCCGCTGCGTACTTCGCCGGGCTGACCGCGGACGTGGAGCAGGCGGTGCAGGCGTCGCTGGAGGGGCGGACGCTGGCCGACGCGCTGCGCGAGATGCGCGGCCTGGCGAGCGCTAGCCGTCCAGGAAGTCCCTGACCAGGGCGTTCACCTCGTCCGGGGACTCCCGGTTCGACCAGTGGCCCCGCCCGGGCAGCAGTACGAACCGGGCGCCGGGCACGGCCTCGGCGGCCGCGCGCGTGGTCGCCACGGGGACGCCGGCGTCCCGGTCGCCCTGCACGAACAGCGCGGGGCAGCGGATCTCCGAGAGCCGGGGGCGCAGGTCGACCTGCATCCGGCGGAACCCGATCGAGCCGTTCTGCCAGTCCGAGCTGCCCGCGTTCCCGGACCGGGCCTCGGCGAGGACGGCGTCGACGATCTCGTCCAGGTCGGGCACGCGGCCGGCGTCGCCGAACAGGGCGCGGCGGGCGAACGCGGTGACCGCGGCCCGGCTGCGGAAGGCCAGGTTCGGCAGGGTCCGCGACAGCAGGGGCACCCGCGCGGTCAGCCACAGCAGCTGGTGCAGCCCGGGCGGGAAGCTCAGCGTCCCGGCCGGGGCCAGCGCGACGACCCGTTCCACCCGGTCGGGGTGCTCGATCGCGGTCGCCAGTGCGAGGGCGCCGCCCTGGGACAGCCCGACGACGGCGGCCCGCTCGATGCCGAGGTCGTCCAGCACGTCGACGACCGTGCGCAGCAGCACCTCGTGGGTCGCCCTGCCGTGCCACGGCCGGCTGCGCCCCTGCTTCGGCCAGTCGGGGGCGACGACGCGGGGATCAGGTGGCGCCAGCTGAGCAGCGCGTTGTCCAGGCCGGCGCCGGAGAGCAGCAGCACCGGCGGGCCGGCGTCGTCGGCGAGGTGGACGTGCAGGTCGCCCTCGGGACGGGGGATCACGTGGTCGCGCAGGTCGGTCATCGGTCGTCATCCTCGTCGCCCCACCCGCGTGCGGCCAGTGCCTCCCCGAGTGCGTCGGCGTGCCGCAGCGTGCGCACCAGGAAGGGCACCGCGAACGCCGCCGGCGACCGGTCCGCCCCCCGTGCCTTCGCCGCGGCCCGGACCTGCCCCGCGATGCCGGACAGGGTTCCTATCGACTGCACTGTCAGTCCGACGAGAAGGCCGAGGCGCTCGGGTGCGAGACCGAACCGGCGCAGCGGGCCGAGTCCGCGTTCCACCGCGCTGACCAGGTCGTCCACCCGGGTGGTGAGGGTGAACAGGGTCGCCGCGCCCATCGCGGCGAGCAGCCGGAGCACGATCACCAGCGTCCGCTCCGGACCGAGCAGCCACCACTGGACCACGCCGAGCAGCACGGCCAGCAGCACCAGCGTGCGCAGCACCGGCCGGACCCGGTGCCACGGGATCCGGGCCACCACGTAGCCGGCGGCGACGGCCAGGCACAGCCCGCCGAGCACCCGCGGATCCTCGGTGAGCACCGCCCCGATCGCGAGGGCCAGCACCACCAGCAGCGACGGCCCGGCGGGCGCCCGGTGCAGCAGGCTGTCACCGGGCGCGTAGAGCCCCAGCGGGGTCACGACCCGCAGAGCCTGCGGTAGTACGCGACGGCCGGTCCGGGCTCGTCGTCGGCGACGACCCGCCCGCCGTCGAGGACGACGACGCGGTCGAAGTCGTCGAGCAGGTCCAGGTCGTGCGTGGCGAGCAGGACCTGCTGGCGCAGCCCGGCGAGCCGCTCGGCGAAGGCGCGCTTGTTGCGCAGGTCGAGCAGGGTGGTCGGCTCGTCGCAGACCAGCACGTCCGGGTCGAGGACCAGCACCGCGGCCAGCGCGAGCAGCTGTTTCTGCCCACCGGAGAGCTGGTGCGCGGGGTGCTCCACGTGCTCGCCCAGGCCGAACCCGGTGAGGGTCTCCGCGGCGAGCCGGGCCCGCTCGGCGCGGTCGCGCACGGTGCGGCGCAGCGAGAACGCGACGTCCTCGCCCGCGGTCGGCATGACGATCTGGGAGTCCGGGTCGGAGAAGACGAACCCGACCCGGCGGCGGACGGCCGCGCCCTCGCGGGCCGGGTCGCGGCCGTCGACGCGCACGGTGCCCGAGGTCGGTGCGACGAGCCCGTTCACGGTCCGGGCCAGTGTGGACTTGCCGGAGCCGTTCGCCCCGACCAGCGCGACCCGGGGCTCGGCGAGGGCGAGGGTGACGCCGTCGAGGACGGTGCGCTCGCCGTAGCGGTGCCCGACGTCGGTGAACTCGATCACCGGACCACCCGCCAGCTCGTCGCGACGCCGAGGCCGCCGCCGGAGGACAGCGCGGCGATCCCGGTCTCACCGCGGCCCTGCACGACGAGCCGGTGGAACAGCCGCACGACCAGCACCGCGCCCGAGGCACCCCATGGGTGACCGAGCGCGATCGCGCCGCCGTCCGGTCCGGCCAGGTGCTCGTCGATCCCGGCCGCGTCGAGGCAGGCCAGCGCCTGCCCGGCGAACGCCTCGGTGAACTCGACGGCGTCCGGTGTCGTCGGCCGGTCACGCAGCGCGGCGAGCGCGGGAACGGCGCCGAGGCCGAGGTCGGCCGGAGGGCAGCCGCGGGTCGCGGCCGAGACCAGCGCGAGGCCGGGCACACCCAGCTCCCGGCGTCGCCACTCCGGCACCAGCGCGACGGCGGCGGCCCCGTCGTTCACCCCGCAGGAGTTCGCGGCGGTGTGGACGCCGTCGGGGGTGAACGCGGGGCGGAACCGGGCGAGACGGTCGGCGGTGAAGCGGTCGCGGGGCCGCTCGTCGGCGGTGAGGGGCCCGCCGACACCGTCGACCGGGACGAGCTCGTCGTCGAAGCGGCCGGCCCGCTGCGCGTCGACGGCGCGGGCGTGGCTGCGGGCGGCGAACGCGTCGAGACGGGTGCGGGACAGTCCCGCCCGGGCCGCCACGTCGTCCGCGGCCGGGCCCATGTCCGGGTCCGGGTCACCGGCCGGGGCGAACGGTGCGCGGGTGTAGACGGTGCCGTCGGCCCACGTCCGGGTGGGCGCGGTCGACGGGGACTCGGCACCGCCTGCCAGGTAGCCGGTGCCGTCGCCGGCACGGATCCCCGCGGCCGCGGTGAGGATCGCGGCCAGCCCGCTCGCGCACTGCCGGTCCACGGTCATGCCGGGCACCTCGTCGCCGAGCCCGGCGGCGAGCGCCGCGACCCGGGCCGGGTTGCCCCCGGGGCCGAAGACGTTGCCGAGCAGCACGTCGTCGACCGGGCCGCCGAGGGCCCCGGCCAGTGCGGCGAGCACGGGTGCGGCGAGCGCGTCGACGGTCACCGCACGCAGCGCGCCACCCGCGGTGCCGATCGGGGTGCGTCGCGCGGCGACGACGACCGGGGCGTCGGCCGTGGTGGCGCTGCCGGGGACGGTCACTCCGGGCCTCCGAGCGGGACCGCATCGAGGGTCCCGTCGCGCAGCGCGGCGTCGACGGCGGCGCGGGCGGGCTTGCCCGAGCCCAGCCGCGGGAGCGCCCGGGTGACCAGCCACCGGCGCGGCCGCTTCGCCGGGGACAGCCCGGCCCGCGCCGCGGCGCGCAGCGCCCGCCGGTCCGGGACATCGTCACCGGCCTCGACGACCGCGGTGACCACCATCCCCAGCGACGCGTGCGGGGTCCCGGCGACGACGACGTCACCGACGCCCGGCACGCCGCGCAGGACCTGCTCGACCTCCTCCGCGGCCACCAGCGTGCCGCCGGAGGAGATGGTGGTGGCGGCGCGGCCGAGGACGGTCAGGCCGCCGTCGGCGGTGAGCTCGGCGCGGTCTCCGACGGTCGTCGGACCGGGGCCGGCCGGCACCAGCTCGCCGCGGGTGAACCGGCCGCGCACCGACTGCGGGCTGTCCACCCACAGCCCGTCGTCGCGCACCGTGAGGTGCACGTTCTCGACCGGGCGCAGCGGGCCGTCGTCGCGGCGGGTGGCGATCAGCGAGTGCTCGGCCGAGCCGTAGTACTCGAGCAGCGTGGTGCCGGGCAGCAGCCGCGCGCACCGCTCCCGTATCCCGGGCGCGACGTGCGCACCGCCGCACACCACGACCTGCGGTGCCGGGCCGCCCGGGCGGCGCTCGCGCTCGTCGAGCAGCGCGGAGAGCTGGGCGGGGACGAGATGGACCGAGCCGCCGTCGGGTAGATCGGTCGGGTCGAGCCGGCCGCGGGTGACCAGGCCCAGCCCGTGGTGCAGGGCGTGCAGGGCCCCGAACAGATACAGCGTCGACGACGGCGGCCCCGGCACGAGGACCGGTCCGGGCAGCGCACCGAGGATGTCGAACCCGATCCGCCAGGAACGCCGGTCGCGGGCCAGCACGGAGGGGGAACCGGTGCTGCCCGAGGTCGTCGGGAGCAGGAACAGGCCGGGTGTGCGTGGTCCGCCGTCGGCGGTCGCGGCCCGCCCGTCGGTGCCGACGACGTGGTGCGGCGCGGCGTCGGAGAGCACCGCGTCGCGTTCGCGGCCAGTCCAGCCGGCGTCGGCGAGCAGCGACGCCGCGCCCAGCCGGTCCGCGGCGAGCAGGTAGGGCAGCACCGCCCAGCGGGCCCGGGTGGGGGTGTCGAGCACGACGCGCTGCCCGCTCCGCACCCCGAGCCGGGACAGCCGTTCCCCGGCCGCTCCGACGGCGTCGGCCAGCCCCCGGGGCAGCCAGGGTGCCGGGACGACGGGCGCCGTGTCGTCGTCGGCGTCCGGGGCGTCGATGCCGGCCCCGCTCACCGGACCCGGGACTCGGACGCAGGGCGGACCGGCAGCAGGTCCGGAAGGGCCCGGTGCACAAGCGACGCGATCAGCGCGGCCAGCACCACCTTGATCAGGTCACCGGGCACGAAGACGAGGGACTGCACGATCCCGCCGGTGACGTCGCCGATGTAGACGCCCAGCCACGGCATGCCGATCACGTAGTCGGCGAGCAGCCCCGCCAGGCAGGCGAGCAGCAGCACGGGCAGCGACCGCGACCGGAACCGTTGCACGATCAGGCCCGCGACCACCGCGGACAGCAGCCAGCCGACGAGGAAGCCGCCGCTGGGGCCGAAGAACGCGGCGCCGTTGCGGCCGCCGGACAGCAGCGGCAGCCCGACCGCGGTGAGCACCAGCAGCAGCGCGACCGATGCCGTGCCGAGCCGCCACCCGAGGATGACGCCGGCCAGGATCGGGCCGACGTTCTGCAGGACGATCGGCACCCCGGCCACTCCGGCGAAGCCGGGGAACAGCCCGAGGACGGCGATGAACGCGGCGAACACGACCACGCGGGCGAGATCGGCCGCGGGGAGCGCGGGACGGGATCCGGACACGCGCGAAGGGTAGGTCACGTCGGCGTGCCGGAGGTGCGTCGTGCGGGTTGCGTCACGGCGCCGAGCGCTCACAGCACGCGATGGAGTGTCCGGAATCCGTCGGCGTCGGGGGTGCCGGGCTCGCCGTAGCCCGCGCGGGCGAACAGCCGGGCCGAGGCGTCGTTGCCGGTGTGCACGACGGCGGTCACCGGGGTCCCGGCGCCGGTCCGGGCCCGCAGCGCGTCCTCCCCGGCCCGCAGCATGGGCAGGGCCAGCCCCTCGCCACGGCGCTCCGGGGCGACGGTGATCGAGACCTCCCAGCCGCTCCCGTCCCGGTCCCAGCGGACGGTGCCGATCGTCCCCCGGGCGTCGGCGACGACCAGGAGCAGCCGGTCGTCGCGGTCCAGCGAGCCGGCGAGCCAGCGGCGGTGGGTGGCGAGGTCGACCGCGTCGTGGCTGCGTGACCAGCGACGGGTGTCGGGGTCGTTGCGCCAGGCCAGGAGCAGCTCGGCGTCGCCGGGACCGGCGGGGCGGGCCCGGACCACCCGGGCGAGGACCCGGCCCTCGGCGGCGACGCGTGCCTCCCGGCCACCGGACGTCCCCACCGCGGCGGCCACGGCGTCGACGACCCGGCCGGCGCCCTCGCCGTCGACGACGGTCGCGGCCCGGTCGGCGAGCGCGGCGCGGTCGTGCGGGCTGGTCAGCAGGGCGTGCAGCACGGCCGCGGTGGCGGCCGGGTCGGCGAGGTCCGCGGTCCCGCCCAGCCCGGCGGCGGCCCCGGCGTCGACGACGGTCCGGTAGCCCTCGGTCTGGTTGTCCGCGGCCCGGACCAGCGCCATCGGGACACCCACGCAGCACAGCTCCCACACCGTCGTCCCGGCCGCGCTGACGACGAGGTCGGCCTCGGCCATCGCGGCGGGCAGGTCGGGCAGCGGCGGCACCGCCCGGAACGTGGCCGGCCCGTCGGCGGGCAGGTCGAGGGGCCGCCCACCGGGGACGACGACGTCGACCTCGGCGGCGACGTCCGCGGCGGCGAGGGCGGCGACCGCCCGGGGCAGCAGCCCGGCGGCGTCGGTCCCGCCCATGACGACCAGCACGCGGGGCGGCCCGGTGCCGGGGGCGTCGGCGGCCCGCAGGGCCCGCCGGGTGCGGGCACGGCGGACGGTCAGCCGCAGCGGGGCGTAGCCGGGGCCGCGGAGCAGGACGGGGGAGCCGTCGTCGGGGCGGGGGTGGTCCTCGGCTCCCATGTTCGGGTCGACCACCACGTCACCGGGACGCCGGCCGGTCGCGAAGTCCTCCACGGTGGACAGCACGACCCCGGCGTCGTTCAGGGCCGGGCGCAGGTCGTCGCCGAGCAGGTAGTGGTCGACGTGCACGGCGTCGATCCGGTGCTCACGGGCCAGCGCTGCGAGCCCGCCGGCGGTGTCGGCCGGGGGCAGGACGGGGCCGGGCTCCCGGACCAGCCCGGACCACAGCCAGCCCAGCCCGTCGAGCCGGCCCGACCAGAACACCTCGTGCCCGGACAGCAGCGCCGCCTCGGCGACCGCGGCACACCGCACCGCGTGCCCCACCCCCGTCGACGGTCCGGCGTCGCAGCGCAGCAGCAGACGCATCCCGCTCACCCCTCGGCGAGGGACTTCTGACGGACGTGCGCGTTGCGCTCCACCAGGTCCGGCCGCGACCGCAGCACGTCGACGACCGCCCGCCACCCGGTGCGCCCGTCCAGGGCCTCGACCAGCCCGGTCAGGGCGTGCAGGTCGTCGACGGTGTCCAGGGTGACGCGCAGGTCGTCGGCGGCCGGGGCGACGACGAGCCCGAGGCAGCGGAACCGATCCGGGTCTCCGTAGAGGCCGGAGGTCACGTGGATCCGGTCGTACCCGGTCGCGGTGCCGGCCAGCGCGCGCAGCGCGTCGACGCGGGCGAGTTCGACGTCCAGGCCGCGCGGCAGGGTGCGTACCAGGGTGGTGGCGACGTAGTCCTGCTCCGGCGCGGACCGCCAGGTCGCGGCGACCAGCGACACCAGCGCCGGGTCGAGCAGCGGGCAGTCCGCCGTCAGGCGCACCACGGCGTCGCAGGGGTGCTCGTCGACGGCCTGCACGAAGCGGGCCAGCACGTCGTCCTCGGAGCCGCGCACCACCGGGACGCCGATCGTCGCGGCGCGCTCGGCCACGGCGTCGTCCCCCGGGGCGGTCGAGGTCGCGACCACGACCCGGTCGACGCCGGAGGCGGCTCGGGCGGCCGTGACCACCCGGTCGAGCACCGGTGTGCCTCCGAGATCGGTGAGCACCTTGCCCGGGAGCCGCGTCGACCCCGTCCGCGCCTGGATGACCGCGTTGACCCGCACCCGTACCTGCTTCGATTCGTCCGATCGATCGCGTGCCATCATGCCGGGCGGACGAGATTCCGCAGATCTGGAGGCGTGATGTCGGTACTCAAGGGCTCGTCGGTCCTGGTCACGGGCGGGACGGGGTCCTTCGGGAAGGCCTTCGTCCGCACCCTGCTCGACCGTTACGAGCCGCGCCGGCTGGTGATCCTCTCGCGCGACGAGCTCAAGCAGTACGAGTGCCGGTCGCTGTTCGACAACGACCCGCGGCTGCGCTGGTTCCTCGGTGACGTCCGGGACCAGCCGCGACTGCGCCGCGCGATGCACGGCGTCGACCACGTCGTGCACGCCGCCGCGCTCAAGCAGGTGGACACGGCCGAGTACAACCCGTTCGAGTTCATCCGGACCAACGTCGAGGGCTCGCAGAACGTCGTCGAGGCCGCGATCGACGCCGGGGTGAAGAAGGTCGTCGCGCTGTCCACGGACAAGGCGTCGAGCCCGATCAACCTCTACGGCGCCACCAAGCTGTGCGCCGACCGGCTGTTCGTGAGCGCGAACCACTACGCCGCCGCCTACGAGACCCGGTTCGCCGTGGTCCGCTACGGCAACGTGCTGGGCAGCCGCGGGTCGGTCGTCCCGCTGTTCAAGAAGCTCGCCGCCGACGGCCAGTCGCTGCCGATCACCGACAAGCGGATGACCCGGTTCTGGATCACCCTGCCGGACGCGGTGCAGTTCGTCATCGACTCCTTCGACGCGATGCAGGGCGGGGAGTTGTACGTGCCGCGCATCCCGTCGATGCGGATGACCGACCTCGCCGAGGCCATCGCCCCCGGCGCCGCGACCCACGAGATCGGGATCCGGCCGGGGGAGAAGCTGCACGAGGAGATGATCGCCGCGGACGACTCGCGGCGGACCCTCAAGCTGGCCGACCGCTACGTCGTGGAGCCCTACATCGCGGGCTGGGGCTACACCTCCCCGGCCGACGGTGAGCCGGTCCCGGACGGGCAGGCCTACCGGTCGGACACCAACGACCTGTGGCTCTCGCCCGAGCAGCTGCGCGCGATGGTCGAGGCGCTCGACTGATGGGCGGCGCCTGATGCTCCCCTACGGCCGGCAGTCGATCTCGTCGGAGGACGTCGAGGCGGTCACGGCGGTCCTGGGGACCGACTGGTTGACCACCGGCCCGGCCGTGACCCGGTTCGAGGACGACCTCGCGGCCGTCTGCGGGAACCCGGCGGTGGCCGTGACCAGCGGGACCGCGGCGCTGCACGTCGCCTACGCCGCGGCCGGGGTCGGCCCGGGCCAGGACGTGGTGGTCGCCCCGCTGACCTTCGTCGCGACGGCGAGCGCCGCGGCACTGCTCGGCGCGGACGTCGTGTTCGCCGACGTCAGCCCGGACACCGGGAACCTCGACCCGGACGCGGCGAAGGCCGCGCTGACACCGAACACGACCGTCGTGGCCGGGGTCGACTACGCGGGCCACCCGATCGACGCGGGACCGCTGCGGTCGCTGGCACACGACGTCGGCGCCCTGCTGCTGGAGGACGCCGCGCACTCCGTGGGCGGCACCTGGCACGGCCGCCCGGTCGGCGACCTGGCCGACCTGACCACGCTGAGCTTCTTCCCGACCAAGAACCTCACCACCGCCGAGGGCGGCGCGGTCGTGTCCCCGCGCCCGGACCTCGTCGCGGGCGCCCGGTCGTTCCGCAACCACGGCCTCGTCCGCGACAAGGACGCGCAGCGCTTCCCCGACGAGGGGCCGTGGCACCAGGAGGTGCACGCGTTCGGGCTGAACTACCGGCTACCCGACCTGCTCGCCGCGCTCGGGTCCTCCCAGCTCACCCGGCTGGCGGCGTTCACCGCGCGGCGCAGGGAGATCCACGCCCGCTACGACGCCGCGCTCGCCGACGTGCCCGAGGTCCGCACCCCGGTCCGCCGCGACGGCGCCGATCCCGCCTGGCACCTCTACCCGCTGCGCGTGCTCGACGGCCGCCGCCGCGCGCTGTTCGAGCACCTGCGCGAGCACGGCATCGGGGTGCAGGTCAACTACATCCCCGCCTACTGGCACCCGGTGTTCGCCGACCTCGGCTATCGCCGCGGCCTGTGCCCGAACGCCGAGGAGTACTACTCCCAGCAGATCTCGCTGCCGCTGTTCCCCGATCTCGCCGACGCCGACGTCGACCGGATCGCGGGCCTGGTGCGGGAGTTCTTCGGGCACTCGGCGTGAGCGCGGGGTGAGCGCCGTGGACGCCAGCCGGGAGGTGCTCGGGCGCGGCTCGCTCTACACGCTGGGCAGCGTCGCCCCGATCCTGGCGAACGTCGTCGTCACCCCGTTCGTGACCCGGCTGCTGGGCGACGCCGAGTACGGCGTCGTCGCCGTCGGGCTGATCCTCGTGCAGGTCGGCGCCATGGTCGTCGGGTTCGGCCTGGCGTCGTCGATCACCCGGCACGGGATCCTGGAGAGCTCGGGCACCGACGGCGCGCGGGCGCTGGTGCTGCAGGGCAGCGCCCTGTCGCTGGCGGTGGTCGTGCTCGCGGTGCTGGCCGGCCCGTGGTGGAGCCTGCCGGTGCTGTCGGTGCCGTGGCGCGCCGGGCTGGTGTTCGCCGGGCTCGCCGCCGCCGGCTTCGTGGTGGTGCTCAACGCCCAGGCGTTCCTGCGGGTGCAGGACCGGCCGGTGCCGTTCGTCGTCATGTCCGGAGTGGCGACGCTCGGCGGACCGCTCGCCGGGCTCGCGCTCGTCGCGTGGCGGGCGAGCGACGCCGACGACTACCTGTTCGGCCTGCTGCTCGGCTACCTGGCGGCCGCGGTGATCGGGCTCGCGCTGGCCCTGCGCGGTGGCCGCCCGCGTACTGCGCGGGGCGACTTCGGCCGGGCGCTGCGGATCGGGCTGCCCGCCGTCCCGCACCTGGTTGCGCTGCTGCTCGTGCAGAACGCGCTCGTCCTGATCGTCAGCCGGTACTTCGGGGTCGCCGACGGCGGACGCATGCAGATCGCGCTGCTCCTCGGCTCCGCCCCCGCCATGATCGTCTCCGCGCTGAACAACGCCTGGGCGCCGGTCATCTACCGGACCGCCCCCGATGCCCGCGGCGCCGCGCTGGAACGCACCGCCCGCGACGTCGGCGTCGTCACCGCCGCACTGGCAGGCGGGGTCGCGCTGCTCGCCCCGTTCCTGCTGCGGATCCTCGCCCCGGCCTCGTTCGCCCCCGAACAGCTGGTGCCGGTCACCGCGGTCGCGACGCTCGGCGCCGTGGTCAGCGTCGTCTACCTGGCCAACGTGCACCTGGTGTTCGCGTCCGGCCGCAGCGGCGGGCTCGCCCTCGCGAGCCCGGTCAGCCTGGTGCTCGGGGTGGTCGCGGCGGTGCTGCTCGCCCGGACCGGGTCGCTGACCGCGGTCGCCGCCGGGTTCCCACTCATCTATCTGGCCCTGGCGGCCGGGACGTCGCTGCTGCGCCGCCGGGTGTCGCCGACCCGCTGGCGGGAGGCGGTGCTGGCAGGGCCGCTGGCCGCCGGCGTCGTCGTGTGCGGGGCCGGGGTGCTGCTGCCGTCCGAGGGCGTGCTGTGGCTGTCGGTGCGGTTCGTGCTGGCTGCGCTGCTCGGGGTGGCGCTGCTGGTGCTGGTGCGCCGGATCTTCCGACCGTCATGATCGCCGGGAGTGGAGCGCGGGGTGCAGTCGACTGCGTCCGCCGCTCCACTTCCGCCGATCATGGTCAGGCGTCGACGGGCTCCTCGGTCGTGACCGGAGTGGGCAGACCGCGCGGCAGCGGCTTCGGCAGCGCGGCCAGCGGGTGGCGCAGCCACAGCAGCGGGTTCGAGCTGCCCGCCGACATGGCCTGCGTGCTGGCCGCGGAGCGCTTCGTCAGCCCGAGCACCATCGCGGCCTTCGCCAGCGGCGACGCCGCGTAGTACTGCAGGCCGGGCCCGACGCTCGGTGCGCGGCCCCAGCCGAGCGCGGTGCGCAGCGCGGCGGGGTCGAGCAGGTGCTCGGCGCCGAGCTCGCGGCGGGCGAGCGCGGTCGCGGCCTCGTCGGCCTCCGTGGCGCCCACCTCGGGGCGGGCCCCGTCGGCGGGGTCGGCCGTGTGGAACTCCGGCCAGGTCGCGCGCAGCTCGTCCACCGCCGACGACGACTGCGCCCCGAACGTCAACGGGTCACCCCACACCGCGGCCGGGGTGCCGACGGCGGCCGCGTACAGCACGGCCGTCGACAGCCGGTTCGACGAGACCCGGCTCGCGTTCCCGACCAGGTGCATGATCCGCAGCAGGAAGTGCGGGTCGTCGCGCCGCCCGGCGGTGACGAGTGTGTGCCCGGCGTCGCGCCAGGCCGTGGTGATCTCGGGGTCGGTCATGTCCTCGTGGTGCAGGCACACCGTCGAGGGGCCGTCGACCTTCGCGACCTGGCGGGCGAGGTCGGTGTGCGCGCCGGTCACGCGGACCAGCCGGGTGCCGTGGAACGGGACGAACACCGGCCCGAGCCGGTCCGACGGCGTCCACCCTTGCGCGCGCAGCAGCGCCTCCAGGTAGAGCACCGGGGCGCCGACCGGGGTGGTCGTGCGGTCCTCGTCGGTGGGGGACCAGCCGCGGCAGCCGTGCGACCACACCAGCAGGCGTCGCTGCCGGGGGTCGGTGCCGACCTTCGGGAAGTCCGCGAAGTGCGCGGCGACGGGCGAGACCGCCGTCCAGCCGTGCTGCAGGAGACCGGCGATGTGCCGGGGCCGGGACAGTCCGGCGTAGGCGGCGAGGACGGCCGAGTGGCCGTAGTAGTGGTTCTGGATGTCCATCGCCGTGCTCCGGGTCGTCGCTGGTGAGGCCGGGTGATCCTAGCCAGGCGGCCGCTCGCTACCGTCGGTGCGTGCCGGTCGACGTGATGCTGCCCTTCTACGGCGACCCGGAGCTGCTGCGTCGCGCGGTCCGCAGCGTGCAGGAGCAGCGCCGCACCGACTGGCGGCTCACCGTCGTCGACGACGGCTACCCCGACGACACGATCGGCCCCTGGTTCGCGGGCCTGGGCGACGACCGGATCCGGTACCGCCGCAACCCCGAGCGGCTCGGCGCACAGCCGAACAACCGGCGCTGCATCGACGCGGTCGAGCGGCCGTACTTCGTGATGATGGGCGCCGACGACCTGATGGAGCCCGACTACCTCGACACCGTCCTCGCGCTGCACGAGCGCTGGCCCGACACCGCGGTGGTGCAGCCGGGCGTCGCCGTGATGGACGCCGACGACCGTCCGGTCCGCCCGCTCGCCGACCGGGTCAAGGCGCTGCTCGCGCCGTCCGGATCGGGCCCGCGCCCGGTCGGCGGCGAGGACCTGCTGGTGAGCCTGCTGCGGGGGAACTGGCTCTACAACCCGTCGCTGTGCTGGCGGACCGATGCGGTGCGGCGGGTCACGATGCCGGAGTCCGCGGACGTGTTCGACCTGGCGCTGCCGGTCGCGGTGATCGCCGACGGCGGCACGATCGTCGTCGACGACCACGTCTGCTTCCACTACCGGCGCCACCGCTCCAGCGACTCGGGGTCGGGCGCCCTCGCCGGGATCCGGTTCGCCGAGGAGCGCCGCTACTTCGCGGCCGAGGCGGACCGGATGGACGCCCGGGGGCTGCCCCGGGCCGCTCGCGCCGCCCGCGCTCACGTGTCGTCGCGGCTCAACGCCGCCGTCCAGCTGCCCGGGGCGGTGCTGCGCCGCGACGCCGCCGCGCTGCGCGCCCTCGGCGGGCACGTGCTGGGGCGCCTCAGCTGAGCCCGAGGATGCGCTCCAACCAGCGGGAGTAGCCGGGGTCGAGACGGGCGTCGGTGACCGCGCGGCCCTCGGCGAGGCGCCGGTCCAGCGCCGCCCGGACCTGCGGGGCGACCTCCGGCTTCGCGAACACGAGCTGGAAGTACGTCGGGCGCATCTGCGCGACGCCGACGAGCTCGCGGCCGGCGAGGACCCGCGGCAGGTCGGTCCGCCACGAGCCCGGCGGCGGCACCGGTGACCCGCTGGTCACCACCACGACCTGCGGGTCGTCGGCCAGCAGTACGTCGGTGGGGTTCGCGCCGTGCGCGATCCGCTCGTCGTTCAGGCCGATGTAGTCCGTGGTCCGCCAGCCGGAGAAGTACGGCATGGCTCCGGCGTCGGTCACCGCGAGGGTCCGCTCGCCCTCCGGGAGGTCGGTGTCGGCGAGCGCTAGCCCGACCGCGATGTGGGCGCGGCGCAGGTCGTCGCCGTAGTTGACCAGGGTCCGCGCGTCCGGGGCGAGGAGGCCCGCCGCCGCCGTCCAGACGACCCCGACCGCGGCGGCACCGGCCGCGACCCGCCGCACCTCGACGCCGTCGAGCGCCCACGCCGCGGCCAGGCACAGCATCGGGAAGCCGTGCCAGGCGAACCGGGACAGGTAGTCCATGGCGGGCGCCGACAGCGCCGGAATGATCCACAGCGCGGTGCAGCTCGCCAGCACCAGCGCGGCCGGGGCGGCTGTGCGCGGCCGCAGCAGTGCGGCGACGGCGAGCGCCAGCAGCGGCAGCAGGGTGGCCGCCGTCGTCTGGATCCAGCGGCCGTCGGTGGCGGCCTCCACCCTGACCTTCACGTAGAACGTGTTCGGCAGCAGGTGCCCGAAGTACGCCCGGCGCGCGGCCAGGTAGATCCCGCCGGCCACCGCGGCCCCCGCGGTCGCGACCCACACGGACCGGTCGGTGCGCCGCACCCACAGGAGCACCGCCAGAGCGGGCAGCACGCCGAGCACGCCGTCCGGGCGCAGCGTCCCCGCGAGCAGCAGCAGGGCCGGGATCTCCCAACTCCGCGCCGCCGCGTCCCGGTCGCGCAGCAGCCGGGCCGCGAGGACCGTCGCGCGCAGCACGACCAGCGCGAACGGGGCGGTCTCCAGGCCCGAGTCGACGTGCACCCAGGTCGGCAGGAACAACACGAACGACCCGGCCGCGAGCCCCGCACCCGAGCGGGTCCGGGGCTCGGTGACGAGCACCCACACGATCGCCGCCGCACAGGCCGCGGCGGTCAGCTTCGACACCACCGGCAGCGGCACCCCGAGCCACACCCACGGCGCGTGCCACACCATCCAGGTGAAGTTCGTGAACCCCTCCACCGGGTCCTGCCCGGGGTTCCAGGTCGGGCCGGAACCGTGTGCGAGGTTCGCGCTGTACCGGTAGGTGATATAGGCGTCGTCGACGGTCACCGACCAGCACGCCCACACCCCGACCGCGAGCGCGACGAGCGCGGCGGCCAGCAGCACCGGCCGGTCGGTCGCCCACCGGCCGGCGCGCGCGAGCGGGTCGCGGTGGCGCCGGCTCGGACGCCCGTCGTTCGTGGGGTCCGCGGTGTCGCGGTCGTCGGTCGCGGGCGACATGCGCGGGATTCTCGCGCACCGATGAGTGCGCGCCCGCGCCGCGGTCCTACCGGGCATGAGCACACCCACACAGCGCCCCACCACCCTGAACGACATCGGCGTCGTCATGTTCACCGTCGCCGACCAGGACGCCGCCCTGGACTTCTACACCCGCCTGCTCGGGTTCGAGGTCCGCGGCGACACCCGGTTCGGCGAGAACGACGAGTACCGCTGGCTCGAGGTCGCCCCGCCCGGCTCGACCGCCCGGCTCGCGCTCAACCCGCCGATGTACGACGAACCCGGCGGCAGCGCGATCGGCGTCGAGGCCCCCGACCTGGCCGCCGAGCACGCCCGGCTGACCGAGCTCGGCGTCGCCGATCTGGAGCCGCTGCCCACCGCCGACACCCCCGGCGTCCCGCGGCTGTTCATGCTCCGCGACCCGGACGGCAACGTGATCACCGTCGTCGAGGTGTGAGCCGTCAGGGCACCGGAGGCACCCCGGCCCGCACCAGCACCGCGTACGGGCCGACGTCGCGGCGCTGCCAGGCCGGATCGTCGAACAGCTGCGGCGCGAACACCGCGGGCTCGGCGCCCTGGCGCGGGTCGGGGAACCGGTCCTGCGCCAGCGGCAGCCGCAGCGTCCCGTCGCCGGCCCGGTCCAGCACGAACACCGACGGTGCCCGTACGGGAGCGCGGTTCAGCGCGGCGAGCAGCCCTGCCGGGTCGGCCGCGGCCGCCCAGCGGCGGACCTCGTCGGTGCGGGCCGGGTGGTCCGCGAGCGGGTTCGCGTACTGCGGCTGCGACGCCTGGAACGCGAAGTACGGCGCGTAGCTGTGCAGGGTCGCGTTCGCGCTCGCGACGACGACCTCCCGCGGCGGGCGGCCGGTCAGGCCGTCGATCGTGGTGCGCAGCTCCCCGAGCCAGGCGTTCGCGTCCGCCGGGTCCCGTGAGCCGTCGGGCCGCGTCCCGTCGGGGCGGTAGTCCTGCGCGGTCCCGGTCCAGGCGTAGTCCGCCGGGACGGACTGCACCTGCCCGACGACGACCGCCGCGGCCAGCGCCGTCGCCACGGCCGCGCAGGTCCCGGCACGGACGCCCCGGTCGCGCAGGACGCCGGCCAGTGAGACGACCGCCCACACCGCCCCGCAGGCCAGCGCCGCGGTGAGGATCGGCTGGATGCGGAACGCCAGCAGCGTGCTCCCGAACGCCAGCGCCGCCGTCGACAGCAGGTACCAGACGTAGCCGCAGGCCGCGGTGACCCCCAGGGCACGCGCGACCGGGTCGGTGCGGAACCGCGCCACGACCCACACCGTGCCTAGCAGGCACAGCGCTCCGACCGGGGTCGCCTCCAGCATCGGCAGCGGCCAGCGCGAGCCCGCCTCGGCGAGGAAGTGCTGACCCGCGCTGTAGGTGGGCTGCCCGGCTGAGGCCAGCAGATACGGGAGCCAGTGCACCAGGGTCAGCGGCAGCGCTGCGGCGACGACCACCACGACGGTCACCGCGAGCGTCGCCGGCCGGGCGCGGCGGGTGACCAGCCCGTCGGCGGCCAGCACCGTCAGCACGAACCCGGCGAACACCAGGATCTGGGTGTGGGTGACCGCGGCCAGCCCGAGGACGAGCCCGGCGAGCAGCGCCGTCCGGATCCAGGCGCCGCTCCGGCGCACCAGACGCAGCCCGAGCACGGCCAGCGGCGGGACGAGCGCCGCGGTCAGCCACGAGTACGGCGAGTACGCGGCCAGCGTCACGAACCCGGCCAGGGTGGTGGCGACGGCGGCCCCGACCGCCCGCGGCCGGGACGTCACCAGTGCCCACAACGCGTAGGTCAGCACGGAGGTGGCCGCCAACGTCGCGATCGAGTACGGCTTGTGGAACGCCCAGGCGTCGACGCCCAGCAGCGCCGCCGCCCGCCCCCCGAGCCAGAACCACGCGGCCGGGTAGTACGGCGGCATGTCCGCGTAGGCGAAGTCCGCGAGCCGCGCCGAGTCCGCGAACCGGGTCAGGAACGCGACCCGGAACTGCTGGTCGCCGCCGACCCCGAACAGGTAGTGCGGGGTGTTCGCCAGGAGCAGTGTCAGCGGCACCGCGGGCAGTGCCGCCAGCCCCACCCACGCCAGCGGCGCGGCGACCAGCGGGGACCGGGCCCACGCCGCGGCCGCGAGCACCGCCGCGACGAGCGCCCCGCCGGTCGCGGTGAGCGCCAGGCCCACGTTCGACCCGGCCGGGACGGTGATCCGGTCGGCGACCAGCAGCCCGACGGCCACCACCCCGACGGCGACGACCGGGCCGACGACCAGGTCGGCCGCGGCGAGGAGCCGTCGCGCCACGGTCAGTGCTGCTTCTTCTTCACGGCGACGACGAGGAACGCCTTCGAGATCGCCCACAGCGGCGGGAACCGGCGCAGCGCCGCCACCCCGAGCGAGTACAGCCGGGATCCGCCGCCCTCGGCGAGGCTCACGTCGCCGGGCACGGTGAACCGCGCGTCGAGATCGGTTCGCTGCGCGAGCAGCCGGCGCATCCGCAGGTAGCTCGGGGCGTAGCTGGCGTCGGTGTAGTCGCTGCCGCGCCCCGACCAGCGCAGGTAGCGGGTCGCCAGCGGCAGCGGGAGCCACGCGAGGAACGGCAGCGAGTAGTGCGCCTCGATCGGCCACCACCGGTTCGGCACCAGGATGTAGGCGACGCCGCCGGGCCGCAGGCAGGACGCGATCCGCTCCAACGCGTCGGGCTGGTCGTCGAGGTGCTCCAGGACGTTGTCGAGCACGGCCACGTCGAAGGCCCCGGCGTCGTCGCCGTGGCCGAAGTCGCCGATGCCCTGGACACGGAACGTGAAGTTCTCGCGGCCGCCCTCGGCGGCCAGCCGGGTCGCCTCGGCGGCCAGAGCACCGTTCGGCTCGATGCCGACGACCTCCCGGCACAGGCCCGCGAGCTCGAGTGCGGTGTAGCCGTACCCGCAGCCGAGATCGACCACCCGTGCGTCACGGAACGGCACGTCGAGAGCGGGTTCGGTGGTGATCGCGATCTGCTTCGCGAAGCCGGTCGCGAGCCTGCGGCGCTCGACCATCCGCAGGGAGCGTTCGTACTCGGGGAGTTCGGTCACGTGGGCTCCGTCGAGGGCGTCGGGGGGTCACCCACCGTACGGGGACGGGGACGGGGCGTCGGGACCGGGCGGGGCGAACGCCTGGGCCTGCGGGGTGGCCGGCGCGCCCGGTGTGCAGGCCGTCAGCCGCCAGAGTTCCTGGCCCCCGCCCGTCGCGACGAGCTCGAACCCGGGCACCGGTGCGATGTCGTGCAGACCCGGGTACCAGCGGGCGCCGCCGTGGTTCGGCCAGAACGTGATCGGCCCCGTCAACAGCCAGTCGACGCCCAGGTCGGCGGCCGCCGTGCAGACGGCCGGGTCGGTCCCGACGTCGCGGAACCGCGTCGCCAGCAGCGTCTGCTCCGGGGTCCAGTTGCCGATGAGGTGCGGGAACAGGACCCGGCGGCCGGTCAGCGGGAACAGCAGTGCGTCGCCGGTGAACGGGTCCGCGGCCACGACGTCGTCGGGGCCGACGATCCGGCCGACCTCGTCGAGGAACTCGCGCTGCCCCGGTTCGAGGAGCGGGTCGGTCGGCTGCCGGTACGGCCCGGCCAGGACGTCGGCGTGCGTCGCCACCGACATCCCGCCGGTCGTGGCGACGACGACCGCGAGCAGCGCCGCCGCGAGCGCGGGGGCGACCACCCGGCGCCGCGCCAGGGCCGCGGTGCGCGGGATCCGCAGCAGCACGTGGCGCAGGACCGACGCGAGGGCGCACAGCCCGACCACGGCCAGCACGGCCCCGGTGACGGGCACCATCGCCGCCAGCCGGTAGGAGTCGTTGTACCAGGCACCGGTGAGAGCGGCGGAGGTCTTCCCGTCGTCGGCCGCGGCCAGCACGTAGAGCGAGCCGGAGGCGAGGTGCGCGGGTACCAGCCACGAGGTCGCGACGCGCCGCAGCGCGGTCACCGCGCCGACGACGACCAGCACCGACAGCACGACGAGCTCGGGACGGCCGTTGGGGGAGTTGAACAGCACCTGCCCGATCGCCGTCGGCACGTCGGTGAACGCGGGCCAGTCGAAGCTGCGGACCCCGGCGGTCAGCGGCGAGGCCGTCATGAACCACAGGACGGCGGCGACGATCCCGGCGACGCCGACCGCGGCCAGCACCGGCTGCCAGAACCGGCGGGTGAGCAGCCGTCGCCGGGCGAGCACGCCGATGCCCCACAGCACCGGGAACAGGCCGAGCACCGCGAGGCTGAACAACGCGTTCGGGTGGGCGAGACCGAGCGCGGGGAGTGTCAGGACCAGGGTGAATGCCGCCCGGCCTGCGCCGATCACGCTGCGCTCGGCCACCCCGACGACGGCCAGCAGCAGCGTCAGGTACCCGGGCAGCAGCGCCACCCCGAGCAGGTTCGGCCACAGCACCCCGAACGACATGAGCGCCCATGGCAGCGCGGTGAACCCGGTCGCGAGCACCGGCGCGGCCAGCGCGGCACCGGCCGACGGGCCCATGACCTGACGGGTCAGCGCCGCCACGGACAGCGGGAACACCACCCCCGCCACGACCCAGGCCGTCAGGTTGGTCGCGACCGGGACCCCGCTGCCGGACAGCATCGCGACCAGCGACACCAGGTCGTGCCAGCCCGCCGGGTACAGCGCCACCGCCGACGACGGGTTCGTCAGCGACCCCAGCGTCAGCGACGACGCGTCGCCGGACTGCAGGATGTGGGCGACGGCGTTGTAGTGGAAGACGCCGTCGTAGGTCGAGGACAGGCCGTCCACCGGGCCGAAGCCGAGCACCACCGTCCACCACGCCAGCCCGGCCGCGAGGACGACGCCCGCCGCGGCGGCGATCCCCGCCCGGCGGCCGTCGGTGCCGGCCCGCTGGGCCGAGGTCCGCCACACCTGGGGCATCGCGGCCGTCATCGGTTCGGGGCGCTTGGCGAACTGGCCCCTCGGGGTGCGGACGCGGTCCAGCGCGGCCCGGAGCCGCCGTCCCGGGGCCCACGACCGCAGCGCCGTCCGCCAGCCCCGGTGCAGCGCGCTGCCGGGCGGCCGCCGGGCGACGAAGGCCCTGAACAGCCCGCCGAGCAGTGCGAGCACGACCGCGACGCCCAGCGGCACCCACGGCCCCCAGCGCACCCCGGCGAGGGTGCCCAGCACGGCCGTGGACGAGATCACCGCGGTCGACACGACCGGTGCGAGACCCCACGCCGTGACGCCCCGGACCCCGCACGCCCGCAGCACGAGCAGACCGGGCCCGACCACCCAGAACACCGCGATGAGCGCGGTGGGTAGCGCGGACAGCCAGGTGGGTCCGGCCATCGAGGTCGCGGCTCCTCTCCCGGCGCCGGTCCCGGAGCCGTCGACGACCCACCGGACCCGATTCCCGGCGCTGGCCGGTCTCGGAGACTACCGGCGGCCGTGCGGCCCCGCCGGTCCCGTGCCCGACCGGGTGGTCACGAACCGACGGCCCGACCGGCGTCGCAGGCGGTGATGCGCCAGAGCGCGTTGTCGCCGTCGCGGGCGAGCAGCTCGAACCCGTCGGCGTCGGTGAGGTCGTCGAGGCCGGGCCACTGCAGCGCCAGCGGGTCCGGCTGCCAGAACGTCGGCGGTGCCGTGATCACGTACCCGGTCCCGGTCTCGGCGACGGCCGCGCACACCGCGGGGTCGTTCGACGCGTCGCGCAGCCGCTCGGCGATGACCTGCTGGTCCGGCGACCACACCCCGGTCAGGTGCGGGAACAGCACCTGCCGGTCGGTGAGCGGCCACAGCATCGCGGTACCGGCCCACGGGTTCTGCGCCACCACCGCGTCCGAGGGCAGCAGCTCGCCCGCCTCGCGCAGGAACCGCGCCTGCTCCGGGCCGACCAGCACCTCCTCCGGCGTCTGGTAGATCGCGGCGAGCGAGTCGACGTGCGAGCGCTGGTAGAGCCCACCCGAGGTGACGACGACCGCGATCACCCCGATCGCGACGAGCACCGCGGCCCGCGGCCGGGGCAGCCCGGCGACGGCGGGTGCGGCCCGGGTGAGGCGGTCGCGTACCAGGCAGGCGAGGCTGCGGGCCAGCGAGCACAGCGCGACCAGGCCGAGCGCGGCGAGCGGGGCCGCGGTGACCGGGACGAGCGCGGCGATCCGGGGCGAGTCGTTGTACCAGACCCCGGTCCACACCGAGGACCACGTGGTGGCGCCGATGACGTAGAGCGTGCAGACCATCAGGTGCGCCGGGACCAGCCAGGACGTCCGGGCCCGGCGTAGCGCCCACACCGCGCCGGCCACTGTGAGCACCGCGATCGACCAGGCCGGGGCGTTGTCCTCGGGGCTGTGCAGCACCGCGTTCCACACGGCGTCGGTGACCGAGAACTCCGGTTCCCAGTAGTAGCCGCGGATCCCGTCCAGGGCGGGGGAGGCGAACATGAACCAGCCGACGCCGCCGAGCGCGGCGAGTACGACCGGCACCGCCGTGACCGCGCGCACGGTGGGCCACGTGCCGCCGCGCAGCCCGCGGCGCACCGCGCCCACGAGTCCCCACAGGATCGGCGGCACCGCGACGACCACCGCGCCGAACAACGCGTTCGGGTGCGCGAACCCCAGCGCGACGACGGCGGCCACCGCCGGGAACCAGCGCGCCACCCGTCCCGGGGGGAGCGGCCCCGGCCGGGCGGGGGACACCGGGTCCGGCCCGAGCCCCGGACGCGCGGCGAGCGCCGTCGCCGCCAGCGCGGCCGGGACCAGGGAGACGCCGAGCAGGTTCGGCCACAGCGCGCCGTAGGTGACCAGCGTCCACGGGAACGCGACGAAGCCGAGTGCCAGCACCGGGGCGGCGAGCGCAGCACCGGCCGAGCGCCCGACGAGCGTCCGCACGAGGAACAGCACCGACAGCGGCCAGACCAGCAGCGTGGTGACCAGGGCGACCACGTTCGACGCGACGACGATCTCGCCGGGGCCGGGGGCCAGCGGCGCCACCAGCGAGACGACGTCGTGCCAGGCCGCGGGGTAGAAGCCGGGGGAGTTGACCAGGCCGCCGACGGTGAGCGACGAGGCGTCGTGCGTCCCGAGAATCCGGGCGACGGCGTTGTAGTGGAAGTTCGCGTCGAACGTCTGCGACAGCGCGTCGGGCCGGGCCATCCCGCGGACGGCCGCGCTGAACCCCAGCGCGCCGGCGGTCACCAGCCCGGTCAGTGCCGCGAGCCCGGTCCAGCGCCGGTCGGGTCCGCCGCGGAGCGGCGTCCGGAGCGACTCCTGGGCAGCGGCCCTCACCACGGTGGGTCGCGGCAGCAGCGGGAGGCCGATCACCAGCCGTCGCACACCCACCACGAGCAGCGCGAACGCCGCCGCCGCGATGGCCGGGGCGGCCCCGCTCCAGGGCACGCCCAGCAAGCTCGCGCCGACCGCGGAACCGGCGATCACGCCGACCGACAGCATCGGGGCGGCGCCCCAGGCGGCGATGCCGCGCAGACCGGCGGCGAGGCCGACCACCAGACCCGGGAGCGTGACCCAGGCGGCGGCCAGCACCACCAGGGGGACGGCGGACGACCAGCTCACGCCATCTTCTCCTCGGGCCACGACGGTGCCGGATACGTCCGCTTCTCCGACCTGCCTGCGAGGGTACCGAAGCCGCCGGGTGCCCCGGATCACGCCTGCCCTACCCTCGATGGCCGTGAGCGTCGACAGTGCCGACCTGAACGGTTACGACCTGAGCAGCTACGACCTGATCGTCGTCGGGTCCGGGTTCTTCGGACTCACGGTGGCCGAGCGGGTCGCCGAGGGCCTCGGCAAGCGCGTCCTGGTCCTGGAGCGCCGGAACCACATCGGCGGCAACGCCTACTCCGAGGCCGAGCCGGAGACCGGCATCGAGATCCACCGGTACGGCGCGCACCTGTTCCACACCTCGAACGAGCGCGTGTGGGCCTACGTCAACCGGTTCACGAGCTTCACGAACTACCAGCACCGCGTGTTCGCCCGGGCCGGCGAGCAGGTCTACGCGTTCCCGATGAACCTCGCGCTGATCAACCAGTTCTTCGGGAAGGCACACACCCCCGACGAAGCGCGCGCGCTGATCGCCGAGCAGTCCGCCGAGGTGGACGCCGCGAACGTGACGAACCTGGAGGAGAAGGCGATCTCATTGATCGGGCGCCCGCTCTACGAGGCGTTCATCAAGGGGTACAACGCCAAGCAGTGGCAGACGGACCCCAAGAACCTGGATGCCTCGATCATCACCCGGCTCCCGGTCCGCTACACCTACGACAACCGCTACTTCAACGACACCCACGAGGGGCTGCCGACCGACGGCTACGCGGCGTGGCTGGAGCGGATGGCGGCGCACGACAACATCGACGTCGTCCTCGACACCGACTTCTTCGCGGTGCGCGAGCAGCTGCCCGCCGACGTCCCGGTCGTCTACACCGGCCCGCTGGACCGCTACTTCGACCACGCCGAGGGCGAGCTCGGCTGGCGCACCCTGGACTTCGAGATGTCGGTCGAGCCGACCGGCGACTTCCAGGGCACCTCGGTGATCAACTACAACGACGCCGACGTCCCCTTCACCCGCATCCTCGAGTTCCGGCACATGCACCCGGAGCGGGACTACTACCCGAAGGACAAGACGGTGATCGTGCGCGAGTACTCGCGCTTCGCCGAGTCCGGGGACGAGCCGTACTACCCGATCAACACCCCGGAGAACCGGGCGAAGCTGGAGCGCTACCGCGAGCTGGCGCGCAAGGAGACCGCGAACCGGAACGTGCTGTTCGGCGGGCGGCTCGGGACCTACAAGTACCTCGACATGCACATGGCCATCGGGTCGGCGCTGACGATGTACGAGAACCGGCTCGTCCCGCACTTCACCGAGGGGCGCCCGCTGGCGGGCACCGACTCCGAGGACTGATCGCCCGGCCGGGTGGCCCGGGGGATCATCGGCAGCTGTCCGCCTCCGGACACGGGGTCCGGTGACGGACGGCCGCCGGGGGCGGGTCGGCCCCCAGCGCCGTGAGGTCGTCGAGCAGGTCGGCGTGGGCGAGGGCCAGCGCGTCGAGCCGGTGACGGCGGCCCGGGACCCGTTCGTCCAGCAGGATCTCGAGCCGCTCGGTCTCGACCGCGTGCAGCCGTCGCCGGATCCGGGTCTCCCGGTCGTCGTCCGACGCGGCGGTCCCCGTCGGTGTCGTCGTGCTCCGTCGCCACCATCGCATCCGTATACTAAACCGGTTAATCTGACGGATCACAAGAGCTCGCGGCTCTGCTGGTGGGTCGGATAGTGAACCGCTTCACTTCATGGGTCCTGTCCGGGTCGGGCGGACCGCACGCGGGAGACTGGTCGGGTGGGCAGGAACGGGACGGGGGCCGGCCGGGTCACGCTGGCGACGATCGCCGAGGCGCTCGGTGTCTCCCGGGCGACGGTGTCGAACGCCTACAACCGTCCGGACAGGCTCAGTGCCCAGTTGCGGGCACAGGTGCTCCGCAAGGCCCACGAGCTGGGCTACGCCGGGCCGAACCCGGTCGCGGCGACCCTCGCGCGGGGGCGGATCGCGGCGATCGGCGTCGTCCTGGAGGACCCGATGTCGTTCGCCTTCGCCGATCCCGCGGCCTCCCTGTTGCTGCAGGGCATCAGCGAGGTCTGCGGGCAGCAGGACTCCGCGCTGGTCCTGATCCCCGGCCCGAGCGGGCCGATCGCGCGGGTCGCCCTGGTGGACGGGGTCATCTGCTACTGCGACCTGCCCGACGGGGCCGCGCTGGAGACGATCCGGGAACGCAGGCTCCCGTTCGTCGTCGTGGACGGCCCCGCGCACGACGGCGCCGGGCACGTGGGCATCGACGACCGGTCCGCGGCCCACGCCGCCGCACGTCACCTGCTCGACCTCGGGCACCGCCGGTTCGGCGTCGTCGCCATGCCGATGCACCCCGACGGGTGGGAGGGTCGCCCGTCGCCCGAGCGGGAGGCCACCGCCCACTTCCTGGGCACCCGTCGACGTATGGCCGGGTACCGGGACGCGCTCGCCGAGGCCGACCTCGGTCACGACGCGGCGGTCGTGGAGGAGCGGGCCCCCTACGGCCGGGACGCGGGCCGGCGGGCCGCCCACGTGCTGCTCGCGCGCGACCCCCGGCCGACCGCGGTGCTGGCGATGAGCGACGAGCTCGCCCTCGGGGTGCTCGACGCGGCCCTGTCGCTCGGGCTGGACGTGCCGGGGGATCTGTCGGTGGTCGGTTTCGACGACGTCCCGGGAGCGGCACTCGCGCGGCCGGCGCTGACGACCGTCCGGCAGCCGCACCGGGAGAAGGGCAGTGCGGCCGCGTCGATGCTGCTGCCGGGCCCCGTCCGGAAGGACCCGCTGGTCCTGCCCACCGACCTGGTGGTCCGGGGCTCGACCGGGCCCCGCCGGCCCTGAGCGTTCACCGGTGGTGTCCGGGACGGGAGCCCGGTGTCCACCCCAGCTCCGCCGACACCGCCGCGGCGGCGGCCGCGGTCGCCCGGCCCACCTCGTCGAACCGGCCGTCCAGGCGCGTGACCGGCCCGGACACGTTGAGTGCGGCGACCACCCGGCCGCGGAAGTCACGCACCGGTGCCGACACCCCGGCCACGCCCGGCTCGAACTCCTCGTGCGACTCGGCCCAGCCGTGCTCGGCGGCCTCCCGGATCGCCCGCCACAGCTGCGGGACCGTCCGCACCCGCGAACGCGGGTAGTCCGGCACCAGGTCCTCGACGGCGCCGAAGCGTACGAACAGCTCGTCGGGGGTGGCGTCGGAGAGCAGCACCCGGCCTGCCGAGGTGCACGGCAGCGGCGCGCGCCTGCCCTCCCAGCCGGTCGTGCGGAACGAGTGCCCGGACACCGTCCGCGCCGTCAGCAGTGCGTCGTCGCGCAGCACGCACAGGTGCACGGTCTCCTCGGTCGCGGCGGCCAGCCGGTGCAGCACCGGTTCGGCGACGGCCGTCAGCCGGCTGTCCGTCCCCCGCGCGGCCAGGGAGAACAGCCGCCATCCCAGCCGGTAGACGAGCGTGTCCTCGTCCCGCTCGACCAGTCCCGCGTCGGCGAGGGCCCGCAGCGCGCGCGAGACCTGGCTCTTCTCCCGCCCGGTCAGCCGGGCGACGGCGGTGACGCCCAGCCCGTCGGTGTGCACGGCCTCGTCCGACGCCAGTGCCTCCAGCAGCGCGACGTCGCGGCCGAGCCCGTAGCCGTTGTGCACCCCGGCCACGCTAGTACCGGTTGCCCTGAGCGCAACGATGATCTCGATTCCCGGCCGGACCTGGCGCGGCCGCGCGGACGTCGGAGATTCTGCGCTCAACCGGCTCGGGGCGCACCGCCCCCGATCGCGCCCCGAGCCGGAACCAGCTCCCGACACGATCCCGGACCTGATGAAGATCACCGACATCACGCTGGACCGGGTGCGGCTCCCGCTGGACCCGCCGCTGCGCGCCGCCTGGGACCCCGATCCCCGCACCGTGTTCGACGCGACGATCGTCCGCGTCCACACCGACGACGGCGTCGTCGGCATCGGTTCCGGCGACACGATGGACGGCTTCGACGCCTACCGGCACCTCTTCGTCGGCACCGACCCGCTCGCGATCGCCCGGCACGTCCGCGCGATCGAGACCTGCGCGCTGCACGGCGGTCACTACTGGCCGCTGGAGGCGGCGCTGTGGGACCTCGCGGGCAAGGTCGCCGGACTGCCCGTCGCGACCCTGTTCGGCGGCACGTACGAGGCCGTGCCCGCCTACGCGTCGTTCTGCGTGCTGCGCCCGCCCGCCGAGCGCGCCGAGGTGGCGCACCGGGTCGCCGAGGAGGGCTTCCGCGCGGTCAAGATCCGGGTCGACCGGGACCGCGCCGAGGAGGGCGTCGCCGCCGTCGCCGCGGTGCGGCAGGCGCTCGGCGCGGATTTCGCGATCATGGTGGACCTCAACCAGGCGTGGCGGATGGCCGGCGACGTCGCCCCCGCCACCGACCTCGCCGCTACCCGGCGCCTCGTCCGGCGGCTCGCCGAGCTGGACGTGTTCTGGGTCGAGGAGCCCCTGCCCTACGCCGACGCCGACGGCATGCGCACCCTGCGCGCCGACAACCCGGGACTGCGGATCGCGGCGGGGGAGATGCAGCGCTCCTTCGGCGAGCTGCTGCGCCTGCTCGACGGCGACGCGCTCGACGTGTACCAGCCCGACGTCGTCCTGGCGGCCGGCATGAGCCGGGTCCGCACGCTGGCCGAGCTCGCGTTGCTGCGCCACCGCGCGTTCACCCCGCACAGCTGGACCAACGGCATCGGCGTGCTCGCGAACCTGCACGTCAGTGCCGGCGTCGGCGGCGGACCGTACTTCGAGTTCCCCTACGACCCGCCGGACTGGACACCGGCGCGTCGCGACTTCCCGCTGGCGCAGCCCCTGACCGTCGGCGACGACGGCATGCTGGCGGTCCCGAGCACCCCCGGCCTCGGGTTCACCCTCGACGAGGAGGCGATCGCACGGTGGCGGGTCCGGTGAACGGGTTCACGGTCGAGGCGACCTGCGCCCTGGAGTTCGGTCCCGGCGAGGTCGCCCGGGTCCCCGCGCTGGTCGACGGGCTCGGTGGGACGGCGGCGTTCGTCGTCACCGATGCCGGGCTGCGCGCCACCGGCATCGTCGACCGGGTCGTCGGCGACCTCACCGCGGCCGGGCTGCGGACCGAGGTGTTCGACGGCATCGGCCCCAACCCGTCGACGACGGCCGTCGAGCACGGCGCGACGACGCTGCGCGCGTTCGGCTCCTGCGTGGTCGTCGCGATCGGCGGCGGCTCGGTGCTCGACGCGGCCAAGGGCATCGCGCTGCTCGCGACCCACCACGGCGCCCGTGCCACCGACGACCTGTGGTCCTCTCCGACCCCCGGGCTGCCGCTGGTCGCGGTCCCCACCACGGCCGGGACGGGCGCGGAGACCAACGGGTTCGGCGTCGTCGAGGACACCTGCGCCAAGCGGAAGGTCTATCTGGGCCACGCCTCGGTCCGGCCGCGCGTCGCGGTCCTCGACCCGGAGCTGACCGCCGGCCTGCCACCCGCGGCGACGGCCGCGACCGGCTTCGACGCGCTCGTCCACGGCGTCGAGTCGCTCGCCTCCCGCGGCGCCAACCCGGTCTCCGACGCCGCCGCGGCGCAGGCCGTCGCGCTGGTGGGCCGGTGGCTGCCCGTCGCCGTCGACGACGGCGCCGACCTCGAGGCCCGCGCGCAGCTGCTGCTCGGCGCGCACCTGGCGGGCCAGGCGCTGACCGTCTCCGGGCTCGGCCTGGTCCACGGCATCGCGCACGCGGTCACCGCGCACACGGGCACCCCGCACGGGGTCGCGCTCGCGTCGGTGAACGAGCAGGTCATGCGCTGGAGCGCCGCCGCCGCGGCGCAGGCGTACACCCGGGCCGGAGCCGCGCTGGGGACCGGCGACGCCGTGGCCGGGATCGCCGCGCTCGTCGAGGGCATCGGTGTCCGGCGCCCGCTGCACGAGCTCGGCGTGGACCGGGAGCTGTTGCCGGTGCTGGCGGCCGCCGCCGTCGTGGACCCGGTGACGGCCAACGCGCCGCGGACACCGACCGAGGACGACGTGCGGGAGATCCTCGACGCGGCCTGGTGACTCAGAGCCGCGCCGCCACCGCAGCGACGAACGCCTCCAGGTCGGACAGGTCCCCGAGACGGGCGACGACGATCTCGTCGTCGACCTCGACGTAGTCGTGCACGAGCACGTTGCGGAAGCCGACCGCCCGCGCGACCCGCTGTGCGACCTCGTCGTCGACGAAGCCGTGCCTGCCGAGCAGCCGCAGCGCATCGGCGTTCGTCGCGGGCGGGCCCCACCCCTCGGACGAGCAGACGTGCTGGGCGACGTCGACGCAGCCCTCGATCGCCGTCACGAACAGGTACTTGACCCCGCTGAGCCACAGCCGGTCGGCCCGCCGGTCCCGGTCCGCGGCCGCCTCCGCCCGCAGCACCGCCAGGTCATCGGTGACCGACCGGAGCAGCCGGGCCACCCGCGCCTCATCCACCATGGGCGCTCCGCACGTTCTCCAGGAACTCCCGGTGGGCGCGGGTGATCCGCGGCAGCTCGTCGGCGTAGATCTTGCGGGTGGTCGCGACCCAGCGCACCCGGGCGGGCGGGTCGTCGTCGAACAGGAGCTCGCCGTGCATCGCGACCCGGCCCGCCAGCTCCAGCGGCGCCGAGTTCAGCACCAGCAGGTCGACGCCGGAGGGCAGGTCCAGGTCGAACGCGGCCGGGGGCGCGACCGCCCACCAGGCCGCGACGTCGAGGTCCGAGGACTCCCGCGCCCGGCCGCCCACCGCCCGGCTGCCGTGGACGAACCCGAACCGCGCACCGCGGGAGCGCAGCACGGCTGCGGCCTCCGCGCGCAGGGCCGGTTCGTCCATGTCGCCAGTCTGGCACGGTCGGTGACCCGGACGATCCACACCGCTCACCCGCCGCGCCCGCCCGCCTCCCGGCTCCCGCACCGTGCGCGGCTACGCTCGCGCACGACTCCACCCGGACCCGGGCGGACCGGCAGCGCCGCCGCCCGGGACCCCAGCGCCCCCGCGACGACAGAGGCAGCTCCTGCGATGACCACGACGGACCAGCGAGGTCAGGTGTCCCCCACCACCCCGGCCACGACCAGCGGCGAGACGCTGCTGCAGCGGGTGGTCCTGCCCCGGCCCGCCGACCCCACCGCCGTCCGCGCGCTCTACCTCGACGAGCGCCCCGGCACCACGCTCACCCCGGTCGAGCCGCTCGCCGAGGAGCGGGCGCGGCCGCTCTCGCTGACCGTGTCGACCATCGGCGGCCGCCGCACCCGCATCCTCGACCGCACCGGCGCCACCGTCCTGGCGGCCACCGAGGTCTCCTTCGGCGCCTACTTCAACGCCTTCGCCGCGGGCTACTGGCGGGCCTGGTCGACGCTCACCAGCATCGAGCTGCGGCTGGACCTGGAGGGCTCGGGCCGCGTCGACGTGTACCGGACCAAGGCCGACGGGTCGCAGATCGTCGTCGCGGGCGAGGTCGTCGAGGGCCGTCGCCGGGTCACCCTCGAGCTGGACCTGCGCCCCTTCGAGGACGGCGGCTGGTACTGGTTCGACCTGTCCACCGACGACGCGGACCTCACCCTGCACGGCGGCGGCTGGCACGCCCCGCACGACGCGCCGGGGCGCGCGGCCGTCGTCGTCGGGATGCCGACGTTCAACCGGCCCGCCGACTGCGTCGCCACCCTCACCGCGCTCGGCTCCGACCCGCAGGTCCGGGACGTGATCACCGCGGTGATCCTGCCGGACCAGGGCACCCGCAAGGTCCGCGACGAGGCCGGCTACGAGCAGGCCGCGGCCGCGCTCGGGGACCGGCTGCGGATCATCGACCAGCCCAACCTGGGCGGCTCCGGCGGCTACGCCCGGATCATGTACGAGGTCCTGCACGGCACCGGCCCGCACGCGGGCGGGATCGACTGCGAGCAGATCCTCTACATGGACGACGACATCCTGCTGGAGCCCGAGTCGGTGCTGCGCGCGGTCGCGTTCAGCCGGTTCGCCCGCGAGCCGATGCTCGTCGGCGGGCAGATGCTGTCGCTGCAGGCGCGCTCGCAGCTGTCCACGATGGGCGAGGTCGTCGACCGCAACCAGTTCCTGTGGCGCCCTGCCCCGGAGACCGAGGCCCACCACGACCTCGCCGCCCGCACCCTGCGCCAGACCCGCTGGCTGCACCGCCGCGTCGACGTCGACTACAACGCCTGGTGGATGTGCCTGATCCCGCGCCGCGCCGCGGAGCAGCTGGGCCTGCCGCTGCCGCTGTTCATCAAGTGGGACGACGCCGAGTACGGCCTGCGCGCCCGCGCCGCCGGCTTCCGCACCGCGACCGTCCCGGGCGTCGCGATCTGGCACATGTCCTTCATCGAGAAGGACGACTCCTCGGACTGGCAGGCCTACTTCCACTACCGCAACCGGCTCGTCGCCGCGGCCCTGCACGGCCCCGACGACCCGCGCGCGATGCTGAAGGAGACCTTCAAGCGCACCCTGCGCCACCTGATGCTCATGGAGTACTCGGCGGTCGCGCTGCAGATCAAGGGCTTCACCGACTTCCTCGCGGGCCCCGAGGCGCTGTTCCCGAAGCTGCCCGTGGTGCTCGACGAGATCAGGGCCCTGCGGGCGCAGTACGACGACGGCCGCCCGCTCGAGTCCGCCACCGAGGTGCCGCCGGCCGAGCTCGACGCGCTCGGCGCGCAGCTGTTCCCGAAGCCCCCGGTGGGCCGGGCGAAGGCCGCGGTCGGTCTCGCCCGCGGGGTGCTGCGCAACCTGCGCACCCCGGACCCGGCGCTGCGCGAGCGCCCGCAGCGCAACGTGCCGTGGCGCAACGCCCAGTGGTTCGTGTTGGCCGGCCTGGACTCCGCGACGGTGTCCACACCGGACGGCCGCGGGGTCACCTTCCGCCGTCGTGACCCGGCGATGTTCAAGGAGATGGTCGCGGAGTCGTTCCGGCTGCACCGCGCCGTCGCCGCGGACTGGGACGGCCTGCGTGCCCGTTACCGGGCGGCGGCGCCCGTGCTGACCGGCAAGGACGGTTGGAAGCAGATCTTCGAGTGAGCCCCGCCCGCCGGGGGCCGCTGCTGCTCCTGCTCGGCGTCGTCACCTGCCTGCTCGGCCTCGCCGCCGCGCTCGCCCCGGTCGACGCCGAGGACCCGGTCGTCACCTGGCCCCGGGCCGGCCAGGCGCCGACGAGCACGGTGCTGCCGCTCGCGCCGTACCGGCCGCTGGAGTTCTCCGCGACCGTCCCGTGCGCCGCGGCGGCCGCTCTCGGCGAGGGCGACGTGCTGCGGACGATGCCCGCCGCGCAGGAGAACCCGGTGACCGCGCCGGGCTTCGTCGCGAGCGTGTCAGGCGGGACGCTCACGCTGCGCACCGGCGACCGGGTGCTCGCCACCGCACCCGCCGCGTCGGGCTGTGTGTTCGAGGTGACCTCCGCCGACGGCGGCACCGTCCTCGCCCGCGACGGGGCGGTCCTCGCCGAGCGCCTCGACATCGCGACGCCGCAGGTCTCCGAGCTCGCCACCGACCTCACCGGGCCCGCCGCGGCCGGGCTCGCGGTCACCCTGCACACCGATGCGCGCTACGCGTCGTCGCCGTCGCCGCTGAAGGTGGCGCTGCTGGTCGCGCACCTGCTCGCCCTGGCCGCCACCCTCGCCGTCGCCGTGCGGACCTGGACCGGCACCCGCCGGGTGTTCGACGCGCCGGTCCGCCCGGGGGTCGCCGACCTCGTCGTGCTCGTCGTGAGCTGCGCCTGGGCGGTGCTCGGGCCGCTCAACATCGACGACTCCTGGTACGCACTGATGGCCCGCCAGGGTGCCGACACCGGGACGATCGGCAACGCGATCTACCAGCTCGACGTCACCGAGGCACCGTTCACGACCAGCCAGTACCTGCTGCAGTGGTGGGGGTCGCTGGTCGGCTGGGGCCTCGGGCCGCTGCGCGTGGTGCCGGTCGTGCTGGGCCTGCTGACCTGGGTGCTGCTGCGGTACACCCTCGCCGCGCTCGCGGGTCGGGCCGGGGTCCGGCCCGGGGTGGTCGCCGCGCTCGCCGTCGCGCACCTGGCCTGGTTCCTGCCCTACGGCATCTCCCTGCGCCCCGAGCCCGCCGGGACCGTGGCCGCCGCCGGGGTGGTGCTGCTCGTCGTCGCCGCCCGCCGCACCGGGGCGGTCGGACTGCTGGCGCCGGCCGTCGTCGTCGCGGTGGTGGGGGTGACGACCGCGCCGACCGCGCTGGTCGCCGCGATGCCGTTGCTGCTCGCGCTGCCGCTGGTGTGGTGGCACCTCGTGCACGCGCGGTGGGCGACCCGGCTCGCGACGGCCGCCGTCGCGTTCGCCGCCGCGAGCGCCGTCGTACCGCTCGGGCTGGCCGACCAGACCCTCGCCGACGTGCGCGAGTCCGTCGCCGTGCACCGCTGGTACTACTTCCAGTACCAGTGGTACTCCGAGTTCGTCCACTACGCGAACCTGCTCGGCCCCGACGACCAGGGCACCTGGGGGCGACGCCTGCCGGTCCTGCTGACCGTCGCCGTCCTCGCGCTTGGCGCGGTGCGGCTCGCGACGCGGCGCGGCACCGGCGGCCCGCTCGGCCGGGCACTCGGGTTCGCGCTCGCGGCGACCGCGCTCGGCCTCGTCGCCGTCGCGGTCAGCCCGACCAAGTGGGTGAACCACTTCGGTGCCGTCGCCGCACCCGCGACGCTGCTGCTCGGCATCGCGCTCGCCCGCGGCCCGCTGCCGCGCCACGCCCCGGTCCGGCTCGTCGCGGTGGGGACGGCCGTGCTCGGCGTCGTCGCCGCGGTGGTCTACGCCGGGCCGAACCTGTGGCGCCCGTTCTCCGACTGGGGCCAGCCCTTCGGCAACCACTCGGTCCTCGACGCGCCGATCCACCAGCAGGTCCTCGCCCCGCACCTCGGGCCGCTGTACCTGCGCAGTCAGCTGCTGTGGCTGCTCGTCGCCGCCGCCGCGCTGTGGTGGGCCCAGCGACGGGGGCGGACTCCCCGGCCGGACCGGGCGGTGCTGCGCGTCGCCACGGCGGGTGGCGTCGCGCTGATGCTCGTCGTGTTCGGCGTGGCTCCGGTGCAGCAGGCCCCCGGCGCGTCGGTGGCCTCGATGAACCTGGCCATGCTGACCGGCGACGGCTGCGGGCTGGCCGACGCGCTGACCGTCACCGTCCCCGGCGACGCGACGCCCCCGCCCCCGAGCACGCCGCCCCGCCTCACCGGGGTGATGCGGGAGGGCCCCCCGCCCGACCGCCCGTCGATCCCCGGCCCCGTCTGGCACACTGAGGACGCCGGCACCGGCACCCTCGACGCCGGCTGGTTCGCCGTCCCGGCCGGGACCACGCGGCTGCTCCTACCGCTGACCGGGGACCTGCGGAGCGACCAGAGCGTCCGGATCGACACCGGCGCGGGCGCGGTCACGGTCGACCTGCCCGGGGTGAAGCTCGGCGACTGGCGGGACGTGGCGGTCGCCCTGCCCGGCCCGGCCGACCGGGTCCGGCTCGTCGTCGACGACCGGACGGTCGGCCCGGACACCTGGCTCGCCGTCGGCGCCCCGCTGCCCGCCCGCGAGCTGCCCGCCCGCACGGTGCTCGGCGACGCCCCGGTGTTCGCCGACCAGGCCTCGGCGGTGCTGTGGCCCTGCCAGGACCAGATCGCGGTACGCCACGGCATCGCGCAGGCCCCGCAGTGGCGGCTGCGCACCGGCGACAATCTGGAGGGCGCGACCGAGTCCACCGCGTTCTTCCCGGCGAACGGCGGGACGCTCGCCGGCATCGACCGCACCGCGACCTTCGACGAGATGCCCTCGCGGCTCGACCCGCCGGCCGGGCGCGCCATGTTCGCGCCGGCGCACGTCGAACGGGTGCGCTACGAGCACCCGACCGACGGCTACGACCTCACCGTGGGCACCCAGCGGCGGTGGGGGTGGGAGCGGCTGCCGACCCTGGCCACCCGCGACTACACCGGCCGGGACTTCCTGGGCTGAGCGGCGCACGCCCGTCCGTCGTCGGTGTCCACACCCGTTCTCCGGCGTCCACACCGGTCACGACCGTGTGGACGCCCGGGGAGGGGTGTGGATGCCGCGGAGCCGGGCCGGCTCAGCCCGCGTCGTAGAGCCGGGCCCAGGTCTCCCGCGAGGTGAGCCGCGGCTCGGCGGCCTTCCACTCCCTGGCGGCCTGCGGGCCCTCGTTCCAGAGCCGGCGCACCGTCTGCACCCCGCGCGTGGTGAGTTCGCGCAGCCGCTCCCGGTCGCGGGTCCGGATCCGGACACCGGTCTCGGCCATGTCGGTGACGATCGCGCGCTCGAACAGCGACACGTGCCACCAGTGCGCCTCACCGGCCGGGACCATCCCGGAGCGGAACGGCACCCGCCCGGTGGCCTGCAGCACGGCGCGCTTCACCCAGGTCCGCACGACCTTCGACGGCTTGTGCCCGGCCAGGTGCACGACGGACTCGCGCACGTCGAGCCCGGCCTGGGCCAGCGGCACCGCCGTCGTCTCGGGGTAGGCGGCCCGAATCCGGCGGATCTCCGCCGCCGCGGCGGCGGAGCCGTCGTCGAGCACCGAGGGGCCGCGCAGGAAGTCGTCGACGGCGGTCAGCAGCGTCGCCGCCAGCCCGTACTGCATCGCGACCAGGTACTGGGCCAGCAGCTCGACGATCGTCGTGGTCACCGTGCGCCGGTCGAAGCCGGTGCGCAGGGCGGCGGTGATCAGGCCGTTGCGCTGGTTGAAGTAGCGGTGCCACTCGTCCCAGTCCTTCCAGCCGAAGTCGGCGTGCCACACGGCGGCACCGGGCAGCGACACCGTGGCGAAGCCGCGCTCGCGGGCGCGGTAGCCGAACTCGACGTCGTCCCACTGGAAGAACAGCGGCAGCGGGTATCCGATGGCCCGCACGACCGGCGCGGGGATCAGGCAGGACCACCAGCCGTTGTACTCGGTGTCGACCCGCTGCTCCTGCACGATCGGCAGCAGCCGCTCGTCGCGGCCGAGGAGGAAGCCCTCCTCCAGGGCGCCGGGGACGGGCATGCCCACCCGCAGCTTCTCGGGCACGGCGTACTCGGCGGTGATGTGGACGTGCCCCGGGTGGAGCAGGTTCAGCATCTGCCCGCCGACGATCGTCGGCGCGGTGGTGCAGGCGGCGAACCCGGTCAGCCGGACGACGATCTCCGGGTCGAGCAGCACGTCGTCGTCCATGAGCAGGACGTCGTGGTCGTCGGCCGGGTCGCCGGCGGTCGCCTCGTAGAGCCCGCGGGTGAAGCCGCCCGCGCCGCCCAGGTTGGGCTGGCGCTGGTAGGCGAGCCGGTCGCCGAACGCCGCGGCCAGCGGCGCGAACCGGTCGCGCGACTCCAGCGGGTCGCTGCCCTGGTCGACCACCCGGACGGTCGCCACGCGGGCCAGCGCGGCCGGGTCGTCGAGCAGCGCCTGCAGCGTGTTCAGGCAGTCCTCGACGCGGTTGTGGGTGCAGATCGTGATCGAGGTGGGTCGCGGCGGGCGGGGCACCGCGACCGTCCACTCGACGTCGGACACGGTCAGTGTGCCGGTGTCGGTCGCGAACTCCAGCCAGAGCCCGCCGCCGTCGACGAAGCGGTCGATCGCCCCGGTCAGCTCGACGACGCCGCCGCCGTCGACGCCGGTGGTGGCGACGGCGCGGGCGACCTTGTTCGTGTCCGAGGCCATCAGCCACACCCGGCCGCGACCCGCGGCGCGCAGGGACACCCGCACCTCGGGTACCGCGGTCCAGCGCTGCCAGTAGGTGGCGTGCAGCCGTCCCCAGTAGGTGTTGGTGGTGACGTGGGTGGCCGGGACCAGCTCGATCAGGCTCCGCTCGCGGCGGGCGGCGCCGCGCAGGACCTCGGCGTAGAGGTCCTCGGGCACCAGGTGCGTCGGCCCGGTGAAGGGGCCACGCTGCACGACCAGCCGTCCGGGGCGGGCCCCACCGGCGGTGTCGTCGGCCGGGGCGGGCTCGCCCCCGCGGAGGGGCCGGGCGGTGTCCAGCATGGCTCTCGCTCTCGCCTCACATCTCGGATCGGACAGGACGAAGTCTGCCGGGGCCTCAGTTCGGCAGTGGCGTCGGGTCCGGCGAGGGTGCCCCGGCCTGCCCGACCTGCTGCCAGCCCCACAGGGTCCGCTCGCCGTCCTGCACCGGGGCGGGGACCGCCCGCGGGTCGTAGGGCTCGACGAGCCGGATCTGGCCCCAGTCGAAGTCCCATGCGCCGGGCAGGTAGGTCGGGACGTAGCGCTGGGCGGCGGTCCGGACCAGCCAGCCCTGCGGGCCGCCGAACCGGCTGCGGCCCCACTCGTCGGCGACGGTGCGCTGCTGCGGGTCGGCGAGCATCCGGAACACCGGCACGTCGGCGATGCCCCGGTGCACGCCGAAGCGCGTCACACAGGGATGCACGAACGACGTCGCCCAGTCCAGGTACGCGGTGCCGCGGGCGGCGATCGTCGTCAGCGGGGTCAGCCGGGGCACCCGGGGCTGCGCGACGGCGACCCACGCCCCGGTGCCGATGCCGCGGTCGGACACGATCACCCGCACCCGGTCGGCGTCGGCGGCCGGCCGGCCCGCGAGGTCGACGCGCAGGTCCCGCCACGCCTGGCCGCCGGAGGCGCCGCCGGAGTAGTCCGAGGTGCTGCTGACGGCCCCGCCGGGCTCGATCTCGTCGACGACGGCGCCGTCCCGGGCGAACTGCAGGGTCACGGTGTTGCCGCCGCCGATCGTCCCGGCGACGCCGAGGACCAGCGGTGCGGAGCCGTTGCGGGCCGCGGCGGGCAGCGTGTGCCACGCCGAGCGGTAGTCGCCGACGTTCTCCGGGGCCGGCGACCAGCTGCCCATGACCGGTCCGCCCAGCGGGCCGGTGCCGGTGACGCCGGGGCGGTCGTCGCCGTCGCCGGTGTTGTCGCGCAGTGATCCCGGTCCGGTCGGCGGCAGGCCCTCGGGCGTGAAGCCCTCGGCCAGCGGGCCCGGGTCCGCGACGCCCGCCGGTTCCGGCGCGGTCGGCAGCACGTTCGCGGCCGGGTCGGTCTCCACCTGGATGCGCCCGGCGAGCCCGCACCGCGACCCGGTGGGGTCGGTCAGCACGTCGGCGCCCAGGGAGTACGAACCGGCCTGCTTCTCCATGCCCTTGGCCATCGACGCGACCTGGAACAGGACCATGAGCGCGCAGATCACCGCGATCGGCGCCGACCCGAGGCGGACGGCCTGGACGGTGCCGATGCGGCCGCGCCGGCGGCCGAGGGTCCGTCGCACCGGGCGCGGCACCCCGGAGGTCGAGCGCAGGTGCTCCACCCCGGCGACGACGAGCGAGAGGAACGCCAGGACCAGCAGCACCGTCGTCGCCTGGATCCCGCTCACCGACACCGGCTTGTCGAACCACGGCACGCCCCAGTTCGAGACGTACCACCAGGTGTTCGGACCGCGGAACGCCAGCGCCGTCACCGCGAGCACCGCGGCCAGGAACAGCGCCTGGTTGCGCCGCGAGCGCAGGACCCCGGTGCTCGTCGCGAGCGCGGCCAGCGCCGCGACACCCGAGGCGAGGGCGGCGAACGCGCCGAAGTGGTGGGTCCACTTCGTCGGGGTGAGGGCCAGCACGGCGAACGACAGCGCGGTGCTCGCGAGCAGCCGCCGCGAGAACCCGAGTGCGGCGCCCGGGATGCGGCCCCGGCGCAGCAGCACGACCGTCGAGACGGTCACGCACAGCCACAGCAGCAGGACCGGGAAGCGGCGCTGCAGCGAGCCGTCGCGGCTGTCGCTGAACAGCAGGTCGTAGCGGGCGAGCTCCTGGTACCAGGGCAGGTTCGGGCCGATGTCCTGGCGGACCCGGGTGGCCTCGGCGACGGTGGCGAGGGTCTGGTCGCCGAACACGGCGGTGAGCACGATCAGCCCGGCCGCGAGCAGCGGCCCGAAGGTCGCCGCCCAGCCGGTGGTGCGGATCCGTTCGGTGAACAGCCGCAGCAGGGGGCGGGCCGCGGCCAGGAACGGGGCCAGCGCGATGAGGCCGGTCGGCGTCGCCGCGACGGCGAACGCCCCCGCGACGAGCGCCCCCGCGACCGGCATCAGCCGCCGGGTGGCCAGCGCGCGCTCCAGCATCACGAACGACACCAGCGCCGCGATCACGACGACCGTCTCCGGGCGCAGCCCGTTGTTGTACGGCAGCCAGAAGCAGAGGAACACCCCGGCCGCGGCCCATCCCGCGGAACGGCTGCGCCGGACCTGGGCGCCGAGGCGGGGCAGCAGTGCCCGGCTGATCAGGAACCAGGACGCGACGCCCATCGCCAGCGCCGGGACGCGCAGCCACAGCACCGACTCCGAGACCCCGCTCCACAGCGAGTACAGCTGGTAGAACCAGCCGAACGGCGCCTCGGGGACGTCGAACCAGCGGTGGTAGTTGCCGATGTAGCCGGCCGTGTCGTTGCCCCGGGAGATGTCGAGGATGTACCCGTCGTCGCTGGTCATCGACCCGATGAGGGCCCACACGACCAGGACGCCGACGACGACGGCGTCCCGCAGGTCGTCCTGCCCGCGCAGCCGCCGGGCCAGCCGGCGGCCGTGCACGACGCGGCGGGCGTCGGCGTCGTCGATCCGGCGCAGGAAGAACAGCGCGCCGAACAGCGCGACGATCGCGACGCCCCCCGCGACGAGCTTGAGCGTCGAGGCGTCGGAGTCGTAGCGGTTGTCGGTGTCGAACCGGACGCTCGTGCCGCCCATCGGGTCACGGGCCGCGTCCAGGTCGGAGTGGATCCCGGTGAGCTGCGGGCGGCCGTCACCGGCGAACTCGTACAGCGTGGTGCCGCCCAGCGTCGCCGTCGTCGCGTCGAAGTCCGAGGTGAACGTGAGGTCGCAGGGCCCGCCCGGCGGGGGGAGCGGCGCGGTGGCGATGCGCTGGCCGCGGTTGTCGAGGGTGACCACCCCGTCGGCGACGGCGACGCGCAGACCGACCGTGTCGCCGTCCGGGGCGTCGGTGGGCGTCGTGGACAGCACGGTCGCGCGGCCGGGGGACCGGTCGTCGAGGCTGCGGTTCGCGTCGCAGCCGATCGTCGCGGTCAGGCTCTCCGGCCGGTACGCGACCAGCGGGGCGTTCAGCGGCGCGGTGCCGGTCGTGGCGTTCGGCCAGGTGACGGTCGCCGTGTTCTGCACGACCGGCAGGAACGGGATCGCCAGCGCCAGCACCGCCGACAGCAGGCCCAGTGCGGCGGCGAGGAGGCGGTCGGTCGGACGCGACCGGCGGTCGGTGGAGCCCGATCCCGGGCGGGGATCGGCCTCCGTTGCGGCGGTCAGCACCCGGACGAGGCTAGACGCCACCCCGTGATCATCCGTGACACCCCCGTGACCCGTAACCGTTGGACCGGTCGGCCTAGTCCACTCGGCTGGGTGCTCAAGGTCGACTGCCCTCTGTTTCCATGACTCAGCGTGATGAGATGCGACGAACGGGCACTGTTCGGGTGTCACCGGTGACGGTGGTGATCGACTCTCGTTGGGTCGGGTGTGAGCATCTGCACCGATTCGCGCACGACGGCCGACGACCCGGCCGGCGTCGCGTCCGCCGTCGGCGGCACCGCGCCCGAACAGGGTGCTCCGGCCGTCCGAAGTGGAGGAGACGGCGGCGGTGAGGTGCTCGCGCTGACCGGTCTGCGGATCGTCGCCGCGCTCTGGGTCGTCGCGTTCCACTTCCACTTCACCCCGATGGCGGGTGTGGAGACGGTGAACGACTGGCTCGGGCCGCTGATCACGCAGGGCGCGCTCGGCGTCGACCTGTTCTTCGTCCTGAGCGGTTTCGTGATCGCCTGGACCTACCTCGACCAGCTGGGCCCGCGGCTGCGGCTGCGCGAGGCCGGCGGGTTCGTGTGGGCCCGTGCGGCGCGGATGTGGCCCGCCTACGTGGTGGTCCTCCACCTCTTCGGCGTGTGGCTCGTGGCGCGGCTGGTGTTCGGGTCGACGACCGATGTCGTCTACCAGTCGGTGCAGCCGTCGTTCACCGTCGGCGCGTGGCTGGAGCAGCTGTTCGGCGTACAGATGTGGGACGAGCAGTACCTCGACGGCGCGTCCTGGATCGGCCCGACGTGGTCGATCAGCGCCGAGTGGCTCGCCTACCTGCTGTTCCCGCTGTTGGCCCTCGGCTTCTTCCGGCTGCGGAACCTGCCGTTCGCGGTGCTGGCGGTGGGGTCGCTGCTCTGCACCGCACCGATGGCGGCCGCGTTCCTCGTGGTCGGGTCGCCGTACTACCCGTACAGCTGGCTGGTCCGGGTCCTCGGCGGGTTCTCCGCGGGCGTCCTGGCGATGCTGGCCGTGCGGCGGCTGCGCGCCACCGAGCGGACCCGCTCCGCGGCCTCGACGACGGCGACGTTCACCGTCGCCGCGGTCCCGTTCGTCCTGCTGGCGGGGTCCGTCCTCGGCGGCGGGCTGCACGGCCTGGCCGTCGTCGCCTTCCCGATCCTGGTCGGGGCCCTCGCGCTCGCCGACCGCGGACCGGTGCACCACCTGCTGACCCGTGGCCCGGTGGTGCACGGAGGGCGGATCTCCTACGCCCTCTACCTGGTCCACATCCCGATGTTCGAGATCTTCTGGTTCCTGAGCGACTCCGGTGTCCTCCCCCGCGGCGGGGAGACGGGGCATCTGATCGCGCTCACCGTCTTCGTGGGGACTCTGCCCGTGGCACACCTGCTGTACTCGCTCGTCGAACGTCCCGCGCGCCGGTGGATGCGGGGCCGCACCCGGCCCGCCCCCGAGGCGGTCGAGGCGGTCGTCGCCCACGACCCGGTCCCCGCCGCCCGTCGTGTCGTGGACAACGACGCGGCGCGCCGTGACCCGGAGACCTCCGTGCTGGCGGTGGTCACCGACGAGCCGGTGACCTCGGTGCTGCCGGTCGTGTCGGCCGGACCGGCCGCGGACCCCGCCCCGGCGGTGCCCGTCCGGCGGACGGCGCCAGAGCCTGCCCCGTCGCGGTCGTTCGCGCCGACGCAGGGCGCCCCTGCACAGGGCGCACCGATGCACCCGGGCCCGCCGACGCCTCCGGGCGCAGCGCAGAACGTGCCGACGCAGCAGAGCGCGTCGTCCGAGCAGGGCGCCGTGCAGCGGCCCGCCTCGTCGCAGTTCTCCGTTCAGCAGTCCGCCGTTCCGCAGCCCGCCCGGCCGCAGCCGGTCGCCGCTCGGCCCGGCGCCGGAGATCAGCCGGCTGCCGCTCGGCCCCGCACCGGGGAGCAGCCGGTCGTCGCAGCCCGGCCGGTGGCCGGGGACGAGCCCGGCGGCATGCCGCCGGTGACCGAGGCGCTGCCGGTGGTCCGCCGCCGCTCGGCGGGCCCCGCCGTCGCGACGACGTCGGGCTGGACCCCCACCACGCCTGCGGAGCAGGACCCGGCCGACGACGCGCGCACCGCGGCCATGCCGCTCGTCCGGCCCGTCGCGGCCCCGTCCGCGCCGGTCGCCGAACCCGAGCCCACCGCCCCGGCGTCCGAGCCGGCTCCGGCCGACCCGATCGCCGTCCCGGCGCCCGCGCTGCCCACCCGGGCACCGCGCCGCCCCGAGGCCGACCCCGCCGACGTGCCCGCCGCGGCCGAGATCGACGTCCCGGCCCCGGCCGGTTCGGCCCGCTGGGTGCTGGAGCGCCTGGCCGCGGCCCGGGCCGCCGACTTCGACGGCGCCGGGCACAGCGACCTCTCGGAGGACCTGGTGGCCGTCGCCCGGATGCGCAGCGGCGGCGCCGAGACCGGCGGGGACCTGTTCACCCCGGTCGTGGAGGGCACCGGCACCACCTCCGGCGTCGACCGGATGGAGCGGCTGCGGTCGCTGCACATCGCGGCCCGTGAGCTCGCCGACGACCGTGGTGTCGTCCCGGCGCCGCGGGCGATCCGCTCCGCCTCGGTGCTGCCCGGCACGCGGACCGGCGTCGAGAACTGCGGCCGCGCCGGCCGCCGTCGCGACGACGCCCACGCCAGCGCCGCGACCCCGATCGTCGCCGCCTCGGGTGCGGCCGCATCCCGTCGCCCCCGGAAGAAGCCGGCGCACGGGGCCTGAGACACCGCTGGGGAGCGGGTAACACGGCCGTGCCCCCGGACCACCACCGTGGTCCGGGGGCACGGCCGCGTCCGCCGACCCGCGCCGGATCCGGTCCGCGGGGTGGGGAGACCGGGCGGTGCCCGCCGGGCGGCGGTCCGCGCACCGGGCGAGCGGTCCGGTGACGCCGCATCCCGGTGCCCGGGACGTGACGCCGGTGCCCGGACACCGAGGCGCCGCGTCGGCGACAATGGACGTGCCCGCCCGTCGCGCCCCAGGACGGGTCCCGCCCACCGACGCGATGGACCGATGATCCCCACGACCCCGCCCCTCGCCGACCTGCCCGAGCCCACCGGTGCCGCACCGCCGGAGCGGGCCGCACTGCACTGGTACCTGCGCCTGGTCCGCCACCACCTGGGCCGTGGCCCCTACCTCGACGTGGCGGGTGCCGGCGGGGCGCTGCTCGCCGGGCTGGCGCGGCTCGGCCCGGCCTCGGGGCTGGCCGGCTCGGAGGCCGAGGCAGAGCGGACGCGCGCCGGTGCGCCGGGCTGCCCCGTGCACCTGAGCCTCGACGCCCTGCCGGGTCCGGTCGCCTCGCTGACCGCGGTGGAGGTGCTCGACCGGCTGCCGGACCCCGCGCTCGCCGGTGACCTCGGCCCGGGCGGCTGGTTCCGGGCGCTCGAACCGGGCGGGCACGCCCTCGTCGTCGCCGCCGACGCCGAGGGCCGGGGCCGCGAGCTCGCCGGCGCCCGCTGGGTGCCGCCCCGGGTCCCGCGCGGGCACCTGCGGATCCGGGAGATCCTCGTCGCCGCCGGGTTCGAGATCGTCCGCGAGGGCTCCGACGGGCTGACCCGCGGCCCCTACGGCGGCATCCCCACCTGGGCCGACCCGCGGCTGGCCGCGACCCGCGCGCAGCGGTCCGCGGGGCGGCTCACCTGCGAGGCCGGATCGGGGGAGCGCGCGGTGATCATCGCGAGGAGGCCGCCGGCGCCGTAGCGTGCGGGGCATGAGCGATGTGCTGCCCCTCGGGCCCGACGAGCTGCTCACCACCACACGATCGGTCCGCAGGCGCCTTGACCTGGAGCGTCCGGTCCCGCTGGAGGTGGTCCGGGACAGCCTGGAGGTCGCGCTACAGGCCCCCAGCGGCTCCAACCAGCAGGGCTGGCACTGGCTGGTGCTCACCGACCCCGAGAAGCGCAGGGCGGTCGGCGAGTACTACCGCACGGCGTTCACCGCCTACCGGAACTCCTCGCAGTACCCGACCACACGCTCCAGCGGCGACGCCGACCGCGACGCCACCCAGCTCCGGGTGGCCGACAGCGCGCAGTACCTCGCGGACCGGATGGGCGAGGTCCCGGTGCTGATCATCGCCGCGATGAACGCAAAGGCCGAGCTGCCGGCCGCGAACCAGGCCGGGATGTGGGGCTCGCTGCTGCCGGCGGCGTGGAGCCTGCAGCTCGCCCTGCGCGCCCGCGGCCTGGGCAGCGCCTGGACGACCCTGCACCTGCAGTACGAGAAGGAGATCGCCGGGCTCCTGGGCATCCCGGACGACGTGCGACAGGGCGTCCTGCTGCCGGTCGCGTACTACACCGGTGACACGTTCAAGCCCGCGAAGCGCCAGCCGCTCGACACCGTCCTGCACGTCGACGGCTGGTAGGCCGCCTCACGGATCAGATCGGGAGCCTGCGGAACAGCGGCCGGGGCACGTGGCGCAGGGCGCTCATCACGAAGCGCATCGGGGCCGGTGCCCAGACCAGCTCCTTCCCCGTCCGCACCGCGTCGACGATCACGTCGGCGACGGCCCGCGGCGTCGTGGCGAGCGGTGCGGCGTCGAGCCCCTCGGTCATCTTCGAGTGCACGAAGCCGGGCCGGACGATCGTGACCGTCACGCCGAACTCGCGCAGCGCCTCGGTGAGCCCGGTGTAGAACGCGTCCATCCCGGCCTTGGTGGAGCCGTAGACGAAGTTCGAGCGGCGGGCCCGCTCCCCGGCGACCGAGGAGATCGCGACGAGCGCGCCGTGGCCCTGCTCGCGGAAGCGCTCGGCCAGCGCGACCCCGGTGGAGACGGTCGCGGTGTAGTTGACCTGCGCGAGCTCGACGGCGTGGTCGACGTCGGTCCAGGCCTTCTCGTTGTCGCCGAGCAGCCCGAACGCCACGACGGCGACGTCGATGTCCCCGCCGGCGAAGGCCTTCTTCACGACCTCGGGGTGGGTCTCGATGCGCGTGGCGTCGAACTCGACGGTCTCCACGCCGCACCCGAGTGCCTCGAGCTCGGCGCGGGCGGCGTCGAGCCGGGGGCCGGGGCGGGCGGCGAGCACGACCCGCAACGGGCGGTCCGCGGCGAACGCGCGCACGGTGGCCAGGCCGATCTCGGAGGTGCCGCCGAGGAGCAGGATGCTCTGCGGGTTGCCGACTGCGTCGATCATGATGGTGCTGGCTCCGGACGTCAGAGGGTCAGTGCGAGGCGGCGGGACATGTCGGAGGCGAAGACGCCGGTGGGATCGACGCCGTCACGGATCGCCTTCCACTCGGCGAACCGCGGGTAGCCGGCGGCGAAGGCCTCCGGCGACGTGCGCGACTCCTTCGCCAGGTACAGCCGCCCGCCGGCGGCCAGCACCATCTCGTCGAGCTCCGTGCAGAACCGGGACAGCCCGTTCGCGATCGGGAAGTCGACGGTGATCGTCCAGCCCTTGGTCGGGAACGACAGCGGTGCGTCGTTGCCCGCGCCGAAGCGCTTGAACACGTTCAGCCCGGACTTGTGCGGCGACGCCGCGATCTTCTCGAGGATGCGGCGCAGCTCGGTCTCCGCCCCCATCGGGACGACGAACTGGTACTGCAGGAAGCCCTTCGAGCCGTAGACCCGGTTCCAGTCCCCGAACACGTCGAGCACCTGGTAGAAGGCCGTGATGTTCTGCACCGAGCCGCGCTGGCGCTTCGGGGCCTTGCGGAACCACAGCTCGGAGAACGCGGTCAGCGACAGCTTGTTGGCCAGCCCGTTCGGGAAGACGTCGGGGAAGGTCAGCAGCTGCGGCGCGTCGAACTTCAGCGGCTCGGACCGCAGCTTCGCGGGGAGCTGGTCGACGGTCGCGAGCGAGCCGCGGGTCAGCACCGAGCGGCCCATCCGGGCCCCGGTCGCGGTGGTGTCGAACCAGGCGGCGGAGTAGCCGTAGGTGTCGTCGGAGCCGTCGGTGAGCAGCTCCAGCAGACCGTCGAGGTCGTCGGTGCGGTCGGTGTCGACCACGAAGTACGCCGACTCGGTCCGGTGCAGGCGGACCTTCGCCCGCACGATGACGCCGGTCAGGCCCATCCCGCCGACGGTCGCCCAGAACAGCGCGGAGTCCGGTCCGGACGGGGTCAGCTCGCGGACCGAGCCGTCCGCGGTCACCAGCTGCAGCCACTCGACGTGGTTGCCGAAGCTGCCCTTGGTGTGGTGGTTCTTGCCGTGCACGTCGGCACCGATCGCGCCGCCGATGGTGACCTGGCGGGTGCCCGGCAGCACCGGGACCCACCGGCCGAGCGGCAGCGCGGCGCGCATGAGCTGGTCCAGGCTGACGCCCGCGTCCACGTCCGCGACACCGGAGTCCGGGTCGATCGCGTGGATCCGGCTGAGTCCCGGCATGTCGAGGACGACCCCGCCCGCGTTCTGCGCGGGGTCGCCGTAGGAGCGGCCGAGCCCGCGGGCGATCACTCCGCGCTCGCCCGCCGTGCGGACGGCCTCGGCCACGTCCTCGGCGTCGCGCGGGGTGACGAGCTGGGCGGTCGTCGGTGCGGTCCGTCCCCAGCCGTGCAGGGACGCGGTCCGCCGCGCCGGGGCGTCGGTCCTGGTGCTGCTGGGAACGGTCGTGTCCGTCATCGTCGCCAGGGTAGCGAGGGGCACCGACGGCGACGGGTGCGACCCTGGGCGGGTGCTCGATGAGCGGCAGGCCCGCCTCCCGCTGCCACCGGCGCGGCGCCGGGGTGCGACCGCGGGGCTGTACGTGCTGCTCGGGGTCGGCTACCTGCTGGTCTCGCTGTGGCTGCAGCGCCGGGTGCTCGCCGACCCGGGCGGTCTGCTGATCGGCCACGTCACCGCCGACGCCGACATGTTCTCCTGGTGGCTCCACTGGCTCCCGTTCGCCGTGACGCACGGGGAGAACCCGCTGGTCACCGACTGGATGCACTGGCCGTACGGGCTGAACGCACTGTGGAACACCGCGGTCCCGCTGCTGGCGCTGGCGCTCGCCCCGGTGACCCTGGTCGCGGGCTCGGTGACCGCGTTCAACGTCGGCCTGATCCTCGGCCCGGTCGTCTCCGGGCTGGTGCTGGTCGCCGCGCTCGGCCCGTACGTGGGCCGGACCGGCCGCGGCTGGGCCGCCCGCGGGATTGCCGGTGCGCTGTACGCGTTCTCCCCGTTCCACCTCGCGCACGCGATCGCCGGGCACCTGAATCTCACGTGGTCGGTGCTGCCGCCGCTGCTCCTGCTCCTCGCGCACCACCTGTTCGCGCGCGGGCCGCTGCGCCGGCCGTGGCGGTTGGGGACGCTGACCGGGCTCGCGCTGGTCGGGCAGCTCGTCCTCTACACCCAGACCCTCGCGATCGGTGTGATCTTCCTGGTCGTCACCGCGATCGTGCTCGCGCTGCGCTTCCCGCGCCGGGTCCGCGCGCACCTGCCCGGGCTGGTCCGGGCCGGTCTCGCCTGCGTCGGGGTGTTCGTGGTGCTGGGCGCCTACCCGCTGTACCTGGTGCTGGCCGGGCCGAGCCGGCCGCGCGGCGCGATCCGCAACGTGCACGCCACCGGGGCGGATCTGGCGAACCTGCTGGTCCCGACCCGGCTGACCGCCGTCCGGGCGACGCCCGACGGCGTCGACACCGAGCTCGGCGGCCACATCGGCGAGCAGGGTGGTTACGTCGGGCTCGCCGTGCTGGCGCTGGTCGTCGTCGCCGTGCTGCTCGTCCGGTCGACCACGCTGCGGGTCGTCGCGGCGGTGGGGCTCCTGTCCTGGGTCGCCTCGCTCGGCACGAGCGTGGTGCTGCTGGGCGAGTACACGGAGATCCCGCTGCCCTGGCTCGGGTTCGCCGAGGTCCCGCTGCTGTCGGAGGTCGAGCCGGTCCGCATACAGGTGGTGACGGCGCTCTGCGTCGCCGTCGTGGTCGCGCTCTGGGTGGACCGGATGCCGCTCGGCACCCCGGCGACCGCCGTCGGCGCCGCCGCGCTGACCGGGCTGGCGGTCGTGTCCTGGCTGCCGGCCGACGCCCAGGAGGTCCGGCCGGCCCCGGTGCCGGAGTTCTTCGCCGCCGGCGCGGCGCCGCTGGGACCGTCCGACGTGGTCGAGATCTACCCGCGGATCACCGCCGCCTGGGACGACGGCGCGCAGGGCCTGCGCTGGCAGGCCGCCTCCGGTCCGGCGTTCCGGATCCGGGGCGGCTACTTCATCGCCTCCGACCCCGAGGACGACGTCGCGATCCAGTCCCGGTGGAACCGCTACCAGATCGGCGCGCAGTGGGTCGCCGACGGCAAGGACGAGCCCAGCGACGACTACGCCGCCGCCGCTCACCGCGAGCAGCGCGACCTGGGGATCACCGCCGTCGCGTTCGTCCCCGGGTACGCCGGGGGAGACGAGGCCAGGGCGCTGGCCTGGACCCGCCGGGTGACCGGCGACCCCGGCCGGTTCGACGGCGGGGTGTGGCTGTTCCGGCTGCCGGACGGCGCACCCGTCGGCTAGGTGTTTACCCTGGTGGGGTGACCGGTGCGCGGCTACCCGGAGAGGGTCGGGAGATCAGGATCTCCGACGCCGACCGCGAGCGCGTCGCGGCGCGGCTCAACCACGCGTTGGGCGAGGGCCGCATCTCGGTCGACGAGCTGCAGGAGCGGCTGTCGGTCGTCTACGGAGCCAGGTTCGGCTCCGATCTCGTGCCGGTGCTGTCCGACCTGCCCGGTGACCCGCTGAACCTGTCCGCGGACGTCCTCGCCACCCCCGTCGGTCCGCCGACGGTGCTGCGCGGTGGCGTCGGCGGGGTCAAGCGCCGTGGCGACTGGGTGGTCCCGGCCCGGCTGCGGGTGCAGACCTCCCTCGGCGCGGTGCTGCTGGACTTCTGCGACGCGCGGCTGCCCCTGCCCGTCGTCGAGATCGAGCTGGAGCTCGGCGCCGGCTCGGCCCGGCTGCTCGTCCCGGAGAACGCCACCGCCGACGTCGACGGCCTCGTCTCCCAGTACGGCTCGGTCCGCTCGAAGCTGCCCAGCCGCGCGGTCCACGGCCGCCCGCACTTCCGGGTGTACGGCCGCACGGCAGCGGGGTCGGTGTCGGTGCGGACCCGCTACACCTTCGCCGGCCGCCACTTCTGAACGCCGTCGCCCGGCCGGGGGCCGGTCACGAGGACACCTCCGACGGGTCGGTGGCCGGGTCGAGGAGCGCCCGCAGCGCGGCCGTGTAGTCCTCGAAAGCCCGCCGACCGGTTCTCGTCAGCTCGACGAAGGTCACCGGGGTGCGTCGCTGGTGGGTCTTGGTGATCGCGACGTAGCCCGCGTCCTCCAGCTTGCGCAGGTGGGTGGACAGGTTGCCCGCGGTCATGCCGAGCAGCTCCTGCAGGCGCGGGAAGGTCATGCGGTCGCCGTCGTCGAGGGCGGCAAGGGTAGCGGTGACCCGCAGCCGTGCCTGGGCGTGGATGACGGGGTCGAGCTCGGTCACCGGGCCGCCCGCGCCCGCGTCCACAGCCCGGTGGCGACCAGGGCGCCCCCACCGACGACGGCCAGCACCAGTGCGTGCCACGGCGCGGGCACGAACGGCAGCGCCGCCCCGAGCACCAGCAGGCCGAGTCCGAGGGCGTAGTCGGGGACGTTGCGCCAGACCGCCGCCCCGACCGCGAACAGGCCACCGGTCACGAACACGAACAGCGCGGGCATGGCGTAGCCGACCGGGGCCCCTAGCCGGCCGAGGCCGATCACCAGCGCGACGACGCCGACCATCGCCACCGGCCAGACCCAGCCGTAGAGGGCGCCGTGCAGCCGGCTCGGCCCGGTGACGCCGCGGCCCATCCGGGCGCCGACCACGCCGCTGCCCACCGACCCACCGACGATGGCCAGCCCCGTGAGGACGCCCGCGGTGATCGCGGTGACCGCGCCGGTCCCGCTCGCGAACCAGGAGAGCCCGATGACCGCCCAGGCGGCGCCCCAGATCAGATAGAAGAGCCAGTACGGCGGGACCTGCCGGGCCTGCTCGCGTTCGATGATCGCGAGGGCGTCGGCCGGTGAGCGCGGCGGCTGGTCGTCGACGTCGGTTCTCGTACGGTCCTGCACGGTGCCCTCCGGTGCCAACTGGTTTGCTCTGTCAGGAACGTTGTACTGCAAAGCTTGCTTCCTTGTCCACGGCCGGCAGCACATCGGCAGGCGGACGGGGCACGAACTGCGCTCCGGTGGGTCGACGCGGTCGTTGCGGCACGCGCCGCTACCCTCGACGGGTGACCGCCACCGAGCCCACCCGGGCCGAGCCCCCGGCCACCGGTCCGGCCGACACCCCGGCTCCGCGCCTCGGCCTCGTCCGACAGCTGGGCAGCTTCGTCGCGATCGGCGTGCTCTCCGCGATCGTCGACTTCGGCGTCTACCACCTGCTGCTGAACGCGGGCCTGTGGGTGCCGTTCGCGAAGGGCATCAGCTTCATCCTCGGTACGACGACGGCGTACCTGCTCAACAAGCGCTTCACCTTCACCGGCGCGAACACCGGCGGCCGCGCGAGGTTCGCCGGCTTCGTGGCGCTCTACGGCACCACGCTGGCCGTCAACGTCGCGGTGAACTCGCTGGTCCTCCACGTCCTGCCGCCGATGGAGTGGGACGTGACGTTGGCGTGGGTGATCGCCCAGGGCACCGCCACGGCGATCAACTTCGTCATGCTGCGCTGGGTCATCTTCAAGGACTGACCCCCGCATCCACACCCGTTCTCGGGCATCCACACCTGCTGCAACGGGTGTGGACGCCGGACAGGGGGTGTGGATCCGTCAGGACCGGAGCGCGGAGCGGAGGGCGGCGACCATGCCCTGCGGGCCAGGGTCGGTGAACTCCTGCCAGGTCCAGCGGACGACGACGAGTCCGGTGCGGCGGATGCGGTCCTCCCGGCGCTTCTCCCCCCAGAGCGCCTCGGCCGCGTCCCCGCCGGGACAGCGAGCGCGCCCGTACTTCACTTGCCGTCGAACTCGCCGACGACACGAAGCTCCGGCCAGGCGAAGTCGGCACGGTAACGGGTCCCGGGCACGGGCCACTGCGTCACGGGGGTGGGCAGGCCGGACAGGTGCATCCTGAGACGGCTGCGGGTCTCCCCGGGGCTCTCGCTCGCCGGGTCGACGAGGGCGAGGGTCCGGCGAGCCGTGCCCACTCCTGTGGTCCCGGTGGCCCGAGCCAGCGCCGACGTGATGTCGTCGGGCGATGTCGCACCCGGTCGAGGACATCCGGTGCGCCCGTCGACGACCGCGGCATGCAGGGCCCCGTCCGCGACGACCAGCGCCTGTTCCGCGGGCAACGACCGGGCCAGGTCGACGACCGTGCGGGCGGGACCCGTCAGGCGCAGGCCGTCGACCTCGACCACGTCGTCGGAGGCGAGTGCTCCGCTGTGCACGACCAGGTCACCGCGGGTTCGGGCACCCGTGGGGCGGGACCGGAGGACGTGGAGCCGAGCGAGCGGGACGGCCCATACCGGCAGGCCGAGTAGCACGGCCGCGGTGACGTGGTCGAACACCGCCTCGGGGGACAGTCCCGGCGCGGCAGCCCGGGCACGCAGAGCGTGGTCGACGACGGCCGAGTCCGGTCCGCCCCCGTCGGTGAGCCGATGGACCCCGCGCCGGACACCGGTCAGGACCCCGCTACGCCGCAGCGCGTCGATCTCGTCGTCGGAGAACCCCTGCTCCCGCAGCCGGCTTCGCCGGACCAGGCCGTGTGCGTCGCCCCGGAGCGTCTCGCTTGTCATACCGGTGGCACTGACCGACCACGGCCGCCCCACCGCCCCCAACCATCGCCCTGTGGACAACTCCACCGGGTGTGGACGACGGTCAAGAGGTGTGGATGATCAGGGGGCGCGGTGGAACTGTTCCCGGCGCCCCTGGCGGAGCAGGGTGAGCCAGTCGCGGAAGGCGCCCGGGTCGCGCTTGGTCACCAGGAAGTACCAGGCGAACCTCGGCAGCTCCAGGAGGCCGATCCTCCGCATCCCGGGCTGGGACATCAGGTAGCCGCGGTTGCGGTAGGTGTAGAAACGCTTCACCGCATCGCCCGGGTCCTGGGCGTGCAGCCGCCCACCGAGCATCGGCTTGAACTCGTCGGAGCCGTAGGGGTGCAGGTAGGTGGCCTGCAGGGCGGTGCCGAAGGGCAGCCCGGACCGGACCATCCGGCGGTGCATCTCCACCTCGTCGCCGCGGACGAACAGCCGCAGGTCCGGCACCCCGATCACCTCGAGGGTGGAGGCCCGGAACAGGGCGCCGTTGAAGAACGAGGCGATCCCGGGGAGCAGGTCGTCGGTGCCCAGCGCCGAGCGGGACCGGTGCCAGGTGACGCCGCGGCGCAGCGGGAAGGCGAGCCGGTCCGGCGAGGCCTTGTCGGCCACCACCGGCGACACCGCGGCCAGCCCGTGCCGCTCCGCGACGTCGAGCAGGGTCGCCAGGGTGGACTCGTCGGCGGCGTGGCCGTCGTCGTCGGCCAGGAAGATCCACTCGGCGCCCATCGCGAGGGCGTGCAGCATCCCGAGGGCGAAGCCGCCGGCGCCGCCGAGGTTGGACCACGACGGCAGCCAGGTCGTCGGCAGCGGCACGGCCTCGACGGCGTCGCGCGCGGGGAGGTCCGGCCCGTTGTCGACGACGATCAGGTGGGCCAGCGGGTGGGTCTGCTTCGCCATCGCCGCGAGCGAGTCGACGAGGAGGTCGGCGCGGTGGCGCGTCACGATGACGCCGACGACCGAGCCGGGCGGGAGTGGTCCGGTCACGACGGGGTCCGCCCCTTGTAGTGGTCGAGGACCTCGTGCAGCGGGCCGTACTCCTTGATCGTCCCGTGTTCCATCCACAGCGCGGTGTCGCACAGGTCGGCGAGGAACTCGTCGGAGTGCGAGGCGAACACGAGGATCCCGGAGCGGTCGACGAGCTCGTGCAGCCGGTCGCGGGCCTTGTTCAGGAACTCCGAGTCGACGGCGCCGATGCCCTCGTCGAGCAGCAGGATCTCGGGGTCGATCGAGGTGACGACGCCGAGCGCGAGCCGCACCCGCATGCCCGTGGAGTACGCCCGCAGCGGCATCTCCAGGTAGTCGCCGAGCTCGGTGAAGGCGGCGATGTCGTCGATCCGCGCCTCCATCTGCTTGCGCGTCATGCCCAGGAACAGGCCGCGGATCAGGATGTTCTCGTAGCCGGAGATCTCCGGGTCCATCCCGACGGCGAGGTCGAAGACGGGCGCGACCTTGCCGCGGACCATCGAGCGGCCACGGGTGGGCTCGTAGATGCCGGCCATCAGCCGCAGCAGCGTGGACTTGCCGGCGCCGTTGTGCCCGACGAGTGCGACGCGCGCGCCCTTGTCCAGGCTGACGGTGATGTCGCGCAGCGCCTCGATGATCGGCACCTTGGCGTCGGTGCCGATCCGGCCGCCCGCCTTGCCGAGGACGGCCTTCTTCAGCGAGCGCGTCTTGGCGTCGAAGATCGGGAAGTCCACGCCTGCGGCGTCGATCCGGATGCGGGGTTCAGTCACAGAGGTTCACACCCAGTACGCGACGCGGGAGCGGTAGTTGCGCAGGCAGATCAGCGCGGCGGTCCAGCCGACCAGCGTGATCACGCCGGTCACCAGCCAGTACCGGCCGACGATCTCCTGGCCGAGCAGTGGCTGGCGCACGATCTCGACGAAGTGGAAGACCGGGTTCAGCTCGACCAGCTGGGCACGTTCGCGGGCGGCCGGGTTGTCGCTGAGGATGTCCACCGACCAGACGATCGGGGTCAGGTAGAAGACCAGCTGGGTGACGCTGGCGATGATCGGCGGGATGTCCCGGAACCGGGTCGCGAGGATCCCGGCGAGGATCGCGACCCACGCCCCGTTCACCGCCAGCAGCACGAACGCCGGGACCGCCAGCAGCGACGACAGCCCCAGCGGGTGCGGGAACACGATCATCAGCACGACCCAGACGACCAGGTTGTGCAGGAAGAACAGCGTCTGCCGCCACACGAGCCGGTAGATGTGCAGGCTCAGCGGTGCCGGGAGGAACTTGATCAGGCCCTCGTTGGCGATGAAGACCTCGCTGCCCTCGAGGATGCAGCCGGACACGAAGTTCCAGATCAGCAGCCCGACGGCGACGTGCGGGAGGAAGGTCGCCAGCGAGATCTGGAACAGCGCCGAGTAGAGGATCCCGAGGCCGAGCGCGATGACGCCCATGCTGATCGAGATCCACAGCGGTCCCAGGACCGAGCGCCGGTAGCGCTGCTTGATGTCCTGCCAGCCCAGGTAGCCCCACAGCGGTCGTTGCCGCCAGCCCTGGGCGAGGTCCGCGAAGGCCCGCTTCCAGCTGCGCGGGCTCGACACCTCGGACGGGTCGACGACGTCGCCCGGCTCGTCGGTCACGGTCACGGCCACCCGACGAGGGTACTCACGGCCCCCGGCGCGGCCCGGCAGGGGAGCCCCCTGCCGGGCGCGACCGAAACCGCAGGTCGACGGCGCGCGGCGACCGACCTCAGAGGTACTGCCCCGTACCCCGGCCCATGCCCTCCGGGATGTTCTGGTCGGGTGCGCCACCCACACCGGGGGGCAGTCCGCGACGCATCTGTTCCAGCTGCGCGCGGGCGGCCATCTGCTGGGCGAACAGCGCGGTCTGGATGCCGTGGAACAGCCCCTCCAGCCAGCCCACCAGCTGGGCCTGGGCGATCCGCAGCTCGCCCTCCGACGGCGTCTTGTCCGCCGTGAACGGGAGGCTGAGCCGCTGCAGCTCCTCGCGCAGCTCCGGCGCCAGGCCTTCCTCGAGCTCCTTGACGGAGTTCTCGTGGATCTCCTTGAGTCGCTCGCGGGACGCCTCGTCCAGCGGCGCGGCCTTCACCTCCTCGAGCAGCTGCTTGATCATGGTGCCGATCCGCATGACCTTCGCGGGCTGCTCGACCATCGATGCGGGGCTCTGGGCCTCGTCGTCCTGCGGGACCGACGCCATGCCCACCGGACGCCCGTCGGCGCCGACCACCACGACCCGGTCCCCGGGTGTCTCCTGCTCGTCGCTCATGTCCGCCATTCTGGACCCGCCCGCTCAGGAGTTCACGAGCAGGAGCTTGCCGGTCACTCCACCGGCGTCGAGCCTGCGGTGCGCCTCGGCCGCGTCGGACATCGCGAACCGCTCGAAGACCACCGGCCGCACCCGGCCGTCGGCGAACAGCGGCCACACGTTCCCGGCGACCCCCGCGACGACCTCGGCCTTGGAGTGCGGCCCCTCGACCGGGCGTCCGCGCAGGCCCATCGCCGAGATGTGCCCGCGCTTGGCGAGCAGCGCGCCGATGTTCAGCTCCGCCTTCACCCCGCCCTGCATGCCGATGATCATGAGGCGGCCGTCGCGGGCGAGCGCGGACAGGTTGTTCGTCAGGCCCTTGGCGCCCATGTTGTCGAGGATGATGTCGGCGCCGTGGCCGTCGGTGGCCTTCTTCAGCGCCTCGGCGATGTCGTCGTGGTAGTCGATGACGATGTCCGCGCCCAGGTCGCGGCAGAACTGCAGCCGGTCGGCGTGCCCCGCGGTCGCGGCGACCCGGGCGCCGAACGCCTTGGCGACCTGGATCGCGTGCGTCCCGATGCCCGACGAGCCGCCCTGGACCAGGAAGGTCTCACCCTCGGCGAGACGCCCCTCCAGGAACACGTTCGACCAGACCGTGCACGCGACCTCGGGCAGGCCGCCGGCCTCGGTCAGGGAGACGCCCTCGGGGACGGGCAGCAGCTGCGGTGCCGGGACGGCGACCTTCGTCGCGTAGCCGCCACCGACGAGCAGGGCGCAGACCTCGTCACCGACCGACCAGCCGGTGACCCCCTCGCCGAGCGCGGCGATCCGGCCCGCGCACTCCAGCCCGAGGATCTCCGAGGCGCCCGGCGGGACCGGGTAGTTGCCCTGGACCTGCAGCAGGTCGGCCCGGTTGACGGCCGAGGACACGACGTCGAGCACGACCTCGCCCGGTGCGGGCTCGGGGTCGGGCACCTGCGCCCACGCCATGTTCTCCGGTCCGCCGTACTCGCTCAGGGTGATCGCCCACATGCCCGCGACGGTATTCCGTGGCGCCGTCGTCGGCGATCGGAGGATCATCGCCCGATGGACGTGCTGCCCGCGCCGATCGACCCGGTGCCCGACCCGTGGCCGATGGCCGGGCTGGTGCTGCGGACCCCGCACCTGGAGCTGCGGACCGAGGACGACGTGTCGCTGCGCGAGCTGGTCGCGGCCGTCCACGCGAGCGGGATCCACCCGTCGTCGGAGATGCCGTTCCGCATGCCGTGGACCCGGGCTGACCCGCGCCACCTGGGGCGCGGCATGGTGCAGTACTTCTGGGGGAACCGGGCGAGGGCGTCACCGGAGTGGTGGACGCTGACGTTCGTCGTACGGGCACAGGACCGGGTGATCGGCCTGCAGGACGTGGTGGGGGACCGGTTCGGTGTGCGCCGCGAGGTCTCGACCGGCTCGTACCTGGTGCGCCACGCGCAGGGCCGCGGGTACGGGAACGAGATGCGCGCCGCGGTGCTGGCGTTCGCCTTCGACCACCTCGGGGCACTGGTGGCGCGCTCGGAGTACCTGACGGGCAACGCGCGGTCCGCGGCGGTGTCGGCCCGGCTCGGCTACCGCGACGACGGCACCGCCACGATCGTGCACGACGACGAGCGCGTCACCGAGTACCGGGTACGCCTCGACCGGGAGGCGTTCGTGCGGCCCGGGTGGGAGCCGGTCGTCGAGGGCTACACCGCGGACCTGGCGGGGTTCCTCGCCGCGGAGCCCCTGGTCAGCTGAAGATCAGCGCGCGGTGCCGGGGCAGCCGCAGCCACACCTGCCCGGCGACGAGCAGCACGGCCAGCACGGCGAACCACTGCACGGCGTGCACGGCGGGCACCACGTCGACCGGCAACGTGTACGCGGCCTGCACCCGCAGCGCTGCGTCGGCGAACAGCCCGGCTGCCCAGCCCGCCGTCAGCCACCGCCAGATTCCACGGAACCGCGCCGACGACGCCCAGCGGCGGTCCCACTCGTCGGGACTGTGGCCGGCTTCGGTGAGGGTGAGCCGCCCGACGGTGAACAGCACCGGACGGGCCGTCGGGACGCTCGCCAGCAGGACCGCGCCGAGGGCGGCGGTGACCAGGGCGTCGCGGGCGAGCAGGACCCGTTCGTCCCCGCCGACCAGCGCCGTCGCCGCACTCGCCAGGCACAGCGCGAGCACCAGCAGGGCGAACCACTCGGCGCGCCGGTCACGCGCCAGCACCCACAGCGCCCGCGCCGCCGGGACCGCGGCCCCGGCGAGCAGCGCGGTCACCGCGTCGGCGCCGGCGGCGCGCAGGCCGTAGAACAGCACCAGCGGCGCGACGAGGTCGGCGAGCACCGTCGTCACGAGCTCCCGGCGGCTCACGCCGCCACCAGTGACGAGAGGCGCTCGGCGACCCGCTCCGGGAACTCGCCGGGCAGCGCGTGGCCTGCGTCCGGCCACACCTCGACGGTGCCGCGGGGCAGCAACGCGGCCCGCTCCCGGGCGCGGACGGGGTCGAGCATCGTGCTGCGCCCGCCCAGCAGCACCAGGGTGCGGACCTCGACCGCGGCCACGTCGCGCGCCGAGGGCAGCGACGGGTGCGGCACCGCCGAGGCGTAGCCGGACAGGCCGGCCTCGATCAACCGGGCGACCGGGTCGTCGCCGACGTCGGCACCGCCGCCCAGGCGGGCGACGAACAGCCTGCGCAGCCACGACGGCGCGCCGGGGAGCGCTCCGAGCGAGGCGGCCACGGTCCCCGGTGGGATGCGGGCGAACGTGACGGCCGGGTCGAGCAGGGTCAGCGTCCGGATCCCGGCCGGCGCGCGGAGGGCGACCTCGAACGCGAGGCGGCCGCCGAGCGAGGTCCCGACGAGGTGGCACGGTCCGAGCACGTCCAGCACGTCGCGCAGCCAGCGGACCTGGTCGGCGAGGTTCCGGATCGGCACGTCCTGGGCGCTCGCCCCCGGGCCGCCGAGCGGGTCCACGAGGTGGACGGTCGCGAGCCGGCGCAACGCGGGCACGTTCGGTTCCCAGCTCACCCCCGGTGAGCCCGCGCCCGGGAGCAGGACGAGCGGCGTCCCGGCCGGTCCCTCGCAGGTCAGGACCCGGACGGAGCCGTGGCTCGTGTCGATGTACCTGCCGGTCGTCGGTCCCAGCCCTGCGACGACGGTGCGGTGCAGCGTGCGGAAGCGGTCGCGGGCCGCGGTGCTGGTGAAGTGTCCGGTGCGCATCGGTCCCCCTATTTTACGATACGATCAGACTGTAAAAGCGGACGGCGTTTTTCGCAAGCCGATCGGATTGGAACGGGGTGGGCGATGCCGAGGGTGGTCGACCACGGCCTGCGGCGCGACGAGATCGCGCGGGCGCTGTGGCGGATCGCGGCCGCGGAGGGGCTGGAGGCGGTCAGCCTGGCGCGGGTCGCGCAGGAGGCCGGGGTGTCCAAGGGGCGGGTGCAGCACTACTTCGCCTCCCGCGACGAGCTGCTGGACTTCGCGGCACAGCAGCTGCGGCTGCGGGTCGACGAGCGGGTGCGCGCGCGGATGGCGACGGCCGCGCCGTCCTCGCCGCTGGAGGAGGTCCGCGTCCTGCTGGGCGCGCTGTTCCCGCTCGACGACGAGGCCCGCGCCGACGCCCGTGTCGGCTCCGCCTTCCTCATCCGGTCCCTCGGCGACGAGCGGCTGCGCGAGACCTACCGGGCCGGTGACCGGCTCCTCCACGACGCCGTCGCCGACCGGCTCGCCGCGGCCCGTGACCGCGGCGAGCTCGCCGCGCTCGACCCGGACCGCGAGGCCGTCGTGCTGCTCGCGCTGGCCGGCGGTCTCGCGGAGTCGGTGCTGCTGGGCGGTACCGACGGTGCCGGTGCGCTCGCCGTGCTGGACCACCAGCTGGGTCGGCTGCGCCCGTAGCGGGCTCCCGGCCGGGGTCTCAGTCGAGGCTGCGCGCGGCGAAGGTGTCGCAGGCGTCCGGGTTGCCGCTCTGCAGCCCGGTGGCGAACCACTTCTCCCGCTGCGCGGAGCTGCCGTGCGAGAACTGGGACTCGTCGACGCGGCCGCCGCCCAGGTTGGACTGGATGTAGTCGTCGCCGATCCGGGACGCGGTGTCCAGGGCGGCGTCGATGTCGGACCGGTTCAGCTCGCTGATCAGCGGCCTGCCCGACGGGCCGGGCGTGGTCGTCGCGTGGTTCGCCCACACGCCCGCGTAGCAGTCGGCCTGCAGCTCGAGGCGCACCGAGCCCGAGGTGGGGCCGGTGTCGTTGCCCGCCCGGCGGTTGGTGCCGGTCAGGTTCTGGATGTGGTGGCCGTACTCGTGGGCCATCACGTAGGCCTGGGAGAACGGCCCGCCCTGCGCGCCGAAGCGGGTCTGCAGCTCCTGGAAGAAGGTGAGGTCGATGTAGATCTCGGAGTCGGCGGGGCAGTAGAACGGCCCGCTGTCCGACGTCGCCGAGCCGCAGCCGTCGGTGCTGACCCCGCCGGAGAAGAAGTTCGTCCGCGGCGGGGTGAAGCCGGAGGTGAACTGGGTGACCCAGAAGTCGTCGAGGGAGTTGACGACGGCGACGACGCGGCAGTCGGTCGAGGTGTTCGCCGACTCGCCGGTGGCGCAGTTCTGCTGCAGCGAGGAGTTGTCCGCGGTCTGGCCGGAGCCGACCTGGTCGAGTCCGGGGTAGCCGCCGCCCGCCCCCATCCCGGACATGTCGACGCCCGCGAAGTTCGACAGGAGCAGGTAGAGGATGACGCCGACGAGGCCCAGACCGCCGCCCGCACCGGCCACCCGGCCGCCGACCCCGCCGCCCCGGCCGCCGCCGGACCCGCGCAGGTCGTCCACGCCGGACGTGTCGAGCCGGGCGTTCTCGTCGAACCGCACGTCGTCCTCCCGAGATGAGACCGGGGGAATCCCACCACATCGCGCCGGACCGCACCGGCGCGGACGTCACCCGCCACCCGTCAGGGGGTGGCGGGTGACGTCCGCCAGGTCGCGGGGGCGCTGCCGTGGGCGGCACGGAAGCGTCGGGCGAAGTAGCCGGGATCGGGGTAGCCGACGCGGACCCCGATGTCGGCGACCGGCAGGTCGGTGGACGTCAACAGCCGGCGCGCCTCCCGCAGTCGCCGCTCGGTGATCCACTGCTGCACGGTCCGTCCGGTCCCGCGCCGCACGACGGTCGTCAGGTGCCCGGGGGTGAGCCCGACGAGCGCAGCGACGTCGCGCAGCGACAGCGGCCCGGCGAACCGCTCCTCGACGACGGCGAACACCGCCGCCAGCAGCGGGTCACCGGACTCGGCGGGCACGTCGTCGACGAGCCGGCCGAGCGCGACCAGCAGCAGGGTGAGGTGGGCGCGGGCGGCCTCGGCGTGGCCGTCGCGGCGACGGGACAGCTCGTCGTCGAGATCGGCGAGACGGCTCCGCCAGGTCGCCCGGTCGCCCGGCGGGACGGCGATCCGCTGCCCGCCGCCGCGGTGGCGACCGACGAACGGGGCGAGCAGCGGATGGTCCCGCCAGGACGCGGGCGCGACCGCCTCCGCGGGGAACAGGACCGACCACAGCTCCCCGGGCGGACCCGTGCTCTCCACGGCGTGGTCGACCACCGCACCGGGCGCGATCACGAACGCGTCGCCCTCGCGGAGGTCCCAGGTGCGTCCGTCGACCCGGTACGCGCACGTACCGCGCACGATGTGGACGAGCATCAGGAAGTCGTGTGCGTGCGCGCCCCGCACCCGCGGCAGGGTCACCCCCGACCCGTCGACGTGCTGTACCGAGATCGGTACCGGCGAGTGGGCGAAGCCGACGAGCGGGACATCCGAACTTCGTCCCATCACGCCCATGGATCGTGCCTGGTGGGCAGCTGGAACGCCAGCAAGACTGGATGAGGAACACGAAGTTCGTCCGAAGGGAACCGATGACCACGCACGCCCACACGCCCGCGCTCGTCAGCTCGTGGCTGTTGCCCGGCTACGACACGGTGGCCCGGCTCGGTGCCGCCGTCCCGATGTACTGGCGACTGCTGGCCCAGGCCGGCATCGGTCCGCGGGACCGCGTGCTGGAGATCGGCTGCGGCACAGGGAACGTCCTGCTGCGCGCGAAGGAGGCCGTTCCGACGGCCACCGTGCGCGGCGTCGACCCCGACCCGGAGGCGATCTCCATGGCCCGTCGCAAGGCCGCCGAGGCCGGCGTCGAGCTGGAGCTGCACGTCGGTGTGGCCGAGGACCTGCCCCTCGACGACGGCAGCGTCGACCGGGTCCTGTCCTCGCTGATGCTGCACCACGTCGCCGCCGACGCCCGGGCCGCGGCGCTGCGGGAGGCTCACCGCGTCCTGGCACCGGGCGGGAGCCTGCACCTGGTCGACCTCGACCACGACCCGCGCACCGGCGGGCGGATGCACGGCGTCACCAGGGTGCTGTCGCTGTTGGCCCGCCTCGATCCCGCCCACCGCCGTTCCCGGCGCGGCGGTCACGGCGACCACGGGGGCCACGGCCACGGGCACGACGCGCCGCCGGTTCCGGAGCTGCTCGCCGCCGCGGGGTTCAGCGCCGCGGCGGTGGTCGGTCACGGGTCCACGAGGATGGGGCCGGTCACCTACTACCGCGCGGAGCGCTGAGCGGGCCCCGTTACCCTCCCTGCGGAAGCGTGGCAGAGCGGCCGAATGCACCCGCCTTGAAAGCGGGCGTCCGAAAGGACCGGGGGTTCGAATCCCCCCGCTTCCGCAACAGGTCAGAGGCATGATCAGCGATCACGACCCGTCCTCCTGCCCCTCGTTGACAGCAACCGGTGACAGCAACGCGCCGGTGACAGCGGTGCTCAGCTGGGTCAGAGCGGCGGCCTTCTCGTCGAGGTTGCCGTGGGCGTAGACGGTCATGGTGACCTTGACGTCGCTGTGCCCGACGATCTCCCGGACCACGTGCGGCGGAACCCCGAGGGCGAGTAGCAGCGACACCGCGGTGTGCCGCAGATCGTGGAACCGCATCCGCCCGAGGCCGGCCGCCGTGCGGATCACGTGCCACTGCGCGGCGAGCGTGCGCGGCGAGACGTGCCCGCCCAGCGCCGAGCTGAACACGAGACCGGTCTCCGTCCAGCGGTCCCCGGCGCTCTCCCGGTCGGCTTCCTGCCGCTCACGGTGCTCTTGCAGCGCGTCGACGACGGTCGCGGGCAGCGGGACGACCCGGCGGGACGCCCGGGACTTCGGCGGCCCGAGGTGCACGCGGCCGTTGGCCCAGGTGAGCGACTGGCGCACGACGAGCTTCCCGGCGTCGAGGTCGACGGCGTCCCAGGCCAGGCCCAGCAGCTCCCCGCGCCGCATCCCGAGCACGATCGCGCACAGGTACAGCGCGTACAGCCGGTCGTCGGCGATCCGAGTGAGCAGCGCGCGGGCCGCTACCGGGTCGAGGCTGACCCCCACGTCGTACTCGGGGTTGGAGACCTGCACGAGCTTGGCGACGTTGCGGCTGATCAGCTCCTCACGCACCGCGTTGGAGAGCGCGTTCCGCAGCACTGCGTGGGCGAACTGGACCATCCGTGGCGAGAGCCTCCGGACCCCGCCGCCGCTGCCGCTGATCTCCTTCTCCCGGAGCACGGCGAGCAGCCGCCGGACGTCGGCCGGGCCGAGCTCGTCGAGCTTCTTGCGCCCGATCACCGGCACGATGTGCAGCCTGACCAGCGACTCGTAGCTGTTGAACGTGGTCGCCCGCTTCTCAGGGCGGACGACGTGCTCCAGCCAGTAGTCCAGGTACGCGGCGACGGTCTGCCGCTCACGGGCCCGCGGAATGCCGTCGTCGGCCTGGCGCATCAGGTCGTCGAGCTTCCCTCGGACCTCGTCGCGGGTGCGGCCGTAGACGTAGACCCGGCGCCGGCCACCGCCGGAGACGGGCACGAACGCGGCGGCGGTGTAGCGCCCGTCGGCGCGCCTGTAGATCGACCCCTCGCCGTTCGCGCGCTTGCGGGCCATCAGGACGCCTCGCGTTCCTGCTCCACGAGCCGGGCCGCGTACTCGCGCACGGCGTCGACCGGGATGCGCCGCAGGCTGCCGATCTTGATGGAGGTCAGCTCCTTCGACGCGATCAGCATGTAGACGCGCGAACGCCCGACGTGCAGGGCCTCCGCGACCTCCTCCGCAGTGAGCAACAGCCGTTGCATGTCCTCGTCTCCTCTCATCCGGCTGTCGTGCTGGTCAGTTCCTCGCGGGCGGCACGCCTCCTGGCCCGGGCCTGCGCGGCAGCGGTGTTGGCCAGCAGGGCATCGGCGGTGGTGTGCCAGCCGATCCCGGCGAAGTGCAGCGAGGAGATGACGACCTCGGTCGTGTCCGCGCCCTCGTCCAGGCGCTCGACCTCGTCGGCGGCAGGGCGGGGGTTGGCGTGGTCGCGTTGCCAGTCCCGACGCGCCTGCCGCAGCGCCGTGAGCGTGGTCGAGTAGCGGCGGGAGCGGGTGGAGAAGTGCCCGGCGAAGCCGAGCATGTGCGCCCACCGCCACAGCCGTCCCCAGGACGTCGACCAGTCGTCGGGGTCCCAGCCGACGGGGCGTTGCCCGAGGCGCCAGCAGGCGTCGATCTGACGGCCGGTGTGGGTGGTGTGGTCGGTGTAGGAGCGCACCGTGTCCGGCCGCAACCGCGTCGAGAGGTGCCCGGCGGTCTCGGTGGCCTTGGTGGCGTACTTGGCGAGGTAGGCGGCGACGGCGGTCGTGGTGATCTCCGCGGCGTCGTCGAGGTCGCGGGCGGCGAGCCGGACGGGGCGGGGGTCGACCTGCTCGCCCCAGGCGATCGGCCAGCCCTCGGGTCGGTAGGGATGTGGAGCGGTGGTGAACGAGGTCTCGGTGACCGCTCCACGGAGCAGCAGGGCGACCTGGGCGGCGGAGATCCCCGGCGGCGGGGACAGGGTCAGGTGGGACAGGGTCGGGTCGGGGTCGCGGCCGTCGAGGCGGACCAGGGCGTGCAGGTGCACGGCGCCGCGGGCCTGGAACTCGGCGACCTTGGTGTAGGACAGCCGGAGCTTGTGGCCGGTCAGTTTCTCGAGCTGGCGCAGGTTGCGGGTGGCGGCGATCATCGTGCGCCGCCACAGCTCCCCGACGTGCAGGTTCCACACCGCCTGGTGCGGGTGGTCGTAGCAGTCCAGACACAACGGCCGCCCCACCCGCGGGTCATCATCTTCTGTGTGGCGCTCCCAACAGGCGTGACCGGTCCCGTGCTCACAGGACGTGTCGTCGCGGCGGGGCCGGCATGGAAGTGGCCGGCCGCGTCGGTCGGTGCGGTGGCTGTGGACCGGGCCGAACGAGGGGGCGGTGACGGTCAGGAACACGCACGGGTGCCCGGCCACCGAGGCGGGGGTGCCTTTGCCGCCGACGAGGCCGGCGGTGACGAGCTGGAAGGTGTCGGCGCGGTAGGTCTCCGCACACGAGGGGCAGACGGAGGCGCGGCGGTTGCCGCAGGCGGTGTAGATCAGGCCGTCGGGCATCTGCGCGGTGTGGCGCTCGGAGGTGAAGCGGCCGGTGGCCTGTTCGACGCGGAACACGGTACCGGACAGTCGGATGGGGTGGGCGCATCCGGCGGCAGGGGTGACGTGGCGCAGCCAGCCCGCGAAGTCCTCGCGACGGCCAGCGGCGGTCACGAGGTCGGCGGTGGGAGTGGTTCCGGCCAGGCGGGACAGGCGTCGGGCCGCGAGGTCCTCGACGGTCGCGGAGCCGTGGCCGGTGCCCATCACGCCACCCGAGCCGACGCCGCCGACGCAGCGGCCGCGGCCGTGGTGCGGGCGTAGTCGCGGGCGGACTGGGCCCAGTCCGCGGCCGCGCGCAGAGCGGCGCCCTCGGCATCGGACGCGGCCATGACGAAGACCATCGGGATCGTGTGATCGGTGACCGTCGCGCGGGCCAGGACGTGCCACCAACGGGCGTCGCGGGAGTACAGCGCGGCCAGCGTCGTGGCCCACTCGACCGAGGTCAGGGCGCCGCGGCCGTGCCGAACCGAGACCGCGTTGCGGGCGGCTGAGGAGCGACGCAGTCCGGCATAGACCAGGTCCGCGGTTGTCGGTCGGCCGGTCACGACGTACCCCCAGGGGCGGTGGTGTCGTCGAGGTCCTGGCCGAGCGCGATCCCGGCGGCGAGGCGGCCCAGCGCGGCCCGCTCGGCCAGGGCGTACACCTGGGCATCGGACAGGTGCGCGGCCTTGATCCGGCGCGGGATGCCGCCTTCGGCGAGCAGGAACCCGATCCCCTTCGCCTCCGGAGCGACGCTCGCGGCGGAGTGTCCGCGGGAGGCCCAGCCGTGTCCGAGGACGATGTCGGAACTGGTGTCGGTGGTGCAGCGGAATGCCCACCGGTACCCGAACAGGTCCCGCAGCGACGTGGGGATGATGTCCGCCGACGGGCGCTGCGTCGCGGCGACGACGATGATCCCCGCCGCCCGACCGCGGGCCACGAGGTCGCGGACGAGGACGGAGAAGGCTTCCTGCTCGCGCTTGGTGCCGGCGGTGGCGGAGAAGTAGGCCAGCTCGTCGAGGACCACCACGACCGGCGGGACCCCGTCGGCGGGGGCGATCTTGCGGCGCCGTTCGTCGTCGAGGACGGCGTAGCGCTGGTCCATCTCGGACTGCAGGTCGAGCAGGGCGGAGATCGCGTCGGACAGGTCGTTGGCGACGAACCGGTCGGCGCAGCCCCGCCAGAGGCCGAGTTCGACGATCTTGCCGTCGAACAGCCACAGGCGGCAGTCGGTCGCGAGGGCGGCGTGGGCGACGATGTTGTTCAACCCGACGGACTTCCCGGCGCCGGGCTCACCGGCCAGGAGCATGTTGCGGTACATCAGCGGGACGCGGACCGGGCGGCCGTCCTCGTCGGTGCCCAGGTGGATCGGCTCCCAGATCGACGGCCCGACCTCGGCGCGGTGTTCGCGGCGGTGGGCGCGGTACTCGTCGACCCAGCGGGCCAGCACCAGCAGCGGCCGCACCAGGCGGCGCGGCGCGGTGTCCTCGGCGGCCGGGACGGGCAGCGGCAGGGTGGGCCGGTGCTCAGACATAGTCCGACCAGTCCCCACCCCGACCACCGTCGGACGGGCCATCCAGCGCGGGACGCGGAGCCACTGCAGGAAGCGGCAGCGCCGGGCGAGCGGGTGCCGGGCGGGCCGTGCGCGGGGCCGGGACTCGCGGCGTCGGGTCGTCGGGCCAGCCGTGGTCGTGGACGTCGCCGGCCGCGTAGCGGAACAGGTCCGAGCGGATCAGGTTCGGCGCGAGCGGGTCGCGGCGGACGATCTCGACCCGCACCACGGTGGTGAACCGCGGCCACACGATCACCCGGGCCTCGCGGGCGAAGCACGCCGACGCCAGCTCCTCGGCCTGCTCCGCCACCGCGGCCGGACCGATCCCGGCCCGCAGGACGACCCACACCGCTTCCCCGACGCGGGTCGGGCGGGCCCAGACGGTGAGCGGGCAGGCGCGGGAGCGGGCGTTGAGGACCCGGCACTCCAACAGCGCCTGCCGGACGCGGTGGCGGGTCAGGACCGCCTGCCCCCGGTGGAACAGGTAGCGGCGCGTCCACGGCAGCCCGACCAGCACCAGGGCGACGGCGACGAACACCGCGACCCTGGTGGAGGTGTCCCAGCCGGTGTCGGGGACCGCGACCCAGCGGCCCGCGGAGTCGCGGACGTGGTCCGGGCCCAGCCACACCCAGGCGGTGAGCAGGACCGCGGCGGCGGCGAGTTCAGCGCGCAGTCGCAGCAGCAGCGCGGCGACGCGGACGACGGGGTTGCGGGGCGGCACGGAGATGATCTCGAACGAGTCCACACGGGACTTCCCGAGACCGAACGAGCGGGACGGAGCAGCAGAGCGAGCCATGACGGGGCCTTCCGGGCGCAGGGGGCGGACGAGGCGGGCGGCGGGGTGCGGGCCGGGACACCGGGGAAAGAGCGCCCCGACCCGCACCACCGACCAGCGAGGTCAGGACGCCTTGGACGCCGGGGCGTGGGCGGGCTCGATCCGGTCGGCCTTGAATGCCACACCGGCCCGCTGGCCCTGCTGCCACGGGATCGCGACCAGACCCACCGGACGCACCTCCGCGCCCTGCTCCACCGCCGGAGCCCCCGGCGTGGTGATCGTCAGGATCTCCGCGCCCTCGGCGTCGACCTTGACCAGCTGCGTGGTGAACAGCGGCGTACCGGTCTGCCGGTCCGTGCGCTGACGGCCGTCCATGTCGTTCTTCGGACGCGGGGCCGCGCCGACGGTGTAGCGGGTGCCGCTGGTGTCGACCTTGATCGTCGCCATGACGGTCCTCCTGGGACTCAGCCGCTCGTGTCCCGAACCCTTCGGGAGCGACTGAAGCCAGGCTGACCTGCGAGAACAGTCATCTCTGTCCCGCTCGTGAACCACTTCGACCCGACTTCTCCCGAATGAGTCTCATTTTTGTCTCACGCGGGTTAGACTGCTGGTCACGGCCACGGAGGGGGTCCCATGGCAACGACGGAGACCGTGCTCAAGAACCTGCTCAAGCAGCAGCACCTACAGGAACACCGGCTGTTCCTGCGTGCCTACGACCGGGCCGCGAGCAGGCTCGACAAGGAGTTGGTCGGCAGCGGGCCGAGCAAGGCCACGTTCTACCGCTGGCTCGCAGGGCAGATGACCCGGCTCCCGCACCCGGGGCACTGCCGGGTGCTCGAAGCGATGTTGCCGGGCTGGACCGCCGACGAGTTGTTCCAAGCATGGACCGACGGCGCCCCGCCGCAACCACGCCTCCGCCCCGACGGCGACGAGCCCCGCGCGGCGGCCGAGCTGCCCCAGGTCGCCGAACGGCCCGCTCGGCTCGCCGATCTCTCGGCGGTGTTCACGAGCCGGACCGAGTTCACCCACGAGCTGCCGCCCTCGGTCCTGTTCGACGGCGCCACCTCGATCCGGTCCGCGGGGCTGTCGCTGAACATGCTCTGCCAGCAGTACGGAGATCGCGCACTCGGCGCTCTGCTCGACGCCGGGTGCGAGGTGCAGCTCTTGTTCCTGCGCCCGCGCGGGGATGCGATCACCGCCCGTGAGAACGAGGAGGGGCTCACCGCCGGCCACCTGTCGATGCTCACCGAACTGAACATCGAGGTCGCCCAACGGCTACGCCGGAAACTGTCCGCAGAATCCGCGGGACGTCTTCACATCAGAACCTACAACGAGACGATCCGTTTTAACATCACCATTGTGAGCGACCGGACGTGTGTCGTTCAGCCGTATCTTCCCGATGCGCGCGGTTTGGACGCGCCGACCTTCATCGTCGACCGCGCCTCCGACGACGAGGCCGGCCTCTACGGTATCTTCAATGGTGTGTTCGGATCACTCTGGGAACGAGCGGAATCGCAGTGACCACCGCGGCGGACCTCCTCGGAATCGGCCAGGCGGCGATGAAGACCGCGCTGGCGCTCATCGCGTCGCGCGAGCCCGGCAGGGTGACGGTCAAGAGTGACCGCGACGTCGCGAGCGAGGTCGACTACGCCGTCGAGAACGAGCTCCGGGACTTCCTCGCCCGCGAGACGCCGCACGTCGGGTTCCTCGGCGAAGAGAACGGCGAGACCGACCAGCGGGAAACGCTGTGGGTGCTGGACCCGGTGGACGGGACGGCGAACTTCGTCCGTGGGGTGCCGCTCTACGCCGTGTCCCTGGCCCTGGTCGAGGACGGACACCCGGTCGTCGGTCTGATCAGCCTGCCCGCGGTCGGGCTGCACTACGCCGCGACGCAGCACGGCGGCGCCCACTGCAACGGCGACCGCATCCGGCACCGAGCCACGGCGTCCCTGCGCGACGCGATGGTGTCGCTCGGCGACTACGCCGTCGGAGAGTCGGCAGCGGAGAAGAACCTCGATCGTCTGGCGATCACGGCACGACTCGCCGAACGCGTCGAACGTGTCCGAATGGTCGGATCGGCGGCCACCGATCTGGCGTGGGTGGCGCACGGAAAGATCGACGCGACCGTCATCCTGGCGAACAAGCCGTGGGACACGGCCGCAGGAACACTCCTCGCACGTGAGGCCGGCGCCCTGGTCGTCGACCGGTTCGGGGAACCGCACTCGCTGGAATCGACCAGTACCGTCGCGCTCTCACCGGAACTGTTCGGCGACCTCATTCCGCTACTCGCCGAATAGCGGCCGATCGGCTGTCCGGGCGCTGCGGGTCCGACCGCCGGGATCTCAGTCGTCTAGCCCGGACTCTTCACGGGCTGTGCCGGTGATCTCCGACCCCAACTGAAGAAAGTGCCTCGTGACCAGGTAAGACAGCGGGTGTCGAAGCCCTGTCCGCCATGGTCGAGGAGGCACTTTCCGAGTGCAGACTACAAGCACGCGCCCACCGGTCATCGTGACCGCCGACGGCGCTGGGGTGGTGTCGCACGTCGGGTCGCGTCTGCTGGCCGATGTCGCCGACCGGACCACGTTGACCAGTGAACTCTCGACCGCGCTCGCACCGCTGCGACGAGCTCGGGCGCGTCATGATCCGGGGCGGGTGCTGGTCGATCTGGCCGTCGCGGTCGCCGACGGGGCCACGAGGATCTGCGAGATCGCGGTCCTGGCCGATCAGGGCGCGGTGTTCGGGTCGGTGGCATCGGACTCGACCTGCTGGCGACTGCTCGACAAGCTCGACGAGCGCCGGTTGTCCTCGATCGCGGCGGGGCGGGCGCGGGCCCGGGAGGTGGTCTGGGCCCAGCACGCCGACGTCGATGGTCGCGCGTTTCCCGCGGCTCGGGTCGCCGGCCGCGACCTGCGCCGGCACGGCCGGGACGTGCTGGTGATCGATCTCGACGCCACGATCGTCATCGCCCACAGCGAGAAGGAACAGGCCACGCCCACGTTCAAGAAGACGTTCGGGTATCACCCGATGCTGGCGTTCTGCGACAACACCGGCGAGTTCCTCGCCGCCCGCTTGCGCCGCGGGAACGCCGGTGCGAACACCGCCGCGGATCACATCAACGTGCTCGACGACGCGCTCGCCCAGATCCCTGACGCGTTCCGTCACGGGCACCCGATCCTGGTCCGCACCGACACCGCGGGCGCCACGAAAGCCTTCCTCGCCCACATCCGAGCGCAACAAGACACAGCGGTGAGCTGTGAGTTCTCCGTCGGCTGGGCCGTCACCGACCGCGAACGCACCGTGATCAGCCTGGTCCCGAAGACGGTGTGGGCCGAGGCGGTCGACGCTGACGGCGGGCACCGTGACGGCGCCGGGCTGGCCGAGATCACCGGCTTGCTCCCCGCCTCCGCGTTGGTCGACTACCCGGCCGGGACCCGCGTTGTCGTCCGTCGCGAACGGCCGCATCCCGGCGCGCAGCTCGATGCGTTCGAGGAGCGTGACGGCTGGCGCTACACCGCGTTCGCCACCGACACCCGCGTCGGGCAGCTCGCCTTCCTCGACGCCCGCCACCGCGCCCACGCCCGGGTCGAGGACCGGATCCGCTGCGGCAAGGACACCGGCCTCAACCACTTCCCGTCCCGGTCCTTCGCCGTCAACGCGGCGTGGTTGACCGTGGTCATGCTCGCGGTCGACCTGATCACCTGGACCCAGCGCCTGCTTCTCGACGGCGACCTGGCGAAGGTCGAGCCGAAGGCGTTGCGCTACCGGTTGTTGCACACCGCCGCGCGGATCACCCGCGGGCAACGCCGAGTCTGGGTCCGTATCCAACGGTCCTGGCCCTGGGCGGTCGATCTCGCCCGCGCGTTCGCGCGGCTGTGCGCGTTGCCTGTTCCTGCTGGTTGATCTCCGAAGCCCGACACGACGAGCGGCGGGAGCTCCCGGCAGAACGCGCAGGCCGGCCCCTTCGCCATGCCCACCCATCGAACGAACCGGACCGGATCCGCCGCCAGCCGATCACGCGGTCAATCCGCAGCTCCGTGAATCACCAGGGCTAGCCGACCGATCGTTCGGCTTCCTGTCGGTGAGGACTTTCTTTACGTCTTCAAGCCGGCCCTGACGGGCCGGACGGGTGGCGTCGCTGCCGTCCGCCTATCGCCTCCGGCCCGGCGGCCGGCGCGCGCACGCCCGCCACCATCGGACCAGCCGAAACGTAGGAGGGCCGCACCGCCGGAACGACCGGAAGTGCGGCCACGAGTGAGGCACCGGCGCCCGGGCGGAACCACGGTGAGGGAGCCGGGCCGACGGACGGGGACGGGGAGGCCTGCCCCTCAAGGCCGGGGCGGGCCCAGCGATCAGGTGGACCGCCTCCGGCGGGGGCCTGCCGGCCCCGAAGCGTCACACGGGCTCCCTCAGCATCAAGGGTGCTACGCATCGGCTGCGCCGACCGGACTCCGTCCGGCCCTTGACCCTGAGCCTCCGAGCCCTTGTCAGGCGCTCCGCGCGGAGGCGGGGGAACGCACCCCGCCCCCACCACTCGGGGCCACCAGGCCCACGACCGTCGCGGAGGCCAGAATCATGCCCACCTACTCGCACATGTTCGAGACTCTTCGGAACTGGTTCGTCTGGAGCGGAGCCGACTGCGGCGCCCGGGTCGCCGAGGCCGACGGCCGCCACGCTGCCGCTGCCGAGTACCGCGCCGTCCGTGACCAGCGGACCGTGGACCCGCTCGACGTCCTGCGTACCACGGTCGAGTTAATCGAGTCACTGCACGCCGGCCGCTGGGCCGTCGTCACCGGGGCTCGGTTGCGCGGAGCCACCTGGGAGGAGATCGGCCACGCCCTCAACGAGCGCCCTGACGCCGTTCGCTGCGAGTACACAGCCATGGTCGACTGGGTCCCACCCACCGGCCGGGCTCCGTCGAACTCAGCCGGTATCGCGAGGCTGTCCGATGACAGAACTGGATTCGAGTTGCTCGAAATGGGCGAAGCTGACAGGAAGATGTGAGTCCTGCCTCCCCTGCGATCATTGGAGACGTCGCCATGTCTGAACGCTCCTCCACCGATACGAATGGTGTGCATGGTCGAGATCCGTACCCGTTGCGCGGCCGCACCGTGCTCGTCACTGGTGCCAGTCGACGGGGCGGGATCGGCTACGCGATTGCCGCCCTGGCGGCCTCCTACGGCGCGAGTACTGTCCTGCATCACTTTCAGCCTCATGACGACGCCCAGGAGTGGGGCGCCGACGATCTCGATGCCGTCGTCGAGTCGGTTCGACGACGCGCACTTGACAACGCGGTTGTCGCGGAGGTCGGTGTCGATCTCGCTGACCCCCGCGGGCCTGCGCGCCTGATGGACGATTCTGTCGAACTGGTCGGACACGTCGATGTCTTGATCTGCAACCATGCGCTTACCGGGGAGGACGGGACGCTGGGCGCCGTCACGGCCGAGCAGCTGGATGCCCACTGGGCGGTCGATGCACGCTCGTCGATCTTGCTCGCTCAAGCCTTCGTCCAACAGCACGACGGCCGGCCCGGGGGCTCGATCGTGTTCCTGACGTCCGGTCAGGAACTTGGTCCGCTGCCGGGGGAGGTCGCTTACGCGGCGGCCAAGTCGGCGATGGCCGGGCTCACCACGACGATCGCGGATGAGCTTGCCGACCTCGGTATACGCGTGAACACCGTGAACCCCGGTCCGGTCGACACGGGATACCTGACCCATGACATGTGGCGGCTTGTCGCGCCGATGTTCCCCTTCGGCCGTTACGGACGTCCTGACGACCCTGCCCGATTGATCGTCTGGCTCGCCACCGACGAAGCCGCCTGGATCACCGGACAGACGATCAACACCGAGGGAGGGTTCGGGCGTTGGCGTCCCCGTAGTCCCTCCTGATCTCACCTTCGGCAAAACGCGCCTCAGGCTGACCACAACCATGACCGCAACCCACTGGAGAGCGGCGAGACACCACCGGACGACCACGGACGCTTGACCAGGCAGATCGCGTTCACAACCTGACATCCCGGTGGCCTTGAAAGCGGGCGTCCGAAAGGACCGGGGGTTCGAATCCCCCCGCTTCCGCCAGGTCTGACCAGGCAGAATGCCTCCGCCGCGAGGGCCCGGGTTCCGGGAGCCTCGCGGCGGTTGCAGTTCGGCGCTCAGAGCGTGTTTGAGAAGATCATGTCGCAGGGGTGAGTACATACCTCTGCTGGCGTCGGGCGGGTTCGCCGCGGGCGATGCGTCGGGTGATGGTGTTGACCGCGGCCCAGCGGATCATGGCCTCTGCGGTGGTGGGGTGGCGTTCGTAGTCGCGGGCCAGGCGTCGGTGTGCGGTGAGCCAGGCCAGGGTCCGCTCGACCACCCACCGCCGCGGGAGGACGGCGAATCCGCGCTGCTCAGGCGGCTTGCGGACGACCTCGACCGTCGTCTGCAGGATCGTAGTCGCCCAGTCGCCCAGTCGAGCAGGCGTCCGGCGAACCCGGCGTCGGCGTAGACGAACCGCACCCGGGTGCGCAGGTAGAGGTCGAGCAGGATCGGTTTGGCGCCGTCGCGGTCCTGCACCGACGCCGAGCACACCATGGTGGTGAGCAGCAGGCCGAGGGTGTCGGTCACGATGAACCGCTTCCGACCGTTGACCTTCTTCCCGGCGTCATAGCCGCGGGTGTCCTGTCCGACGGTGTCGGCGCCTTTGACGGACTGGGAGTCGATGATCCCCGCGCTGGGCTCGGGGTCGCGGCCTTCCTCGGCACGCAGCTGGCCACGTACGACCGGGAGGATCTGCTCGGTGGCCTTCTGCTGTTCCCACCGGTTGAAGTACCAGTAGACCGTCTGCCACGGCGGGAAGTCCGCTGGCAGGGCCCTCCAGGAGCAGCCCGCGCGTACGACGTAGAGGATCGCGTCGACCACGTCGCGGCGCGGGTGCTTCTCCGGTCTGCCGCCGGCCCCCACGGCGGGAAGCAGCGGTTCGATCAGCGCCCACTGGGCGTCGCTGGTGTCCGAGGGATACCGCCGCTTACGCCGAGCCACTCCTCCACGATGGACCACGTCGAGGTCCGCACCACGCAGACACGCCGACCCTTCTCAAACACACTCTCAGCCCGCCGGACCGGCAAGCCAGATCAGATGTCACCTATCGCTGCAGCAGACACCCCCCACTCGAAGTCGCTGTCGCAGAGCCGCAAGTCTGGCCGTCGCTCGCGGACCCGGGCCTGGGCGTCTTTCGAGACCTTGTACTGCTCTGGTGTTTCGTCGCTCTCGCCCTGCTCGTAGCGGTAGGTGTGGAGAACGGAACGCTCATACCAGACCCGGTCGAAGAACTCCTGCTCCGCTTCGAGTATCGCGTCCAGGGTCCGCGGATTCTCCTGGAAGTCGGACACGTCGAGGATCTCCCTGAACTCATCCGGGTCGTAGTGGTCGACCATCGCCGCCTGCAGCCCGCACACGCCGAGGTAGTACCGCGACGACTCGCCGTCGAACAAAGCTTCGATGTCGGGGTGTGGGAGCCGCTGGTCGCCATTCTCCACCGAGAAGTCGAGATGGTTCGACGTGACGAAGCAGTAGGTTCCGTCCTCGCTTTCACCGCCAGCCGTGGCGTACAGCTCGACCAGCAAAGCGTCGGCGACGCTGTTCTTGTGGCGATGGAAGGGCGCCTGCTTAGCAAGACCCCTCTCGACCACACCCAGCCGCTCGGCGTCGCTCGGTTCGAGGACCCACCCGGCCCTCAGCAGCTCGAGGATGTCCCGGAAGTTCCGCATCGCCATCGCGCCGATCAGGGGCATCTCATACGCAAGCGCGTTGATCGCCTCGAACCCTGGACGGTGCCACTCGGCCGTCAGCGTCTCTAGATCCTTCTGGAGCAGCCTGAACCGGTCAGCCACACTCGTCGTCATCGACTGCTCGATGCGCTCGCGATTGCGCTCGAACTCGTCGATCACGAGAGACGGAACCAGCAGCTCGACATCCCCGTCCATGATGACCTGACCCAGGGAGCCTTTTTCAACCTGCCGTTCCGGCAGCTCGGGACTGTTTCAAGATCGGTGTTTTCGGCCCGACACGCCGGGCTGAGGTCCGGCGAGATGGGCACGGACAGTGATGACATCGGACCTTGTGGATCCAAGCGAGGGTGACCCGAAGCCTGCTCGGCAGGCGTCGGCGGAGCGGGCCGCTGCGGCGGCGATGGTGGCCGAGGCGAAGGCGCGCGGGCTGGCGTTGACCGGCCCGGACGGCCTGTTGAAGCTCTTTACCAAGAATGTTCTGGAAACGGCGCTGAACGAGGAGATGACCGAGCACCTCGGGCACGACAAGAACCGGGCCGACCCCGGCCGGGAATCCACCAACGTGCGGAACGGGTCCCGCTCGAAGACGGTTCTCTCGGATGCCGCGGGTGACGTGGAGATCGACGTTCCGAGAGACAGGGCCAGCACTTTCGAGCCGCAGATCGTGAAGAAGCGTCAGCGGCGCCTCACAGATGTCGACGAGGTCGTACTGTCGCTGTATGCGAAAGGGATGACGACCGGGGAGGTTTCCGCACATTTCGCTGACATCTATGGGGCGTCAGTATCGAAGGAGACGGTCTCGCGGATCACCGACAAGGTCGTCGCCGAGATGAATGACTGGGTTGGTCGGCCGTTGGATTCGGTGTACGCCGCGGTGTTCATCGACGCTGTCCACGTCAAGGTCCGGGACGGGCAGGTCGCCAACCGGCCGGTCTACGCAGCCATCGGCGTCACCGTGGACGGCTGCAAGGACGTGCTGGGGCTGTGGATGGGCGTCGGCAGTGAGGGCGCGAAGTTCTGGATGAGCGTGCTGGTCGACCTGAAGAACCGCGGCGTGCGTGACGTGCTGTTCCTGGTCTGCGACGGCCTCAAAGGACTCCCGGAGGTCGTGGCCAACGTGTGGCCGCAAACCATTGTCCAAACCTGCGTCGTGCACCTGATCCGAAACACTTTCCGGCTGGTGGGTCGACAGGACTGGGACGCGGTGAAGCGCGACATCAAACCAATCTATGCCGCGCCCAACCCGAATGCAGCACTTATCGCTATGGATGAGCTCGACGAGAAATGGGGCCGTAAGTACGCGGCGATGATCCGGCTATGGCGCAACGCGTGGGAAGAGTTCGTGCCGTTCTTGGACTACGACGTCGAGATTCGAAGGGTGATCTGCTCTACGAATGCGATCGAATCGCTTAACGCCCGCTACCGGCGCGCGGTGCGGGCGCGTGGTCATTTCCCCACTGAGCAGGCTACGATGAAATGCTTGTATCTTGTGACTCGCAGCCTGGACCCGACCGGGACGGGCCGCACGAGGTGGACGATGCGTTGGAAGCCCGTGATCAACGCGTTCGCCATCACGTTCGGTGACCGCTGGCCGGGAGCCGAGACCTACTGAGCAACGACGCCGAAACACCGATCACGAGACAGGCCCGGCAGCTCAGGGGCCTGGTTGTGTGGGTGCAGACGCCGAGCTAGCGAGCCGGTGACCTGTGCAGCTGTGGTCAGAGCAGTTGCGCTGCAACCTTCGCGATCTCCTGACGCAGAAGCTCGCTGGTCAGGTTGAAAAAGGCTCAGTGTGTCGGACGGCCTTTCGCACACGCGCGTGAGGCGCACTCCCGGGTACACACCAGTCACACACTGCTGTGGAACACGACCGCTAGAGCAAAAGAAGATCCCCCGGCAGCGTTGCTACCAGGGGATTCGTGGAGCCGCCTTGGGGAGTCGAACCCCAGACCTACGCATTACGAGTGCGTCGCTCTAACCGACTGAGCTAAGGCGGCGTGGTGCCCCACTAGTATAGCGACGCCACCACACGTCGCGTGCACCCCCCACCGCTCGATCCGGTCGCGCACCCGACCGCCCCGGCTCCGGATCGTGCCCACCGCGCTCGCGCCCCGAGATCAGCCGGAAGTCGGACGCCCGTTGCGCCGTCCGGAGGCAGGATCACCTCCGTGACAGTGCGGCTGCTGGCGGTCCTGGTCCTGCTCCTGGTGAGCGCGGCGACGTGGCTGGACGGGCGCGCCCCGGACCCGGTCCCGGCCGACGCCGACCCGGCCGTGTTCAGCGCGGACCGGGCGATGCGCACGGTGGACGAGCTGGTCGACGGCCCGCGCCCGGGCGGCAGCCCGGCCGCCGTGGCCGCCCGGGACGCGATCGCCGCCCGGCTGACCGCGGCCGGGCTGACCACGCGGCTGCACTCCTCGACCGGCGCCGGCGGGGCCGACGGACGGCTCACCGCGGCACCGGTGGACAACGTCGTCGCCACCCTGCCCGGCACCGACCCGACCGGGGCGGTCGTGCTGTCCGCGCACTACGACTCGGTCGCGAGCGGTCCGGGCGCCGCGGACGACATGGCTTCGGTGGCGGCGATCCTGGAAGCGGTGCGCGCACTTCGGGAGGGCCCGCCGCTGCGCAACGACCTCGTCGTGCTGGTCACCGACGCCGAGGAGGTCGGCCTGCTCGGGATGCAGGCATGGGTGCGCGACGAGCTCGTCCCCGCCGCACGCCCGACGGTCACCCTGAACTTCGAGGCCCGCGGGGTGTCCGGGCCGTCGTTGATGTTCCGGACCTCCCCGGGCAACGCCGGGCTGGCCCGAGTCTTCGCCGACGCCGTCCCACACCCGACGGGCGATTCGTCGCTGGTCGAGGCGTTCCGGCTGCTGCCCAACGACACCGATCTCACCCGGGTCGTCGACGCCGGCCGGCCCGGTGTGGACTTCGCGTTCGTCGAGCAGCCGGTGCAGTACCACACGGCGGGCGACGCCCCGGAGAACCTGAGCGCGGCGAGCGTGCAGGACCACGGTGAGGCCGCGCTGGGGCTGGCCCGCGCCCTCGGGAACCAGGACATCGCCCCGCTCGACCCTGCGGTGTCCGGCGTCGCACCGCAGGACGACGCGACCTACTTCCGGTTCGCCGGGACGACCGTCGTCCACCCATCGTGGCTGGTGTGGCCGGTCGCGGCGCTCGGCACGGTCGCGGTCGTCGCCGCGATGGTGGTCGCCCGCCGACGCGGTGCGACGACGGTCCCGCGCGTCCTGGGTGCGGCGGTGCTGCTGCTCCTCGCGGTCGTCGCCGCGGCGTACGCGTCGGTGGGGCTGTGGCGGGCGCTCGTCGCGGTGCACCCGGCGTGGGTGGACACCGGGCCGTACCTGCACCGCCCGGTCCCGGTGCAGGCGGCCGCGGTGGCGCTGGCCGTCGCGGTGACGGCGCTGTGGTGGCTCGCGGTGCGCCGGTGGGCGGGCGCCGCAGGCGCGGCCGCGGCAGGAGTGCTGGTGCTCGCGGTGCTCGGCCTGGTCACCGCGGGCACGGTGCCGGGGGCGTCGTACCTGTTCGCGTGGCCCGCGGCCGCCGCCGGCGCCGGGCTGGCCGCGGCCCTCGCGCTGCGGGGGCGCCCGGTCGTCGCGACGGCGGCCGCCACGCTGGGCGCGGTCCCGGCGGCGGTGCTGCTGGTGCCGCTGGGATGGGACCTGTTCGTGCTGTCCGGAGTGTCCGACGGCGTCCCGGCCGCGGCGCTCGTGCTCACCGCCGCGGCTCTCACCGTCGTCCTCGTCCCGGGAGGAATGCGGCGCGCGACGGTCGGAGCTCCGCCCGGTCGTGTGTGGCCGGTGCCCGTCGCGGCGGTGCTGACCGCGGTCGTCCTCGCCGGGGTGGGAGCGGCGGTGAACGGCGCGTCGGCGGATCGGCCACAGTCCTCGCACCTGTCGTTCCTGCAGGACGGCGAGGGTGCCCGCTGGGTCAGCAACCAGACCGCCCCCGCGGCCTGGACCGCCCGCTACCTGGACACCCCTGCACGGGAGGTGCCGGCCTGGCCGGGCCCGGACGAGGTACGCACCGGGCCGGCGCAGCCGTTGTCCGTGCCGGGCCCGCGGGTGGAGGTCCTGAGCCGCACTGCGGACCGGGCGGTGCTGCGCGTGACGAGCCCGCGCGGGGCCCCGGGGATCACGCTCCGACCGGATAGGACCGTCACCGCGGCCACCGTCACCCCCGCCGGGCGGCCGGCGGTCTCGGCCACGCCGGCGGACGGGCTGACCGAGATCCGGCTGCACGCGGTGCCGGCCGCGGGTGCCGTCGTCGAGCTCGTGACCGGACCGGGGCCGCTGGGGGTGGCCGTCGCGGACCTCTCGCCGGGGCTGGCCGGGGTGCCGGGCTTCGTGCCGCGGCCGCCGGAGCTGCGCGGGGCGCCGGACCGGACCGGCGACCAGGTCGTGCTGGCGACGCGGGTGGAGCTCAGCGGGTGAACGGGAACCGCGGGCCCGTCTCCCAGGGTCCGCCGTCGTAGCGCCAGAGCGCGAGCCCGGGGACGGCTGCGGTCCACGGCTCGAAGCCGGCGGCCAGGTCGTCGTGCAGCGCCCGGGCGGCGGCCGGGGCCACCTTGTTCTGCACGGTCACGTGCAGGTCGACCCTGCCGGCGTCCTGCGGGGTCAGCCGGTCGCGCCACCGGTCGGCGACACCCCGGCGCAGGGCGGACAGCTCGGGGCCGTCGAGGACGAAGGCGACCCCGCGGCCGAGCAGCCGCAGTCCGGTGACGCGCGCGGTCACCGGGGCTCGGTCGGTCGCGGCGCTCAGGTCGGCGACGAGCTCGGCCGCGGCATCGCCGGGCAAGGCGTGGAACAGGGTCAGGTGCGCGGCGAGGTGGTTGCGCCCGGCCGGGAAGTGCCGTGCCCGCAGGTCGTCGAGCCGGGTCTGCGTGGGCTCGTCGAGCAGGGCGGTGAGGATCAGCGGGCGGTCATCCACGGTGCAGCGCCGTCATCATGGCCTCGACGGCGATCCGCGGCTTCACGTTCTGCTCCAGCGCGTCGCGGCAGGCGAGCACGGCCTCGAGCCGGCGCAGCGACGACTCCGGGCCCCACTCGGCGGCGGCCACCCGGATCTCGCGGTCGCGGTCGGGGTTCGTCAGCGCCACCGTCGCGCCGGTCGCGGCGACGATCGCGTCCCGGTAGAAGCCGGCGAGGTCGACCAGTGCCCGGTCGAGCGCGTCACGCTGGGTACGGGTGGCGCGGCTCTTCTGCCTCTTCTCCAGGTCACGCTCGGCCGCCTTCGCCGACCGGGCCGCCGCCGCCGCGCCCTTGCCCGTGCCGCCGGCACCCATCGCGACGGCCAGCTCCTCGCGCTCGGTCCCGTCGCGGGTGGACCGCAGCTCCTCGGCCTCGGCCTCGGCGGCACGGATCAGCACGTCGGCATGGAAGAACGCGTCGCCGAGCCGGCGCAGCTTCGTCGGCACGCCGAGGATCTCCTCGCGGCGGGCGCGGGCCAGCGGGTCGCGGGCGAGCCGCCGCGCGCGACCGACGTGACCGCCGCACACCGACGCCGCCCAGCGGGCCTGGTCCGGGTCGATGCCGTCACGGTCGCGCAGGACCCCGGCGACGGCCTCGGCCGAGGGGCTGCGCAGGTGCACCATCCGGCAGCGCGACCGGATCGTGACGGGCACGTCGTCGGGGTGGTCCGACGGCGCGCAGAGGAGGAACACCGTCTCCGGTGCCGGTTCCTCCACCGCCTTGAGCAGCGCGTTCGAGGCGCCCTCGGTGAGCCGGTCGGCGTCGGCGATGATCACGACCTGCCAGGTGCCGGTGGCGGGTCTGCGTGCCGCGAGCTGGACCAGCGAGCGCATCTCGGCGACCGAGATGGACAGTCCCTGGGGGACGATCTCGCGGACGTCGGAGTGGGTGCCCGCCATGACGGTCCGGCAGGCCGCGCACTCCCCGCAGCCGTGGTGGGGGCACTGCAGGGCGGCGGCGAAGGCGCGGGCGGCGTTGGACCGGCCCGAGCCGGGCGGACCGGTGAACAGCCAGGCGTGGGTCATCGCCGTCGGGTCCGACGCCGCACCGTCCAGCTCGGCGACGGCGGCCGGCTGGCCCACCACGTCGTCCCACACGCTCACGACGACATCTCCTCCGCCATCTGACGTCGCGCGAGGGCGCCCACCACCACCGCCAGGACGCCCCCTCCGGCGAGGACGAACCGCGTGCCGTCGACCAGCAGCGTGGTGTCGCCGACGGTCACCGTCCGCGTCGCCACGACGCCGACCACGACCGGCACCACCGACATCGCCCCCAGCAGCACCAGCCGGACCACGGACTGGACGAACGCGTTGACCCGGCCGCGGACCCCGTCGGCGACCTCGGTGCCGATGATCGTGAGACCGGTGAGGAACGCGACGCCGGCGAACGCACCCACGCACAGCACCGCGGCGATAGCCATGAACAGGTGCACCGCCACAGCCACCACGACGAGCGACAAACCCGCCCCGACGATCGCGCTGCCGAACAGCCTCCGGTGCGGAACCCGGCGGGCCAGCGCCGGACCGACGCCCATGCCCGCGGCGAGCCCGGCGAACACCGACGCGAACAGGACCGAGTAGGCCGCGTCGCCGCCGCCGAGGCTCGACGCGTAAAGCTTCGCCGTCGCGATGACGGCCCCACCCGCGGTGAACGCGCCGATGATTTCGACCACCAGCCCGCGCACCAGCGGAGTGCGGACGACGAAGCGGTAGCCGTCGCGCAGCAGGAACAGCATCGACGGCGGGGCGGCCCGGCGCTCGGACTCGGTGGCTCGGCCGGAGATCTCCGGGATCGCGAAGTACACGGCCAGCGCCGACGCCAGGAACGCGAACGCGTTGAGGGACAACGCCGCGTAGACCGTGGCCGCCTGGTCCGCACCGAACAGCGGGCCGACCTTGCTGACGAGCGCGAACAGTCCCGCCCCCCCGACGACGGCCACCCCGTAGGTCACCAGCAGACCCAGCTGAGCCGCACTCTCCATCTGGGCCGGGCTGCGCAGCAGGTTCGGGACCGCCGCGTCCTTGGCCGGGATCCAGAACATCGTGCACAGCTCGAGGAGCAGCGTGACCACCAGCAGCCACCACAGCTGCCCGACGAACGGGATCGACAGCAGCAACACGAACTTCGCGAGGTCGCAGGTCACCATCACCTTGCGCCGGTCGAAGCGGTCCGCGAGCACCCCGGCGAGCGGGCCGAACAGCAGCGACGGGACCAGCTTGGTCGCGACGACGCCTCCGAGGGCGAGACTCTGCGCGGTGAACCCGGCGCCCGCGGTGAGGTGGGTGGCCAGCGAGGTGAGCGCCAGCAGCGCCAGCCACTCGCCGGTCGCGGTGACCGCGGTGACCGACCAGAGCCTGCGGAAGGCGGGGATCGCGAGGACCGACGTCAGGCGGTGCGACGACGTCGACGACGACGGGGTCGTGATCGCGGCTCACCTCCTCACCCGGTGCGGCGTGCGGATCTTCAGGCTAGACGGGGCCACCGACGGCGACCGCGGGACCTCAGACGATCGTCGACAGTGTCTGGACCAGGATCACCAGGTAGATCAGCACGAAGACGATCGTGAACACCCGCGCTCCGACCCGGCCGCGGGTGAGCCGGGAGAAGCCGAGCAGGCCCTCGTCGAGGTCGACCGGGGGCCGGGCGGACACCGCGGGCGGCCGGTAGACCGTCCCGACGGGTTCCTCGCCGCCGGAACGAGGTCGGCGAGGGGCGGGCAGCCGGGGCACCGGGCCGGTCGGGGACCGCCGGGGCACGGGCGGGACCGGCGACGACGGGGCGGGCGTCACCGGGCGGCGGGGCCCGGGGACCGAGTCGTCCGCGTCCTCGTCCGGGGTGGGGATGGCGGCGGGGCCCGGCCTGCGGCGCCGGACCGCGGTCAGGGTCCGCCGGGTGGGGCCGTCGATGTCGGGCCCGCCCGCAGCGGGCTGCTCATCGCCCGAGGACGGGTCGGGGTCCGGCCGGTCCGCGGGCGCGGCCTGCGCCGCCCCGGCGGGGCCCGCGGGGTGGGCACCTTGCTCCCGGGCCCGCCGGTCCGCCTCGCGCTCGGCGACCAGCCGCGCCACGCCCCAACGCCCGTCGTCGGCGGGGGCCGGCGCGGGGCGGCTGTTCCTCCACCGCACGGCCATGACGGCATGCTAGGCCGCGACCAGCGGTGACGCCTGCTTCCGACGGGGTATGGCGCGCGGTGCCGCCCGGCCGGGTGACCCGCCCGGGCGGAGCGTCACCCGCCGTCGGGCGGGCGGTTCCCCTCGTCCGGCCGGCCCGGCGGCGGGCCGGAGTCCGGCGCGGGCGCCGGGGCCGGGCTGCCCGGGGGCGGCGGCGGAGCGGGCACCGACCCGCTGCTGACCTGCAGGGTCACCTGCTCACCCGGGAGCGCGGCGCCGCGAGGCTCCTGTCCGACGACCGTCCCCTCGGGAGCGTTGTTGTCGACGGTGCGGGTGGTGACCTGCCATCCGGCGCCCTCCAGCTCACCGCGGGCGTCGCTCACCGACCGGCCGACGACGTCCGGGATGCGCGACTCGGCGCCGCCGTCGAGGTAGCGCGGGTCGGTCGGCGGCAACGGCGTCGGCGGCGTGTTCGCCACCAGCGGGGTGACCGCGCCGTACCAGGTCCGGGCGGGGGTCCTGCCGCCGAAGATGTCGCCGTCGCCGCACGCGAAGGGCGCGCCGCCGCCGTCGCAGAGGGGCCGGGGCCGGTTGGAGTTGTCGAAGGTGATGACCGCGCCGGCCATCTCCGGGATCGCGCCCACGAAGGCGGCCGACTTGTGCTGCTGGGTCGTCCCGGTCTTGCCGGCCATCGGACGGGTCCATCCGGCGGCCCGCGCCGCGGCGGCCGAGGTGCCGGAGATGTCGTCCTGGCTCATGCCGGTGACCAGGGTGTTCGCCAGACCCGGGTCGACGGCCTGCTGGCAGGGCTCCTCGGTGATCGGGACCGGCTCGCCCTCGGCGTCGGTGATCGAGTCGATCGGCGTCGGCGGACACCACATCCCCTCGGAGAACAGGGTGGCGCCGACGTTCGCCAGCTCCAGCACCGAGGTCGGGGTGACACCGAGGGTGAATGACGCCAGCCGCTGGTCCTTGATCACCTCGGCGATCGACCGATCGGTCCGCTCGCCGGTGCCCGGGTCGACGAACGGCGTCGTGGCCAGGGACTTCATGCCGAGACGGACGGCCATGTCGACCACGTCCGGCACCCCGGTGAACTCCTCCAGCTTGATGAACGCGGTGTTCGGCGACTGCGCGAGCGCGTCGGTCATGCTCATCCGCGCCGGCAGGCCCTCGCTCGCGTTCCCGACCGGGATCGGGCGACCGCTGCCGTCGACGTAGATCGGAGAGGCGTAGCCCGAGGGCGGCACCTGCATCGAGTAGTTGATGCCGAGGCCCTTCTCCAGCGCGGTGGCCGCGGTGAAGATCTTGTAGGTCGACCCGGCGCCGAGGTTGACCGGCTGGTACGGCAGGCCGTAGCTGGTCTCCTCGGCGTCGGCGTCCAGGCCGAACGTGCGGCTCGACCCCATCGCGAGCACGCGGTGCGCGTCCTTGCCGGGCTCGACCAGCGACATCACGTTCGCGACGTTGGGGGTGTCCGATGCGACCTCGTTGTCGAGGGAGCGCTTGACCTCCTCCATCGCACGGCGGTCCAGGGTCGTGCGGATGGTGTAGCCGCCGCGCTGGATCTGTTCCTCGGTGAACCCGGCCTCGGTCAGGTACTGCACCACGTACTTGCAGAAGAAGCCCATGTCGCCGGCGCCGTTGCAGCCGTTGGGCACCCGGACCAGCGGGTTCGCGACGCCGATCGGCGCCGCCATCGCCTGCCGGGCCTGGGTGTCGTCGATCATCTGCTGCTGGCGCATCTGGTCGATCACGACGTTCCGCCGCTGCAGCGCGGTCTCCGGGTTCTGCACCGGGTCGAACTGCGTGGTCGAGCGGACCATCCCGGCGAGCATCGCGGCCTGCGGGACGGTCAGCTTGTCCGGCGTGGTGTTGAAGTAGGTGCGCGCGCCCGCGGCGACGCCGTAGGACCCGTTGCCCAGGAAGACGATGTTGAGGTAACGGTTGAGGATCTCGTCCTTGGACAGCTGGCGCTCCAGCTGCAGGGCGATCCGCGCCTCCTTGAGCTTCCGGGCCGGGGTCTGCTCGGTGGCCTTGAGCCGCTCGGCCTCGCTGGTCGCATCGACGTAGAGCATGTAGTTCTTGACGTACTGCTGGGTGATCGTCGAGGCACCCTGCACGACGTCCCCGGACGCCGAGTTGGCGACGACCGCGCGCAGCGTGCCCTGCCAGTCGACGCCGTCGTGCTCGTAGAACCGGCGGTCCTCGATGGCCAGCATCGCGCCCTTCATCGCGGTCGAGATCTGGTCGTTCGTGACCTCGGTGCGGTTCTGGTCGAACAGGTAGGCGATCGGGCGGCCGTCGGAGTCGGTGAGCGTCGTCGTCAGCGGCGGGCGGGTGCCGACCAGGTCCGCCGAGCTCGACGTGACGCTGTCACCCGCCTCGTTGGACAGCATGCCGAGGCCGCCGACCAGCGGGAAGGCCATGCCCGCCGTGATCACACCGAGCAGGACGCACAGGCCGGCGAGGACGCCGAGCGGGCGGAGCAGACGCCGGGGGAACCTCACGGGACCAGCCTACGGGCCACGGCGTCAGGAACCGGTCAGGCCGACCCCCCGGGTTGCGTAGTTTTGCGCGCTGTCCCGGACACCCTCCGCGGTCGAGGATCGACGCATCACGTCGCGGGCCACCGGGCCCGCACCGGCCCGAGAGGCGACCCGATGCTCGACACCCTGCGTCCCGTCACCGGCAGGCCCCGCCTGCGTCCCGCCGTCGTCGTCCGCGCCTGCACCGCGGTCTGGAACTGGCGGTCGGCCGCACGCTGCCGTACCGAGGACGCCGAGAACCTGTTCGTCACCGGCGCCGACCAGCGCGAGGCACGCGAGTTCTGCCTGTCCTGCCCGGTCCGCACCGAGTGCCTCGCGCACGCACTGGACCACCAGGTCGAGTTCGGCGTGTGGGGCGGGATGACCGAGCGGGAGCGCCGGGCGCTCCTGCGCCGGCGCCCGGACGTGCGCGACTGGGCCGCGCTGCTCGGACGCGCGCGCTCCGACCACTACGCCGGACGCAGCAGGAGCGCCTGAACCGATAGCGTCAGCGGCGTGCTGGAGTTCCTGGCCGGTCTCTACCGGACGCATGCCGACGATCTCGCCGCGGTGATCGACCAGCAGCGGGCGCTCCTCGCCGGCGGCGCGATCACTCCGCAGCTCGACGACGTCGAGGCCGAGCTGACCTACCTGCTGCTGCGCCACCACCGGCCGTCGCAGGTGGTGGAGGTCGGCACCTACTACGGCTGGTCCACCACCTGGATCCTGTCCGCGCTGCGCGACAACGGGGCGGGTCACCTGCAGTCGTTCGACCTGGTCGACCACGTGTGCGGCACCGTGCCCGAGGAGCTGTCTGCCGGGCGCTGGACGTTCCACCGCGGGGACCTGCGCGAGACCGTCGAGAAGGTCCCGGCCGGCACCGGCTACCTGTTCGTCGACGCCGACCACGGACGCCGCTTCGCCCGCTGGTACCTGGAGCACCTGTTCGGGCGGATCGCGACGGGCACGCCGACCAGCGTGCACGACGTGTTCCACCTGCCCCGGGCACGGCCGTTCACCGAGGGGGCCGAGGTGCTGCGGCACCTGAGGCGCAGCGGCACCGGCTGGTTCACACCGTCGCGGGCCGCGGCACCGCGGAACCTGCGTGCGCTCGACGCCGTCCGGGCCGAGCTGGGGATCACCGGGGCACGCGGGACCTCGCGCAACCCGATGATCTTCTTCTCGATGCCCTGAGCTCAGCGGGCAGGATCGCGCAGCCCCTCGACGACGCCCTCCAGCACGGTCGCGAACCGGTCGGCCTCGGTCCGGTCCAGCCCGGACAGCAGGCGTTCCAGACGCGCGTCGAGCCGTCCACGGGTGCGGTCGACCGCGGCCCGGCCCGCGTCGGTGAGTGCGACGGCGACCGCCCGACGGTCGGTCCCGTGCGGACGGCGGAGCAGCAGGCCGTGCGCCTCGAGGGTGCTGACGTGCCGGCTGGCGACACTGCGCTCCAGCCCGACGGCGGCGGCCAGCTCGGTGGTGCTGACCCCGTCGCCGAGCCGGGCCAGCCCGGACAGCACCGGGTAGGTCGTCGCGTCGAGACCGTCGATGCCGCCGGTCAGTGCCGCGTGCAAACCGGTGCGGGTGTCACGCAGCAGGAGCCGGCCGAGGGCGTCCGCACAGCGTCGTTCGGGGGTCACACCGCCCCACGATACGTGCATCTTGCACGCTCTCCACCACCCGGCGTACCGTCCGAATGCGTGCACAGTACACGCTCATGCAGGGAGTGGTCTTGACCGGAGCGGTGGATCCCGAGGACGTCCTGCCGGACGGGGTCGAGTACGCGGAACTGGCCGGGACGCCGGTGCGCAAGGGGACGGTCGCCGCGTTCGTCGCGACGGCGCGGTCCCTGGAGGCACTGCCCGCGGGCGACCCGGCCGAGGCCGGTCTGGCCGCGCACCTGCGTGACCTGCTGCCGGGCCTGCGCGCGGTCGGGGTGCTGGAGGTGTTCGCGCCCCGCTCGGCCCGGCTGCGGGCGGCGCTCGGCGTGTCCTGAGCTCAGCCCGCCGACGCCGCGGCGCCGGACTCGGTCTCGCCGGCCAGCAGCGCGCCGACCCGACGCAGCCCGTCGAGGTCGGCGATGTCACCGGCCAGCGCGGGCACCCGCGTCACCGCCACACCGGGGTGCGCGGCGGAGAACCGGGTGAGCAGGTGCTCCTCCCGTTCGTGCAGGTCGACGCGGTCGGCGTGCAGCCGCAGCACCGCGGCCGCGATCTGCGACCCCGGTCCGCCGACCTGCTCGGCCGCGGCCCGCGCGCGGGCCGCGGAGACCGGCGCGAGCACCGGGTGGGTGCGGTTCAGCACGAGCCCGGCCAGCGGCATGTCCTCCGACGACAGCCGCTCGGTGAAGTACGCCGCCTCGCGCAACGCGTCCGGCTCCGGTGCGGCGACGACGAGGAACGCCGTGCCCTCCGAGCGCAGCAACGCGTAGGTCTTGTCGGCCCGCTCGGCGAAGCCGCCGAACAGGGTGTCGAAGGCCTGCACGAACGCCGACGCGTCCTGCAGCATCTGTCCGCCGATGATCGAGCCGACGGCCTTGGCGAACAGCCCGAACCCGGCCTCGACGATCCGGCGCAGCCCGCGGCCGCCCGCCCGGGCGGGCGCGGCGAGCAGCTTGATCATGCGGCCGTCGAGGAAGCGGGACATGCGCTGCGGGGCGTCGAGGAAGTCCAGCGCCGAGCGCGAGGGCGGCGTGTCGACGACGACGAGGTCCCACGTCCCGGCGCCGGCGAGCTGACCCAGCTTCTCCATCGCCATGTACTCCTGCGTCCCGGAGAACGAGGAGGAGACCGTCTGGTAGAAGGGGTTCTCGATGATCTTCTGGGCCCGCTCGGGCGGGGCGTGCGACTCCACCATCTCGTCGAAGGTGCGGCGCATGTCCAGCATCATCGCGGCGAGCTCGCCGTCGACCGCCTTCACCGGGGCGGGGTCGTTCGACAGCTCGTCCACCCCGAGCGCCTGGGCCAGGCGCCGCGCCGGGTCGATGGTGAGCACGACGACCTGACGGCCGCGCTCGGCGGCGCGCACCGCGAGCGCCGCGGAGGTGGTCGTCTTCCCGACACCCCCGGAGCCGCAGCACACGATGACCCGGGTGGCCGGGTCGTCGATCAGGGCGTCGACGTCCAGCACCCCGTCCGGCGCCGGGTCGGTCCTGCTGGTCATCGGCGGGCCTCCAGGTGCACTCCCTGCGCGGTCATCGACTCGGCGAGCTCGTAGAGCGAGCCGAGGTCCACACCGCCGAGCAGCGCGGGCAGGGTGATCCGCGGCAGCGGTGGGGTCGGCTCGGTCTCCAGCCGGCGCAGCGCGGCGGTCTCTCCCTCCACGGCGACGGCGTGCTCCACGGTCTCGGCGACCAGGCCGTCGATCTCGGCGGGGGCCAGCTCGATCCCGGCGCTCTGCAGGCCGTTGCGGATCCGGGTCGCGTCGACCCGGCCGCCCGCGGCGGCGGTGACCGAGCGGTCGGGCAGCCACTGCTCGCGCATCCGGTTCACCACGACCGAGCCCAGTGGGATCCCGGCGGCGTCGAGCTCGGCGACGGCGTCGAGCGTCTCGGTGACCGGCAGGTCCGACAGCAGTGTGACCAGGTGCACCGCGGTGAGCGGGGAGTGGATCAGCGCCTCGACGCCCTTGGCCTGCCCGTGGATCGGCCCGACCTTGGCCAGGTCCGCCATCGCCCTGGTGACGTCGAGGAACGACACGAGACGACCGGTGGGCGGCGCGTCGAGGACCACCGCGTCGTAGGTGGGGAGGCCGTCGGACTCCGTGCGGGTGACGCACTCCTTGGCCTTGCCGGTGAGCAGCACGTCACGCAGGCCGGGGGCGAGCGTGGTCGCGAACTCGATCGCGCCCATCCGGCGCAGGGTCCGCCCGGCCACGCCCAGCCGGTAGAACATCTCGAAGTACTCCAGCAGCGCGGCCTCGGCGTCGACGGCCAGCGCCCGCACCTCGCCCCCGCCGGGCGCGACGGCGATCCGCCGCTCCTCGTACGGCAGCGGCGCGGTGTCGAAGACCTGGGCGATGCCCTGGCGACCCTCGACCTCGACGAGCAGCACCCGCTTCCCGCCGCCGGCCAGGGCCAGCGCGAGGGCGGCGGCCACGGTGGTCTTGCCGGTTCCGCCCTTGCCGGACACCACGTGGAACCGCACGCGGGAGAGCGCATCGGGCCACGGCTCGGGGCGGGTTCCGGGCTCGGGCCGGACGGTCGTGCTCACGGCGACCAGCGTACGAGCGCCCACCGACAGCGGCCCGTCGGCGAGGTGCGTCCCACAACGGACGGGCGCGTCCCACGCTCCGGCGGTGGGCGTCCGTCGCAGCGGGACGGCCATCCGTCGCGCCACGGCGGTTCGGTGTCGGGTGCCCGGGTTACAGTCCCGCTCATGAGCTCCCCGGTCGTGAAGTGGGAATACCTGACCGCCCCCCTGCTGATCCACAACACCAAGGCGATCCTGGACAACTTCGGCCGCGACGGCTGGGAACTGGTCACGGTGACCAGCGGCGCGAACGCCGAGCAGCTGGTGGCGTTCTTCAAGCGGCCGGTGCAGCAGTGAGCGCGCTCGCCCGGCTGACGGAGCTGGGGTTGACCCTGCCCGCCGTGGCCACACCGGCCGGTGCCTACATCCCGGCCCGGCGCAGCGGGAACCTGGTGTTCACCGCGGGCCAGGTCCCGTTCGTGGACGGGAAGGTCGCCGCGACCGGCAAGGTCGGCGGCACCGTCACCCCCGAGCAGGCCTACGACCTGGCCCGGATCTGCACGCTGAACGCGCTCGCCGCGATCGACGGGCTGGTCGGCCTCGACAGCGTCACCGGCGTGGTGAAGGTCGTCGGGTTCGTCGCGTCGGACCCGTCGTTCACCGGTCAGCCCGGCGTGATCAACGGTGCGTCGGACCTGCTCGGTGAGGTGTTCGGCGAGGCCGGGGCGCACGCCCGGTCGGCCGTCGGCGTCGCGGTGCTGCCGCTGGACGTACCGGTCGAGGTGGAACTGACCGTGGAGATCGAGGACTGAGGTCGGGTCGACATGGGTGTGTCCGCCGGGGTCCCGGCCGGTCACGAGCTGCTGCTGCGGCTCGCCGGCCGGGTTCCCGACGAGCTGCTCTGGCGGCTGCGCGACTGGCTGGCCGCCGGGGACACCACGGCACTCGGCGCGGTCCTGCCACGCACACTGCTGCGGCACCGGATCGGGCTGACCGGGCACGAGCGCACCCTGCTGGCCGAGATCGTCGGGCCGGACGCGCCGTCGCGGCGCCTGGTCGACGCGGTGCTGCCCGGCACACCCCCCGCCCCGCCCACGTTCACGGCGGGCGAGCCGGACCTGGCCGCGTGGTCGGCCCTGTCGGTCGTGCGCGACGAGGCGTCCGCGCTGCTGCTGGCCGTGCGCGACGACGGAGCCCGCGTGCTGCTCGTGCGTGACGCGCAGCGGCCGCACCTGCTCGCCGCCGCGGTCGCGCGGCTGCTGCGCGTCCACGGTGACCGTGTCCCGCGCGTCGAGGCCGTCACCGGCGACGCCCCGACCGAGTACCACGAGGCCGCGTGCACCGCGGCGGCGTCGTTGTGGAGCCGCGAGCCGGTCCCCACCGGCTGACGCGGGACCGCGAAGGAGGCCCCATGTCCGACCCCACGTACCGCCTGCTGCGGGAACTGGCCGGCCGGGTGGACGACGACCTGCTCGCCACCGGACGCGAGCTCGTCGCCGTCGGTGAGGAGGGGCACGCGCTGGAGCTGCTGGTCGCCGAGCTCGTCGCAGGACGGGTGGCGCTGCCGCACGCAGTGCGCTCCGAGCTGGTCACCGAGGCTGCCGCCCGCCGGGTGCAGCCCGACGCCGACGACTGCCTGCCGCCCGCCGCGGACGTCGCCGCGGGTCCGCACCGGTTCGACGGCGACGGCCCGCCCGGTGCCGCGGAGGCGGTGGCCGCCGCACTCGCCGGCGTCCCGGTCCCGGAGTCGGGCTGGACGCTGGTCTGGCGCACGACGCCTGCCGGTGCCGCCCCCGGCCCGCTGCCGCAGCCGGTGCTGCTGGCCCGCACCGGACCGCACGACGCACCCGAGGTCCTGACCTACCAGGCGCAGGCGGCGCTGGCCCGGGCCGGGCTGGTCGTGTCGGTCGAGGTCGGCGACGACAGCCCCGATCCCGACTACCACCGCGCCGCCCGGGAGGTCGCGCGGCCGCTCCCCGCCGCTGCACCGCTCCCCGCCGCGCCACTACCCGCGGCACCACTTTCCGCCGCACCGCCGCTCCCCGCGGCCGCCTCCTCTGCGCCGTCCCACGACACTCCGTCCCACGACACTCCGTCCCACGACGCTCCGTCCCACGACGCTCCGTCCCACGACGCTCCGTCCCGTGACGCCCCGTCCCTTGACGCCCCGTCCCTTGACGATGTGTCGGCGGAGGGCGCCCTGCCCACCGGCGACCGGCCCGCCCCACCCACCTCGGCCCACTCGTCCGACCGGGCTCCCGACGACCGGCCGTCCCACCGGGCCGGGCTCGTGTCCGCGGCGGTCCCCCCGGACCCGCGGCCCGACCGGGACGCGCCCTCCACCGACCCGGACCCCGGGCCCGACGCACTCGGCGGCCTGGAGAGCGACGCGGCGCCGGCGTTCGATGCCGTACCGGCCCGGGACCGCGCCGACGGCCCCCCCGTCCGCCCCGCCGCCGATGCGGAGGTCCCCGACCCGGGACCATCGCCCGCACCGATCCCCGACGACCGCCCCGCGCCCCGCACCGACGGCCCCTCCGCGGAGGCTCCGGGACCGGCGGACCGACCCGGCCACGTCGATACGTTGTCGACGGGCGGGACCACCACCTCGCGGGGAACGAGCGGGCCCGGCGACCGGCCGGGCCGGACCTCCGACACTGCCACCTCCCGCACCGGCGCGGCCCCGGCCACTCCTGCGGCCGGCTCGGCGACGAGCCCGTCCGACGCGACCGGTCCGGGCCCGGACACCGGCACCTCGGCCGGCACCTCACACGGTCCGGAGACGGCAACCGCCGACCCGGCCATTCACGGCCCGGAGGCGGGCACCGCCGATCCGACCGGCACGACAGTGCGCCCTGCGACCCGCGGCCCGCGGGCCGGCACCCCCGACAGCCCCGATCCGGGTCCGGCCGGGTCGCGCGGCCCCGCGGCCCGACCGGTCGCGGTACCCGCCGAGGGCGAGGACACCGCGCATCCGGCACCGCGGCCGTCGCCGCCGATCCGGGCGTTGCGGGAGGCCACCGGGGGCGACTGGTTCGACTCACCCCCGGAGGCCGGCAGCCCGAACCCGACGCCGGCGAGCGGCGTCGCCGAGGTCGCCGACGTCCCCCGGCACCGGTTCGTCGCCGAATCCGCCGGTCCCGGCAACGGCCACTCCCCGGACCAGAACGGGGCGCACCCCGCGACCGCGGACCGCGGGCCCGTGGCGGAGCCGCCGGAGCGTCCGGTCGCGCCTGACACCTCGCCGTCCGGCCGGCCACCGCGCCCCTCCAACGGACCGCCGACACCACCGGTCACCCCGGCACGTCCCGGGCCCTCGGCGTCTCCGACAGCTCCGGAGCCCCCGATCACGCCCAAGTCCCCGACCACGCCCAAGTCCCCGACCACGCCTGAGTCCCCGACCACGCCCGTTCCGCCGGTCGCCGCCGCGGATCCGTCCCCGGTCGGCCGCCGGTCGACCCGCCGTGACCTCCACGTACCGCCCCGCGGGCCGGCCGGGCGGGCACCCGCGGGCGACGGGCCCGCTCCGGTCGTCGTGCGTCCGCCCGTCGGAGCACCCGCGGCGCCGGGCCCCGACGAGGCGTCCTGGCTCGCGGACTGGGCCTCGGGCGCCTGGGTCGGGGAGATCGGGCCGCCGGAGCCCCCGGCGCGGACCGATCGGACCGACCGGACCGATGTCGACCGGACCGTTCCGGGCACGCCGCACGTCGTCCCCGCCGTGAACGGCACCGCGCCGGCCTCGCGGGAGACCCCGGCGGACGCGGACCACCCGGCCCACGCCGTCCCCGCCCCGCACGCACGCGCCGGGCTCCCCGACGCCGGCCCGGCCCCGGACGAGGCAGGGACCGACCCCGTCGACGAGGCACCCACCCCACCCCCGGGCGTCCCGATCCGGCGCGCCTCGGCTCCCCCGGCGCCGGCCGACCGGGACCGCCGCCCCCGCCACCTCCTGCTCACCGACGACGAGCCGAAGGAGCCGGACGAGCCCGTCGCGGACACCACCGAACCGGCCGACGTCGTGGCGCCCGCACCGGCGACGGACCAGCCCGCGCCGAGCCCGCCGGAGGAGCCCGCGACGGGGCCCGCGGAGGCACCTGCCCCGAGGCCGCGACCGCGCCCCCGTCCCGCCGCGGGCCTGGCCGACCGGCTCACCCCCACCGAACAGGACCTGCTGCAGCGTCTGCACGAGGAGCTCGCGGCCCGCGAGAACGGCGGCGAACCGACCCCCCGCAACGGCACCGCCCGCACGGACCGGGGCTGATCCGGCCGAGTTCCGGGGGACCGTCCTCCGCGAATTCGCTTACCCGGTAAGCGAAATTCGCGGAACAGCGCCCCCCGGGCGAGAGCCGGAACTCGGCCAGGCGGGGCGGGAACTCAGCCAGGCGGGAGCGGAACTCGGCCGAGCGGGAGCCGGAGCGCAGCAGCCAGGCGGGAGCAGGACTCCGCCGGGCCGGAGCAGCAGCTCAGCCGGGCCGCAGCGGGAACTCAGCCGACCGCGCGCACGATCCGGTCGATCACTCGCTGCAGGTGCAGCGCCCGGGCCGCGTCCACCGGGAGGTCCGCACCCGAGCCGATCGCGTCCGCGAGGTCGTCGAGCAGCGCACCGAAGCAGGCGACCGCGTCGGCCTGGCGTCGGTCGAGCACGTACCGGCCGCGGCCGTCCGCCCCGAGCCCGCCCACCAGCGCCACCTCGAACTCCGTCGGGTCCACCGGGACCCGCAGCGACAGCACGACCGAGCTGCGGGCACCGCCGTCGTGGACGAGGCCGATCCGCCACAGGTCGGGCTCGTCGCGGTGGGCGTGATCGACATCGACGACCGGGCCCAGCGCCGCGTCCAGCAGGTCCACGACGTGCGGGCCGACGTCGAGCAGCGCCCCGTGTTCGGCCCGCCACGACGACGCCGCGAACGGCCCGCCCAGCAGAGCCCCGGACAGCCAGCGCGCGGTCGCGGTGGTCCCCGGTCCGCCGGCACCCGCGGGGACCGCGTCGAGCCACGCCCGGATGGCCGGATCGAACCGCAGCGTCAGCATCGTCGCCGACCGGACACCGGAGGCCGCGACCGCGGCGGCGGCCCGCTCCGCGGCGGGCAGGTCCGCGGCCAGCGGCTTCTCCAGCACGACGTGCTTCCCGGCGTTCACCACCCGCTCCAGCAGCTCGGCCTGCACCGCGGGCGGGACGGCGAACGCGACGGCGTCGCACGCGTCGATCAGGTCGTCGACGGAGGCGTGGACCGGACCGCCGGAGACGGCGACGACCTCGGCGGCCGCCGCCGGGCGTCGCGCCCACACCCCGCCCGCCGACCAGCGCGGATGGGCCGCGATGGCGGGCCCGTGCACCTTGCGCGCCCACGGTCCGGCTCCGAGCAGTCCGATTCGCATCCGGGAATTCTCACCGCCGACGGCACCGATCACGACCTGGGGTCGGCGGCCGTGAGCGATGATCCCGGGGGCGCGGCGGCCGCGGAGGGAGTGGACCCGGATCCCGCTCGGCCGTGGAAGACTCGGCCACATGGGCACAGCGACCTCGGGGAGCGGCGGCACCGACCGGATCATCCCTGTTCTGACGGTCTCGGACATCGACGATGCCGCCGGGTTCTACGCGCGGCTCGCCTTCGACGTGGTGGACCGGTACGACGGCTACCTCATCCTCGGGAAGGGCGACCTGGAGCTCCACCTGTCCGAGTGGGACGGCCACGATCCGACACGGAACGCAGGGACGACCTACCTTCGGGTGCCCGACGCGCAAACCGTCTACGACGACCTCCGTGAGCAGCTCGAACGCGACGGATGTCTCTACCCGGTACCGGCCTCCGGCCTCACCCCCGAGCTCACTGCCGGGCTCCGGGCGCGGGTGGAAGCCGGTGTCCCGACCGTCCGTCTCCACGAGATCGAGGACAAGCCCTGGGGGCTCAGGGAGTTCGCCGTCATCGACCCGAGCGGAAACGCCATCCACGTCGGCCATCCCGTGGTCGGCTGAGCCTCCGGGGACCGCCTGCGGCCTGGATCAGGGCACTCGGGAACGCGGTGGGTACCGGCGATCAGCCCGACCTGCTCAGGGCTGGTGCAGCCCGATTCCCGTGCGGGCATTCTCACCGCCGACCGGCACCCTGCATGACCTAGGGTCGGCGGCCATGAGCGATGATCCGGCGACGCAGCCGGTCGAGCCGAGGGCCGCCGCGACCGTCCTGTTGGTCCGCGACGAGCCTGCCGGCGGTGACCTGCAGGTCTTCCTGCAGCGACGAGTCGCCGGGATGGCGTTCGCCGGCGGCATGACCGTGTTCCCCGGCGGCGGGGTCTCCGCCGGGGACGAGCCGGACCCCGCCCGCTGGCGCGGCCCGGAACCGGTCCTCTTCGGCGCCCGGCTCGCCCAGCCGGCGGGCCTGGCCGCCGCGCTGGTGACCGCGGCCGTCCGCGAGACGTTCGAGGAGTGCGGCGTGCTGCTGGCCGCCCCCACCGGCTCCGAACCCGGCCCGCTGGAGGCCGCCGCGGCCTGGCGGGACGACCTGGTCGCCCACCGCACCACGCTGCCGGAGCTGCTGGCGGCCCACGACCTGGAGCTGCGCGCGGACCTGCTGGTCCCGTGGGCCCGCTGGATCACCCCACCACGCAACCCGAAGCGCTACGACACCGCGTTCCTCGTCGCACGGGTGCCGGACGGCCAGGTCGCCGACGACGCCACCACCGAGGCCGTCGAGGCGCGCTGGTGGACCCCGGCCGAGGCGCTGGCCGGCTACGACGACCACGATCTCAAGCTGATGCCGCCCACCCTGCGGACCCTGCAGGAGCTGGACCGCCACACCACCGCCGCCGACGTCCTCGCCGCGGCGGCCGAACGCGACATCGAGCCGATCACGCCCGAGGTGCGGCGCGAGGGCAGGGTCGTCACGATCACCCTGCCCGGCGATCCCGACTGGATCTACGAGGAGGCCGTCCGGTGAGCCACCCGCTCTACGGAACCCTGCGCACCGCGCACCCGCTGGCGTCGGTGCTGCTGCAGGACAACCCCGGCCCGATGACGCTGGAGGGCACCAACACCTGGGTGCTGGCGGCCCCGGACGCGCACGACCGGATCGTCGTCGACCCGGGTGAGGACGACGGCAAGCACCTGGAGGCGCTGGCCGACGGCCCACCGGTCGCCGCGGTCGTCCTGACCCACCGCCACCACGACCACGCCGGCGGGATCGGCCGATTCGTCGAGCTGACCGGCGCACCCGTGTACGCCGCGGATCCCTCGCTGACCTCGGGGACCACCCCGCTGCTCGACGGCGCCGTCGTCACCGGTGGCGGGGTCGAGCTGGAGGTGCTGAGCACCCCCGGTCACACCTCGGACTCGGTGTCGCTGCTGCTGCGCGGCCCCGGCGCCGACGGCGTCGCGCTGCTCTCCGGCGACACCGTGCTCGGCCGCGGCACCACCGTCATCGCCCATCCCGACGGCACCCTCGGCCCCTATCTGGACTCGCTGCGCCGGATCGCGGGGATGCCCGCGGGCACCCCGGTCCTCCCCGGGCACGGGCCGGAGCTCCCGGACGCCGCCGAGACGGCGCGCCACTACCTCGCTCATCGCGAGCAGCGGCTGGAACAGGTCCGGGCGGCGCTGGAGCGGCTCGGGCCGGACGTGTCTGCCCGCGACGTCGTCGAGGTCGTCTACGCCGACGTCGACTCCTCGCTGTGGGACGCCGCCGAACTGTCGGTCCGGGCACAGCTGGATCACCTGCGTGGATGAACGGGGCTCCACGGAGCGTTGGACCGGCGAGGCCCGATCGGCCTAAGGTCCCCGCATCCGCGGGGGCGTCGCGATCCGTCGCCCCGTTCCGCCCGAAGGAGACCCCGTGCGTCGCACGATCCTGGCCCTGGCCGCCGCGCTGCTGGCCCTCACCACCCTCGTCGGCTGCAGCAGCGCCGGGTCCGACACGCTGCGCGTCGGCACCGAGGGGACCTACAGCCCGTTCAGCTTCCAGGGCCCCGACGGGCAGCTGACCGGCTACGACGTCGAGGTCGCCCGTGCGGTCGGCGCCAAGCTGGGCAAGGAGGTCGAGTTCGTCCAGACCCCCTGGGACTCGATCTTCGCCGCGCTCGAGTCGCAGCGCATCGACCTCGTCGCCAACCAGGTCACGATCAACGACGAGCGGAAGGCGAGGTACGACCTCTCGACGCCCTACACCGTGTCCGAGGGCGTGATCGTCACCCGCGCCGACGACACCGCGATCCGGAGCCTGGCCGACCTGCGGGGCCGCACCACCGCCCAGTCGGCGACCAGCAACTGGGCCGAGGTCGCCCGCGGCGCCGGGGCGAACGTCGAGGCCGTCGAGGGCTTCGTGCAGGCCGTCCAGCTGCTCAAGGACGGACGCATCGACGCGACGGTCAACGACACCCTGGCCGTCGGCGAGTACGAGAAGTCGACCGGGGACAGGGGCGTCAAGGTCGCCGCCACCACCGGGGACACCAGTGAGCAGGCCTTCGCCGCCCGCAAGGACAGCGGCCTGATGCCCGACGTGGACCGGGCACTGGCCGAGCTGGGGGCCGACGGCACCCTGGCGCAGCTGTCCGAGAAGTACTTCGGCAGCGACGTCAGCGGGGAGTAGATGGATCCCGCCACCTGGGAGCTGATCGGCCGCAACCTGTGGCCGATGCTGAAGGCGACGGTCACGATGACCATCCCGCTGACGGCGATCAGCTTCGTGATCGGGCTGGCGCTGGCCCTGCTGCTGGCGCTGGCCCGCATCTCCTCGATCACGCCACTGACCTGGCTGGCCCGCGTCTACATCTCGGTCATCCGCGGCACTCCGCTGCTGGTCCAGCTGTTCATCGTGTTCTACGCGTTGCCGCAGCTCGGGCTGGTGATCGACCCGTTCCCGTCGGCGGTGATCGCGTTCAGCCTCAACGTCGGCGGCTACGCGGCCGAGATCATCCGGGCGGCGATCCTGTCCATCCCGAAGGGGCAGTGGGAGGCCGCGCAGACCATCGGCATGGGGTACGCGACGACGCTGCGCCGGGTGATCCTCCCGCAGGCCGCGCGGACCGCCGTCCCGCCGCTGTCGAACACGCTGATCTCGCTGGTCAAGGACACGTCACTGGCCTCGACAATCCTGGTGACCGAGCTGCTGCGGGTCGCCCAGCTGGCCGCGGCGCCGACGTTCGACTTCTTCGCCCTCTACGGCGTGGCCGCGGTGTACTACTGGATCGTCTGCCTGATCCTCTCGTCCGTGCAGGTGCGGGTGGAGGCGCGGCTGGAGAGGTACGTGGCGCGATGAGCGACCTGCTGACCGTCCGGGGCCTGCGCAAGTCCTTCGGGACGCTGGAGGTCCTGCGTGACATCGGGTTCGACGTCCCCGCCGGGACCGTGACCGCCGTGATCGGGCCGTCCGGCTCGGGCAAGACGACGGTGCTGCGCACCCTGAACGCGCTGGACCGGGCCGACGCCGGGGTGATCACCATCGGCGATCTCGCGGTCGACTTCGGCGCCCCCGTCGACCGGGCCACGCTGGCCCGGTTCCGGTCCCGGACCGCGATGGTGTTCCAGTCGCACAACCTTTTCCCGCACCGCACCGTCCTGGAGAACGTCATCGAGGGCCCGGTGATCGTGCAGAAGCGGCCCCGGGCCGAGGCGACCGCGGACGCCCGGCGGCTGCTGGACCAGGTGGGGCTGGCCGAGAAGGCCGACCAGTACCCCTACCAGCTCTCCGGCGGCCAGCAGCAGCGCGTCGGTATCGCCCGTGCGCTGGCTCTCGACCCGCAGCTGATGCTGTTCGACGAGCCCACCTCGGCGCTGGACCCCGAGCTCCTCGGCGACGTCCTGCGGGTGATCAAGGCTCTCGCGACGGCGGGCCGGACGATGGTCATCGTCACCCACGAGATCCGCTTCGCCCAGCAGGTCGCCGACCAGGTCCTCTTCGTCGACGGCGGGGTGGTGGCGGAGTCCGGTCCGCCGTCGCAGGTGCTGGTCGAGCCGGCGCAGCCCCGCACCCGGCAGTTCCTGAAGCGGATCCTGGACCCGCTCTAGATGTGATGTCCAGGCAGGTTGGTCAGGCGACTGATCGGCGGTAGGCCGTTGGTTGCGCTGTGGGGCCGGTGGTGATTGTAGAAGTGCAGCCAGCCGGGGAGCGCGTCTCGCCGAGCCGTTTCGCAGGGGTGGAAGCGGGCGTATGCCCACCTGCGGTTCCCCCATGATCGGGGAGGCATCAGCTATAAGGGGTAGCGATGCCAGAGGTACGGAAGCGCTACGACCGGGAGTTCCGTGACGGAGCGGTCCGGGTCGTGGAGGAGACGGGCAAGCCGATCGCCCAGGTCGCCCGTGACCTGGGGGTCAACGAGGGCACGCTGGGCAACTGGGTGGCCCGTGCACGAGAGGCCCGCGAGGACACCGAGGGCCTGTCTCGCGGCGGCGTCGAGGAGCTCAAGCGGCTGCGCGCGGAGAACGCCGAGCTGCGGATGGAGCGTGATGTCCTCAAGCGATCCGTGGTCCTGTGGGTCAAGGAGGCGACGAAGTGAGCGTGGCCCGTTTCATCGCCGACCAGAGGACCTTCCACCGGGTGCCGCACACGCTGGCCTGCGCCCTGTTGGGGGTGTCGATCTCCTGGCTGTACAAGTGGCTCGACCGCGCCGCGCGTTCCGACGGTGGTGCCACCGCGACCGAGAAGCGCCGCTGCGCGTTGGACGCCGCCGTGGCCGTGGCGTTCGACGACGCCCAGCGGCTACACGGCTCACCCCGTCTGCACGCCGACCTGTGTGAGGCCGGATGGTGGGTGTCGGAGAAGACCGTGGCGGACTCGATGCGCCGCCAGGGCCTGGTCGCCCGCCGGATCAAGCGGCACAACGGGCTGACCCGCCAGGACCGCACGGCGCCGAAGTTCCCGGACCTGCTTCGTCGGGGTTTCACTGCGGCCGAGCCGAACCGCAGATGGGTCGGGGACATGACCGAGATCCCCACCGCGGCCGGGAAGTTGTATCTGGCCACGGTGATCGACCTGTACTCGCGGCGGCTGCTCGGCGCGGCCACGGGGCTGCACCCGAACGCCGAGCTGGCGTGTGCGGCGATCCGGATGGCGGTGGCGGCCCGCGGCGGGGCGGACCGAATCGCCGGGGTGATCTTCCACACCGACCGCGGGTCGACCTACACCGCGGGCGCGTTCACCGCTCTGTGTCGGCGGCTCGACATCCGTCAGTCGATGGGCCGGGTCGGGTCGTGTTTCGACAATGCCGCGGCGGAGGCGTTCTTCTCCAGCCTGGAGTGGGAAGTGCTGTCCCGCAACGACTTCGACACCATCAGTAGGGCGCGGGCGGCGGTCATCGACTGGTGTTACGGCTTCTACAACCACCGGCGGCGACACAGTGCCGCCGCCGGGCTCTCACCGATCAACTACGAGAACGCCGCCCTCACCCGAGACGCGGCATAAGAACCCTCCACGATCTCGGGGGAACCGCACACCCGTCGGCGAGGGTGCGGTGGAAACGTTCGATCTTGCCGTTGGTCTGAGGCCGGTAGGGCCGGGCCTGTCTCGTGATCGGTGTTTCGGCGTCGTTGCTCAGTAGGTCTCGGCTCCCGGCCAGCGGTCACCGAACGTGATGGCGAACGCGTTGATCACGGGCTTCCAACGCATCGTCCACCTCGTGCGGCCCGTCCCGGTCGGGTCCAGGCTGCGAGTCACAAGATACAAGCATTTCATCGTAGCCTGCTCAGTGGGGAAATGACCACGCGCCCGCACCGCGCGCCGGTAGCGGGCGTTAAGCGATTCGATCGCATTCGTAGAGCAGATCACCCTTCGAATCTCGACGTCGTAGTCCAAGAACGGCACGAACTCTTCCCACGCGTTGCGCCATAGCCGGATCATCGCCGCGTACTTACGGCCCCATTTCTCGTCGAGCTCATCCATAGCGATAAGTGCTGCATTCGGGTTGGGCGCGGCATAGATTGGTTTGATGTCGCGCTTCACCGCGTCCCAGTCCTGTCGACCCACCAGCCGGAAAGTGTTTCGGATCAGGTGCACGACGCAGGTTTGGACAATGGTTTGCGGCCACACGTTGGCCACGACCTCCGGGAGTCCTTTGAGGCCGTCGCAGACCAGGAACAGCACGTCACGCACGCCGCGGTTCTTCAGGTCGACCAGCACGCTCATCCAGAACTTCGCGCCCTCACTGCCGACGCCCATCCACAGCCCCAGCACGTCCTTGCAGCCGTCCACGGTGACGCCGATGGCTGCGTAGACCGGCCGGTTGGCGACCTGCCCGTCCCGGACCTTGACGTGGACAGCGTCGATGAACACCGCGGCGTACACCGAATCCAACGGCCGACCAACCCAGTCATTCATCTCGGCGACGACCTTGTCGGTGATCCGCGAGACCGTCTCCTTCGATACTGACGCCCCATAGATGTCAGCGAAATGTGCGGAAACCTCCCCGGTCGTCATCCCTTTCGCATACAGCGACAGTACGACCTCGTCGACATCTGTGAGGCGCCGCTGACGCTTCTTCACGATCTGCGGCTCGAAAGTGCTGGCCCTGTCTCTCGGAACGTCGATCTCCACGTCACCCGCGGCATCCGAGAGAACCGTCTTCGAGCGGGACCCGTTCCGCACGTTGGTGGATTCCCGGCCGGAGTCGGCCCGGTTCTTGTCGTGCCCGAGGTGCTCGGTCATCTCCTCGTTCAGCGCCGTTTCCAGAACATTCTTGGTAAAGAGCTTCAACAGGCCGTCCGGGCCGGTCAACGCCAGCCCGCGCGCCTTCGCCTCGGCCACCATCGCCGCCGCAGCGGCCCGCTCCGCCGACGCCTGCCGAGCAGGCTTCGGGTCACCCTCGCTTGGATCCACAAGGTCCGATGTCATCACTGTCCGTGCCCATCTCGCCGGACCTCAGCCCGGCGTGTCGGACCGAAAACACCGATCTTGAAACAGTCCCGACAGATCCAGAGTCGCGCCCCACGCTGCAGGAAGTGCGTCGAGGGTTGAGGCGAGGTAGTAGCCGGTGCCTCCGGCGAGGTCGGCAACGAGCCCGGTCTGTCGTGGGGCGTGCTCGGCGGCGAATGCTGTGATCGTCGAGCGTAGTGCGTCGTAGTGGCCCTGGCCCAGGAACGATTCTCGGGCCGTCACCATCTCCGCGGTGTCTCCACGGTGGCGGCGTCGGCCGGACAGCAGGGTGAGGTGGCCCTGGCGGGCGATGTCGAAGGAATGAGCCTTTTTCAACCTGCCGTTCCGGCAGCTCAGGGGCCTGGTTGTGTGGGTGCAGACGCCGAGCTGGCGAGCCGGTGACCTGTGCAGCTGTGGTCAGAGCAGTTGCGCTGCAACCTTCGCGATCTCCTGACGCAGAAGCTCGCTGGTCAGGTTGAAAAAGGCTCACTGGCTCGCGGTGCTGACCGAGATCAAGAACCGGGGCACCACCGATGTGTGTATCGCAGTCTGCGACGGGTTGACCGGGCTCGGCGAGGTGATCACCACCGTCTGGCCACAGACCATTGTGCAGACCTGTGTGCTGCACCTGATCCGCAACAGCTTCCGCTACGCCAGCCGCAAGTACTGGGACCAGATAGCCAAGGACCTGCGCCCGATCTACACCGCCCCGACCGAGACCTGTCAACGGCGGGTTGGGAGTGACCCCGTAGCGACGGATTGGAACTGACCCCCGGCGTGGTGTGGTGATGGTCAGTCGTTGCTGGCGCGGTTGTGTTTGGCCAGGAGCTCGCGTCGGGCGCGGGTGCGGTAGGAGTCCCCGGACAGGGTCAGGACTTCGGCGTGGTGGACGAGGCGGTCGATCATGGCTGCGGCGACGACGTCGTCGGAGAAGGTCTCGCCCCAGCGGCCGAAGGGCAGATTGCTGGTGACCATGACGCTGCCTTGTTCATAGCGGGAAGCGATGAGCTGGAAGAACAGGTTCGCTGCGTCCTGGTCGAACGGGATGTAGCCGACCTCGTCGATGATGATCAGTTTGTAGCGGCGGATCTTCTTCAGCTCGGCCTCGAGCCGGCCGCTCTGGTGCGCGGCGGCGAGTCTGGTGATCCAGTTGCTGGCGGTGTCGAACAGGACCGAGTAGCCGGCGTGGGCGGCTTTGACGCCGAGCCCGATCGCGAGGTGGGTCTTCCCGATCCCGGGCGGGCCGAGCAGGATCACGTTCTCGCACTTGGCGACGAACGTGCTCGTGGCCAGGTGGGCCAGGATGTCGCGGCGCAGCGAGGGCAGATGGTCGAGGTTGAAGTCCTCCAAGGTCTTGACCTGGGGGAAGTGCGCGGTGCGGATCCGCATGACCGTGCCCTTGGACTCGCGGTCGGCGACCTGGCGCTGCAGCAGCGCGCCCAGATACTCCTCGTGCGACCAGTTCTCCTCACGGGCCTGGGCGGCAAGCTGTTCCCAGCTGGCCGCGATGGTCGGGGTCTTCAGGACCCGGGTCAGGTAGGCGATCATCGCCGGCAGTCCGTCGGGGACCGCGGCCAGCACCGGACCGGCCGGCCCCGAGCTCCCAGCGGGGTCGGTGGTGATCTTCGGTGGTGTGGTTGTCATGAGCTGCTCGCTTCCTCGGCAGTGGAGACGAAGTCGACACCGAACAGGGCGTCGTAGTCGGGCAGTGCGCGCAGGGTCACCGGGTGGCCGTCGAGGTGACGGCGTGCTGCGGCCTGTCGGGTGTTGCGGTCGTGGGCCAGGGCGCGGCGCATCGCCGCGGCGGTGTGCTGGTGCGCCGGGTCGGTGATCACCGCGTGGCGGGCCCAGCTGCGGTCGTGACGGGCGACGACCTGGCCGGCGCAGTAGACGACGACCTCGCGCGGTGAGGCGGCGACATCGACGAACCGGCCGATCATCTGCGGATCCACGGAGTAGTCGTTGGCATCGACGCGGACGTAGTAGTCCCGTGCCAGCCGGATCCGCTGGGCCAGCCCGATCGGCGGGTCCAGCGGCGGCAGCGGAGTCATCGCCGCGTAGTCGTGGGCGAGCACGTCCACCGGGCGGCCGCCGATCGCTCGGACGGTGCGGGTGTTGGCCCGGGCCAGCCAGTCGTCGATCTGGTGGTTGAAGTCGGCTGGGGAGGCGAAGCGACGTCCGGGCAGGAACGAGGTCTCGAAGTAGCCGTTGTTGCGTTCGACCAGCCCCTTGAACTCCGGATCCCGCGGTGGGGCAAGCCGGATCCGGGTGGCCAGAGTGCCGGCGAACGCAGCGGCCGGTGCCGAGACCCGCCCGGTCCCGCCGATCGCAGACTCCCGGTCCCAGACCAGCGTGCGGGTCACCCGCCCGACGTCGCTGATCAGCTGCCACATCCCGGACAGGATGTCCCCGGCCTGGCGCGAGGGGATCATCGTCGCGGACAAGAACCGCGAGTAGCCCAGCGTCATCACCAGCACCGGTAGGACCCGTTCCTGGCCTGGGCCGACGGGGATCGTGGTCTCGGGGAACCACAGGTCGCACTGGGTGATCTCGCCCGGTGCGTAGGCGACCCGGTCGACCGGGTCGATCCCGACATACTCGGGGCGGATCTGGCGGATCCGGTCCTTGAGCACGGTCAGCGAGTGCTCCCACCCGATCCGCTCTGCGATCACCGTGGCCGGCATGCGTGGGAACTGCGCCAGCAATGCCCGCACCTGCGGCTCGACCGCATCCGCCAGCGATCCCCGCGGGCCCCGTTCCCGCTTCGGCGGGCCCGGCGCCCGCAACGCGGAGCGCACCGTGTTGCGGGCCACCCCCAGCCGGCGGGCGATCTCCTTGATCGGGACACCCTCGGCCCGATGCAGACGACGGATCTCGGCCCAGTCCTCCACCGACAACACCCCCTCAGCGTCGTGCAGAGGGGGTCAATCCCAAGCCGACGCTAGGGGGTCAGTCTGAGCCCGTCGTCGACAAGACCGCCGCCGCGGCGCGGTTCGCCGAGTTCCGCGAGCGGTGGGGCGGGCAGTGAGCCTTTTTCAACCTGACCAGCGAGCTTCTGCGTCAGGAGATCGCGAAGGTTGCAGCGCAACTGCTCTGACCCGAATCCGCGAGTAGCGCTGGTGTCCGGACTGGGGAGATGGCGATAGGTGCCCGCTGACCTGCGATGATCGTGTTTGCGACGACACGACATTGCGGGTTGAGAGGACACCTATCAGGTGCGAACAGTACGCAAGCGACGCCCGCGGTGTGCGCGGGTGCGTCTCGGCGCGCCGGACGCGGCGCTGACCAGGTTCTCCGGGCTGGCCGCGGTGACCGAACTGATCGACCGGCTCGGGATCATCGACAAGCTCGACGCCGCGGTCGGGCCCATCAAGGACCGCGACCGCGGGTGCAGCGCCGGGCAGATGCTGGTCGGCATGTCGGCGGCGCAGCTGTGCGGGGAGGACTTCCTGGTCGGGCTGGACCGGCACCGCGCCGACACCGCCGGGCAGGCACTCACGCCGGTGCCGGGGTTGGCGTCCACGACCGCCGCCGGGCTCGCGCGCAAGTTCATCGAGGGGCAGTGGGCGGCGGTGGAGACCGGGCTCGGTGACGTGCACACCACCGCGCTGGACCTGCTCGCCCAGGTCGACCCGGACCGGGCCGAGCAGCTGACGGCGGACGTGACGATCGATCTGGACACCACCGATGTCGAGGTTTACGGCCGGCTCAAGCAGGGCGTGGCGTTCAACCACCAAGGCCAGCGGGTCGCCCGCCCGCACGTCGCGACCTGGGCCGACACCGCGGTGGTGCTGGCCGCTGACCTCGGTTCGGGCCGGGATGACCCCCGCGCCACCAGCGCCGAGCTGTTCTACCGGGCGCTGGCCGCGCTCCCCGCGCAGGCGCGGGCGGGGCGAGTCCGCGTGCGTGCGGACGCGGGCTACTTCGCCGGGCAGCTCGCCCGCGCAGCCCTGTTCGTCGGCGTGGAGTTCGCCATCGGCGCCCGACGCATCGCGCCGCTGTGGCGCATCCTCGACGGCGTCGCGGCCGACGGGTGGACCGACGCGATCGACATGACCGGCGCGCAGGTCGCGGTGGCCGACTATTGCCCGAACTGGTGGCCCGCAGCGACCCAGCTGCTGATCCGTCGGGTCCGGCTCGACCTGGACCACGGCCAGGTCTCCGGTGACCCGCGAGCGCGGCGCCGACGCACCCTGCACCCCGCCCAGCGGGCGCTCCCGCTCGACGACCTCGCTACGGTGGCCAAGGTCGACGGGGTGTTCGCCTACTCGTTCATCGTGACCAACCTCGACGTCTCCACACCTGCCGCAGCCGCGCAGGCCGAGTACTGGTACCGCCACCGCACGAAGGTGGAGAACCTGTTCCGCGACACCAAGCACGGCGCCGCGCTGCGCCACCTCCCCTCCGGACACCTCGCGGTGAACCGAGCCTGGATGTGGGGCGCACTCCTGGCCGCCACCACCAGCGGGTGGCTGCACCACCTCACCGCCCGCACCCGCGACGGGCGCCTGGTCGGGCACGGCGTCCGCGGCGGCCAGGCCATGATCGCCACCCTGCGCCGGCGGCTGATCACCATCCCCGCCCGCCTCGTGCGCCACGCCCGCGGCCTCACCCTGCGCCTACCACCCGGCGAGCACCTACTCGCCGAGGTCCTCGCCCGCGTCCGCGCCCTGCCCGCTCCGTCCTGACCCGGCCGCACCGGCCCCGACCAGCACAGGAACCCGCCACCCGAGGCGACACTCGGGCCGCCCGCTTGCCCACCACCCAACTCCCGACCCAAGCAACATCAACTTTGGCCGACCAAGATCAGCTCATAGCCTACTCGCGGATTCGGGTCTGACCACAGCTGCACAGGTCACCGGCTCGCTAGCTCGGCGTCTGCACCCACACAACCAGGCCCCTGAGCTGCCGGAACGGCAGGTTGAAAAGGGCTCAGTGAGCCTTTCCCAGTAGTGGGGAGCGGCTGGCGGCGACACGCCGGGGGCGTGGAGGTGCTCAACGAGGGTGCGGGACCCCGGTAGAAGAGATCGGTCCGCTCAAAGATCGACTCACCACCGAGGTCCCGCGTGCCCGATCCTGTCACCTACACCGCCGTGCTCCCGATCGGGGAGCCCACCGCGTCCATGTTGTCGCGGCTGTTGGCCGAGGAACGCCTCCGGCGCGGGACCCGGCGCGGGCGTCGGGCGCTGGACTGTGACCGCCACGCGGTGCTGGTGCTGCGCTGGTTCCTCGACGCGACCCGGGTCGCCCAGCTCGCCGCCGACAACCAGCTGAGCCTGTCGAGTACCTACCGCTACCTGCACGAAGGTATCGACGTTCTGGCCGCCGCCGCGCCTGGACTGCCCGGCGCGCTGCTCGCGGCCCGCACCGCCGGGCACACCCACGTTCACCTCGACGGCACCGTGATCCACACTGACCGCTCCCGCACTCCCGGACCGACCCCGGGAGTGGATCTGTGGTGGTCGGGCAAGCACCACGTCCACGGCGGGAACGTTCAGGTCCTCACCGCGCCTGACGGGTGGCCGTTGTGGACCTCCCCGGTGCGCCCGGGCCGCGAGCACGACACCACCTGCGCCCGCGGCCACCCCGGCCTGCTCGACGCGATCGAGGACTGGACCGACGACACCCACGTCGTGCTCGCCGACCTCGGCTACGACGGTGAGAACACCCGCCTGACCTGCCCGTTCAAGACCCCCACCGGCGGCGGACTGTCGGTGGACAAACGCACCGTCAACACGCTGCACTCCGCCGTCAGGGCTGTGGCCGAACGCGGGAACTCCCTGCTCAAGACCACCTTCAAGGCGCTACGCCGGGTCAGCTTCTGCCCCTGGCGGATCGGCGCGATCACCGCCGCCGCGCTCGTCCTGCTCCACGTCGAGCACGACCGAACCACATGATCAACCAGCACCTACTGGGAAAGGCTCAGTATCCAGCGGTCTTGGACTCAAGGTCATCGCGCTCTGGAACAACGCCTGGTCAGAGTTCGTGCCCTTCCTCGACTACGACGTGGAGATCCGCAAGGTCATCTGCAGCACGAACGCGATCGAGTCCTTGAACGCGGGTGGTCCGCGACGACAATCCGCGGTTTCACCGCCTGCTGCGCGAGTTCGAAAGGCTCACCGGCGTCCCGATCCTGCTGAACACGTCGTTCAACCTGGCGGGCGAACCGATCGTGTTTACTCCGATCGACGCGGTGCGCACGCTGCACGCGTCCGGAATGGACATGCTGGTCGTGGAAGACTTCGTCGTCCGAAAGAAGACACCTCCGGAACAGCGCCGACCATGATCGTGATAGGGTTTCCGTCATGTTGCGAGTCCTGATCACAGGAATGTCTGGAACGGGGAAGACATCCGCTCTCGAGATGCTCGGGGAGCGAGGCCACCGGATCGTCGACACCGACACCGACGAATGGAGTAGGTGGACGACCGACCGAGACGGGTCAAGCGACTGGATCTGGCGTGAGGACGCGATGACCGAGTTGCTGACCGGGCACACGGAGGGCAAACTGTTTGTCTCCGGATGCAAAACGAACCAGGTGAACTTCTACCACCTGTTCGAACACATCGCCCTTCTGAGCGCGCCCGTCGAGATCATGCTGGAACGCATCACAAGCCGATCGAACAATCCGTACGGAAAGAGCGCCGAGGAGCGCGAGGCGATCATCGAGAACCATGCGTTCGTCGAGCCACTGTTGCGCCGGAGCGCCACTGTCGAGATCGACACGTCCACCGCCCTGGACGAGGTGGTGCGACGGCTGGACGACCTGGCCGCACCGCGCTCCTGATCCTCGCCAAGCGGCCACGAACCGAGGGGACCACGATGCCCGGAGCTGCGGAACGAGCTGCGGTGCCGATGCCGGCCGAGGCCGCGCGTTTGCTGGGTGGGTTCGCCGTCGACGGTGTCATGGACGGGCTTGTCATGGACCAGCTCGGCGTCGTGCCGCAAGGCTCACGGAACCCCCGTCTGGGAGCCGTGCTGGACGCGATTCCCGCGCCGGTGCACGACGTGCGGATCCTGACCGTGTCGCCGGGGAGCTCCGGGGTCGAGTGCCGGGAGACAGCGCGCGGCCCGCGTTCCGGGATCGCCCGGATGCACATGCCGATCGCGACCGATCCGGGCGCGGTGCTCGACCTCGATGGCATCCCACACTCGTGGCAGCCGGGCGAGCTCTGGTTCGGGGACTTCGGCCGCCTGCACCGGTTCCGCAACCGGGGCACGCGTCACCTGGTCCACCTGGTGATCGACGCGCTCGTCGTACCGGAGCTGACCGGCCTGTTCCCCCCGGAATGGCGGCCGTACTTCGACGGCGGGGACGTGCTGGTCAACCGGCGTGGCGCGCTCGGCGGCGTCGGCTGCAGTCGTCCTGGCGATCATGGCGCCGAGGCTCCACTCGGCCGCCTCGAATGCCAGCCCGTCATCGGCCGACCAGGCTCCGAGGTCGAGGGCAGCAAGGCTGACGGCCCCGGTCGGGCCCTTCCGGCGGGTCCGGTGTCGTTGTCATGGTCAGAGCTCTCCCATCGCTGTGCCGACGCCAGCTGATCGAGTCGACCGCCGCGACGGACGGGGTCGGGGGCAACTGGTCTGTCCGCTCCGCGCTGGGGAATCTGTGTCTACCGGATGGGTACGACGGTCACGCCCAGATCCAGTCCGGTCCACGCGATGTCAGCGGTGATCGCGGGGCCCGACAGGCGGGCGGCCAGGGCCAGGCAGCAGCGGTCACCCAGGGACAGTCCGGCCGTGCGGGTGGCCGGCCATAGCTTGGCCGCGATGATCGCGTCGGCCGCGTCGAGCGGCTCGATCCGGATCCCCAGGGTGCGCAGCCGAGTCACTGCACGGTCGGCGTCGACGCCGTGCTGGCCGAGCTTCTGATGAACCTCGGCGAGGTTGACCGCGGACAGCACTGCGGTGTCGAGATACTCGTCGACGACCTCGGCACCGGGCTCGGTGCGGAGCCAGGCCAGAACCGCGGAGGCGTCCAGGACAGCGGGGCCGGAGCGACCAGCAGCAACGCCCGCGCTCATCGCGCGTCCTCGGTGGCCGCCTCGGCGCGCCGCTCGGCGAGCAGCTCATCGGTCACCGACTCCGTCGGGTCGCCCTGCCAGGACTCGGCAATCTCCCGACGCATCCGCGAGACCAGTTGGGCGCGGGACTCCATCACCACCCGGCCGTCCTCGACTGACAGTAGCAACGTGGATCCGGCAGCCAGACCCAGATCCCGACGGACCTGTGCAGGGATCAGGACCCGGCCGTCCCGATTGACGACAACCTCAACCCGGTCCGACCCACCAGCCTGTCCTGTCATGGCCGCATGATAGCTGACTGAACTACGCCACACTGACAAGGCAAGCGACTATCAGTCAGAAATGGGGTTCCGACGGTTGTCCGAACGCTCAACGAAACGAAACGAAACAAATGCAATGCTTAGCGGGATCATGCGGTCGCCTGGTTCGCCTGCCGCGGTGTCACGGTCAAACGCGTGCTCAGCGACAACTGCGGCTGCTACAAGTCTCATCTCTGGCGCGACACGTGTGCCGAGCTGGGCATCACCCCGAAAAAGACACGGCCCTACCGGCCGCAGACGAACGGGAAGATCGAGCGCTTCCACAGGACCCTGGCCGAGGGCTGGGCCTTCAAGAAGTTCTACAACTCCGAGTCAGCCCGACTCGCGGCTCTGCCAGCATGGGTCCACGACTACAACCACCACAGGCCCCACTTGGCAATCGGAAAGGCCACACCCATCACCAGGTTGAACAACCTGGCTGGGCATCACACCTAGCCCGGACTCTTCACGGGCTGTGCCGGTGATCTCCGACCCCAACTGAAGAAAGTGCCTCGTGACCAGGTAAGACAGCGGGTGTCGAAGCCCTGTCCGCCATGGTCGAGGAGGCACTTTCCGAGTGCAGACTACAAGCACGCGCCCACCGGTCATCGTGACCGCCGACGGCGCTGGGGTGGTGTCGCACGTCGGGTCGCGTCTGCTGGCCGATGTCGCCGACCGGACCACGTTGACCAGTGAACTCTCGACCGCGCTCGCACCGCTGCGACGAGCTCGGGCGCGTCATGATCCGGGGCGGGTGCTGGTCGATCTGGCCGTCGCGGTCGCCGACGGGGCCACGAGGATCTGCGAGATCGCGGTCCTGGCCGATCAGGGCGCGGTGTTCGGGTCGGTGGCATCGGACTCGACCTGCTGGCGACTGCTCGACAAGCTCGACGAGCGCCGGTTGTCCTCGATCGCGGCGGGGCGGGCGCGGGCCCGGGAGGTGGTCTGGGCCCAGCACGCCGACGTCGATGGTCGCGCGTTTCCCGCGGCTCGGGTCGCCGGCCGCGACCTGCGCCGGCACGGCCGGGACGTGCTGGTGATCGATCTCGACGCCACGATCGTCATCGCCCACAGCGAGAAGGAACAGGCCACGCCCACGTTCAAGAAGACGTTCGGGTATCACCCGATGCTGGCGTTCTGCGACAACACCGGCGAGTTCCTCGCCGCCCGCTTGCGCCGCGGGAACGCCGGTGCGAACACCGCCGCGGATCACATCAACGTGCTCGACGACGCGCTCGCCCAGATCCCTGACGCGTTCCGTCACGGGCACCCGATCCTGGTCCGCACCGACACCGCGGGCGCCACGAAAGCCTTCCTCGCCCACATCCGAGCGCAACAAGACACAGCGGTGAGCTGTGAGTTCTCCGTCGGCTGGGCCGTCACCGACCGCGAACGCACCGTGATCAGCCTGGTCCCGAAGACGGTGTGGGCCGAGGCGGTCGACGCTGACGGCGGGCACCGTGACGGCGCCGGGCTGGCCGAGATCACCGGCTTGCTCCCCGCCTCCGCGTTGGTCGACTACCCGGCCGGGACCCGCGTTGTCGTCCGTCGCGAACGGCCGCATCCCGGCGCGCAGCTCGATGCGTTCGAGGAGCGTGACGGCTGGCGCTACACCGCGTTCGCCACCGACACCCGCGTCGGGCAGCTCGCCTTCCTCGACGCCCGCCACCGCGCCCACGCCCGGGTCGAGGACCGGATCCGCTGCGGCAAGGACACCGGCCTCAACCACTTCCCGTCCCGGTCCTTCGCCGTCAACGCGGCGTGGTTGACCGTGGTCATGCTCGCGGTCGACCTGATCACCTGGACCCAGCGCCTGCTTCTCGACGGCGACCTGGCGAAGGTCGAGCCGAAGGCGTTGCGCTACCGGTTGTTGCACACCGCCGCGCGGATCACCCGCGGGCAACGCCGAGTCTGGGTCCGTATCCAACGGTCCTGGCCCTGGGCGGTCGATCTCGCCCGCGCGTTCGCGCGGCTGTGCGCGTTGCCTGTTCCTGCTGGTTGATCTCCGAAGCCCGACACGACGAGCGGCGGGAGCTCCCGGCAGAACGCGCAGGCCGGCCCCTTCGCCATGCCCACCCATCGAACGAACCGGACCGGATGGGCCTGTCTCGTGATCGGTGTTTCGGCGTCGTTGCTCAGTGAGCCTTTTTCAACCTGCCGTTCCGGCAGCTCAGGGGCCTGGTTGTGTGGGTGCAGACGCCGAGCTAGCGAGCCGGTGACCTGTGCAGCTGTGGTCAGAGCAGTTGCGCTGCAACCTTCGCGATCTCCTGACGCAGAAGCTCGCTGGTCAGGGTCAAGTCCGCTGGCGTGGTGTGTGACGACGACCGCGTGATCTTCTTGTTCGGTCAGGCGCTGAGCGCCGGGATGGTGGTGGTCGAGGTCGCCTCCTCAGCGCTGGTGGCGGTGTCGGGGATCGTGGTGACGCGGGAGCGGGCGAGGACGTCGAGGCCGAGGTAGCGGCGTCCTTCGGCCCATTCGTCGTGTTGCTCGGCCAGGACCGCGCCGACGAGGCGGATCAGGGAGTCGCGGTCGGGGAAGATCCCGACGACGTCGGTGCGGCGCCGGATCTCACGGTTCAGGCGCTCGGAGGGGTTGTTCGACCAGATCTGGCGCCACAGTTCTTTCGGGAAGCCGGTGAAGGCCAGGACGTCGGCTCGGGCGGCGTCGAGGTGCTCGGCGACCTTCGGGAGCTTGTCGGCCAAGGCGTCGAGGACCCGGTCGAACTGGGCGTGCACCGATGCGGCGTCGGGCTGGTCATAGACCGAGTGCAGCAACGCCCGCACCCACGGCCAGGACTGCTTCGGGGTCGCAGCCATCAGGTTCGCCGCGTAGTGCGTCCTGCACCTCTGCCAGGCGGCGCCGGGCAGGGTCGCCCCGATCGCGGACACCAAGCCGGCGTGGGCGTCGCTGGTGACCAGCGCGACGCCGGTCAGACCGCGGGCGGTGAGGTCGCGGAAGAACCCCAGCCAGCCGGCGCCGTCCTCGGCGGAGCTGACCTGCAGGCCGAGGATCTCCCGGTGTCCGTCGCCGTTGACCCCGGTGGCGAGCAGGGCGTGGACTGCCACGACCCGGCCGCCCTCGCGGACTTTGAGCACGAGCGCGTCGGCGGCGACGAAGGTGTAGGGGCCCTGGTCGAGCGGACGCGTCCGGAACTGCTCGACTTGGCCGTCGAGGTCCCGGGCCATCTCTGAGACCTGCGACTTCGACAACCTCGTGATGCCCAGGGAGTCGACGAGTTTCTCCATCCGCCGCGTCGAGACCCCGAGCAGGTAGCAGGTCGCGACCACCGTGGTCAGGGCCCGCTCCGCCCGGCGACGACGCTCCAGCAACCAGTCGGGGAAGTAGGAGCCGTTGCGCAGCTTGGGGATCGCCACGTCGATCGTGCCGGCGCGGGTGTCGAAGTCGCGGTGGCGGTAGCCGTTGCGGGTGTTCGTGCGAGCCTCGGAACGCTCGCCCCAGGCCGCGCCGCACACCGAGTCGGCGTCGGCGGACATCAGGGTGTTGATGAACGTGGTCAACATGTGGCGCAGCAGATCCGGGCTCGCCTGGGACAGCTGCTCGTGCAGGAACTCGGTGGGGTCGATACTGGAGGGTGCGGTCATCGCGTGATCCATCTTCTGTGGGCTGTGAGAGGCGTTCAGAAGATCACGCGGTGGCCGCCCTACAGCTCGACCAGCTCGTCACCGGGCCGGTCGCACACCACCTTGGTGGACGCCACTCCTGCGAAACGGCTCGGCGAGACGCGCTCCCCGGCTGGCTGCACTTCTACAATCACCACCGGCCCCACAGCGCAACCAACGGCCTACCGCCGATCAGTCGCCTGACCAACCTGCCTGGACATCACACCTAGTACTCCAGCCGCAGTTCGTTAGCTGGGCTGTCTTCGTTGCCGGTAGTGGCTTTCGCGGGCTCGGTGTTGGTGACGGCGACGCCAGATCGACCAGGCCCAGCCCACGGTGCGGACGGGGATGTGGATCAGAGATGCCAGGAGACGTCGGATCTCGGCGAGGGTGAGCGGGATGAGCCCGTGAGCAGGTCTTTTGGGGCGATCGCCGCGGTGACCGAGAGGTAGGCGTGGGCGAGCATGGCCAGGGTGATGTGGCGGTACCAGGCGTCGTAGCGGCGGACCTGGTACTGGTCGAGTCCGATGTCGTTCTTCGCGGTCTGGAAGCACTCCTCGATCGCCCAGCGCGCCCCGGCGACCCGGATGAGGTCGTCGTCGCCGGTGCCGGGCGGTCCAGCGCAGAGGTAGTAGGCCAGCTCCGGCTCCATACCGGACTCGAGTTGGGTGGCGGTGAGGATCTGGCGCCGGACCAGTAGCCAGCGCCCCCACCCAGCGGGGGCGTCCGGGGGCGGGTACAGGCCGGCCACCGCCCAGTCATAGAGCCGCTCGCCCTTGGCCCCGGGACCGGCTGAGCGACGCTTCCACGCCTGCTGCGGGGCACGCGCGACCAGGTCGTCAGCACGTCGTGACCCGACCAGCCCGGCGATGTCGACTGCGAGGTCAGCACCACTGGGTGAGAGCGGGATGGATTGGCTGCGCGGTACGGCGACGACATAGCCGATCCGGCGCCGCTCGCACCAGGAACGGAACTCGTGATCCTGTCCGTAGGCCTCGTCCGCGGCCACCCATGCTGCCGGGGCTCCCGCGTCGAGAGCCCGACCGATCATGTCGGTGGCCAGTACCGCCTTGGTGGCGAACTCGACCTCGTCAGGCACCGCCGCGGACCGGCAGCGTTCCCGGTCCCCGGTCCAGGACTTCGGCAGGTAGAGCTCGCGGTCGATCAGCGTGCGGCCCGTGCTCGTGGAATAGGCGCAGAAGACTCCGAGCTGGCAGTTCTCCACCCTGCCCGCGGTGCCGGAGTACTGGCGCTGCACCCCGGCCGACTTGGCCCCCTTCTTCAGGAACCCGGTCTCGTCGACAATCAGCACCCCACCGGCCTCGCCGAGGTGCTCCACCACGTAGTCCCGCAGATCGTCGCGGACACCGTCGGTGTCCCAGGTCGCGGAGTTGAGCAGCCGCTGCATGCCATCCGGCGTCGTGTCGCCGGCGACCTCGGCCAACGTCCACCCGTTCTTCCCCGCCAACGGTGCCAACAGCCCGCGCACATACGCCCGTGCCCGACGCCGCGGCTCTGTCCGGAAGAACCGCCCCGCCACCAGCCCGAACAACCCGTCCAAGCCACCGGCCCACGCCTCGAGACCCTCCTCCACATACACAAGATCAAAGCCTAGCCTAGAGATATCACGAACTGCGGCTGGAGTACTAGTACTGCAACGGCACCTGCGGCGTTTCGCCAGGCGCCTGACCCCTTCGGTATCGTCGGTGATTCGGATCACTGCGCGTTGCGTGTGCCGCGACGGCACAGTGTCGGTTGGGCGCATCGTTGCACCCGGCAGAAGGAACACTGATGGCACCGTCCACGCCCGCTCATCCCGACCTGATCGCGGTCGAGGATCTGTTCGCCCTGCCCGCGCACAGCAAGGCGGTGCTGTCTCCGGACGGCACCCGGATCGCCTATCTGGCGCCGTGGAGCGACCGGCTCAACGTGTGGGTGCGTGACCTCGGTGCGGTCGACGGCGTCGACGGCGAGCCACGCCGGGTCACCGCGGACCGGACCCGCAACATCCTGAGCTTTGCCTGGACCGCGGACTCGCGGTGGTTGCTCTACGCCCAGGACGACGGCGGCGACGAGAACTTCCACCTGTTCCGGGTCGAGGTGACTCGGCCGGACCGCCCGGTGGTGGATCTGACCCCGTATCCAGGGGCCAGGGTTCTGAAGTGGGATCAGCCGGTCGCGCGACCGGGGACAGTGCTGTTGCAGATCAACCAGCGTCGGGTCGACGAGATGGACCTGGCGGAGCTGGACGTGGCCACCGGCGAACTGACCGTGCTGGCTCAGAACCCGGGCCAGGTGATGGACTGGTCGCAGCCCCCGACGGGCGGCTGGTCGTCCAGATGCTGGCCGCTGACGGCACGATCGTCGTGGCGCGCTGGAACGACGGCGCCCCGGAGACCATCGCCGAGTTCTCCGGCCGCGATCACCTCTACGGACTGGTCCCCGGGGAGCTGACCGCGGACGGGTCCGGCATGTGGTTCGGCTCCTACACCGGGTCCGACCGGATGCGGCTGGCCCGACTCGACCTGACCACCGGGGTCGAGACCGAGGTCGACAGCCATCCCGAGCTGGACCTGGACGCGCTGCGCCGCGCAGTGTTGCAGGGGGTCAGACAGACCGAGTCACCGCTGATCCGCCACCGGCACACCGGGGAGCTGCTGGGGGTGCGATACCTCGGTGAGCGCCAGGTCATCCACGCGTTGGACCCGCACTTCGCCGATGTACTGGCCAAGGTCGAGCAGTTGTCCGACGGCGATCTGGAAGCGATCTCCACCGACGACACCGGCACCCGCTGGGTGGTGTCGTTCACCCACGACCGCGACCCGGACCGCACCTGGCTCTACGACCACTCCACGGGCGCGTCGCGGCTGCTGTTCGCCGACGACCCACGCCTGGACCCGGCCGCGCTGGCCCCGATGACGCCGGTGACGATCACCGCCCGCGACGGGCGGGCGCTGCCGTCGTACCTGACCCTGCCGGTCGCGACCGAGCCGACGACCCTGCCGTTGGTGCTGTTGGTGCACGGCGGACCCTGGTACCGCGACGCCTGGGGGTTCGGCCCGCAGACGCAGCTGTTGGCCAACCGCGGCTACGCGGTCCTCCAGGTCAACTTCCGGGGTTCGGTCGGCTACGGCAATGCTCACACTCAGGCGGCGGTCGGGGAGTTCGCGGGGGCGATGCACGACGATCTGATCGACGCGGTGAACTGGGCGGTGGGCCGCGGCCTGGCGGATCCGGAGCGGATCGGGATCGTCGGGGGCTCCTACGGCGGGTACGCGACGCTGGTCGCGGTGAGCTTCACTCCGGATGTGTTCGCCGCCGCCGTGGACTACGTCGGGATCTCCGACCTGGTGTCCTTCGCGAAAAGTGTGCCGCCGTTCGTCCGCAGGAACCTGACCAACTTCTGGGGCCGTTACGTCGGTGATCCGGACGTCCCCGAGCAGGCTGCGGACATGGCGGCCCGGTCCCCGATCCACCGGGCCGACCGGATCCGCACCCCGCTGCTGGTCGTCCAGGGCGCCAACGACGTCCGCGTGGTGCGCGCGGAGTCCGACACCATCGTCGCCGCTCTGCGCGATCGCGACGTCGAGGTGGAGTACCTGGTCAAGGACGACGAGGGACACGGGTTCGTCAATCCGCAGAACCAGATCGACTTCCACCGCGCCACCGAGCGGTTCCTGGCCCGCCACCTCGGCGGACGGACCGACGCCGAACCGGCACCGCACCGAAGCCATAGGAACGATCTTCCGTGATGCTGCCGCAGCCCACGCCCCACGAGATACCCCGGTGAGGTCGACGACCATGCTCCGCCCCGTCCGACGACACGAGGTCCCCGCCACGATCGCCAGCGGCCGCGAACCCGACACCGACCGAGACGCCTGGGAACCGCGCTCGGTCGGCCCGGGCGCGCACGGCGAGCGCGCCTACGACTGGACCGCGGTCACCCTCGACACCGACGGCCTCCCCTCCGGGTCGGGGGCACTGGCTGCTGGCCCGCCGCCAGACCACCGTTCCCGAGGGCAAGACGGTCCGTGAGCTGGCGTTCTACCGCTGCGCCGCACCCGCCGCCACACCGCTGCGGGAGTTGGTCCGGGTCGCCGGGGCACGGTGGGCGATCGAGGAGTGCTTCCAGACCGCGAAGAACGACATCGGACTCGACCAGTACCAGGTCCGCCGCTACGACGCCTGGTACCGCCACATCACCCTGGCCATGCTCGCCCACGCCTACCTCTCGGTCACCGCGGCGATCGCCCCAAAAGACCTGCTCACGGGCTCATCCCGCTCACCCTCGCCGAGATCCGACGTCTCCTGGCATCTCTGATCCACATCCCCGCCCGCACCGTGGGCTGGGCCTGGTCGACCTGGCGTCGCCGCCACCAACACCGAGCCCGCGAAAGCCACTACCGACGACGAAGACAGCCCAGCTAACGAAGTGCGGCTGGAGTACTAGGCCCCGCGACGGCTGCCACGCGCCCCGGACCGG